>NZ_JBIBGL010000033.1:0-76564 GCF_042956465.1 Embleya sp. NPDC008237
CCGGTCCCGTGCGCCTCCACCGCATCCACATCCGCCGCAGACAACCCGGCCGCGCCCAACGCCTGCCGAATCACCCGCTGCTGCGACGGACCGTTCGGCGCGGTCAACCCGTTCGACGCGCCGTCCTGATTCACCGCCGAACCACGCACCACCGCCAGTACCGGATGCCCATTGCGCCGCGCATCCGACAACCGCTCCACCAGCACCAGCCCGACACCCTCACCCCACCCGGTGCCGTCCGCCGCCGCCGCGAACGACCGGCACCGGCCGTCGGACGACAGGCCGCGCTGCCGGGAGAAGTCGAGGAACACGCTGGGCGTCGACATCACGGTGACGCCGCCCGCCAGGGCCAGTTCGCACTCGCCCGACCGCACCGCGTTCACCGCCAGGTGCAGCGCCACCAGCGACGACGAGCACGCCGTATCCACGGTGACCGCCGGCCCCTCCAGGCCGAACGTATAGGCCACCCGGCCCGAGGCGACGCTGCCCACATTGCCGTTGCCGATGTAACCCTCCAGCTCGTCCGGCACCTTCCGCAGCCGGCCGCCCGCGTAGTCGTAGTAGATGGCGCCGGCGAACACCCCGGTCCGACTGCCCCGCAGCGAGGTCGGATCGATGCCCGCGCGCTCGAACGTCTCCCACGCCGTCTCCAGGAGCAACCGCTGCTGCGGATCCATCGCCAACGCCTCACGCGGCGAGATCCCGAACAGGTCCGGGTCGAAATCGGCGATGGTGTCCACGAATCCGCCGGTACGCACGTAGGTACTGCCGGGTCGGTCCGGGTCCGGGTCGAAGATGCGCTCGATGTCCCAGCCACGATCGGTGGGGAAGTCGGTGAGGGTGTCCACCCCACCGGCGACCACGTCCCACAGGTGTTCGGGTGCGGTGATTCCGCCGGGGAACCGGCAGCCCATGCCGACGATCACGATCGGGTCGTCGCCGGCGTCGGAGCCGACCGACGACACCACCTGCGCTCCGGCGGTCGAGCCGACCGGGCCGGCGTCCTCCTCGGCGAGCCGATCACACAACCACCGGCCCAGGACCACCGGGCTGGGGTAGTCGAAGACCAACGTGGCGGGCAGCCGCAGGCCGGTCGCCGTGTTCAGCCGATTACGCAGTTCCAGACCGGTGAGCGAATCGAAGCCCAGGTCGCGGAACGCCCGCGTCTCGTCGATCTCGGTCGCATCGCCGTGGCCGATGACGGCGGCGGCGTGCACGCACACCGCCCGGATCAGCGTCTGCTCCCAATCGGCCGCCGAGACACCGGCCGGACGACGGCGCAGCTCAGCCGCCGAACCCGCCGTCGCAGCCCGCCGGTTGGGTACCCGGGCGAGACCGCGCAGCAGCGTGGGCACCACCGATCCGGCCGTACGCAGCACCGCGAGGTCCATCCGGACCACGGTCGGCGTCGGTTCGGCATGGTTCGTCGCCGCGTCGAACAGGGCCAACCCCTGTTCCGGGGCCAGGGGCAGTACACCCAGGCGCGCCATCCGCTGCCGGTCGGCATCGCCGAGCCCGGCGGTCATCTCGCTGGTCGGCGCCCACCAGCCCCACGCCAACGAGCTGCCCGGCAGGCCCTCGCGGCGCCGACGGCGAACGAGGGCGTCGAGAAAGGCGTTGGCCGCCGCGTAGTTGCCCTGGCCGGGGTTGCCGAGCACACCCGCCGCAGAGGAGAACAGCACGAACGCGGTCAGGTCCAAGTGCCGAGTCGCCTCGTGCAGGTTCCATGCGGCGTCCACCTTCGGGCGCAACACCGCGTCCAGCCGGTCGGCGGTGAGGGACTGGACGACGCCGTCGTCCACCACACCCGCCGCGTGGATCACGGCCGTCAGCGGGTGTTCGCCGGGGATGTCCGCCAACACGCGCTCCAGCGTGACGCGGTCGGCGGCGTCCCCGGCCACGCAGGTCACCTCGGCGCCGAGCGTGGCGAGTTCCGCGACCAGGTCCGCTGCGCCGGCGGCCGTACCGCCGCGTCGACTGAGCAACAGCAGGTGACGCACGCCGTGGTGGGTGACCAGATGCCGGGCGAGCAACGTGCCCAGGGTTCCGGTGCCGCCGGTGATCAGGACCGTACCGTCGGGAGCGGGCGCGAAGCCGGCCGATCCGGCGTCCGCAGGGGCTCGAACCAGGTTCGGCGCCCAGGCCGTTCCGTCTCGCAGGACCAGCTGATCCACACCGGTCCGCAGGCCCCTGGCGAAGTCCGGGCCGGGGTCCGCGACGGAGTCCGCGTCCACCAGGACGAAACGCCCCGGGTGTTCGGACTGGGCCGAGCGGACCAGGCCCCAGACGGCCGCCGAGGCCGGACGTACCTGCTCGTCCGCGACCGCGACCGCGCCGGAGGTGACGAACACCAGCCGGGAGTCGGCGAATCGCTCGTCGGCAAGCCAGTCCCGAAGCGCCGCCAACACCTGCCGGCCGGCCGTGTGCGCCGCCGCCACGGGGTCCGCGTCGTCGACCGACACGGGCAGAACCACCTGAGCAGGTACGTCCGTTCCGGTGTCAATGGCTGCCGTCAGCACGGCGAGATCGGCCGCACCGTCGCCGCCCAGCAGAGTCGCGTCCAGCGCGTCGTCGGCGGCGTCCGGTAGCTCCAACGCGGTCCACGCGAGCGTGAACAGGGAGTCGCGGACCAAAGCATCGGGCGTCCGCAACCCGTCCGCCGAGACCGGGCGGATGGTCAGCGACTCGATCGCCACCACCTTCCGGCCGTCCTCGTCCCACGCCCGGACCGACACCTCGCCGGAAGCCGAGTCCGAGCCCGGGCCCGAACCCACAGCCGATCCCGACCCCGAGCGCACCAGCCGAACCCGCAACCGTCGCGCCCCGGGAACACCCGCCCGAATGCCGCGCCACACGAACGGCAGCCCCGCCATGATCGGCGTATCGGCACCGGCCGCAACCACCAGCGGATGCAACGCGGCATCGAGCAGCGCCGGGTGCAGCGCGAACCGGTCCGCGTCCGCGTGCCCCTCCTCCGGCAACTCCACCTCGGCGAACAACTCGTCGCCGCGCACCCGGACCGACCGCAGCCCCTGGAACACCGGGCCGTAGTCGAATCCCGCCACCGCCAGCCGCTCGTAGGCGTCGTCGACGCCGACCACCTCGGCACCGGTCGGCGGCCACGGCCCGGCCGGCATGTCCTCGGCCCGCTCCTCGCCCGCCGCGACCAGCACCCCCGACGCGTGCCGGGTCCACGGGTGGTCCGGCGGCGCGTCCTCGGCGCGCGAGTGCACGTCGACCGTCCGGGCCCCGTCGCCTCCGTCGTCGCCGTCCGCCGCACCGACCACGACCTGTACCAGGACGCCCGAGGCATCCGGCAGCACGAGCGGCGTGTGCAGGGTCAGTTCCTCGATCGCCGGGTAGCCGACCTCGGCGCCGGCCCGCAGGACCAGGTCCAGGAACGCCGTCCCGGGCACGATCACCGTGTCGAGCACGGCGTGGTCGGCCAGCCACGGTTGGGCGGTCGTCGACAGCTGCCCGGTGAACACGGTACCCGCGTCGCCGGCCAGGTCGACGGCGGCGCCGAGTACCGGATGCGCCACCGCCCGCTGCCCCCAGGCCACGCCGCCGCCTGCGGGCGATTCGGCCTCGGCCCAATAGCGGCGATGCTGGAAGGCGTACGTGGGCAGATCGGCCCGCCCCTCGCCCGGAAACAGAGCGGCCCAGTCCACCGGCACACCCGCGACGAACGCCGCCGAGAGCGCGGCGACCAGCCGATCCGGGCCACCGTCGTCCCGCCGCAACGTCTCCAGGACCGTGCCGTCTTCGACGCCCAGTTCCTCGAGGGTTTCCCCGAGCGGCACGACCAGGCCCGGATGCGGGCTGCACTCGACAAAGGCGACGTGTCCGTCGGCAACGGCCGCCCCCACGGCAGTGGTCAGCCGTACCGTCCCACGCAGGTTCTCGAACCAGTAGCCGGCGCCCAACTCGGCCGGGTCCGTGACGGCTTCCCCGGTCAGCGTCGAGTACATCGGCACCCGACCCGCCTGCGGCGTCACCGCGGCCGACAAACGCTCGACCTGGTCCCGGACCACCTCCATGTGCGCGGAATGCGACGCGTAGTCCACCGGGATCCACCGGGCCCGCACGCCCTCGCGCTCACACGAAACGACGACGGCGGCCAGCGCCTCACGGTCCCCGGAAAGCACCACACTGCGCGGCCCGTTGACCGCCGCGAGCGACAATCCGTGTGTACCGGCGACCAGTTCCTCGGCCCGCTCGACGGACACCCCCACGGACACCATGCCGCCACCGGCCGCCGCGATCCCGCGCAGCGCCCGACTGCGCAACACCACGATCCGTACCGCATCCGCCAGCGACAGATGACCCGCCACATGCGCAGCCGCGATCTCCCCCTGCGAATGCCCGATCACCGCACCCGGCTTGACCCCACACGACTCCCACCACCGCGCAAGCCCCACCATCACCGCGAACAACGCCGGCTGAACCACATCAACCCGCTCGGCCAACGCCTCACCACCCGCACCACGCAACACATCCAACAGCGACCAATCCGCCACCAACGGATCCATCACCGCCGCACACTCCGCCACCGCACCCGCAAACACCGGCGAGCACTCCAACAACCCCGCCGCCATCCCCACCCACTGCGACCCCTGCCCCGGAAACACGAACACCGGACCGGGTCCGGCGAACATCGGCCGCCCACCGGCGAGTTCACCGCCGTCGGCCACCTCGCCCGTCCCGACGGCGAGTTCGGCGACATCCTGCCCGCGCACCACGGCGCGCCGTTCCAGCACCGCGCGCCCCGCCGCCAACGACCGGCCCACATCGACCGGATCCGCCTCGGGGTGCTCGGCCAGCCAGTCCCGCAATCGCCCCGCCTGCGCGCGCAACGCGGCCTCGGACCGAGCCGACAACACCCACGGCAGGACACCGCCGATGCCCGTGGGCGGCGGGACCTCCTCGACACCGCCGATGCCCGTGGGCGAGGACACCTCCACGACACCGTCGTCGCCGTCCGCGGGCGCCTCCTCCAGCACCACATGCGCGTTCGTCCCGCTTGCCCCGAACGACGAGACACCGGCGCGGCGCGGCCGGTCGGACCTCGGCCACGGCACGGGCTCGGTGAGCAGTTCCACCCGCCCGGCCGACCAGTCGATGTGCGGCGAGGGCGCGTCGACGTGCAGCGTCCTGGGCAGCACACCGTGCCGCATGGCCAACACCATCTTGATCATCCCGGCCACCCCCGCGGCGGCCTGGGTGTGTCCGATGTTGGACTTGATCGACCCGAGCCTCAGCGGCCGATCCGCGGTCCGATCCTGACCGTAGGTCGCCAACAGCGCGTGCGCCTCGATCGGGTCGCCGAGCGTGGTCCCGGTGCCGTGCGCCTCCACGGCGTCCACGTCACCGGTCACCAGCCCGGCGCTCTGCAGGGCCTGCAGGATCACCCGCTCCTGGGCCGGCCCGTTCGGCGCGGTCAGCCCGTTCGACGCGCCGTCCTGGTTGATCGCCGAACCGCGCAGCACGGCCAGTACCGGATGCCCGTTGCGTCGCGCGTCGGAGAGCCGTTCGATCAGGAACAGGCCCGCGCCGTCGGAGAGGATGAACCCGTCGGCCGCCGCCGAGAACGGCTTGCACCGGCCGTCGCGGGCCAGTCCGCGCTGCCGGCTGAAGTTGACGAAGATCTCCGGCGTGCACATCACCGTCGCGCCGCCCGCCAGGGCCAGATCGCATTCCCCCGACCGCAGTGCGTTGCTCGCCAGGTGCAGCGCCACGAGAGACGACGAGCACGCCGTGTCCACGGTCACCGCCGGCCCCTCCAGGCCGAGGATGTACGCCACGCGACCCGCCAGCAGACTGGCCCCGTTGGCCATGCCGAGCGTGCCGTCCCGGCCCTTGGCCGTCCGGGCCAGCACGGTCGTGTAGTCGAGGCCGTTGATCCCGGTGTAGATCCCGGTCCGGCTGTGTCGCAGCGACGTCGGGTCGATGCCCGCGCGCTCCACCGCCTCCCACGAGGTCTCCAGGAGCAGCCGCTGCTGCGGGTCCATCGCCGCCGCCTCGCGCGGCGAGATGCCGAAGAACTCGGCGTCGAAGTCCGCGACGTCGTACAGGAATCCGCCCTCGCGGACGTACGACGTGCCCGGTCGGTCGGGATCCGGGTCGTACAGGCCGTCGAGGTCCCAGCCCCGGTCGGTCGGGAACTCGCCGATCGCATCGCCTCCTTCGGCGACGAACCGCCACAGGTCCTCCGGTGTACGCAGACCACCCGGGAAGCGGCAGGCCATGCCCACGATCGCGATCGGCTCGCGCTGCCGGTCCTCCAACTCGCGTACCCGGCGGTGCGCGTCGCGCGCATCGGTGATGGCCTTCCGCAGGTACGAGCGCAGTTTCTTTTCCGACTCAGCCACGTTGCCTCTACTCCTTGCCGACACGGTCGTATGCGTGGATGGGCCGGGTCACTCGAAGCCCTGGTCGACGAGCGAGAACAACTCGTCGTCGGTGGCCGACTGCACGTCCGAGACGTCGTCGGCGGCGGGGACGCTCTCGTCCGGCGCGGTACAGTCGGCCAGCAGCCGACGCAGCCGCTCGGCCAGCCGGTCGCGGGCCTCCGGCTCGTCGAGCACCGCGTGCAACTCGCCCTCGAATCGGTCCAGATCGGCCAGCAGCGCACCGATCGGGGATGCCTCCTCGACCAGCCGGCCGCTCAGGTGGCGAGCCAGGCTTCGCGGCGTGGGGAAGTCGAAGACGAGGGTGGAGCGCAGGCCGACCCCGGTGCCCCTGATCAGCCGGTTGCGCAGCTCCACCGCGGTGAGCGAGTCGAACCCGATCTCCTTGAAGGCCCGTTCGGGTCCGATCTCGCCGATGCCGGCATGCCCGAGCACCGCTGCGGCCTGGGCCCGTACCAGGCCGACCAGTTCGCGCTCGCGCTCCTCCTCGGACAGCGCCGCCAGGCGCCGGACCAGGGCCTCGCCGTCCGCCTCGGTCGAGGTCTCGGCGGGGGTGGTCGCGCCACGGCCGTTCCGGGAGGGCAACAACGGTGACGTCGACCCGGGCCCGGTGAGATCCGTCGACGCCGAAACCAACACGGCGTCCTCCCGGCGTATCGCCTCGTCGAACAGGTCGGGCAGCCCCGGCAGCGGATCCGTCCCGCACGCAAGCGACACCCCGGGCAGCCCACACGCCCGCCGATGTGCGGCCAGCGCATCGTGGAAGGCATCCACCCCGGCCGTGGCCGCATGCCCCGCTGAACCGAGCAGGCTCGCCGCCGACGAGAACAGCACGAAGAACGCCAGGTCCATGTCGGCGGTCAGCTCGTGCAACGCCCAGGCGACATCCGACTCGCCCGACCCGTCCACCACGCCCGCCGGCCGGTGTTCGGCCACGAGCGCGGCAAGCACACCCGGATCGTGCCCGTCCCAGGCCGCCGACACGACCTCGGCTACGACCTCGCCCAGCCGGGCGGCCAGTTCGGTCGGCCCCGCACCCGAGGGATCCACGGACAACAACACGAACCGACCCACCCCGTACGCCTCGGCCAGATGCTCGGCCACCCCCGCACCGACCGCCCGGTCCGCACCGGCGATCAACACCGTGCCGGTCCCCAGCGCCGACCGTGCTCCGCCGGAGGCCGGAATCCGCTCCAGCCTCGGTACCGACACCCGGCCACCGCGCACCGCGAACTGCGGCTCACCACCGGCCGACGCCACCGCCGCCAAAGCCGCCGCCGAGGCCGGATCGTCGTCCAGGTCGACCAGCACGATCCGCCCCGGGTGCCCGGCCTGCGCCGCCCGGACCACTCCCCAGACCGACGCCGACGCCGGATCACCGAGCCCCACGTCCCCACCCACGACCACCGCCGTGCGGGTCACCACGACCACCCGGGCCGCCGCGAGCCGTTCGTCGCCGAGGAACGCGTGCAGCCGCCCGACCAGTTCCGCCGTCACCTCCCGCATACGCCGCTCGGAGAACGGCGCACCGGGATCCGGATCACCGACGGGGAGCAGTACCAGATCTGGCAACGGCCGATCACACAAAGCAAGTTCGGCAACGCCCGGATACCGGCCCACCAACCCGCCCAGGCCGGGCAGATCCCAGCCGCCGACCACGGCCACACGCGGCGCCGCCACCGACACGGGAACCGCCGTCGCCCGCCACGCGAGCCGGTACAGCGCGTCCCGCCCGCCGCCGGCCCGCCGGAGTTGCTCGGCCGAGATCGCTCGCACCGTCAACGCCTCGATCGCGGCGACCGCCCGCCCGGTCTCGTCCGTGATCCGCAGCGACACCGCACCCTCGCCCGACGGCACGCACGACACCCGCAGCCGGGTCGCACCGGCCGCGAAGAGCCGCACCCCGTGCCAGGAGAAGGCCACCCGGATGTCGTCCCCGTCGGCCGGCCCCGAATTCACCCGCAGGGTCTGCACGCCCGCGTCGAGCAGCGCCGGATGCACCCCGAAGCGGTGCGCGTCGCGCTCCTCCTCGGCCGGAAGCGCCACATCGGCGAACAGCTCGTCCCCGCGCCGCCAGGCGGCCCGCATCCCACGAAACGCCGGCCCGTAGTCGACCCCGGACTCCACCAGCCGTGCATAGAAGTCCGCCACCTCGATCGGCTTCGCCCCGACCGGCGGCCACGCCTCCGCAGCCGCGTCCAGAGCGGCAGCCGCATCGGCGTCGGCGACGAGGACACCGACGGCGTGTCGGGTCCATGCCTCCTCGCCGGGCGCGTCCTCCGGCCGGGAGTACACCGCGACCGCCCGGGCCCCGGCGGCGTCCGGCCCGTCGACGGTCACCTGTACATGCACACCGCCGTGCTCCGGCAACACCAGCGGGGTGTGCAGGGTCAGTTCGTCCACCACCGGACACCCCGCCTCGGCCCCGGCCCACAGCGCCAGGTCCACGAATACCGTGCCCGGCACGATCGTCGAGCCGAGCACCACATGATCCGCGAGCCACGGGTGGGTCACCGTCGACAACCGCCCCGTGAACAACAACCCCGCGCCCTGCGCCGGCCGTACCGCCGCACCCAGCAAGGGATGTCCGACGGCGGCCAGTCCCAACCCGCCCGGATCCCCCGACCGCGCCCCCTCGTCCAACCAATAGCGTCGCCGCTGGAATGCGTAGGTCGGCAACTCCACCCGCGCGCCGACGATCAGCCCGGCCCAGTCCACCGGCAGACCACGCACGAACGCCGCCGAAAGCGCGGCGACCAGCCGATCGGGCCCGCCCTCGCCCCGCCGCAACGTCTCCAGGACCGCGCCATCCGCACCGAGCGACTCCAGGGTGTCCCCCAACGGCACCACCAGTCCCGGATGCGGACTGCACTCGACGAACACGGTGCGCCCATCCGCGACCGCCGCACCGACCGCCCGCTCAAGCTCGACCGTGCGCCGCAGATTCTCGAACCAGTACGACCCGCCCAACTCGGCGGGATCGGCGATCGGCGCACCGGTCAAAGTGGAGTACATCGGCACGCGGCCCGCCTGCGGCGTCACATCCGCCAACAGCCGCTCCACCTCGCCCCGCACGGCCTCCATCCGCGCCGAATGCGACGCGTAATCCACCGGAATCCACCGAGCCCGGACCCCATCGCGCTCGCACGCGTCAACCACCACCGCCAGCGCTTCGACATCACCCGAAAGCACCACACTCGTCGGCCCGTTCACCGCCGCCAACGACAACCCGTCAGCTCCGGCAACCAACTCCCGAGCCCGATCGGCGGACACCCCAACCGACACCATCCCGCCACCGGAAGAGGCAACCCCCAGCAGGGCCCGGCTCCGCAGCACGACCACCCGCACCGCATCCGCGAGCGACAGATAACCCGCCACATGCGCAGCCGCGATCTCCCCCTGCGAATGCCCGATCACCGCACCCGGCCGCACCCCACACGACTCCCACCACCGGGCAAGCCCCACCATCACCGCAAACAGAACCGGCTGAACCACATCAACCCGCTCCAACTCACCGCCAGACCCGCCCCGCAACACATCCAACAGCGACCAATCCGCCACCAACGGATCCATCACGGCCGCACACTCGGCAACCGCGTCCGCAAACACCGGCGAGCACTCCAACAACCCCGCCGCCATCCCCACCCACTGCGACCCCTGCCCCGGAAACACGAACACCGGATCCGAGCCGGTCACCAGTGAACCGGGGTCTCCCACCCCACCCCGAGCCAACTCGTCCAGCCCAGCCACAAGTTCGCCGGACTCCCGCCCGCGCACCACAGCCCGCACGTCGAACACCGCCCGCCCGTCCACCAACGACCGGGCAACATCCGCCGGTTCGGCGTCCGGATGCTCGCTCACCCAATCGCGCAACCGCGCCGCCTGCGCCCGCAACCCGGCCTCGGTGCGCGCCGACACCGCCCAGGGCAGCACGCCGCCGACTCCCGGGACCGTCGGCGCGGCGGGCGCAGGCTCGGCGGCGTCCGCCGGCGCCTCCTCCAAGACCACGTGTGCGTTCGTCCCGCTGATCCCGAAGGACGACACACCCGCCCGGCGCACCCGCTCACCCGCCGGCCACGCCACCTCGCCCGCCAACACCTCGACCCGACCGGCCGACCAATCCACATGCGGCGTCGGCTCGTCCACATGCAACGTCCGAGGCAACACCCCATGTCGCAGCGCCAACACCATCTTGATCACCCCGGCCACACCCGCCGCCGCCTGGGTGTGCCCGATATTCGACTTCACCGACCCCAACCACAGCGGCCGATCCGCCGGCCGATCCTGCCCATAGGTGGCCAACAACGCCTGCGCCTCGATCGGATCGCCGAGCGTCGTCCCGGTCCCGTGCGCCTCCACCGCATCCACATCCGCCGCAGACAACCCGGCCGCGCCCAACGCCTGCCGAATCACCCGCTGCTGCGACGGACCGTTGGGCGCGGTCAACCCGTTCGACGCGCCGTCCTGGTTCACCGCCGAACCACGCACCACCGCCAGTACCGGATGCCCGTTGCGCCGCGCATCCGACAACCGCTCCACCAGCACCAGCCCGATGCCCTCGGCCGCGCCCATCCCGTCCGCCGCCGCCGCGAACGCCTTGCAGCGACCGTCCGGCGACAGACCCCGCTGCCGGGAGAACTCCACGAAGAACTCGGTGGTGGCCATTGCCGTCACGCCACCGGCCAGGGCCAGTTCGCATTCGCCCGACCGCACCGCGTTCACCGCCAGGTGCAGCGCGACCAGGGACGACGAGCACGCGGTGTCGATACTGACCGCCGGACCCTCCAGACCCAGGACGTACGAGACCCGGCCGGACGCGATGCTCGCCGAACTGCCGTAGCCCAGATAGCCCTCGACCTCGTCCGGGACCCGGTTCACCCGGGCGCCGTAGTCGTTGTCGATCACCCCGGCGAAGACCCCGGTCCGGCTGCCGCGCAGCGAGGTCGGATCGATCCCCGCCCGCTCGAACGTCTCCCACGCCGTCTCCAGGAGCAACCGCTGCTGCGGATCCATCGCCAACGCCTCACGAGGCGAGATCCCGAAGAACTCGGCGTCGAACTCGCCGATCCCATACAGGAATCCGCCCGACTCCACGTAGCTCTTCCCGGGCCGCTCGGGATCGGGGTCGAACAGCCCGGCCAGGTCCCATCCCCGGTCCGTCGGGAACGGTCCGATCGCATCCCCGCCCGAAGCGAGCAGATTCCACAGGTCCTCCGGCGAGGCCACCCCGCCCGGGAACCGGCAGCCCATGCCGACGATCACGATCGCATCGTCGGCGTCCCCGTCCCGCCCACCGACCGGCACCGGAACCGGAACCGGCACGGCCTGTACCGGACGACCGACCAACTCGCCGACCAGGAACGCCGCCAACCCCGCCGGGGTCGGGTAGTCGAAGACCAGCGTGGACGGCAACCGCAGCCCGGTCGCGGTGTTCAGCCGGTTGCGCAGTTCCACCCCGGTCAGCGAGTCGAACCCCAGCTCCTTGAACGCTCGCCCGGCCGGCACCGCCCCGGCCGACTCGTGTCCCAGCGTGTTCGCGGCCTCGGTCCGCACCACGTCCAAGACCGCCTGCTCCCGCTCGGCCGGGGACATCCCCGCCAGCCGCCGAGTCAGCGCCGACCCGCCCACACCCGCCGCCCGCCGCGTAGCGGTCCCGAGCAACTCCCGGAACAGCGCGGGCCGAGCACCGGCATCCGCCCGCATCGCCGGAAGGTCCAGGTGTGCCGGCACCAGCGCCGCCTCGGGCCGGCCCAGCGCGATGTCGAACAACCGCAATGCCTCGGCCGCCGGCATCGCCACCGCACCGGTTCGGGCCCAGCGGGCCACATCGGCCTCGCTCAGCCGCCCGCCCATCCCCTGCGCGCCCGCCCACAGGCCCCAGGCCAGCGAGATCCCGGACAGGCCGAGGTCGCGGCGCTGCCGAGCCAGGGCGTCCAGGAAGGCGTTGGCCGCCGCGTAGTTGCCCTGCCCCGGACCACCGAAGGTGGTGGCCCCGGAGGAGAACAGGACGAACGCGGCCGGGTTCGCGTCCCGGGTCAACTCGTGCAGGTGGAACGCGGCGTCCGCCTTGGGGCGCAGCGCATGGTCCAGGTGCACATCGGTCAGGTTCGCGATGGTGGCGTCGTCCACCACGCCGGCGGTGTGGATCACCCCGGTCAGCGCATGCTCGGCCGGGATACGCGCCAACTCGGCGGCCAGCGCGGCACGATCGGCCAGATCGCAGGCGGCGAGGGTGACCTCCGCCCCCTGCGCGGTCAGGTCCTCGACCAGTTCGGCCGCACCGGGTGCGGCCGCGCCCCGGCGGGACAGCAGCAAGAGTCGGCGCACGCCGTGCGCGGTCACCAGATGCCGGGCCACCAGGGCACCCAGACCGCCGGTGGCACCGGTGACCAACACCGTGCCGTCGGGCGCGAAGGCGAACGGCTCGCTGCTCCCGGCAGTCACCCTTGCCAGCCGAGGAGCCCGGAATCGGCCCGCACGGACGGCAAGTTGCGGCTCGGCCGAGGCAAGCACCGCCGGCCAGGCATCAATCGACGCCGCGTCCTCGTCGAGGTCGACCAGCGAGGATCGGTCGGGGTGTTCGGACTGGGCCGAGCGCAACAGCCCCCACACCGCCGCGCCGGCCAGGTCCGCCACCCGCTCCCCGGGGTCGGCATCCACGTCGGCGGCGACGGCCCCGGAGGTCACCACGACCAGGCGCGTCGCCGCGAAGCGGGAGTCGGCCAGCCAGTCCTGCGTCCGTGCCAACACGTCCGCAAGCACCCGCCGAGTGCGCTCGACCGATCCTTCCGAATCGTCGGGCCCGCCCACGCCCACCACCACGACATCGGGCGGTCCCGCCGCCACATCCCCGGCCGCCTCGACCACACTGCGGTACACCGGCGCATCCGGATACGCCGCCACCAGCCGGGCAAGCGGCCCGGAGTCCACCGCGCCCACCACCGCCCAGCGAACCGCCGCGCCCGGCTCGTCGCCCGACACCGACCGCCACTCCACTCGGAACATCGAATCGCGCGGCGGCGCCCCCGCCGGACGCAGCCGCTCGGCCGAGACCGGCCGCACGGTCAGCGCCCGGACCGACCCGACCGGCTCACCGTCCACATCGCTCAACCACAACGACACCGCATCCGAGCCCACCGGTGCCAGCCGCACCCGCAACCGCCCGGCCCCGCCGGCAACCAGCCGAACTCCGCGCCAGGAGAAGGCGATCCGCGTCTCGCCCGGCGCGACCTCCGCCGCCGGCTCCACGCCCAGCGCATGCACGGCCGCATCCAACAGCGCGGGATGCACCTCGTAGCGTTCGGCCTCCTGCCGTGCGTCGTCGCCGAGTTCGATCTCGGCGAACGACTCGCCGCCGCGCCGCCACAGGGCACGCAGCCCCTGGAAGGCGGGACCGTACTCGAATCCGGCCGAGGCCAGTCGCTCGTAGACCCCGTCCAGATCGACCGGCGTGCTGCCCGCGGGCGGCCAGATCGCCGCCTCCGCAGCCACGTCCGCCGGGTCGAGGTCGGTCGCGGTCAGGGTCCCGGAGGCGTGCCGGGTCCAGGGCTCGTCGCCGGCCGCATCCTCCGGTTGGGAGTGGATCTCCACCGACCCGACCCCGGCGGCGTCGGGTGCGCCGACCCGGACCTGGATCCGTACACCGCCCGCGTCGGGCAGGATCAGCGGCGCGTGCAGGGTCAGTTCCTCGACCGTCGCCCGGCCGACCGCCGCCCCCGCACGCAGCGCCAGGTCGACGAACACCGTGCCGGGCGCGATCACCGTTCCGAGCACCACATGCTCCGTGAGCCACCCGTGCGAGGCTGCGGACAGCCGCCCGGTAAAGACCGTCCCGGCCCCGTCGGCCAGATCGACCCCGGCGCCCAGCACCGGATGTTCGACCGTGAACTGCCCCCACCCGACCCCGCCGGCCCGCTCCGCAGGCTCCACCCAGTACCGCCGCCGCTGGAAGGCATAGGTCGGCAGCTCGACCCGCCGCCCCGGCAGCATCCCGGACCCGGCCCAGTCCACGGCCAGACCGCTCCGGAACGCCGCCGAAAGCGCGCCGACCAGCCGATCGGGCCCACCCTCGCCCCGCCGCAACGTCTCCAGAACGACGCCGTCCACCCCGGCTTGCTCCAGGGTGTCCCCCAGCGGCACCACCAGCCCCGGGTGCGGACTGCACTCCACGAAGACCGTATGCCCGTCGACAACCGCCGCTCCGACGGCCCGCTCAAGCTCGACCGTGCGCCGCAGATTCTCGAACCAGTACGACCCGCCCAACTCGGCGGGATCGGCGATCGGCGCACCGGTCAGAGTCGAGTACATCGGCACGCGGCCCGCCTGCGGCGTCACATCCGCCAACAGCCGCTCCACCTCGCCCCGCACGGCCTCCATCCGCGCCGAATGCGACGCGTAATCCACCGGAATCCACCGAGCCCGCACGCCCTCGCGCTCACACGCCTCGACCACCAGCGTCAGCGCTTCGACATCACCCGAAAGCACCACACTCGTCGGCCCGTTCACCGCCGCCAACGACAACCCGTCAGCTCCGGCAACCAACTCCCGAGCCCGATCGGCGGACACCCCAACCGACACCATCCCGCCACCTGAAGACGCAACCCCCAGCAGGGCCCGGCTCCGCAGCACGACCACCCGCACCGCATCCGCGAGCGACAGACAACCCGCCACATGCGCAGCCGCGATCTCCCCCTGCGAATGCCCGATCACCGCACCCGGCTTGACCCCACACGACTCCCACCACCGTGCAAGCCCCACCATCACCGCGAACAACGCCGGCTGAACCACATCAACCCGCTCGGCCAACGCCTCACCACCCGCACCACGCAACACATCCAACAGCGACCAATCCGCCACCAACGGATCCATCACCGCCGCACACTCCGCCACCGCACCAGCAAACACCGGAGAGCACTCCAACAATCCCGCCGCCATCCCCACCCACTGCGACCCCTGCCCCGGAAACACGAACACCGGACCGGCGGCCGAGACCGAGCGGACGGTCGACGTCTCGTCACCCGGCCCGCTGTCGGCCAACTCACCGACCGCCAGGCGCAGTTCCGTGAGATCGCGTCCAAGCACCACCGCCCGGTGATCGAGCGCCGCCCGCCCCATCGCCAACGACCGCCCCACATCGAGCGGATCGGCGTCGGGATGTACGGCCAGCCAGTCCCGCAACCGCGCGGCCTGTGCCCGCAACGCGGATTCGGACCGGGCCGACAACACCCAGGGCACCCGACCGCCCCACACCGGAGTCCCGGCCGCCGGCGGCGTCACCGCAGGCACCGAATCCGCCGGACTCACCTCCGCCTGCTCCAAGATCACATGCGCGTTCGTCCCGCTGATCCCGAACGACGACACACCCGCCCGACGCACCCGCCCGGCCTCCGGCCACGCCCGCGCGCTCGTGAGCAGTTCGACCCCACCCGCCGACCAGTCCACATGCGGCGTCGGCTCGTCCACGTGCAGCGTGCGCGGCAACACCCCATGCCGCAGCGCCGAAACCATCTTGATCACCCCGGCCACCCCCGCAGCCGCCTGGGTGTGCCCGATGTTGGACTTCACCGACCCCAACCACAGCGGCCGATCCGGCGCGCGATCCCGCCCGTAGGTCGCGAGCAACGCCTGCGCCTCGATCGGATCGCCCAACGTCGTGCCGGTCCCGTGCGCCTCCACCGCATCCACATCGGCCGCGGACAATCCGGCGTCGGACAGGGCCGCCCGGATCACCCGCTGCTGCGACGGCCCGTTCGGCGCGGTCAACCCGTTCGACGCGCCGTCCTGGTTCACCGCCGACCCGCGCACCACCGCCAGTACCGGATGCCCGTTGCGCCGCGCATCCGACAACCGCTCGACCAGGAGCAGGCCCACGCCCTCCGCCGCGCCCATCCCGTCCGCCGTGGCCGCGAACGCCTTGCAGCGGCCGTCCACGGACAGTCCGCGCTGCCGGGAGAACTCCAGGAAGAAGTCCGGCGTGGACATCGCGGTCACCCCGCCGGCGAGCGCCAGGTCGCATTCCCCCGACCGCAACGCGTTCGCCGCCAGGTGCAGCGCCACCAGCGACGACGAGCACGCCGTGTCCACGGTCACCGCCGGCCCCTCCAGGCCGAGTGTGTAGGCTACCCGGCCCGAGGCAACGCTGGCCGCGTTCCCGGTCAGCAGGTGGCCCTCCAGCCCGGCCTGCGTACGGGCGCCCCCGGTCGCGTAGTCGTGGCCGGCCATCCCGGCGAAGACGCCGGTCCGACTGCCCCGGAGCGAGGTGGGATCGATGCCCGCCTGCTCGAAGGTCTCCCACGCGGTTTCCAGCAGCAGCCGCTGCTGCGGGTCCATCGCCAGCGCCTCGCGCGGTGAAACACCGAAGAACTCGGCGTCGAACTCGGCTGCCCCGGCGAGGAATCCGCCGGTACGGACGTAGCTCTTGCCGACCCGCTCCGGATCGGGATCGAACAGCGCGTCGACATCCCAGCCACGGTCGGTCGGGAACGGCCCGATCGCATCGCCGCCCCCGGCCACCAGGTCCCACAGGGCCGACGCGGAGTCCACCCCGCCCGGGAACCGGCAGCCCATCCCGACGATCACCACCGGATCGGCTGCGACCATCGCACCCCCGGCGGCCGGCGCGGTCGGCGCCGACTCCACCGCGCCGACCGACTCGGCGACCAGGAAACCGGCCAGGCCGAGCGGGGTCGGAAAGTCGAAGACCAGCGTGGACGGAAACCGCAATCCGGTGGCACCGCTCAGCCGGTTGCGCAGTTCCACACCCGTCAGCGAGTCGAACCCGAGGTCGCGGAACGTGACTTCGGGCCGCACCCCGTCGGTCGACTCGTGCCCCAGGACCACCGCCGCCTCGGCCCGGACCAGCCGCAATGCCACGTCCACCCGCTCGGCGGGCGCGGCCGAGGCGAGCCGGCGGGCCCACGGCGCCTCCGGCAGCGCGCCGTTCCGGCGGGTCGGGGTGCCGACCAGGCCGCGCAGCAGCGGATGTACCGGCTCGGCCGCCGGCTGGGCGCGCAATGCGGCCAGGTCCAGGCGGGCCGGGATCAGCGCCGCCTCGTCCGCCTGCCAGGCAGCGTCGAACAGCGCGAGCCCCTGGGCGGTCGAGATCGGCACCAGTCCGCCGCGCGCCAGGCGCTTCAGGTCGCCAAGGCCCAACTGCTCAGTCATTCCGCTGCGTTCCGCCCACAGGCCCCAGGCCAGGGCGGTCGCGGGCAGCCCCCGCTCACGGCGCCGACCCGCGAAGCCGTCCAGGAAAGCGTTCCCCGCCGCATAGCCGCCCTGCCCGGCGACGCCGAGTACGCCGGCCACCGACGAGAACAGCACGAACGCGGCCAGGTCCGCGTCCCGGGTGAGTTCGTCCAGCACGAGGGCGGCGTCCACCTTGGGCCGCAACACGTGGTCGACCCGCTCCGGGGTCAGCGCCTCGATCGGCGCGTCGTCGATCGTCCCGGCGGCGTGCACCACGGCGGTCAACGGGTGTTCGGCCGGGATCGCGGCCAACACCCTTGCCATCGCCGCAGGATCCGCCGCATCGCAGGCCACGATCGTGGTGTCGGCACCCGACTCGGCCAATTCCGCGACCAGTTCGGCGGCGCCGAGAGCGGCGGGCCCGGCCCGGCCGGTCAGTACCAGCCGGCGCACACCCCACCGCGTGACCAGGTGTCGGGCCAGACTGCGACCCAGCGTGCCGGTGCCGCCGGTGATCAGGACCGTGCCGTCGGCCGCGAGCGGCTGCGGCACGGTCAGCACCACCTTGCCCACATGCCTGGCCTGGCCCAGGAAGCGCAGCGCCTCGCGGGCCCGGCGGATGTCCCAGGTCCGAATCGGCAGCGGTCGCAGCACACCACGCTCGAAGAGGTCGACCAGTTCGGCGAACATCTCGGCGATACGATCCGGCCCGGCCTCGATCAGGTCGAAGGCCCGATACCGCACCCCGGCCGGCAGCCCCTCGGTCCGGATATCGGTCTTGCCCATCTCCACGAACCGGCCGCCCTCGGCCAGGAGTCGCAACGACGCGTCGGTGAACTCGCCCGCGAGCGAGTTCAACACCACGTCGATCCCGCGCCCGTCCGTGGCCCGCGCGAAGCGCTGCTCGAAGGACAGGTCCCGGGACGAGGCGATCCGTTCGTCCGGAACACCCAGCCCGCGCACGGTGGCCCACTTCGCCGCACTCGCGGTCGCGTACACCTCGGCGCCCCGATGCCGGGCCAGTTGGGTGGCGGCCATGCCGACCCCACCCGTGGCCGCATGCACCAGCACCGATTCACCCGACCGCAGCCCGGCCAGGTCGTGCAGCCCGTAGAGCGCGGTGAGGAAGACCACCGGCACCGACGCCGCCTCAGCAAACGACCAACCCGCCGGCACCCGGGCCAACAAACGCCGATCGGCCACCGCAAGCGGCCCGAACGCCCCCTCGAACAAGCCCATCACCCGGTCGCCGACGGCCGGATCGGACACCCCCGGGCCGACCTCCACGACCACCCCGGCAGCCTCGGCGCCGATCACTGCCCGCCCCGGATACATCCCGAGCGTGATCAGCACATCGCGGAAGTTCACCCCGGCCGCCCGCACCGCCACCCGCACCTGTCCGGCCGCCAACGGCGCCGAGGCGGCCGGATGAGCCGTCACCACCAGATCGTCCGGCGTCCCGGCCGTCCCGGACTCGATCCGCCACGACTGATCCGACCCCGGCGCCGGCGGCACCAGCGCCGTGTCGTGCACCGCCCGCACCAGGCGCGGCACCAACACCACACCTTCGCGAATCGCCACCTGCGGCAGCCCGCACGCCACCGCCGCACGCAGTGCCGCACCCGAATCGGCATCATCCGCATCGACCAGGACGAAGCGCCCCGGATGCTCGGTCTGCGCAACCCGCACGAGACCCCAAATCGCCGCATGTGCCGGAGAACCGACCCGGTCCTGCGCATCCGTGGCCACCGCACCACGGGTACGAACCACCAGCCGCGCCCCGGCAAACCGCTCGTCCGCCACCCAGGCCCGAACCGCGGCCAGCACCGCATGCACCGCGCCGGCTACCTCGTCGGGTGCTTCGCCGACCACGGGCGGGCAGTCGAACAGCCCCACCTCGGGCGCCTCTTCGGTGCCCACGAAGGTCACCACCCGAATCCCGCCCGCCACAAGCTCCGCCGTCACGTCGGACTCCGCCACCGAACCGGGGAGTTCGCCATCGACGTGCTCCGCCACCGGCGCGTCCGCGATCTCCCAGACCATCCGGTACAGCCACTCGCGGCCCGCGGCCTCGGCCGCGACCAACTGCTCGGCAGCCACCGGCCGCAGCGTCAGCGACGCGACCGACGCCACCGGAACACCACGCTCGTCGGCCACGTCGACCGCCAACGTCTCCCGCCCGGTACGCCGCAACACCACCCGGAGCAGCGACGCCCCCGGCCCATGCAGCGCGACCCCGGTCCAGGCGAACGGCAACAGCGTCGCCCTCGACTGCGCCACCGCCTCGGCCGCGGCCACATGCAGCGCGGCGTCCAGCACCGCCGGATGCAGGTCGTAGCCATGCGCGTCCCGACCGGCCGCCTCCGGAAGCGCGACCTCGGCGAAGAAGTCGTCCCCCCGCCGCCACGCGGCCCGCAACCCCCGGAAGATCGACCCGTATTCGTACCCGTGCTCCGCAAGCCGCCCGTACACAGCCTCTGGGTCGACCACCTCGGCATCCGCCGGCGGCCAGACCGCCCACGCCTCCGCCCCGGCCGACGCGGATCCGAGCACACTCGCGGTGCCCAGCGTGCCGGTCGCATGCCGAGTCCACGGCTGCTCGTCGGGGGCATCCTCGGGCCGCGAATGGAACTCCACCACCCGACGCCCGGCCGAATCCGCCGCGCCCACCGCCACCCGAAGCCGGATGCCGACCCCGTCCGGCAGCACCAGCGGTGCATGCAGCGTGAGTTCGTCCACGACCGGGCAACCGGCCTCACCACCGACCCACGACGCCAGCTCCACGAAAGCCGTCCCCGGCACCACCACCGAGCCGAACACCGCGTGGTCCGCCAGCCATCCGTGCGTCGCGGCGCACAACCGTCCGGTGTACAGGAGTTCCCCGTCCCGAACCGAACCGACCGCAGCCCCCAGCAGCGGGTGATCGGCCGCGACCAGCCCCAACCCGGTCGGATCGCCCGCGCGTTCGCCACCCGTCAACCAGTAGCGCCGCCGTTGGAAGGCGTAGGTCGGCAGCTCGACATGGCGACCCGGCAACATCCCGGCCCAGTCCACCGCGACACCCGCCACGAACGCCGCCGAGAGCGCGGCGACCAGCCGATCGGGCCCACCCTCACCCCGCCGCAACGTCTCCAGGACCGCGCCATCCACCCCGGCCGCCTCCAGGGTGTCCCCCAACGGCACCACCAGCCCCGGATGCGGACTGCACTCCAGAAAAGCACCATGCCCATCCGCGACCGCCGCACCCACGGCTCGCTCAAGCTCGACCGTGCGCCGCAGATTCTCGAACCAGTACGACCCGCCCAACTCGGCGGGATCGGCAACCGCCTCCCCGCTCACGGTCGAGTACATCGGCACGCGGCCCACCTGCGGCGTCACATCCGCCAACAGCCGCTCCACCTCGACCCGCACGGCCTCCATCCGCGCCGAATGCGACGCGTAATCCACCGGGATCCACCGAGCCCGCACACCATCCCGCTCACACGCCTCGACCACCAGCGTCAGCGCTTCGACATCACCCGAAAGCACCACACTCGTCGGCCCGTTCACGGCCGCCAGCGACAGTCGATCGTCCCCGGCGACCAACTCGCGAGCACGCTCCGCCGACACCCCGACGGACACCATCCCGCCCCCGGAGGACGCGACCCCCAGCAGGGCCCGACTCCGCAACACGACCACGCGTACCGCATCCGCCAACGACAGATAGCCGGCCACATGCGCCGCAGCAATCTCCCCCTGCGAGTGCCCAATCACCGCGCCCGGCCGCACCCCGCACGACTCCCACCACCGCGCAAGCCCCACCATCACCGCAAACAGCACCGGCTGAACGACGTCCACGCGCTCCAACTCACGGGCAGACCCATCCCGCAACACATCCAACAGCGACCAATCCGCCACCAACGGATCCATCACCGCCGCACACTCCGCCACCGCACCCGCAAACACCGGAGAGCACTCCAACAACCCGGCCGCCATCCCCACCCACTGCGACCCCTGCCCCGGAAACACGAACACCGGGCCGGGCCCCGAGAACATCGGCCGACCATCGGCGATACCACCGCCGGCAGCCAACTCATCGAGCCCGAATGCAAGTTCACCTAGATCTCGACCACTGACCACCGCCCGCCGATCGAAAACCGACCGCTCCCGAACCAACGACCACCCCACGTCGACCGGATCCGCCTCCGGATGACGCGCCGACCACTCCCGCAACCGCACCGCCTGCGCCCGCAGACCGTCGGCGGTCCTGGCCGACAACACCCACGGCACCAGGCCCGCCACACCCACGGGCTCGTCCCGGGACACCACCGGCTCGGCCGCCGGCGCCTGTTCGACGATCACGTGCGCATTCGTCCCGCTGATCCCGAACGACGACACGGCGGCTCGGCGCGCCCGGCCGACCTCGGGCCACGGTCGGCCCTCGGCCAGCAACTCGACCCGTCCCGTCGACCAGTCCACGTGCGGCGACGGCGCGTCGACGTGCAACGTCTCGGGCAGTACGCCGTGCCGCATCGCCATGATCATCTTGATCAGGCCGGCCACCCCGGCCGCGGCCTGCGTGTGCCCGATGTTCGACTTGATCGAGCCCAGCCACAACGGCCGATCCGCCGGCCGGTCCTGCCCGTACGTGGCCAACAACGCCTGCGCCTCGATCGGGTCGCCCAGCGTCGTCCCGGTCCCGTGCGCCTCCACCGCGTCCACGTCCGCCGCCGACAACCCCGCACCGGCCAACGCCGCGCGGATCACCCGCTCCTGGGACGGACCGTTCGGCGCGGTCAGCCCGTTCGACGCGCCGTCCTGGTTGATCGCCGAACCACGCAGCAGCGCCAGCACGGGATGCCCGTTGCGCCTCGCGTCGGACAGTCGCTCCACCACCAGCAGCCCGACACCCTCGCCCCAGCCCGTACCGTCCGCGCCCGCCGCGAACGACCGGCACCGGCCGTCCGCCGACAGTCCGCGCTGTCGGGAGAACTCGACGAAGACATTCGGAGTGGACATCACCGTCACCCCACCGGCGAGCGCCAGATCGCACTCCCCCGACCGCAGCGCGTTGGCCGCCAGGTGCAGCGCCACCAGCGACGACGAGCAGGCCGTGTCCACGCTGACCGCCGGCCCCTCCAGGCCCAGCGCGTAGGACACCCTGCCGGTCACGACGCTGCCCACGTTTCCGGCCAGCAGCATGCCCTCGAACCCGTCGGGGGCGCGGTGCAGCCGCGAGGCGTAGTCGTTGTACATCACCCCGGCGAACACACCCGTGTTGCTCCCGCGCAGCGTCCTCGGATCCAGCCCCGCGTGCTCGAACGCCTCCCACGCGGTCTCCAGGAGCAGCCGCTGCTGCGGGTCCATCGCCGCCGCCTCACGCGGCGAGATGCCGAAGAACTCGGCGTCGAACTCCCCCGACTCGTAGAGGAATCCACCCCGTCGGGTGTAGACCTTGCCGACCTTGTCCGGGTCGGGGTCGTACAGGTTCGCCAGATCCCAGCCACGATCCCCGGGGAAGTCACCGACCGCGTCCGTGCCGGCCGCGACCAGTCGCCACAGGTCCTCGGGACCGGCCACACCGCCCGGATAGCGGCAGCCGATGCCGACGACGGCGATCGGCTCGTCGACCGTCACGGTCGATGCCGCGGCACCCGTGGTCGACTCGCTCGGGGCCGCCCCGACCACCTCGCGCGTCATCCGAGCGACCAGGGCCGTTCCGCTGGGGTGGTCGAAGACCACGGTCGCGGGCAGCCGCAGGCCGGTGAACGCATTGAGCCGGTTGCGCAGTTCGAGTGCGGTCAGCGAGTCGACGCCCAGCTCGCGGAAGGCGCGGTCGAGGTCGAGTCGTTCGGGTGCGTCGTGTCCGAGGACGGCGGCGAGTTGCCCGCGCACCAGGTCGGTGATCTCCCGTTCCCGCTGCTCGCGCGGGAGTTCTCGGATCCGTCGGGGCCACGACGACGCGTCCGCGCGATCTCCGGAGGCGGCGGCACGCGGTGGCGGGACACGCACGAGGCCGCGCAGTACGGCGGGCAGCACTCCGCTCGCGGCCAGGGCCCGCAACGCGCTGCGGTCCAGGCGGGCCGGGATCGTGTACGGGTGGTCCCGGTGCAACGCGGCGTCGAACAGGGCGAGTCCGGTCTCGGTGGGCAGCGCCGCGATCCCGCCCCGGGACATCCGGGCCCGGTCGGTGTGGTCGAGGTGGCGGGTCATCCCGCTGCCCTCGGCCCACAGTCCCCAGGCCAGCGCGTTGGCGGGCAGCCCGGCGGCGCGGCGGTGTTCGGCGAGGGCGTCCAGGAAGGTGTTGGCCGCCGTGTACGCGCCCTGGCCGGCGTTGCCCGTGATCGCGGTGATGGACGAAAACAGCACGAACACCGCCGGGTTCGCCGCTCGGGTCAACTCGTGCAGATGCCAGGCCGCGTCCACCTTGGGGCGCAGCACCGCGTCGAGCCGATCCGGGGTCAACGACGACAGCGTCGCGTCGTCCAGCACACCGGCGGCGTGAACGACGATCGTCGGCGGGTGCTCGGCGGGGATGTCCTCGATCACCCGGCGCAGCGCGGCCCGGTCGGCGACGTCGCACGCGGCCACGGTCACCCGGGCGCCGAGCGCACCGAGTTCGGCGATCAACTCCTCTGCCCCGGCGGCCTCCCGACCCGCACGTCCGAGCAGGAGCAGGTGCCGGACGCCGTGTTCGGCGACCAGCCGGCGGGCGACCAGCGCACCCAGGGTGCCGGTGCCACCGGTGATCAGCGCGGTCCCGTTCGGATCGGGTCGGCGTCGAGCCACCGGCGCATCCGCCGGGTCCACGGGCTCGGCAACCACCATGCGGGGTAGATGAACCACCCCATCACGCAAGGCGAGTTGAGGTTCAGCCGCAACGGCCGCGCCAAGCAGCGCGGAGCCGGAGCGCACCGCATCGTCCAGGTCGATCAGCACGAAACGATCGGGGTGTTCGGACTGCGCGGTCCGCAAGAGCCCCCATACGGGAGCCGCAGGCAACCCGGACAACGCGTCCCCGGCCCGAGCAGCGACCGCACCGCGAGTGACCACGACCAGCCGCGCCCCACTCGACCGCTCGCCGGCAAGCCAACCCCCGACCAGGTTCAACGCCCAGCGCGCGCTGTCGTGCGCGGCACCCGGGACATCGTCGTCCGCCCCCATCGGCACAGCGGCGAACACCACGTCGGGCGTGGGTTCCCCCGTCGCGAGCAGTCGCGCATCGAGATCCGCGAGGCTCGGATACACCTCGCCGCCGCCCAAGCCGAGGTCCTCCCCGATGAACGCATACCCGACACCCGTCGGCTCCGCCGGGGTCGTTCCGGCGATCCAGCGCAGGTCGAACATCGCCTCGCCCAGTCGGGGTTCCGCCACGATCGGCCCGTCCGCAGGCAGTTCACGCAGGGTGAGCGCGCCGATGGACAGAACCGGCGCACCGACGCCGTCGGCAACCGTAAGCGCCGTGGCCCCGTCATCCGCCCGGTCCAGCCGCACCCGCAACATGTCGGCCCCGGTGGCATGCAGCCGCACGTCCGCCAGCGAGAACGGAATACGCGGCGACGCACCCGCCGACCCGTCCTGCGTCGAAAACAACGAAGTCAATGAAAGCGACGAAGGCGGCGAAAGCAACGGATGCAGTGCCGCATCCAAGAGCGCCGGATGGATCCCAAACTCCGGCCCCACCACCCCCGACCCCGATTCCCGCAGTTCATCCGGCAACCGCACCTCGGCGAACAGTTCGCCACCGGCACCGCGCCAAACCGCACGCAGTCCCCGAAAGGCAGGCCCGTATCCGTACCCGAGCCGGGCCAACACGGGGTAGGCATCGGCAAGATCAAGCACATCGGCACCGGGCGGCGGCCACTCGGTGAGCCCACCGCCACCGCCCCCGCCAACCTCCCGCACCGACTCGACGAGCAGCCCGCCCGCATGCCGAACCCACGACTCCCGCTCCGCATCGGCACCGCCGCCACCCGCCCGCCGGGAGTGGATGGTGACCTCCCGCAGCCCGGCCTCGTCCGCCGGGGCCACGGCAACCCGCAGGTGCACATCACCGGTCTCGGGCAAGAGTAGCGGGCTCTCCAGGGTCAGTTCCTCGACCTGCGGAGCCCCCACGGACTCCCCAACCCACAGGGCCAGTTCGAGAAACGCGGTCCCCGGCAACACCACGGTGTCCGCGACCGCGTGGTCCGCCAACCAGGGCAGATCCCGCAGCGAGATCCGACCCGTCGCGATCACCGTTCCATCCGGCTCGACGCCGAGCGCGCCGAGCAGCGGATGGGCGATCGGCGTCAGACCCAGGGCGGCCGTACCGTCGGGAGCCGCCTCGCGCGGGGTCAGCCAGTAGCGCCGGTGTTGGAACGCGTAGGTGGGCAGGGCAACCGCCCGCACCCCGGTACCGGCCGGGTCGAACAGCGCTTCCGCGTCGGGCCGGGCGCCGTGCGCGACGGCCTCCGCCACCGCAACGAGAAAGCGGTCCCGGCCGCCGTGGTCGCGGCTCAGCGTGCCGATCGTGGTCCCGCCGCTGCCGCACGCGTCCAACGTTTCCTGGGTACCGAGCGTGAGCACGGGATGCGGGCCGACCTCCACGAACAGCCGGTGACCGTCCTCGCTCAGCGCCCGAACGGCCGTCTCGTACCGCACCGTTCGGCGCAGATTGTGGTACCAGTAGTCGGCGTCGAGGCCGCTCGTGTCGGCCATGCGACCGCCGGTCAGAGTGGAGTAGAAGGCTGTCGACGCGGCTCGCGGGGTCACGTCGGCCAGGTCGGTCAGGAGCCGATCGCGGATCTCCTCCATGTGCGCCGAGTGCGACGCGTAGTCGACGGGGATGCGCCGGGCCCGCAGGTCGTCCGCCGCGCATCGGTCCAGGAACGTGTCCAGGGCCTCGGTGTCTCCGCTGACCACGGTGGCGCTCGGCCCGTTGACGGCGGCCACGCCAAGCCGGCCGGCCCAGGGTTCGAGCAGCGCGGCGACCTGTTCGGCGGGCAGTGACACCGAGGCCATCCCGCCGCTGCCCGCCGCCGCGACCAGCGCCTGGCTGCGCAGTGCGACCACCTTGGCGGCGTCCGCGAGGGACAGTGCGCCCGCGACGTACGCGGCGGCGATCTCGCCCTGCGAGTGGCCGACCACGGCCTGCGGTTCGATCCCGATCGAGCGCCACAGCGCCGCCAGCGAGACCATCACCGCGAACAGCGCCGGCTGTACGACGTCGACGCGCGTCAACCCCGGCGTCCCGGGCTCGCGGAGCACGTCGAGCAGCGACCAGTCGACGGCGTACGGGTCGAGCGCGCCGGCGCAGGCCCGCATGGAGGCGGCGAACGGCTCGCTGATGTCCAGGAGTTCCAGCGCCATCCCGGACCACTGGGTGCCCTGCCCGGGGAAGACGAACACGGTCCCGCCCCGGGCCGCCGGGGCGCCGCCCCGGATCAGCCGGTCGGCGGGTCGATCGGCGGCGAGCGCGGTCAACCCGTGCAGCGCCTCGGCGTGGGTACGCGCCGGTATCACGGCGGTGTACTCGAACCCGGCCCGGCCGCGCAGCAGCGAATACCCGACCTCGGCCAGGGCCGGGGCGTCCGCCCCCCGAAGCAGCCCCGCGAGCTGCTCCGCCTGCCCCCGCAACGCGGCCTCGCTCCGCGCGGAAACCACCAGCGGCACGGGGTCGGCGACACCGTCGGACGCAGGGTCGCCGACAGGGGCAGGCTCCGGCGCCTTCGCGTCCCCATCCGCCTCCTCCACGATCACATGCGCATTCGTCCCGCTGATCCCGAACGACGACACCGCCGCGCGGCGCGGCCGGTCGTACGCGGGCCAGTCCGTGGTCGTCGTCGGCAGCGTGATCGCCCCGTCCGCCCACCGCACGTGGGGCGACGGTTCGCGCAGGTGCAGCGTCCCCGGTACCGCGCCGTGCCGCAGGGCCAACACGGTCTTGATCAACCCGGCCACACCCGCCGCGGCCTGGGTGTGGCCGATGTTGGACTTCACCGAGCCGAGCAGCAGCGGCCGATCGGCGGCCCGATCGCGCCCGTACGTGGCCAGCAGCGCCTGCGCCTCGATCGGGTCGCCCAGCGGTGTTCCGGTGCCGTGTGCCTCGACCAGGTCGACGTCTTGCGGGCCGAGTCCGGCGGCGGCCAGCGCGTCCCGGATCACCCGCTGCTGGGCGGTGCCGTTGGGCGCGCTGAGCCCGTTGCTGGCCCCGTCCTGGTTGATCGCGGAGCCGCGAAGCACGGCGAGTACGGGATGGCCGTTGCGGCGCGCGTCGGACAGGCGTTCCAGCAGGAGCACGCCGACGCCCTCGGCCCAGGCGGTGCCGTCGGCGTCCGCCGAGAAGGGCTTGCAACGACCGTCGGGGGCCAGGCCGCGCTGCCGGGCGAATTCGACGAACATGCCGGGGCCGGCCATCACGGTGGCGCCGCCCGCCAGGGCCAGCGCACATTCCCCGCTCGCCAGCGAACGTGCGGCCAGGTGCACCGCGACCAGCGAGGACGAGCAGGCGGTGTCGACGGTGAGCGCCGGGCCCGACAGGCCGAGGGTGTACGCGATCCGCCCGGACGCGACGCTGGGCGTGGTGCCGGTCAGCAGGAATCCGGCGAGGGCGTCGGTGGATTCGTGCATGCGCGGGCCGTACTCCTGCGCGGTGGCGCCGACGAACACCCCCACCCGCTCGCCGCGCAGCGCGGTCGGGTCGAGTCCGGCGCGTTCGATCGCCTCCCAGGAGGTCTCCAGGAGCAGCCGTTGCTGCGGGTCCATGGCCAGCGCCTCGCGCGGGCCGATCCCGAAGAACTCCGCGTCGAAGTCGCCCGCGTGGTCCAGGAATCCGCCGGATCGTACATAGCTGGTGCCCGGCCGGTCCGGGTCGTCGTGGTGGAGCCGGTCCAAGTCCCAGCCGCGGTCGGTGGGGAAGGCGGTGATCGCGTCCACGCCGTCCGCGACCAGCCGCCACAGGTCCTCGGGGGTACGGACCGCGCCGGGCAGCCGGCAGCCCATCGCCACGATGGCGATCGGTTCGTCGGCGCCGGCCGGCCCGGGCGTCGGCCGGGGGCCGGTCGGCGCGGGCAGGTCGAGCGCCCGGGTGCGCAGGTGGTGGGCGAGCGCGGTGGGTGTGGGGTGGTCGAAGACCGTGGTCGGGGGCAGGTCGAGGCCGGTGTCCCTGGCCAACCGGGTGATCAGTTCGACGGTGCCGAGCGAGTCCAGGCCCGATTCGCGGTAGGTGCGGTCGGGTTCGACGGTCGTGGTCGCGCCGGGGCCCAGGACGGCGGTCGCGTGTGCCCGGATCAGGTCGAGCAGGATGCGATGTTGCTCGGCCGCGGACAGCGGCGCCAACCGCTCGGCCAACGTCGGTGCCACGGCGGGCGATTCGTCCGGGGCGGCCGTGTCGGCGGCTTCCGCCGAGGCGCCCGGCCAGTGGCGTGCGCGCCGGAAGGCGTAGGTGGGCAACGCGACCCGGCGTGCCCCGCGTCCCTCGAACACCCCCTCCCAGTCCGGGTCCACGCCGTTCGTGTACAGGCGGGCCACCGCCGTGGTCAACGCGTCCGCCTCGGGGCGGTTGCGGCGCAGCGTCGGGATCGTGGCCACGGTGTCCCGTTCGCCGTCGACCAGGCAGGTCCGGGCCGCCGCCGACAGGCTGCCGTCCGGGCCCAGTTCGAGCAGTACCGTCGCGCCTTCGGCCCGCAGCCGGCGCACCCCGTCGTGGAAGCGCACGGTGTGCCGCACGTGGCGGACCCAGTAGTCCGGGGAGCAGGCCTGTTCGGCGGTCAGCGGCAGGCCGGTCAGGTTCGACACGACGGGCAGGGTGGGCGGTCGAGCGGTCAACCGGGCGGCCACCTCGGCGAAGGCGTCCGTCATCGCGTCCATGCGCGGTGAGTGGAAGGCGTGTGCGACCCGCAGTCGGGTGGTTTTGTGGCCCTGTGCCCGCCAGCCGGCCGCGACGTCGAGGACCGCGTCCCGGTCGCCCGAGATCACCGTGGCCAGCG
Organism: Embleya sp. NPDC008237; assembly: GCF_042956465.1. Lineage (NCBI taxonomy): Bacteria > Bacillati > Actinomycetota > Actinomycetes > Kitasatosporales > Streptomycetaceae > Embleya > Embleya sp. NPDC008237. Next base: position 29,543 of record NZ_JBIBGL010000033.1, read on the forward strand.
GCCCGTTGACGGCCGCGATCGAGACCCGGTCGCGGACCGGTTCGAGCGAGGCGAGCACGTCGTCCTCGGCGACCCGCAGCGACACCATCGCCCCGCCGTCCGGCAGTTCCTGCATCAGCCGGCCCCGGGCCGCGACCAGCGCGCACGCGTCGGGCAGGGACCAGACGCCGGCCACATGCGCGGCGCACAACTCGCCGATCGAGTGGCCGAGCAGCAGGTCCGGGGTCACTCCCCAGTGCTCGAACAGCCGGTACAGCGCGACCTCGACGGCGAACAGCGCGGGTTGGGTGTACTCGGTGCGGTGCACGGGCGCCGCGTCCGGGCGGTCGGGCGACGCGAACAACACCTCGCGCAACGGGCGCGGCAGGTGCGGGTCCAGGTGGGCGCAGGCGGCGTCGAAGGCCGCCGCGAAGACGGCGTGGCGGGCATACAACTCCCGTGCCATGGCAGGGCGTTGGCTGCCTTGTCCGGTGAACAGAAAGGCGGTGCGGCCGGGTTGAGCGTCGGCCCGGACCAGGTGTGGATCCGCGCCGGCTCCACCTAACGCGGCGAGCCCGGCGAGGAGTTCGGCGTGGTCGCGAGCGAGGACGACGGCGCGGGCGGCGAACCCGGTCCGGGTGGTGGCGGCCGAGTAGCCGAGGTCGGCCGGCGCCACGTCGGGATGTTCGCGTACGTAACCGTGCCACCGCCCGGCCTGGGCCCGAAGCCCGTCCGCGTCGACACCGGAGATCGGCACGGCAACCGCGTCCGAGGGCACCCGGCCGGTGGCGGACCCCACGACCGGATCCGCCCCACCCGACGGCCCCACCCCGTCCGCGGGCTCCGCCTCCGCGAGCACCACATGGCAGTTGGTCCCGCCCATCCCGAACGAACTCACCCCGGCGATCAGGGGTTCGTCCGGGCAGGGCCAGTCACCCGTCGCCGTCTGCACCCGCAGGCCCAGTTCGCCCAACGGGATCCGCGGATGGGGTTCGGCGAAGTTCAGGCTTGCCGGGAGCCGCCGGTGTCGGATCGCCAACACCGTCTTGACCAGGCCGACGATGCCGGCCGCGCCCTCCAGGTGCCCGACGTTGGTCTTCACCGAACCGACGGCCAACGGCGGCCGGTTCGCCCGCTCCGCGCCGAGCGCCGCACCGAGTGCGGCGGCCTCGATCGGGTCGCCGACGGGGGTGCCCGTGCCGTGCAGTTCGACGTATTGCACGGCGGACGCGGCGACTTCGGCCCGCCGCCGGGCAAGCCGGATCACCTCCGCCTGGGCCCGGGGGTCGGGCGCGGTCAACGCGTCGCCGCCCCCGTCGTTGTTCATCGCACTGCCCCGGATCACGGCGTGCACGACGTCGCCGTCGGCCAGCGCCCGGGACAGCGGCTTGAGCACCACCACCGCGCCGCCCTCGCCGCGCACGTAGCCATCGGCCCGGGCGTCGAAGGTGAAGCAGCGGCCCTGTGGGGAGAGCCCGCCGAACTTGGCCGCGTCGCCGTCGTGGTCGGGAACCAGGTCCAGGTTGACCCCGCCGACCAGGGCCAGTGTCGACTCGCCGCGGCGCAGGCTCTCGCCCGCCAGGTGTACCGCGACCAGGGACGAGGACTGGGCAGCGTCCACCGTCATGCTGGGGCCGCGCAGGCCGAGGGTGTACGAGACCCGGTTGGCGATCATGCTGCGGTGCAGGCCGGTGGCGTGTCGGGGACCGGGCTCGACACCGGCGCGGCGCAGCAGGGTGGCGTAGTCGTCCCAGATCGCGCCGGCGAACACCCCGGTGGCGCTGCCCCGGATCCGGGTCGGCGGGATGCCCGCGTGTTCCAGGGCCTCCCAGCACAGTTCGAGCATCAGGCGCTGCTGTGGGTCGATCAGGGCGGCCTCGCCCGGGGTGATGCCGAAGAAGGCGGCGTCGAACCGGTCCACCGCGTCCAGGAATCCGCCTCTTCGCGGTCGGTCCGCGGCTGGGTGGGGGGATCCGCCGGCCGCTCGGTTCGTGTCGTCCGCCGCTCTCGCGTCCCGGCGATGGCGGGGCACTTCGGTGATCGTGTCGCGTCCGCTGTTCAGCAGGTCCCAGAACTCGTCGGGGCCGTCGGCGCCGGGGAGTCGGCAGGCCAACCCGACGATGGCCACCGCGTCTTCCGGCGCGGGGTGTGCGCGATGGGCATCGGCGTTGAACTCATTCATTCCGCGCTCCATGACCTGCATACGATGAGTACACGGACGAACACAGATCAATACATTGGAGTACCGGGGCGATCGGCCGCAAGGGGTGAATTCAGGCCCCGCTCGGGCGTCTCCGACGGCGCGGTTGAACCATTCGGGTCACCTGGTGTAGTGCGCGAACGCCCCGCGCACGCCCGTCCCCGACCTGCGTCGTCGACGCGCGAGAACCCTTGATCAGACCGGCCGCGCACCCGGCGCACACGCCCGCGCGCGTGCGGTCCCGACCACCCGTCGGCGGGGGCGAACACACCTGCCCGCGACGAACGTTCACATGTCGCTTACATATCGGTCACATGCGCAACAGCACGGGAGCGCATCGATTCGGACTAATTTTTTCTCGCCCGAACCGACCGAATACCCGAAAGGACGGTGTCGACGCGTGTCGACACCGCCCTTCCACCCACCGTCGGCGCCTCAGCAGCAGCGTGTCTGCGGCCGCTCCTCGCGTCGCCGGGTCCGCCAGGACTCATACTCGCGTCGGGTCGGCGCCGGTCGGTCCGGATGCTCCCGCAGGTGTGTCGCCGGCGGTGACGCTCGTAGTCCGCGTCGCCGGAGATCTCCCGCAGGTACCACCGCACCCACCCGAACACCCGCCCGGGCACGTGCCGAAGATGCCGGGCCCGCCGCGTCACGAGCGTCCCGCCGCGTCGCCGGCCCCGGCGCCGGCGAGTGCCCGATCCCCGGCCGCGCCGCCCGGCCCGAGGTCCAGGGTGGACTCGACCCACGGCGTCTCGGTGGTGGGCAACGATCCTCCGGCGCGGATCGCCCGCACGCACACCACGGCCGCGTTGGCGATCACCAGTGCGATCAGCACCAGGAAGATCGCGATCAGCACTCCGTCGACGGTGGAGTTCAGCACCACGGTGTGCATGTCGTCCATGTTCTCGGCCGGGCCGAGCACCTTGCCCGCGTCGATCGCGTCGGCGTAGCGGTCGCGTTGCGCGAAGAAGCCGATGCGGGGGTCGTCGGAGAAGATCTTCTCCAGGCCGGCGGTGTACGTCACCGCGACGTCCCAGGCCGGCGGGACGCCGGTGACCCAGGCCCAGCGCAGCTTGCCGGACTTGACCAGCACCGTGGTGGCGACGGTGAGCGCGACGGCCGCGAGGAGTTGGTTCGCGATGCCGAAGAGCGGGAAGAGCGGGTCGGTGGCCCCGGCGTAGAGGAAGTAGCCCCAGAGGCCGACCACCGCGGCGCTGGTGATCCAGATGCCGGGCTTCCAGTTGGTCCGGCCGATCGGCTTCCACACGTTGCCGAGCATGTCCTGGAGCATGAAGCGGCCCACCCGGGTTCCCGCGTCCACGGTGGTCAGGATGAACAGTGCCTCGAACATGATCGCGAAGTGGTACCAGAACGCCTTCATCCCGGAACCGCCGAACACGTCGGCGAAGATCTCCGACATGCCGACGGCGAGCGTGGGTGCCCCGCCGGAGCGGGCGATCAGGGTCTTCTCCTCGACCGCGTGGGCCGCCGCGCGCAGGTCGTCGGAGGTGATCGTGAAGCCGAGACCGGCGACCGCGTGCGAGGCGCTCTCCGCGGTGGCGCCGAGCACTCCGGCCGGGGCGTTCATCGCGTAGTACAGGCCCGGGTCGATCACACACGCGGCGATCAGCGCCATGACCGCGACGAACGACTCCATCAGCATGGCGCCGTAGCCGATCATCCGGACCTGCGACTCCTTGCGGATCAGCTTCGGCGTGGTGCCGGAGGAGACCAGGGCATGGAACCCGGAGAGCGCGCCGCAGGCGATGGTGATGAACAGGAACGGGAACATCCGTCCCGGCGAACACCGGCCCGGAGCCGGAGCCGGCGAACGAGCTGACCGCGTCGGTCTTCATGTTCGGCGCAGCCACGAGCACGCCGATCGCGAGCAGCACGATCGTGCCGACCTTCATGAAGGTGGACAGGTAGTCGCGCGGGGCGAGCAACAACCACACCGGCAGCACCGAGGCGACGAAGCCGTAGCCGATCAGGCAGAACACCAGGGTGGTCGGGCTCCAGGTGAACGCGTCGCCCAGCGCGGTGTCCTCGATCTGCCCGCCGCCGACGATCGCGGCCAGCAGCAGCGCCACCCGGACACCACATGGCACGACGCTGGCAGGGGCGGCTCACCACGGGCAACCCCGCCCTGGCCGTGTCCGACGGGGGTGTCTCGGCCGTTCTCCCGGCCCGCACCGTCGTGACCTATCCCGAAACCGTCGCCCTCGCCCGCGCGTTGGTCACACTTCCCTTGGGCCGTCTCCCGGAACACCCCCCACGGGCCGGCCGCGTATCGACACGCACGGGCCCTGGCCCACATCGCCGACCACCTCGAACTCCCCCGCCTGACGGTCGCACCCGACGACCTCTCGTGGGCCAGGCTCCACCACCACAACCCGGCCTGACCCGCTGCCCGGGGACAATCACCGACCCCCGCGAAACACCAGGCCACGAAACCGATCAGGCCTGTGGACACCCACCTCGGGCGTCCCACGCCGACACTCCCAGACCCGAGAAAAACCCGCAGATGCCTTACGACGCATCAATACATCACCGAGAAAACCCGGATCGTTCTCACGAAACTACGAAACCCCAGGCCACCACCACCGGGCCGACCCCACGAAACCCCCGCCACCACAACCCGACACCACCAACCCACCCACCGGATTCCCAACCAACACACAAAACCCCAGACCAGCCATCAACCCCACCCACACACACATCAATGCTCAGCCACAACACACCAACAACCACCCCTAGGTTCAGCGGCCGAGGGAGCGGTCAGCGGATGGGGGCGGCGAGTTCGTGCACGATGTCGAGGTAGGTCGAGGCACCCGGGGTCAGGCCGGTGTGCGGCCACAGGAAGCCGTAGTCGATCGGCGGGGCGTCGTGCAGCGGAACGAACACGATGCCCGGGCGTGAGTGGTAGTCCTTGGCGCGCAGCGAAACCGTGCTGACGCCGACGCCCATGCTGACGTGGACCAGTACCTCGGGCCAGAACCGGGTGGCCGGCCCTTGCGGGATCGGTCGGCCGCCTGGGGTCGTGCGCGGGAAGTAGTAGTCCATCCAGTACTTGGGGATGTTGTCCGAGGCGATCGTGACCAGGGTCGTGTCGGCGAGCTCTTCCACCGAGACGGACTCCCTGGCGGCGAACGGGTGGGCGTCAGGCACCAACAACCCTCGGGGTTCGGCGAACATCAGGGGGCCCTGGACGATGTCGGGCTCGTCGATGGGGAACTCGGTGAGTTGCAGGTCCACCTCTCCGGCCCGCATGCGGCCGAGCGGGTCGAGGAGTTGGATCTCCTGGATCTCCACGACGCTGTCCGGGTGGCGCACGCGGAACAGGTCGGCGGCCTTGACAAGCAGGCTGCCGCACCACGCCCCGGAGAACCCGACGCGCACCACGTCCTTGACGCGTACGCCGCGACTGGTGGTGATCGCCTGGGCCAGCCCGGCGGTGATCTGGTCGTACGCGGGGCGCAGGTCGTCGCGCAGTTGCTCGCCGAGCGCGGTCAGCGTCACCTTGCGACTGTTGCGTTCGAACAGCGGCCCACCGACGCGGCGTTCCAGTTTGCGGATGGTCTGGCTGATCCGTCCGGTCGTGACGTGCAGGCGCTCGGCGGTGCGCCCGAAGTGCAGTTCCTCGGCGAGCGTGAGAAACGCTTCCAGTTCGAGCCTCTCCAGCATGCCCACCCCTTGATCGTTTAGCCGCGCTCAACCCAGCGTGGCGCGGTCGTGCCTTGTTGTGCCTTGTGCGGATCTTGCACCCTTGAGGAGCCGCGTCCGACGGACACCCGGGACCTCGGAGCGGACTCCCCCCATGCAGCGATACGGAGACTTCCGCATGAGCAAGATCGTCGCGGTCATGTACATCACGATGGACGGCGTCGTCGAGGACCCCGCCTGGACCGGGCCGTTCTGGAACGACGAGCACGCCAAGTACCAGAACGGCCAACTGCGCGCGAGCCGCGCCCTGCTGCTGGGGCGCGCGACGTACGAGAGCTTCGCGAAGGCGTGGGCCCCGCGCGACGAGTCGGACGAGTTCACCGCGCGGATGAACCACATCCCCAAGTACGTCGCCACCACCACGCTGCAGACGGCGACCTGGAACGCCGCGATCCTCGACGGCGACCTCGTCGAAGAGGTCGCCAAGCTCAAGGCCGAGCCGGGCGGCGACCTCCTGGTCTACGGCAGCGCCACGCTCGTCAACACGCTGATCGAGCACGACCTGCTCGACGAGCTCAAGCTGTTCCTGCACCCGGTGACCGTCGGCACCGGCAAGCGCCTGTTCACCGACGGCCTCGCCCCGAAGACCTGGACCCTCGCGGGCACCCAGTCCTTCAGCTCGGGCGCGATCGTCCTCGACTACCGCCCGGCACCGGCGGCGGGACCCTTGCCGCCGACGGATTCCAGCACCGACTAAACCGCACCCGCACCGAAGCCCTCGACACGGTGTCGTGGTCCTCACGTACGTACACGCCCGCAACCGTCGGCCGCGTCGTCGTAGCCGCGACACAGTCCCACGCGTCGGGCGCGCCACCGATCCGTCGGCGGCGCGCCCGACGCGCCCCGGGCCCGGCTCAGCGCGGTGCCGCGTTCCTGGCCCGGGCCGCCGCCAGACGCACCTCCGAAGCGGCGGCAGCGCCCGCGTGCACCCGGCGAGGCAGCGATCCGCCGGCAAGACTTGGACATACCTGTACGGGTCGTCGCTGACGCCCTCGGCTGCCGCCACGCCACCACGACCCGCCTCGCCTCGCCAAGGAGGCCGATACACTCTGGAGCCGTTATGCCCCAGGCGACCACAATCCGGGTCACCGGTTCCAGGACGGTTCGTTCCGTCCGGACCTGACGACAGGTCCTGGCGCGGCGGCTCAATGGATCCCCAGGACGCGGTCCACGGCGATCTCGATGACCACCCGCCCCGGCGGGTTCGGCGGTGGCGTTCCGTAGCGGGCGAGGTACCGCGTCGCGCCCTCCCGGACGGCGTGCGGTTCGGCGGACAGCGCGGCGGTGCCTTCGAGGGTGATCCAGCGGAACCCGTCCGGCTGGCAGATCGCGGCCCGGCCCCCCGGGGCGCCGAGCACGTTGCGTGCTTTGCGTGTGGTGTCAATCGTCAGGACGCGGACCAGTCCCGCGTCGGCGTCCCAGGTGAAGCGGACGGTGACGACGTGCGGTGAGCCGTCGGGGCGGACCGTGGTGAGTGTCCCGCCGCTCGGCCGTGCCGGCAGCGCCTCGGCGGACGGCACCAGGTGCGTGAGCGGCTTCACTTGCCCGCCGCCTTCTGGGCCTTGGCCTGGCGCCAGAACAGCTTGGGGATGCTCATCCTGACGTCGCGGGTGGCGACTCCCATCGCCGTCCGGACGAACCGGCGGTCCTCCAGTTCGCGCAGCATGGCGGCGGCGAGGTCGGTCCGCGCGGTGTAGAGCCCGTCGACGCTGTGCTCGCCGACTTCGTAGTCCGTCACTTCATAGTGTTCGAACAGCCCGCCCGGCCGGACCACGGTCCAGTCCAGGCCGCTGTCCCGCAGGAGTGCTTCCATGCGGCGCATGTCGTCGTGCGCGGTCCTCGCGACCTTGCGGTTGACCAGGGGGTCCATGACGAGGTTGAAGAAGTGCTCGCCGGTGGGCCGCCAGTCCGGGTCCGCCACGCTGGAGCTGACCGCCACGAGGCGCTTGACGCCGTGCTGTTCCATCCCCGCGAGAATGTTCCGCACGCCGTCCGAGTAGACGGTGACCTTCTCCTTGCTCGGGGGAACGCCCAGGGCTGAGACGACCGCACCGCTGCCCGCGACCGCCGCCGCGACGGCGGCCGTGTCGGACACGTCCACAGCGGCGACGGTCAGCCCGGCGCGCAGGGGCAGGGCGTCCGCGCGGCGGGAGACCGCGGTGACCTGGTGGCCGGCGGCGAGGGCCTGGTCGGTGAGGCGGCGGCCGGTCGGTCCGGTGGCGCCGAAGACGGCGATGCGCATGGTTTCGCTCCTTGTTCCCGGCCCCGGACGGACTGTGCGGGGCTCGACACCGAGGACTCTGCCGATGCGGCCGCGTGGTATTCAAAGACGATGAATAAGTCTCGGGGCCGTCCGCGGGGCAACCCGCCGACCAGGGCACTCATCGCCGAAGCCGCCCGCGGCCTGTTCCTCGCCCACGGATACCGCCGCACGACAGTGCGGGCCATCGCCGCCGCGGCGGGTGTGGACCAAGCGCTGATCAAGTACCACTTCGGGTCGAAGCAGCAGCTGTTCGGCGAGGTCACCGAGCTGCAGTGCGCCCAGTCACTCGGACTGGGCGAGGCGCTGCACGGCGACCCCGCCGGTGTCGCCGACCGCATCCTGCTGGCCGTCACCGACCTGTGGGACACGACCGTGATCAACCGTGAAGCGCTGCAGGACGAGGACGTCATGGGCGTGCTGCGGGAGTACCTCGACGGGGAGGTGCTGCCGCAGATTGCTGAATATCTCGGCGGCACCGACGCGACCGAACGGGCCACCGCCGTGGTCACGGTGATCGGCGGACTGATCTTCACGCGGTACCTGCAACCGCTGCCCTCCTCCGCGCGCCTCTCGGCATCCGAGGTACGCCGGATACTGGCCCCGACGCTGCGCGCCGCACTCCACGGCAGCCGACCGCGCACCGCGGCGCGCCGCGTCACCGCGGCCTGAACCCGCTGCGCGCCGACGGCTGGGGCACCCCGCCCGCCCCACGGCCTCGCACGCGGCGCAGCGCGCCACCTCCTCCAGCATCTGAAAGGGCCAATGCGGGCTTCGCGAGGGGGTATGCCACCGCCACACGATCACCGTACGACGGCCGCCAGTTCAACCAGCTCAGGACGTGGGAGTCGAGACCGGCGCCTTGGCGACACACAGTGGAGACTCGCCGTGCTCGAACAACTCGGCGGCCTCGAACCGCACCTGCTCCCGCTGGGCCCGCTGCTTCGCGGTCAAACCGCCCCCGTCGGGATACCGCATGACACCGGCATACACCCGACACCGAGATCGACATCACCCCGAACCCAAAACCTCAGTAGTCACGATGCCCGGGTCGATGCGATGGCGCGGTGGGCGGCGAGGACGGCGGCGGGGATCGCCACCGCAGCCGCGACTCCCGTCATTGCGGCGATCGCCTGCCAGGGCAGGGTGAGCGGCCCCGCGTCGACCAGCAGGGTCAGGGCCGTCCACAAGGGCAGCAGCGTCAGGGCCGTGGCGAGGAGGCCGAGGAGTGTGCCCAGCACGACCATGAGCCCGGCTTCGGCGGCCGCGGTGCGGCGGACCTGTGCAGGTGTCGCGCCCGCGAGGCGCATCGCGCGCCAGGATGGGGCCTGGTCGGCGGCCGACATCGCCGTGGTGTTGGCGATGGCCATGCATCCATAGAGCATGGCGACGCCGAGCACGAACCACACGGCGAGCCGCCTGCGGTCGTCGCCGGGCCCGCCGACTCGGGCCTTCGCCCACTGCTTGCCGTTGTGTACGGATGCGTCGTACCGGGCCGCGGCGGCCCGGACCGCGTGCTCGGCTGTGGCCCGGTCGGCTTCGGACCGGATCCGGACGAACGTGGCGGGCGCCGCCCCCGGGGGTGCGTACCTCGGTCCGAGCAGCACCGGGGCGCCGCTCGCGCCCGCCTCGACGGTGGCGACGATCCGGAGCATGTGCTCGGCGCCGTCGGGCATCCGCACCGGAATGCGCGCCCCGACGGTGTGGCGCTCCCAGTCGTCGGGGACGACCACACCGTCGTCCGTCAGGTCGGCGATCGCCCCTGCGGTGACACGGAGTTGCAGTGCATCGCCGATGGTGCGCGGGTCGATCGCGTACGCGTCGAGCTCGACCCATTTCGAGGCCGCCGGGGACAGCGCCACCGTTGTCGGGACCGGCGTGCTGGTCGACACCCCTGGCAACGCGCGGAGTTCGTCGGCCGGCGCGTGTCCGTCGACCACGAGGTCGGCGGTCACACGGTGCTCGTTCTCACGGATCTGTGCGGCTCGTACCGTGTCCGTGCCGGCCATCAAAGTGGCGGCGAGGGCCACGGTCATGAGCACCGGGGCGACCGTGGCCGCTGTCCGCCGGGGCGCCGCGGCCGCGCCCGCACGCGCGAGTTCGAGGACGAGGGGCGCCCGCCGCGCCGTCACGGCGGCCGCCGCGCGCAGCATGTGGCGTACCAGCAGAGGAGCGAGGAGCGCGACGCAGGGGATCAGCAGCATCGGCGCGACGGTGCGGTGCTTGCGGTGGATCGCCTCGTCGGGCGTGAGCAGTGCGGTGCCCAGGAGGTAGCCGAAGACGCCGATCAGCAGGGCGGCACCGACGATCAGCCGGGCCCGCGAGGCTTCGGGCTGGTCGAGATCCGCTTGGCGCAGCGCTTCGACGGGGCGTACCCGCGCTGCTTGGCGGGCCGCGACCGCGGCCCCCACGACGGCCACGAGCACGCCGGTCGCGAACGCGGTGTAGAGCGGCCACATGGTCTGGCGCACCGTCAGCCACGCGGGCGCCAGGCGGTGTTCCCCGAGCCAGGTGATCAACTCGGGTGCGGCCGAACGCCCCAGCAGGCAGCCCAGCACCCCCGCGGGGAGCGACAGGAGCGCGGCTTCACGCAGCACCATCCGCCGCACTTGGCGCGGCGTCGCGCCCACGGCGCGCAGCAACGCCAGTTCGCGTCGTCTCCGCGCGACCGAGAAGGCGAAGGTGGAGGCGACGACGAAGGCGGCGGCAAACACCGTGGTGCCGACGGCCGTGCCCGCCAGTGCGTTCGTGGTGACGAGGGCGTCGTGGTCGTCGCCGGTTCCGTGCGCCGTTGCGGACGAGGCCAGCACGAGGAGCATGGCCGCCACTCCGGCGACGCCCAGCATGAGCGTCACGAAGCTCCCGACGAGGTCGGCGGCTCGAGCACGGGCCGAAGCGGTGAGGCCGGCGAACCGCCGCGGCGTGAAGATGTCAGGTGAGGTCACGCCCAAAGTCAATCGACGTGGACCCCGACGTGACATGGTGCCGACGCCCCGGCCCACCCGGGGGACACCCCCACCATGCACCCCAGCGACCCGACAGCCCGCCCCGCCCCGACCGTTCGGCCCCGCAACCCACCCCACCCCCCGCCCACACACCAACCCGACACCGACTCCCCACGCCATCCGCGCCCGGCCCCGCGTCCTCACCGGCGCGGCCCCGCCTGAACTGCCGCCGCCCGCAGCCGGTGGATCTCCTCCGGGAGTCCCGACCAGCGCACCACCGTGCCCATGACCGGCATGCCCACCGCCTCGTCGACACCGCGTATCACGAGCGACATCCCGAGGCCGTGGCGGCCGCGGTGCGCGGGCGATGACACACCCACCCAGTAGCCGTCACGGCCCTTCCCGACCTTCCAACACACCACCGCGTCGATGTCCTGCCAGCTCACGCGCTCGCCGAACCCGCGCTTGCGCGGCCCGCCCGGGCCGAGCGTCACCCCGGCACGGTCCACGCGCAGAAGCGGGCGCCGGATCGGGCACAGCACGGTCACCCTCAGCACGCCGAACACCGCCGCTACGGCTCAGCTGCCGACATATGCGCCGCACCCCGCGACGGCCACGAGCGCGGCGGCGATCGTCGCGATGGCCGCGGTCTCGCGAAGGCTGCGGCGCTGCCACAGCTCGAAGGACGTCGTCGCAATGCGCATCCGATCACGATCGCAGCGCCCCCGCCGCGCCCGTCGCGCCCGCCGAGGGCAGTCCCCCAAAGGGAGCGGGGAGCGTCGATCGAAGACCGCCACGGCACACCACCTGGCCGGCACTTCCCGGAACAGAACCCGGCCGTCGCCTGCCGGCCCACACCGACCCGCACTCCGCGCAACGCGCCACGTCCTCCACATCACCCACCAGGGCCTGCACCTTCGCGCGGCTCAGCCGCGCGAACCGCCACTGCGCACTGCGGCACCGGCCCGAGCAGTACACCCGCTCCGGCTTCGAGGCCGGCGGCAGCAGCGAACCACAGGCCGGACACAGTCGATCCACGGTCGGGACGGCCATCATCCGCCTCAAGCTGATGGGCTTCGACCCGGAACAATGCCGTCGGCAGCTGATCGACGACCTCGACGAGCGGACCGATGATGGGCTCCTGATCCTGACGGGCCACCCCAGGACTAAGCCGTCCTCGGAACGAATACAAGATCGCCGCCAAGGAAGTCATCGACACCGGGACAGATGCCTACCTCAAACGAACCGAACTGCCCTACCGGGACCCGCGTTGGAGAGAGGAGGCACACCCGTTGCTGACCGAGGTGCGTCGCGGCCATCACTCAACCGAGCCGGCGCCGGTGAACCGAGGCGTCGGTCCGGGATGTTCGTGTCCGGTCGATACGAGTCCCGCAGTGGGATCCCGGGCGGATGCGCAGCTCGGGTCGGGCATTGTTCCGGGCGAATCTCCGCAGCGGCAGGATGAGCGCATGGTGAACGACGATGTGGCTGTGATCGCGCTCCTGCGTCGGCTCGACGACGCGGATCATCCGACGGGGCCGCGAGAGTACGACGAGGGGAAGATCTCGGCCGTGCTCGACCGGCTGGTGTCCCGGTTGGAGGCCGACTTCGCGACCCCCTGCCCGGCGCAGCGCTACCACCGGAACACCGTCGAGTACGCCCGTGTCGTCGTCCCGGGCGAGGCGACGGTGTGTGGCGAGCGGATCGTCGTCTCCGTGAGCAACTTCGGCTCGCTGGCCATGGTGGCGGCGGAGAACCCCGGCGCGTACCTGGGCACGGACGACGCACGCGAGGAAGGCGCCCTGGACCCCGGGGACCTCGCCACCGTGGAACGCGCCTTGGTCGACATCGGGTATGTGGTGGTATCGGAAGAACTGCTTCACACCCGATACGACGGACCCGCACCGCTGCGCAAGGACGAGCGGTGGCCACCCACCTGGTGGAACCGCTACTTCGGCCACCCATAGACCCGACAACCCCAGGCGACGACGCGGCGACACCGAAGGTCAACACGCCCCTCCGCCACAGGCACGCCGAACACCCACCCACAGATCGCCGAAGGCACGTGGGCCCGGGGAATCAGTCGGTGGTGTCCCAGGTCTTGAGGACCGCCGCGACGCTCGCCGCGGTGGAGGAGGCGCGGGTCAACTCGTCGGCGAGCGCGGTGACACCGGCCCGGGTGAGCTTGACCGAGACGCCGCACGCCGAGAGGTAGCCGTGCGCCACCGCGACGGCCACCCGCAGGTTCGAGCGCTCCAGCCAGCGCATCCGGCCCAGGCTGTGCGCGAGCGCGGCGGCCTTGGCGTACGGGCCGCGGTAGACGTCCTGTCCGGCGATCACCGCCCGATGCCGCTCCACGGCCGCGACCGGCACCCCGTAGTCGTCCGGGGCCGGGTCGTCGTGCCCCGCGCGGCGGGCGACCTCGAGGATCCACGCCAGGTCGACGCTCACGCTCACCCGCGCGCCTCGATCTCGTCCAGGAGGTCGCCGTAGCCGTCCAGAACCTCCTGCGCGCCCGCGAGGAACCTCTCGCGCAGACGTTCGTTGTCCGTGCGGATCAACTGTTCCACGTACTCGTTCACCGGTATGTGCCGCGTCACAGGGGTGTGATGTCCGGGTCGAGAGTGTTCGTGGTCGGCGTCGCGGGCGGCCCGGACCTCGTCGAACTCCGGGGTCGGGGCGCTGTCGCGGGCGGGCACGAACCGGGCCAGGCCCTGGAGCCACACCCAACTGCTCCCCGCCTGATCGCCAGCCGTACCGAGGGGCCGCTGTTCCTCGCCAAGACGACTCGCCATCGGCGTGCCGAAACCGTCACCCGACCCGACGTGCAGTCCGGCACGCCTTCGCCTGCAAGGCCGCACGAGGAGCAACCGAGCGCTGCCTTCATCGGGCCGCCCTCCAACTTGCCCAGTGCGGCCTCGGCAGGACTGAAGGAGCGTCGGGCGCTCTCCGCGAGCACACGCGAGGAGTAGGCCTGTTCGCCCTCCCCCGGCCTGCGAACCGGCCGAGGGACGGCCAATCGTCTCTTGACGACGGAGCGTACGGTGGCCGGGGTGTCGGACACCAGGAAGTGGACCGCCTCCCGGCCGACGCCGGCCACGATCGACAGCAGCAGCAGCGCGACGAGCAGGGCCCGGGCCGCGCGCGGGGCGGATGGTGAGGCACGTCCTGCGTGCGTCCGGGCGCTCGGCACACAGCTCGGACACGGGCCCGCGTCGTCCGGCTTGTTCGGGTTCGTCGTCCGCTGTTCTCCGTCCGGGTGGCGAACGGCGAAGTCCGCGACCTTTCCGGGGCCATCCGCTGAAGCGCGGTACGGCTCTACTCGACGTAGAGGAACTCCGGTCCGTAGGTCTTCCCGCCGCCGTCCGGAAGCGGCTTCACCATGAGGGAACGCGCGAGGGGCCCCATCTTGAACATGTGGCCGACCGCGGTACCCACTTCGCTCTTACCCGCGTTCGGATCGTCCGCCCGCCACGCGCGCTCCAGCGCCCGCAGCATCGAGCTGAACTCGGTGTTGAACGCGTCGAGAGTCTCCCGGATCTCGGGGGTGGGAGCGTTCGTCGGGTCGTTGGCCCAGCCGCCCTCGGGGACCCTGCCCATGGGGTGCGCCGGGGGCAGGGGAACGGCGTCGCCCGTGAAGTCCCAGACGTCCGGGGACTCCGAGACCTTGATCAGCTTTCGGCCGTGGAAGAGTTCGCGGAACACGTAGAAGTGCGCCAGTTCTCCCGGCTTCGGCCCGGGGAAGGGGTTCTCGGGTGAGGTGGAGGTGCCCTCGCCCTGTTCCTTGATGACCTCGATGGCGGCGCGGACCTTCTCGATGCTGTCGAGCGGGACGATGTTGTTGCCCTGCCCGTGGTGGGCCAGCGAGTAGTCGATCTGTCGGGCGCCGGTGATCAGGTGGCTGTGCGCTTCGAACGCTTCCTCGATCGCGGTGTAGAAGGCCCCGATCGTGGTGAAGGTCTCGAATTGCGCGACGGGGGCGTCCGGACGCTCGATCTCGGAGAACATCTCGACGGAAGCCTTGTTCAAGCCCTCCAGGAAGACGATCAACTCGGGTCGCACACCACCCGGCAACGGGTGCTCGTACTTCGGCACCACGCTCGCGTCGGCGATGACCGGATTCCCGCCGATGGTGGTG
The DNA here is from genome assembly GCF_042956465.1 of Embleya sp. NPDC008237. Taxonomy (NCBI): domain Bacteria; kingdom Bacillati; phylum Actinomycetota; class Actinomycetes; order Kitasatosporales; family Streptomycetaceae; genus Embleya; species Embleya sp. NPDC008237. The sequence goes on from NZ_JBIBGL010000033.1 coordinate 44,788, forward strand.
AGCATGTTGCACACCAACCCCATGTGGGTCATCTCGTCGAACATGACCGCCCGGATGGCGTCGTAGACCGGCCCCTGGTTCTGCTCGATCGACCACAGGCCACTCGCGTAGGGGCCGATGGTCGCGACCTCGACCATGATCGCCTGCTGGAGCGCGTTCCTCAGCCACTCCGCGTCGCGCTCCGTGGGGCGAACCCCCATCAGTTCGACGATGGCGTTGCTCTGGTACTCGAGAGTTTGGGTCACACCGCAACCTTTCCGATCCGTGCATGAAAACGCGCCGGCCGTGGGCCGCCGTCGACGGATCCAAACGTAGGTGCACCGGGCCTGCGGGCCTCCGCCACACGAGACAACCATCCGGGTGATTCACGGTTCGATCCGCGCACGGCGCATCGGTCGACGGCGCACCCGCCCAACGACCATCCGATGCAGTTGCGGGTCGATGTCCGGGCGCGGCGGGCCCGGGACCAAGTCGTTGAGTCCGACGTGGTGTCCGCGGGTGTGGATGCCTTCGAGGCGTTCCAGGACGAAGGCGTTCACGTTGGTGTCGAGGGTGTGGTTGAGCGGTTCCATCGTGAGGTCCGACGGGCACTCGAGCAGTGGTTCGAGGAGGCGGTACACCGCGCGGTGTTCCTCGTCGGAGCGGGCTGCGGCCGGTCATCACGGCCCGGCAGGTGACGCCATCGTCGTCGGCTGGCGGATGCGAGGACGCGGGCAAGCTCGCGGAGCGCCGCGTCCCGGCCGGCGGCGCGGCCGAAGGCGTCCACGCACCGACGTCGTGGGCGGGCCTCGCCCATCGCCTCCAGCGCCGGGAACATCTGACCGTGCGCTTCCCAGGGTCCCCCGAACATCGCCGGGATCCTCAGGAGCATCACCCCGTCGTGCGCCTCCTGCCACGAACGCAGGGTCGGCGAGAAGGCGTAGGAGCGCGGGTCTCCGTACCGGAAGAACTTCCAGACCTCGGCCCCGGACGTCCGGGTAGGCACCGGGTTGCCGAGTTCCACATACTGCTCCGCCACGACTTGCCCGTCCTCTGCGCTTCAGCGGCTGCGGGCGGACAGCCGGTCGGAGTACGACCTCGGGTAGGGATCGCTTGCCGTGATCATTAGTATTTGCCCGGTTTTGCCCGCCGCTTCGCCCTTGCCCGCATGGTTCGTCCTGATTCGGGCACGCCTGTTCGCCGCGGCGATCCCGAGGCGGTACCCGGGTCTACGCGGCCCGGCAAACGGCGGCGCGACGATCGGAAGACCCATCCGTGTTCCGGTTGCGCGGGGCGTGGACCGGCAACACCGCGGACGCGGCCCGGCACCTGCCGGGGAACCGCTCCCGTGGTGTCGATCTCCTCGACCGGGCTCTGCAGCGGATCCAAGCCCTACACCGCGCTCAGAGGCCGACCGCCCGCCGGCCGCGTCACCAACCTCACGGGTGAATACGACGGGCGTGTTGCAGAAGTGGGGCAAGAAGGCTGCGACGACGACCGGAACGGGCCAGGTGACGCCGCCGGGCGTGACCCCGGGTGAGGAGCATCGTTGACCTGCTGATGCGCAAGCGGCCGGGACCAAGTGGAGGTCTCGCCCACGGCGGGCCGGCACGGCGCACCGCCGCCTGCCGTCACGTATCCCCCGACAAGCAGAAGGCCCGAAGGAGTACGCCATGACGGTGACCACTCGGATGTCTGCCGACGAGCGCAAAACGATGGACATGTGCTTGCGCGCCCACGAGATGAGCGAGCGGTACGCGATCCACCTGACGGGCTTGAACTCCCACGAAGGCCCAGGACGACGCCGGGGTGTGCAAGTCGAGTCCTGAAGCGCCCCATTCGGTTCACCTACGTCGAAGCGCTGCGCCCGCCCGGAGACCTCGACGTTTCTCGACTCCCACGACGAGCGCGCCAGATCACCCGGCAACGACGTCGAGTTCGGTCAGGAAGGCATCTTCCACCACGTCCCACGACAGCTCCGAGAGATCGTGGCACGGCGCGGCGAGGGACGAGTCCGGCCACAGGCCGGCGAGAACATCCTCCACCCAGCCACGTTCCTGGTCGAAAGGTCGGCTCGCGAGGTCGAACGACGGCGTACGAGGGCGCGCGGCCCCGACTTTTCGAAGCGACATCGCCACCACCCGCTGCCAGGACCGGGCCCGGTGGATGAGGTCGGCGCGAGACTCCTCGAACAGAGTGTCGGCCACGCTGCCCATCTCGATGCGACCCACCAGATCATGCCAGCTCCGAAGGGCCTCTGGAAAACCGAGATACGCGGATATCGCATCGGAGCCCGGCAGGATGGGATCACGGCGCAGATTGTGTTTGTACCGGACCATGGCCAGATGATCGATCTGGCCCGCGTCGAACCGCACATGGCACGTCGGGCACAGCGCGATCAGTTTGTCGGCCTCATGCGTGCCCACTCGACTCCACGGCACGATGTGTGCGATCTCGACCGGCGTGGCTCGACATGTGTGAATGGCACACCTGTGTCCGGCCTCCACGAGGATCTCGCGTTTGAGTATGGCGGGTACGTGCGCGCGACCGGCTGGCCTGCACCGACCGTAGGGCACGACGGTGACACTGGAACCTGAACGCGCACTCAATCCCCGACGCTCCCGCCTCGAGGACGAGGTGAGTCCCGATCGTGCTTGGGCGCGCCCTTGAACCGGTGTTCTCATTGGAGGCGAACCTGTGCGCGCCCGAACTGGGTGTCGTGATGCGTGTCCGCCGGGGACCGTGCCCATTCCCAGCCGGTCCTCGTCGCCCGGGAATGGGCACCCTGATGCTCGGACGCGTCGGAGGGTCACATCCCCGACGACGAATGGCGCAGCTTTCCTGAGCACACGCGGACTCGGGTCGGTCCGCCTCCGGTCGAGTGGATCGGAATCTCCTCGAACGCCTCCCCCACCGGGCCCGGCACGCCACCGTCGCCCACCGACATCGAGCGGCTGTGATGTGAACGCCCGGCCCGTCGCGACATCCGCGGTCGGGATCGAAATAGGAGAGGCGGCGCGGGGGGCGGCCGTACAGGATGCGGTCATGGTGAACCGTCGCGTGTATGTCGAATTGGACCAGGTCGAGGATCTCGATCACGACTGGCTCTACGTGGTTCTCGAGGGGCCCTCGGGGGTCGTCTACGAGCTCCAGCACGGGGGTCATTCCTGCTGCCAGGGCGCCATCGAGGGTTACCTGGTGCCGGTCGAGTCCTTGGACGGGTACGCCGCGCTGATCGACCTGTTCGTGAACCGGCTGCACAGCGCACCGGTGGCGATGGCGTCCATTCCCGAACATCTGCCTGCGCTGCGCGCGGCCGTCGCGATGATCCGGATTCCGGCGAGCAGCGAGTCCTCGCGCACGCTCGACTACGACCTGAGCCCGATCGTCGTCGACGAGACACGCCTGGAGGAGATGACCGAGGCACACGTCCCGGTGACCACGGAGTTCGGCCCCGGCGTCCTGGTCTGGTCCAACTCCGACTGAACACCGCCACCGGAACGGAGCAACGACCACATCGACGAGGACCGTGTCCCCGCGCGTGACCGCCCGTCGGGCCCGCCCCCGGTCGACGGCCTGCGGTCACCACCCGCGGCGGGGCGTGTCGGTGCCCGGTGGGCCGTGATCACCGAGGGAGATCGTGCGCTGTGGGACCACGTGCCGTTCGAGCGGGCGGGACCGCTGTGTCCCGGCATGAGCCGCGAGGCCGCGGGGACGGCGATGCGGGAGGCGGATTTCGTCGCCGGCTTCGAGTCGATCGGCAGGCGCGGCCCCCACAGGCGACAGCGAGGCACCTTCCGCAGGCCCAGGCGCGACATCTGGGCGCCTCGCTACGACGTCCTCGCGTACTTCGTCGACACGATCGGTCTGACCTCGTCGTCGGCGCCCGCGGTGGTCCGCAGGCGGTGATGGACGGAGTCCGGCTCATCGGACGTCCGCCCTCCGAGCCGGCGATCGAGCTCGTCGCGCACCTCGAAGACCGCGGCCTGGACATCCAGTTCATGCCGAACGGGGACGTCGGCTCGACGGACCTGGGGTTCTTACCGAACACGCAGCGGGCGGGCGGCACCCTCGTCACCTCAGGGGCCGCCGCCCGCGCTCGACGCGGCGCCGGGCGATTCAAGAACGCGCGTCGAAGCTCGTCCGGATCGTGGGGAGGACGTTCGAGGGATCGTCCAGCCACCCGGTCTGTCCACCCGCCGTGAGGGTGAGGCCGAATCGGGTGCGGGCGGGGCGGCCGTGGCCGTCCCACCACGCGAGGGCGGTCTCGGCCTCGGCGAGGATCGGCCGGGGGCCGTGCGCCGCGGTCTCGAACACGGTGGCACCCGGGGCGTGGTCCACGCAGGCCCAGGAGCGGGATTGTGCGTCGACGAGCCACAACGTGAACTCGCCGTCGTCGCGGGTCGCGCCCGGGGGTCGGCCGATCGAGCGCCGCACCCCGGGAACGAGTACGCCCGTGTAGAACGCGGCGTCGCGGTCGTCGACGAGCAGGTCGGGGTCGAGGGTGGTGGTGCCCGGTGTGCCGGGATCCTCGTCGCGGACGGTGTCCATGACGCCGCCGTGGACGCCCTGGCCGCGTTCCCACATGAACGCCGCGTCACCCACCACCGGCCCGCACGCCCGCAGCCGGCCGGTGGTGTCGGTGTCGACGTCCAAAGCGAGCAGGACGCCGTTGTACAGGGCACTGCCCCATGGGGTGACGATCCGGCCCCCGGGGCGTGACTGGGCGACCCACGCCGGCGGGACGGTGTGCACGGAGAACGTCGACAACACCCGGTCGTACGGGGCGTGTTCCGCGCAACCAAGGACGCCGTCGCCGACGAGCAGACGAGGATAGTGTCCCGCGCGGTGCAGTGCGTCTCGGGCGCCGGCGGCCACGGTCGGGTCGAGTTCGATCGAGACGACGGCGTCGTCGCCGAGGCGGGTGGCGAGCAGCGCGGCGGTGATGCCCACGCCCGTGCCGATCTCCAGGATCCGGTGCCCCTCGCGTACGTCGAGGTGGGCGAGCATGGAGGCGACCATGCGCGGCATGCTCGCGCTGCTGGTCGGGCGCAGCGAGAACTCCGGCGCGCCGGTGCCGTCCTCGACCTGGGTGATCAGTGCGGTGTCGGTGTGGACGAGGGCGTGCCAGCGTGCGGGGTCGTCGGCGCGGTCCAGGCGGTGGTAGCCGTCGGGGGCCGGGACCCAGACGCGGTCGGGCACGAACGCGGCGCGGTCCACCCGGCTCCACGCCTCGGTCCAGTGCGGGGCGAGCCAGCCGGCGGCGGCGAGCTCGGCCGCCAGGGCGGCGGCGTCGGGCACGGTCGCGGGGGTGTCGATGCCGGGAGGTGTGCTCATTTCTCGGGCGGGGCGGGCGGGTTGGGGTCCGGCGGGATCGGTCGTCCGGGTTGCTGACCGTCGCCCTCGATCGGATCGTCCTTGCCGCGATGACGTCCGACCATGGACGTCTCCCCTCGTGTCGGCCCGATGAACACCACCCACCGTAGCCGCACGCACACACGACGGGGAAGCGTTCGGGCCGGGGTCGGCCGTCACGCGTTCTGCGACCACCTCACCGCCTGCGGCCACGAGCTGCTCAGGGAGCGTGGACCCGTGCGCATCCGAACTCGGCGTCGTCGTCCGCGTCCAACGCGCCGGCGACCACGTCCTCACCCGACCCGTCCTTCTCGCCCGAGGATGGGCGACCAACAGCTGGGCCACCAATGCCGGGCCGCCGGGCACCACGCCCCGGCAAGGTGTACCGATTCGGAGGCCGCGAAGTTTAAGACCCGATCAAGGGCCCGAAACTCCGCGACCGACGCGAGGCCGCCATCTCCGGCGCGTTCATACGCTACGAGATCAGCTCCGGTGTCCTGGTCGTCACCGTCCTCCAACTGATCGCGCCCTCCGGCTGACTCTGGTGAGGTCCGGGGGCCGGGGCCGCTCCCGGTCGATGCCGGGTCCGGGATCGACCATCGCCGCTCAGTGTCGGGATCACCCGCCCGCACATACCGGCAAAAACCGCTGCCTCGCTGTGCCGACCCGTGGCACCCTTTGGCATGGATGAAACGGCACTTCCTGAACTCCCTGAGGACCTTCGGCACGACTATCAGGGGAAGTGTTGGTGGTGTAATCAGCCTGCAGACTCGCGGGAGCACCGCTATAAGAATCGGCGACTGGCCCCAGGACTTCTTCTTCACCCACGAGGAAACCGACCTCGCCTGGCGCGCCCTGGACGCCGACTGGGACGTCCTGTACGCGCCGAGCCTCCTGCTCGAGCACCCGCGCACCGAACCCACCCGGCACGCCGTCTACCACCGGATGACCGCCCGCAACCGCGTCTGGCTCGCCCGCCGCAACCTGCCCGCCCCACTGGTGCCCGCCTACCTGGGCACCTGGACTCTCCTCACCCTCGCCCGAGGCCGCCGCGACCCTCAGGGCCTCAAGGCGTGGGCCGGCGGATTCCGAGAAGGCTGGACCGGCGCCGCCGAACGCCACCCGATGCGATGGCGCACCGTGTGGCGCATGACCCGCCTCGGCCGCCCACCCCTGGTCTGACCCCCGCCGCCGCACCCACCCCGGAGCCCACCCTGGCCGTCCCCACCGGCACCCACGCCGTCGAGTTCCTGCCCGACCGGGTCGTCAAACGCTTCCCCCGCGACCACCGCGGCGAACCCGCCCGCGAATGGACCGCCCTCACCCTCCTCGACCATCACGCACCCGGCCTGGCACCACGCCCCCTGCACGCCGACCTCGACGGCGACCCGCCCACCATCGTCATGTCCCGCATCGACGCAACACCCCTGCGCGGCACCACCCTTGCCCCCGCGCACCTGGACGCGCTCGCCGACGCGCTCACCACCCTGCACACCGCCATCCCCTCCCCGTCGCTCGACGCCATCGCACCACCCCCCTGGAACCCCGAGACCGCCCTCGCCAAAGCCGTGGCCTGCGCCGCAGAACCCCCGCCCCCGGGTCTCGATGCCCGCGTCGGACGGGCGCTGACCTCCGGCGCGTCATGGCTCGAAACGCAACACGCCCGCCATCTCCACGACATGCCTGCCGCTCTGGGGATCGCCGACGGAAACCTTGCCAACTACCTGATCGACACCGGGAATCGCGTTCACATCGTCGACTACGAGGACTCCGGCCGCAGCACCCGAGCCTTCGAACTCGCCGAACTCCTCGAACACCCCTCGACCTGGGTCGACACCCACGCCTTCGACGCCGACCAGCTCGTCGAGCGCCTCGAACTCGACCCGGCCGAACACGAGGGCCTGCGCCGATTGCGGCCCCTGCTCGCCTACCTGTGGACCCGCATGCTCCTTCCCGGCGGCCTCGCACACACCCGCAACCCCGCCGGATCGCTCGAACGGCAGGCCGAGCGCCTCCTCGCCCTCCTCGACGCGTGAACGACAAGCTCCGTCACAGCGTCGGGTACGGGCCCCGCACTCCTCCTCGACGCGTGGAGCGAATTGAGAGAAGGGCACCCTGATCAGCTCGGTGACAGGCACCCGGCGCGATCACCAATACGCAAGATCCACATCTCGTGTTTCACCAACTCGCGCTCCAGCCGGGGCACACCCGCGACATCACCGCGCTCGCCCACGCCGACCCCTCCGCAGCCTGGATAGCCGCAGTCACCGCGTCGATGTCCCGCTTCGCGACCTTCCTCCCCGAACCGGCCCAACATCGACTCTGGGACGACGACCCCGACACGCTCATCGCCGGAACCCTGCGCCCCCAGGGCACCGCCCACGCCACCCCCCACGGCTGGACCCTGTCCGGGGAATGGCCCTACGTCAGCGCCGCCCACCACGCCCGATGGGCACTGTTGGCCTGCCGCCTGCCCACCGACGAACACCCCGGGCCCGTCGACCACTTCGCCCTGATCCCCGCCACCGCGTGGACGGTGCACCCCACCTGGGACGCCACCGGCCTGCGCGCCACCGGCAGCCACACCCTCCGCCTGGACGACGTCCACATCTCCCGCGACGACGTCTTCATCGCTGCGCGACTGTTCACCGGCCACGCACGCACGAAGGTCACGGTCCCGCACGAAGCGGTATCGGGCCTCACGTTCGCCGCGCCGCTCCTGGGCGCGGCCGAAGCCATGCTCGACCACCGCATCGCCCGCCTGCGCGAAACCGGGACGGACCCGACGCCGCACGCCGACGCCCTGGGAACCGCCTCCACCCACCTCAAGGCGGCGCGCCTGCTGCTCCTCGACGCCGCCGAGCGGACGCCGATGGACCCGGTCACCGCGGTCCGTGCGCGCCGCGACCACGCCGCCGCCGCCACCCACGCCCTGGCCGGGGTCGATCTGATGTGGCGCGACGCCGGCACCACGGCGTCGCAGCGCGGCACGTTCTCCCGGCTGTGGCGCGACGCCCACACCGCCGGAGTCCACCCCGCGCTCGCCACAGGCCCGGCCCACCGCGCGTGGATCGACGTGCACACCCGCTGACAAGCCCGGGGCGGGCCGACCATGCGTCGGCCCGCCCCGCACATCAGCCGATGGCGTCTGCGCGCTCGCGCACCATCACCTCGGCGCCGGTCTGCCGGAAACTCTGCTCCGACACCACCACCATGCGCGCCGACTCCCGAAACGCCTCGAGTGACGTCGAACCGCAACTGACCATCGTCGCGCGGACCTTCGCGCTCGTCATCGCGACCGCGTCGTACAGGCTGCCCGCGTACGGCACGAGCCCGTCCACGCCCTCGGCGAAGGCGACCGCCTCCGTGTCCTCGTGATGCTCGTAGCGGGCGGTGTTGCGGGCCCGCATCGAACCCTCGCCCCAGTACTCCTTGTAGTCCTGCCCGTTCACCCGCACCCGGCGGGTCGGGCTCTCGGTGGTGCGCGCGAAGTAGCGGCCGAGCATGATCGCGTCGGCGCCCATGGCGAGCGCGATCGCCATGTGACTGTCCTCCAACACCCTGCCGTCGCACACCAGCGGCACATACTCGCCCGTCCGCTCCGCGTAGGCGTCCCGGGCACGCGCCACGTCCAGCAACGCCGACGCCTGGCCACGACCGATGCCCTTCTGCGCGCGGGTCGTGCAGATGCTGCCGCCACCGATGCCGACCTTGACGAACGCCGCACCCGCGTCCGCGAGGTACTCGAACGCCCGCCCGTCCACGACGTTGCCCGCACCCACGTGCACCGCGTCCCCGTGGGCCGAACGCACGTCCTCCAGAACGCGCGCCTGGTAGGCGGAGTAGCCGTCCGAGGAGTCGATGCACAGCAGATCCGCGCCCGCCTCCACCAACGCCGGCACCCGATCATGGTGATCACGGGTGTTGATCCCGGCCGCCACCCGCAACCGCTTGCGGTCGTCCACGCTCTCGTGCCGGAACCGCTTGTGCGTGTCGTAGTCGCGCCGCAGCACCAGCGAGTCGAGCGCGCCCGCGCCGTCCACGACCGCGATCACGTCGGCGCGCCGCTCCCACAACAACGCGTTCGCCTCGCCCAACGACACACCCACGGGCGCGGTGAGCAACTCCCCGACACCGCGCATGCGCGTGGTCACCGCGTCGACCCCGGCATGGCGGTCCCGGTGGAAGTCGCCGGGACCGATCAACCCCAGAAGCGGTCCGCTCACCGTCCCGTCCTCGGTCACCGCAACGTGTTCCGCACCCGACTCCCGCACCAGGTGCGCGACCTCGTCGAGCGTCGCGGTGGGTTTGACCGACACGGTCGCGGGCCGAAACCCCGCCTTGTGCCGCTTGACCGCCACCACGTCCTCGACCTGCGCCTCGATGGCCTGGTTCTGGTGAACGAACGACAAACCGCCGCACTGCGCCAGGGCGATCGCCAGGCGAGGGCCGGACACCGCCTCCATGATCGCGCTCAGCAGGGGCGTCGCCACCCGCAACGGCGATACCTCGCCGACCCGGTGCCGCACCAGCGCGGTCGTCAGGTCGACGCGGTCCGGAGTGCACTGCTCGGTGGTCTCGTTCGGCAGCAGCAGGTACTCGCCCAGCGTGCGCGAGACCTCGGACAGGATCTCCACGACGTGCGTCCTCTCATACGTCACACACGCCCGCCCCCGCGCCCAGCCGCGATCGAAGGGATCGCTCGGCACCGAAACGAAACAACACCGAACGAACCGGGAACCTCCGGCAGGCACGCACGATGAGTCGAAGAGGCACGCGAACCGACCCCGGACGGCTGCGCCACGGGTTCGAGTGCGTGCGGTGGGTGACAACGGTTGCGCGATCCTAACCCACCCCGACACGCCGGCCACGCCATCGCCCGAACGCCCGCCACCGGTCGTCAACCGCCCAGGACACGGGTACGGCTTAGCGACCGACCCCTCTTCCAGGAACGGCGCCACGATGAACGCACCACCCGCCCCCTCGGGCAACGGAACGCGACGCGGCGGGGTCCTCGCACCCGGGCTCGGGGCCTCGCTCGTCGTGGCCAACACGACCAGCGTGTCCGCGATCCTCCCGTGTATCGCCACCGACCTGCACATCGACCGCACCCACACCCAATGGCTGTTCGCGTCCCACGCGATCACCCTCGCCGCCGCCCTCCTCCCGGCCGGCGCCCTGGCCGACCGCCACGGACACCGCCGCGTCTTCCTCACCGGACTCGCCGCCTTCGCCATCCTCGCCATCGCCGCCGCGACGAGCAGCAACCCCACCGAACTCGTCCTCGTACGCGCGGCCCAAGGCCTCGCGGGAGCCTTGCTCACCACCTCCTCGCTCGGCCTGCTCAAACACCACAGCCCCACCGGCGACCACACCCGCGCGTTCGCCCTTTGGGGAGCCGTCGTCGGCGCCGCAACCGGACCACTGCTGAGCGGATGGCTCACCGAACACCACTCCTGGCGCTGGGCCCTGGCCACTCCCGCCCCCGCCTGCGCCGCGGTGGCGCTCCTCGTCCTGACGCGCCACGCACCGACCCCGGTCCGCCACGGCGGCGTCGACGCGCGCGGCATCGCCCGGGCCACGATCGTCCTCGTGGCGGTCGCCTTCGCCGTCGTCGACGGCCCCGTGCACGGCTGGTGGCAACCCCTCGACACCACACGACTGTTCGGACACCGGTGGCCCCTGCCGATCGTCCCCGCGGCACTCGCCGCGGCGACCGCCGTGCTCGTCCTCACGATCCGCCGCGCCCGCGACGTGCGGTCGACACTCCGACCCAATACCGGTTCGGGGCCGCGAACCTGATGGCCGGCGTCATCGCTCTCGGCGAGTTCGGTCTCCTGGCCGTCATCCCCGGCTGGATACGACACACCTTCCACGCCTCGCCCACGCAGACCACCGCCGCGCCCACGGCACTCTCGCTGGGCGTGCTGATCGCGGGAGCCATCGCGGGCCGGACGTGGCGCGGTGCCCCGCTCCTGTGGGTGCGCATCGGTCTCACCATCGAGATCACCGCCATGATCGCGTTCTCCCTGACGGTCCTGTCCCCATCGAGCTGGTGGATCCCCGCGGCGTGGCTGGGCCTGTACGGCCTGGGCGTGGGCCTGGCCGGCGCCCAACTCACACACATCGCTCTCCGCGACATCCACCCGGAACAATCGGGCATCGCCGCCGCGATCCACAACGCCGTACGTCAAATCGGCACCGCCGCCGGGGTCACCATCATCGTCGCCGCCTACATCTCATTCGCGGACTCTCGCGAGGACGCATCGCTGCTCGACCTGCCGTCGAGCAGTTCCGCCATCGCCGCCACCGGCGCCCTCGTGGCAGTCATCCTCTTCGTGGGCCTCACGCTGTCCCTCGCACTGCCACCCGATCCGAGCGAAACAAGCCGTCCGAAACAAGCCGACACGGCACTCACGCGAAGACCGGCGAACGGCTGTGACCGGCGGATGTCGGAGGGTGAGTGAAGACCGAGATCCGTGCGCGTCGTCCCGGGCAACGGGTCGACGCACGCGCCGTCCTGCCGAACCGGATCGAGTCCCACCTCGCGGCCCTACGGTACTTCGCGCCCGACGGCAGCGACCACCGCAGTCACGGCGATCGTTCGTGAGGGGGCCGGCGGCACGAGCACGCGCCGAGAGCGCTCTAGCTGCCGCTATGCGGCTCCCGCGCCCGTAGGCGGCTTGCCCGGTTTCGCCGCCGCCTTCTTCGCGGCCGGCCTGGGCGCCGCATCGGCCCCCTTGCCGATGACTGTCGTGGCCAGCTCACGCCATGCGGGCACGTTCACGCCGCCCTGGTCGCTCGTCCACATCAGCGTGCCCGCCGCACCCCCGCCCTGGGTGTGCGGCAGGATGCCCTGGGCCGCGTACCACCGCTTCTTGCGTTCCCAGCCGGCGGCGTAGGACGGATCGTCCAGCATGCCCAGGTGCTCCCAGTAGACGCTGCGGCCGTCCGGACCGTGGATCGTGAAGTCCGGAAGCCTGCGCATGCCGTCGTTTCCGACCAACGGCTGCTCGTATGCCCACTGGCCGGGCAGGAGGTCGTCGAGGATGCTCGCCACGATGACCTCGTTCTTGCTGCGCACCATCACTCCGTTGCCGGTGATGTGCACCAGGCGCCCGTCCAGCGGGCCGACGCGAACTCCTGCCGCGGCGACGACGGTCTCGGGTTGGGGTTCCGCGCACAGGTCCGTCATGCGCCGAGCGCCGTCCGATCCGGTGGCGCGGGTCAATTCCTGGAGATCCTCGAGAGGGCCCTCGTGGCAGATCACCACCCTGCGGGTCTGGCGGGTGAGCGCCGTGTACAAGAGCTCGCGGGACAGGCTCTTCACGGCGGCCGGGATCATGAGGACGACCACGCCGAACTCGCTGCCCTGGCTCTTGTGGACGGTCATCGCCCAGGCCAGTTCCAATGGGGCCTCGTCGTCACCGCCTCCGCCTCGGTAGGTGTAGCGCCTGCCGAGCTGCGACGAGAACTCGATCTGGGTGTCCCTGGGCGCCGTCTTCATCTTCGCGGACTTGATCTGTCCGATGACCACGCCCAGCTCGCCGTTGGCGACGTATCCCCGTGTCTGGGTGGTCTGCGGGGCCCAGGACTTGCGGCTGCCGTTCCGGGTGTTCACGACCTTGTCGCCGACCACGATCTGTTCCGGTCCCAGTGGGCTGGGGACCTTGCGCCATCCATGCGGCACCGTAGCCTGTTCCAGCGCCGCCTGCCGGTGTCGCTGCTTCAGGTGCCGGTTCAGCTCCACGGTGCCGTGTGTGCGTCCGCGCACCGGCGAGAGGGCCTGCCACTCCTCGCACTTGCCGGCGGCGTCGAAGAACTTGGGATAGGTCTTCCCGTTCGCCGCGGGTTCGGTGGTGGCGCCGTAGCTGCGTGCGAAGCTCAGGCCGCCGTCGTCCTCGACGCCGAATTCTTCGCGCAGCACGTCGTCGAGGACCCGTGTCGCCGAACGTCCCTGCCAGGCCACTGCGCGGAGCGTCTCCATCGGCTCGCCGTGCCGCAGACGCTCCCAGACCTCGTCGGCGCCTTCCGCGATCTCGTCGCCGCTGAACCAGCGCGCGAGCATCAGGTCGTCGCGCACGCGGCCGACTTCGCGCTGCCGTCGGAGCACGGTCAATTCGGCCCATCCCGGCGCGATGCGCGGCCAACTTCCGGCGTGACCCGAGCGTGCGTGGTTTTCGAGGTCGACGAACGGGCGGCCCGCCCCGATCGGCGGTAGTTGACGGGGATCGCCGACCAGGATCAGCCGCTGGGGCGGCACCAGCGCGTCCAGGAGCGCGGCCAGCATGTCCTCGGTGAGCATGGACGCTTCGTCGACGACGACCGTCCCGTACCTCTGCCGGCTCGCCTTGTTACGGGTGCTCAGGTAGCGCGCGTGTTCGCCGTCGTAGCGCCGTGACTTGCTGAGGAACTGTGCCAGGGTCATCGCCGGTGCGCCGACCTTGCTCTCCAACTGCACTCGCGCCTTGCCGGTGGGCGCAAGGAGCAGCAGCCCCGCCGCGGTGACTTCCTCTCGGGCGGCGAGGGCCCTGACGAGTGTGGTCTTGCCGGTTCCCGCGGGGCCGTTGAGGATGGTCAGCCGTCCTTCGTACAGTTCCCTCAGTGCGGCGGCCTTCTCGGTGCGCGCCCGCCTTTCCGCCGGGTCGCTCGCGGAGTCGGCCTGTGCGCCCAGGACGTCCTCGAGCGTGCGTGCGAGGTCTGTGGGGGCACTGTGTCGGGGTTGTGCGCGGAGTTTCTTGATGTGGTCGCGGATCTCGTCGCGGCGTATGAAGGCCGAGGCGAGCTTGTAGGCGCAGGATCCGTCGGCAAGCCGTGTCGATGTCAGGATCGTCCATTGCTGTGTGGGATCCGGGAGCGTGGCCGGGGCCAATCCGAGTCCGCCGAGCACGGTGGCGCTCGCCGCGAGGGGTTGCGCAACGGCCGGTAGGGCGAGCCGTTCCAGCGTCTGGTCGACCGTCAGCAGTGTGTGTCCCTCGGCCTGTGCCCGGTCCAGCGCCGTGACGATCGCCGCCTCGACGCGCCGCACGTCCTGCGGGTCGTCGAAGGCGTACTCCTTCGGCACCGGAAGCGGGTGTCGCTCGGCGAGTTGGTGATCGGGGAAGCAGCCGCGGTCGACCGTCTCGAATGCGACGGGGAATGCGTCACCCGCGGTGCAGGTGACCAAGTAGTAGGGGTTCTGGTGGAGTTCCTCGGGCGTGATCACGGTGCCGGTTTCACCGTCGAGGACCCGGTCGACGGTGTCGGCGGTCAGGTCGAAGCGGCTCAGCAGGCGCAGCGCGTCCTTGATGTCCTGGGGCTGCCCGGCCCAGATCGTGCGGCGGGTTCGGGTTGCCAGGTCCAGAACCGGCTGTGGAGCGTTCCCGCCCTCCAGCGCGGCGACCAGCAGTGGCCACGGGTCCTCGCCTTCGACGACGGTGGATCCCAAAATCCTTGCGGCGAAGGTCGGGTGCGCGAAGCCGAGGCGTGAGAGCACGGCCGGCAGTCCCGGGGCCGGACCGCGGCGCTTCCAGGCTTTGGCCAGTTGCTCGTCGAGCCATTGCAGCGACGCCTCGGGGACCGAGCCGCCGAAGTCGACGGCAGCTCGGGCGGCGCGTTCGAGTTCGAGCAGTGCGGCCACCGCGACGTCGGCGGGAACGTGTTCGGCACCGTAGGAGAATTCCCGGTCCGTTTCGGGTGCCTTCGCCAGGGCCTGCGAGACGTCGACGCCGGCCGCGGCCCGGGCGGCGAGGTGCCGGACCGGCAAAAGAATGCCGCCGGTGCCGTCGGGCCGAAGGGTGTGCCGGACCACCGTCTCCCACATGTGGTTGGGGAACGCGGTGGGCCCGTCGGTGTGCCAACGCCCGGGAAGAGTCACCGCTTCCACCGTGGCCGCACCGATGAGCATGCGCCGTGGCTGGTCATCGAACGGGGAGTGCTTGACGTAGATGAAGACCAGCGACTCGTGCGGCGTGACGTTCTGGAAGAAGGCGTCGATGACCGCCTTCTGGTTGTCACCGTGCATCACCCACGCCGGCTGAAACCTCAGTTGTTCGCGGACCTGCTCCTCCCGGTGGGGAAGGAAGTCGTCCACCGGCTGCTGCGGCAGGACCTCGGTGACGAGGTTCTCGTGGTTGAGCCAGAAGAACGGCACCGCGTGCACCGACCAGGGCGGTACCGGCGCGGAGGTGTCGACGACGTTCTTCAACGCCTGGGTGTGCGCGTACGGGTGGGACCGGAGCAGGGTGTGCGGCCTGGGGCTCAGGAACCCGCCGTTCTCCCCGACGCACGGCGGCAGGCCGCCGGGCAGCTGCTGGAACTGTGCGCCGGAGTGGGCGATTTCCAGGTCGTCCCGGCGTTTCTCGCCGATGTTCTTGAGCAGGACGCACGAGCTGTTGGCCGCCGGATCCGAACAGATGTTCCCCGCCCACCCCGAATCGTGCCAGGGAACGCGCACGGAAAGATGACGCACGAAAGCCACGAAGAATCCCCCACCCGACGTCCATCGGCTTGGCGCCCCACACTACCCAGCGACGTATCCGACCGGAGGCGATTCGCAACCGCGCCTCCTCACCCCCGCGTTCCCCACTTCGTCCGGTCGCCCGCTCCGGCGAACGCCCCAGCCCCGGCGCACGCGCGCAGAGTACTCACCGGGGCCGCAACCACTCCTCGGGCGATCGGGCGCTGTCGACGTCCGACGCGCGCAGTCCGTCCGAGCTCGCGGCGGGGACCGGGGGCTCCGGAAGAAGCCGCGCAACGGCCTTCACCCGTTGCCGCGCAGGCCCCGGGCGGCCGTCGTCTCGTGCATCCGACAGCGTTTTACGGAATTCGGTGACAGAGCGTAACCCGCGAGCCGGTAGGACTCGTTGCCCTGCGCAACGGTGCTGTCGCAGGCGCTGCGTATGCTCCCCGAACACACGAGACTTCTCTGGCGGCCTGCCCAGATGCCCACCGCGGAGGGATGTACGTGAACGGCGACGGGTTCCGGTGGGTGGCGGAGCGGGAACATCGGGTTCTGCGCGACGTTCGCGCGGGGCCTGTCTCAGCGCCGTGGGGCCGACAGGGGGCGGGTGCCGGCACCGGACGGCAGCGGTTTGGCCGCCACCCGATCGACCGCGGCGTGCCCGTCCCGCTGCCCGGAGTGGGGGTCACAGGGCGTGAATCCGGCGGCGGCGAAGGCGTCGGCGGTGTGGGTGTCGCTCCCCGCGACCAGGCGTCGTGCTCCGGCCTGGGCGGCGGTGCGTTCCAGCGTGGCGAGCAGGCGGCGGCCGTGGCCCCTGTCGCGGTGTTCCGGGACGACGAACAGGTACGCGAGTTCCGCCGTCCTGCCCGGCAGGGTGCGCCACCCGCCGCAGGCGATCGGCGTCGGTCCGTCGTAGGCCAGGACGAACAAACCCTCGGGGGGTTCGAAGTCGCGGGGCTCGGTGGCGTCGGGACGGTCGGCGAATCCGTGGAGGGCGACCCGCTCCGCGTACAGGGCGCGCAGCAGGGCTCGGGCGTCGGGATGGGTGTAGGACCGGGGAACCAGACGCAGGGCCGTCGAAGGGTGCGGGTCGTCGGTGCCGAAGGGCCCGTAGCAGCCCCGGTGTCCACCGAGGACTGCCCCGCCCTTGGCGCGATGCGCGAAACCGATCAACGACCTCCTCCTGTCCCACGTACCGGTGTTGCGAGCATTCTCCGGGACGTACCCACCGCTGAACAGCCGCCGCGACGAACACACCGAGATCGAACTCCCCCGGATCGCCACAATCCATGCGATCCCTGCCCCGGGGACCCGTAGTCTTCGGGTCCCCTGAGCGAGGGTCCGACGCGGCGTTGTCGGTCCGACGCGGCACGGTGCCCGCATGTTCAACGGAATCGGTTCTCCTCAGGTTTTGTGGTTCGTGACTCTCCGTCAGCTTGATGGCGGCACGTTGCGCGGTCAGCAGTGGTCTTCGACGTAGAGCATGCGGCGCCCCGCCTCGGCTCGGAACTCATGCGCCAGGTAGCGGCCCATCGGCCCCGTTCCGCCCGGACCTAGGTACTCGTCTTTGATCCGACCCCAGAGCGCTGGGCGTTCAGCCTCTGGCACTATCCGGGGAGTGATGCCACCCATGTCCCCCCATATGACCGGCGTGGCATGGTCCTTGACGAGCCGACGGACGACGCGCACGTCCAGGCGCTTGCGGTGGAGCACCCAGCGGATCCCTTGCTCGTCGACGAGCGTGACCGGGCCGTTCAGACTGTCGGGGTTCGCGGAGAATCGCTGCATGAGCCGAGTCTTCCAGCGATCCATGGGTCCAGGAAGCGAGTTGTGAGCCCGGCGTCGCTCCGGAACTCCGTTTGCGATCAGGCCAACAGGACCCGCTTTCTGAGCAGTGCGAATCCCGCGCGGCCGAACATCTGGCGTTTGAGCATCTTAAAAGTTACGTGGAATCTGCCGGGGTGATCATGTCTCTCCGGTGCAACCACGGACTTGGGAGATGTGTTGAGCGGCACGACGGTGCTGATGGAGAAGTGGCCGGTGCTCGGCCGGCACGAGCAGGCGGCCGTCGAGGACGGCCAGGCGGCCTTGGACCGGCTACTCGACCGCCTCGCCGACACACCCACTCCAGCCGGCCCGACACCACGCGAACTGGACGTGCCGGTGACGGCCCGCCTTCTGCCGCTCGTCGACGTCCGACAGGGCGGGACGGGATCCGCACCGCGCTGATATCGGAGTGCGGACAGGCCCGGGAGAGTGACACAGTCACTGCCGTGACCTTGATGAGCGTGCTCGTCGACTTCGCCCGAACCGGCCGGATCGGCCCGCTTCACTGCGGAATGCCCCTGGCCGAGGCCGAGGACCTCCTTGGCCCGGGGCGGCCGCACCCCGCCCACATCATGAAGGGGCCCGACATCGAGGGCTACCCGTACTCCTGGGGCGGACTCAAACTGGACATCACCCAGCGGGCGGTCAGTGGCATCTGGATCCACCTCTGGCCCGGCTCGACAGCGAAGCTCCCTGCTCTCGTCCTGCCCGAATCAGAGTCGTTCGAGGCCACTGTGCTCCGCGAGGAACTGATCACGGCTCTCGACACCGCAGGCTGTGAGCATCACGTCAACGACACCCTCACCTTCGGCCAGCAGTCCAGCGTCCTCACCCGGCCCGGTGACGTCTACGCGGTCTTCAGCCTCCCGGGCAGGGACAACCACGTGCCTCACCGAGACCGTCACTACCTCGACGCGATGCACAAATACACGGCTTGACATCGCTGATTCCACAGAATGATGCGGTTGACGTGTCCTTCGACGACGCCGGAGTTCCAGGGCAGGGTCAGCCCGGCGATGACGGCGTCGCGGTCGCGGTCGATGCCTGCGGCCAGGGTGTGGAGGGCGGGAAGGTCGTCTTGGCGGACTGCGTCGAGCCAGTGCGGGAGTTGTTCGCCTCGGCGTTCGGTGAGCAATCGCGCGAAGGACCGGACGTGGCCGGTGAGGGCGTTGATTTCCGGGCAGTTGGCCAGAACAGCTTTCAGCCGGAGGTGTTCGGCCTCTTCGAGGGAGTCGGGGTGGCGGAGGATCCATCCGGCAACCGTGCGAGGAGACGGTGGAGTTGTGGTCGGCGAATCGGGCGAGAGGCGCTTCGCGCGGAAGTACGCGCCGACTCGCTGGTAGCTGCCTCGGTAGCCGAGCGACACGATTTCCTCCCAGAGCCTCCACGCTTTGGTGCACCCCTGGTTCCAGCGGTCGTCCAGGTAGGGCTTGTAGGCGTCGAGCACGGACGGCCGGCCCTGCCACTGCCCGCGGAAGAGGTCTTCCGGAGCAGCCGCGTCCGCGAGGAGCTTCACGGTGCGACTGGTCATCCGCAGTTGTCTCTCGATCGCGCGACGGCTGTTGCCTGCGGCCAACAGCGCGTGAACCCTGGCGTGGTTGGCACGAGTCCGGTCGGCGAACCGGTGACCGGTGGGCCAGGGCGATCCCGACGGATCGACTTCGACCGACTCGGGATCCGGATCGGAACGGGGCACCTCCGGTGGCAGGACGCGAAGGCATCCGCAGTGGTCCGCGACGCTGCGTTCGGCAGCTTGGCCGAGGTTGTTCCACAAGTGCCATCGATCAGCCACCTGGACGGCTTGGGGCGCACCGGCGGTGGCCCCCTCCGCGAAGAAGGGGGCGCGGTCTCGACATACGACCTCGATCCCGGGCCGTTCGGTCAGCCAGGCGGCCAGGCTCGCCGCCTGCCGGTCGGGAAGCATGTCGATCGGTCGGCGCGTCTCGACGTCGACCAGCACCGTGCCGTAGAACCGGCCCTTGCGTGTCGCGTACTCGTCGACGCCGACCACGCGCGGATCGGGAACGACCGGCTCGGGCAGGGCCTCGACCAACCGCAGGACCGTGCTGCGACTCACCGAAACCCCCAGGACACGAGCCAGGCGGGAACCGGCCCGCCCGGCGAGCGCCAGGCCGACCTCGGCCAACGTGTGACGCAGGCGCTCGGTCCGTTGACCGTGGCGCCGGGTCAGCATCGGTATCTGCTCGACGAAGGTCTTCCGAGCGCACGACTCGACGCGACAGACGAACCGGCGAACGCGTAGGCGCAACACCAACCGCCGCCCTCCACACGGCACATCGGCGGGAAACCGCAGGTAGGAACCGTGAACACGGTCCGACCAGGTTCCACATGCAGGACAGGAGGCACCGGCCGTCGTGCACCGGGCCTCGACGCGCACGGCGTCGCTGTCCGCGTCGATCGACAACACCGCGACGTTCGCGATCGACGGAAACAGCAGTTCCACCGGTCGAAGCAAGATCTCATCCACGACACCGAACTGTCGGCCATACCAACCCGACCACAGGCCAATTCCGGGCGACTTCCCCCACGGCCCAGACGACCCCGGTCGTGACTCAGCGTGCGCAGTCCACACAACCTGAGGCAGAACCACGGAAAATCGACGACATCGACTGGGCCTCGCTGGGGCACGCGTACGGCTCGGCGGAGGAGGTCCCAGCTCTGCTACGTGCCATTGGCTCGGCGGACACCAAGGAGCGCACAACCGCGTTCGACGAGTTCCACGCCTCGGTCTGCCATCAGAACAGCGTCTACGACGCCACGGCCGCGAGCATTGCGTTCCTGGTCGAGCTCGCGTTCGTGTTCGCCGCCAAGGTCGGTCACGGCTGGCTCGAACCAGCCGGGTGCATCGCCGACTTGACCACCATCGCCCGCTATCCGGGTCTGAACGTGCGCACGTTCACCGGGCCCGACGGGCCGGCCCGCGCTCAAGGCGCGCCGTCGTCCCTGTACGCCGCACAGAAGCGGCTCACCGGCGGCGAGGAGTTCACCGTCGTGCGCCGCGACAAGCTTCGGACCGCGAGTCGGCGGCCAATGGGCGCAGCCGTGTGAAGTTCGCCCTCGTCTTCGCGAACGACGGCGAATAGTCGGGTGCTTTCCGCTGCGGCACGGCGTAGCCTCGCCTTCCCGGCACATCCCCCCCGTGCCGGGCCGAAGGGCCGCGCTCCCCATCCCCACTCGGGAGCGCGGCCCTTCGCGCACCGCCCGTCCGTACTCCACCACTGTGGTAGGGCGTGGACTGTGCCCGTGAAGGCGCCTACCGCATGCGTCGCACGGTGCCGGTTTGCGGTTCACAATCGACGCCGGTCGCGGTCCTGGCTTCGGCGCCCATAGTTCGACGCGGACGCCCTGGTGCAAGAAGCGCAGGCGGGCCCGGGCGTGTTGCCGGCTTCGTACCGACGGGGACCACACCCGGGACCGGCCGCCTTCCACGGTCACGCCCGGTATGGCTGCGGAAACCCGAACGGGTGGGGGGACGCGGTGCGGACATCGGGGTTTGTAGCAGATCGGCTCATCCCAGTTCCCGAAGTCGGCGACGCACGCGGGCGCTGCGCATCGCGCGGGCGGCCGTCAGCGAGGACAGGCCGAGTTCACGCACGTACCGGCGCCAGAAGGCGGCGGCATGGGCGCGGGCCTGCGCCGACGGGGCGGCCGTGGTGGCCTCGTGTGCGGTCTCGGGCAGGTGTCGCCCGTCGACGGGGCAGGACAAGGCGCCCGCGGCGCGTAGGGCGCACGCGCGGTGTTGGCCGTTGACGAGTGCCTCGTCGCCGTCGCTCCAGTTGATCGGGTCGTAGAACAGCGACGCGGCGTAATCGCTGCTCTGGTCGTCGAGTTCGGGATCGCGACCGGCGCGGTCGGCCATGTCGGTGGAGTCGCCACCCGCGGCGAGGGCGCGTTCGGCAGCGCGGGCGATCGCCGCCCAGTCGGCCCGGTGGTACTTGCACGCGCTGAAGTCGTCCGGGCCCCAGGTCGTGAAGGCGTGGGCGTGGGCGGCCCGGTCGGCGCCGTCGGTGTCGGGGTACTCGTCCACGAGCGCCTTCACGCGGTCGGCGTGGGCGCATTTGAAAAGATGGTGTGGCCAGGGCAGCGCGGACAAGGGAACCATGCGCAACCCCTCGGCCCCTTCCATCAGCAGTGCGCGCTCGGCGGGTTCGGTGATCAGCGTCGGATACAGCTCGCCTTCTCCCGCCGGAGGGCGGGGCCGCAGTCGGGCGTCGACGGCACGAGCCCAGGTCTCGTCGGGCTCGGTGGCGTCCTCGAAACGGCGGCGAAAAATGTCGTCGACCGCTTCCGTGCCCCTGTCGAAGGCGACGCGTTCGACGTTGGGCGCGGTCAGGACGTCCACGTCCACGTCCGGCAGGAGCAGGAGGTCCAGGTTGTCAGCGTAGGCGACGGCGACCAGGCGTCCGTGGGCCCACTGCGGCCTGGTCAGGATCCGCTCCACCGCGTCCTGGGCCAGGTGCGCCGTCCACAGCACGCGACTGAATCCCTCGTCCACGCCGCGCTCGGCGGACGGATGGCGCCGGTGCACACGTAGGTAGTCGCCGGGGAGCAGGGCGCCGGCCGGTTTCGCGAACGCCGCCGCGTGGCGGTCCCGTTGCGGCGTGCGCGTGTCCACGGCGTCGACGGGGTCGGCGGGTTCGGTCACGAGCGCGGCGCCGCGCAACAGCGATTTCGTCTCGCCCCAGGTCGGGTGGCGCTCGTCGTGCTCCGCTCGCGCTCGGGGGACACCGCGCAGGGTGCGGTGATGGTTGCCGCGATGCAGGATCAGAGGGCCGGGCATTCCCTGGCACCATGCGACGGCCGCGGTCCTGAACGCGGACGGCGGCGCCGTCGGTGCGTCGGCGCCACGGAACAGGACGTCGGCGGGCAGGTGTTCGACGCGCTCCACGCGCGCGTAACCCGGCGTCCGGGGACGGCCCGCCCCGGGCGTCGACCCACAGGTAGTGCCCTGGACGGATGCGGGTGTGGCTCAGAGCGATCCACGGCGGATCATCGGACATGTGGTTCTCCTCGGTCGTCGTCCCGGCGTTCCGCGTCCGGTCGAGGGACCGGGCCCTCCGCGGGCGGTCCGGGACGAGGGCTGTCGCGGCCCCCGGGTCGACGCCGGGGGCCGAGGACGGGCTTCACGGTTTTCCACCGCTGTCGGCGCCCAGGCGTTGGGAGGCGCCGAAGCGTTCGGTGACGCGGGAGTCGAGGGCGTTGGCCAGGAACCAGGCGAGCACGCCCACCGGCAGGACCGACTGTCCCAGGGAGAATCCGAGGACGTTGGTGCTGGTCAGCAGCATGGTTGCCACGAGCGCGGCCAACGCGAGGGCGGTGCGCGCCCACCGAAGCAGGCGTCTGCCCAGAAGTTCGCGGTCGGTGAGTTCCTCCGGCGCCATGAGCGTCCATTCGCCGTCGGCCGCGTTGACGACGCCCAGGGCAAACGCCTGGCGCATGTCGTCGAGGCCGCCGCCTCCGACGGCCGCGACGCTCTTCCACGCCCGTACCCGGGTGGCGATGCCGAACGCGATGCGGGCGAGTTCGTGGTCCGCGGTCGCGTCGCCGGTGCGCAGGGCCCGGCGCCACGGTCCTTCGGCTGTCCGAGCCAGGGCCTCCAGCCGGTCGAGCAACTCGCGTCGTTCGGGCGAGGTGACGAATGTCGAGGGTATCTGCGCCGGGACGGGGTTGGGCATCGTCGTGTTCGCGGCCGCGGTGGGGTCCGGTGGCGGTTGGGGGGCCGGTGGGACGAGTCGTTCCAGCAACAGCGCGATGTCCAGGAAGTCCAGAAGGAGCATCGCGCAACGGACCGCGTCCTTGGGCTGTCGGGGTGCGAACAGGTCCAGCACCGCGCGGCACAGTCGGGCGAAGAGGCGGACCCCGAGAACGGCGGTGACGCCCGTCAGCGCCCACGCGACGCCGAGGTCGGGGTACAGGTGGGCGACGGTGTGCCCCTTCCAGTGCCAATCGCCCACCGGTGGCGACTGCGCCCAGGAACGCACGTCGGGCATCCAGCGGGACCTGCTTCGCAGCGCGATCACCCCGGAGACGAACAGGACCAGCAGGCACACGCCGGCGCCGTGCCGCCCGAGCGCCTGCGCGGCCCGGACGAGGCGGTCCGCGAGCAGGTAGAGAAGGAAGCCCACCCCCACCATGGCCAGAACCCCCGAGCTGGACGGCGGGTTCGCCGCCGGAGTCCAGTTCATCAGCGGAGTGAGCGGAAAGACGAGCAGACTCACCGGCAGGAAGGTGGTCACCGGATGCGCCCGGGTGAAGTCCTCGATCGTCGCGGCCCAGCCGACACGCGCGGACATGATCCTCCCCGCGTCCACCAAACGGGGCTCCAGCCGCGTACACGTCGCGCCGTCCAGTGCGCGGAGCGACCACAGGTCGCGTCGGCGTTGCTCGCCGAAGTCGTCCAGACGTGCGTCGTGGGCGGCCGGCAGGCGCAGGAGATCGGAGCGGGCCCGCCGTGCCCTGTTCCGCAACGGGATCACCAGGTCGGTGCGGACCTGGTCCAAGATCTGCCCCACCGGTCCCTGCCCGTGACTCATCGCGTCCCGCCCCCCGGCGCCGAAGAATGCCCACCGTAGCGGGGCGGACGTGCTGCGTAAGGAGGAATCGGGAAGGTCGCGGCGCCCTCCGAGCGGCAGAGGCGTGCCGGGGCCGGCCATGAACGAGCGGACGTCCCACGCCGACACGGCCGGGCAAATACCCGGGGATCGGGACCTGCGGGCGCACCGGTCGAACCTCGGTCACAGCGCACCCGAATTCGGCCACATCGGGCGGAAGGAGCCCCGGGAACGACGACGGTCGGGTATCGATCGAGGACGTCGACTCGATCGCCCACGCATGCGGGAGCGCCGGTGAGGTATCAACCCCACGATCTGACCCTGACCTACGAACCCGCCAGGAGGATGGTCCACTTCGTCCTGTACGCCGACCCCACGCGCGGCATCGTGACGAACGCCCTGAACGCCGAGATCTACATCCACAGCCCCACTCGCCATGTCGAGGAGTGGGCACGCAGGCTGGAGCGCTGCGAGCCGAACCCCCTGCACGCCGCGATCCTGGACAACCGCAGCATGCCCGAGCTGTTCCGTCGCTGCGTGGAGGAGGACGGGGATGACCCCACCGCGCTCGCCACCGGATCGGCGTGCTCCTGCTATCGGACCCTGTACGACCCGGAGTTCGGTCTCCCCGTGGTGGCGAAGCACCGCCGCGTCGACGCCGCGAGTGCCGACAAGTGGAGCTACCAGACATACGCCCCGCTGGAGCTTCGTCCGCAGGACACCTTCGCGGCCCTGGTCGTGGACCGGGGCGAGTACTTCTGGATCAGGACCACCGACGGACTCCTGTCGTTCCTGCCCCAGGGACCTTCCCGGGGCTATGGCGTCGGCTACTCCGGCGGCGGGCCCGCCGAACTCGCGCTGTACATCGACCGACTGATCGACTCGGACGGACGAGACACCGCCGTTCACCCCACGCCGCACAACTGGGACACGCACCCGAACGTCGACGCGTGGACGTCGAGCACGGCCGCGACCCGCACACAGGAACTGACACTCGACGATCTCCGAGCGCTCCGGCACGACTGATCCCGCGTCCCGTCCGCAACCCGATCACGTCCTGTCCACACCGCCCCGCTCCCCCACCGGCAAATTCCGATCACGAAAAGCGGGGCAGTTCCACGCGTCGCGGAAGGGAATCGGGGCCGCTTCCGGAGTTCGATCCGGCATGAACCGGACGAAGCCAGCAACGCGTTGTCGGAGTGGTGTGCCATGCTTCGTCCCGCGCGCAACGCCGCGTTCGCGCGATCCATCGGGTCGGCGGTCATTGCCCGCGCCGTTCGACAGGGCCAGGACGCGGCCGTCATCGCCGCCGGCCTGGGCCTGACGCAGACCGTCGACGCGCTGGTTGACGAGTGGCGCCGGACCGGGCATCACGCCTACATCCGAGCCGTTGCCGACACGCTCCGCTGCCGGGACTCCGGAATCCTGCGGCGTACGGAAATGCGCGGCTACGCCGACGACGAGTACGACGACCAGTGCGGGGTACGCACCGACGTCCCCGGTGGCCTCGTCTCCCTGCATTGGCCTTCCGACAGCGTCACGCCCCAAGAGATCGAGTTCGTGTGGAACAACCCGCGATCGTGGCCCCACACCGGGTGGTCGTACCGCATCGTCGCCGCCGAAAGCCGGTTCGTCTACGAGGCGGGACGGATCGGTGAGGCCACACATCCCGTACCTCAGCTTGACGTTTAACCTTCGGCGGGTGGGTACTTGCGCTGCTCGATAGATTGCCGGTCATGGTCGCACCGGTGGGCCGGCGTCTCGCGGAGGTATTTCCGACGCTGGCCCGAGACATCGTCGAGATGCTCGGTCCCGAGGAAGACGGTCACGTCTTGGCGTCGACGATCGGTGACCTGGTGTTCCTCGGTCGGTGTTCCTGCCGGCCCGACTGCGATGCCTTGTTGACGGCCCCGTTCGGTTCTTCCGGATCCGGGGTGGTGACCTTGCAGCGTGACGACGACATCATCTGGTTGTGGCTGGACGACTCCGGCACCATCACCCGGATCGAGGTCCCCGATCACGATGTCCTCGGGCCGGGCGCGCGACGAACCGATCCCGCCCACGGCGCGACGTCCGTGTAGACGCGGTTCCGGGTTCCTCATACGAACGCACTGCCTTGCGTGCTTGCCGCAGTGTGCGCCGCAGTAGCACGCCGACGGTCTCGTGTCCGGGTTTTCGACGTTCGGTTGTGGTGCCGGCGACCCTCGCCGGATCCTGTGCTTCGACCAAGGGGCACATGAGGGATCGGGGCGAAGGCCGTGGTGGCGGGTCTGTCGTACGAGCCGGAACGGGTTGAGGCGTTCGGGCAACTGTCGTACTTCCGGGGCGAGTTCCATGGCTGCCTGACTCGGCGCGGTGATGCGCTGTTCGAGTTGGCCGACGCGGTGCTGTGCGCCGACGGGCCGGTGAAGACACTGGTCGGGCTCTCGCTCGCGCCGGAGCACCGCCGTGGTCACGGAGCGCTGTACGGTGCGGTCAACCAGGGCCGGATCGACACCGCCCGGTTGCGGGACGCGCTGGTTCGGCTGCCGCTGCCGAAGGCCGCGGACGGGCGGATCGTCCTCGCGGTCGACGTCTCGCCGTGGCTGCGCCCGGATGCGGACACCAGTCCGGACCGGTCCTTCTGCCACACTTACGGCCGGGGCGAGGGGAAGCACCAGATGGTGCCGGGCTGGCCCTACTCGGTCGTCGCCGCGCTGGAACCGGGGCGCAGTTCGTGGACCGTGGTCCCGGACGCGGTACGGCTCGGGCCGGGCGAGGACGTCGCCGCCGCGACCGCGGCCCAGGTCCGCGCGGTTGTCGAACGACTGGTCGCCGCCGGGCAGTGCGGACCGAAGGATCCGGACGTGTTGATCGTGCTCGACGCCGGCTACGACGTCCCTCGCATCGCTTTCCTCCTTGCGGATCTTCCGGTCGAGGTGCTCGGGCGCATGCGCTCCGACCGTGTACTGCGGCGGCCCACACCACCCAAGGTCTACGACCGGCAGGGCGGCCGACCGCCCAAGCACGGCGCCGAGTTCGTCTTCGGCCAACCCGAGACCTGGGGCGATCCGCAGGCCGTGACGAGAACCGAAACGACGCGCTACGGCACCGCTGTCGCCACCGCGTGGGACAGACTCCACCCCCGACTGACCCGCCGCAGCGCGTGGGAAGGATTCGACGGCGAGTTGCCGATGATCTCCGGGACCGTCGTCCGGCTTCGGGTCGACCGA
Organism: Embleya sp. NPDC008237; assembly: GCF_042956465.1. Taxonomy (NCBI): domain Bacteria; kingdom Bacillati; phylum Actinomycetota; class Actinomycetes; order Kitasatosporales; family Streptomycetaceae; genus Embleya; species Embleya sp. NPDC008237. Next base: position 72,174 of record NZ_JBIBGL010000033.1, read on the forward strand.
CTGCCCAACGGCGGAGAAGCCAAGCCGGTCTGGCCGTGGTGGTCCAAGACCGACGCGACCGACGCCGACGTCGACCGCTGTCGGCAGTCGTTCCTGCGAAGGTTCGACATCGAGCACACGTTCCGCCTGTTCAAGCAGACCCTCCGCTGGACCGCACCCAGGATCCGCGACCCCGAATCCGCCGACCGCTGGACCTGGATCGTGATCGCCGCCTACACGCAGCTGTTCCTCGCCCGGCCGCTCGCCGACGACCTGCGACGCCCCGGGGAGAAACCCGCCGAACCGAACCGGCTGACCCCGGCCCGAGTCCCCAGAGGGTTCAGGAACCTCCGCTCGAAGACCGCACGTCCGGCCGGCGCACCCAAACCCTCCACCCCTGGTCCCGGGCGACCGCCAGGCTCGAGGAACCACAGACCGGCACCCCGCCACGACGTCGGCCGAATCGTCAAAACCGGCGAGTCATACACCCGACCCAGCCACCACAACAAAGGGACCAAACCCCGAAGAATGGGTTAAATGACAAGCTGACCCACTACGAAGGAGCCCTCGTTGTCGTCACCCACGACCGCCGCCTGCAAGCCGCCTTCACCACCGCGCGGTTGACCATCGCAAACGGCAGGCCCATCGAGCCGGGCATCGAGCCGGACGCCGAGGCGGGCCTCCGGCCGGACACAGCGCGAACGGCGTGAATCGTAGGGGCCGACCGGGGTACCGAACGATCCGACGAACACGAAAGTGGAGCCGTACGTGCGTGCGTTCGGGTTTCGGGTAGGCGCGGGCGATGGATCCCATGGATTTGTCGTATGCGGTCATCGGCATCGGAGCACTCCTGGCCGGGGTGATGCCCCGGCTCGTGGCGCGGCGCCCGCTGTCCGTGCCGATCGCGTTTCTCCTGCTCGGGATGCTCGTGTTCGCGGTGCCTTCGCCGCTGCCGGATCCGGATCCCTTGGCGGATCCGGCCCTGAGCGCGCACATCACCGAACTCGGCGTGATGGTGGCTCTGATGGGTGCGGGCCTCAAGCTCGATCGACCGTTCGGCCGGGATCGTTGGTCGTCGACGGGGCGTCTGCTGCTGATCGCCATGCCGTTGGGGATCCTGTCCATCGCGCTGCTGGGCTGGTGGGCGTTGGGCCTCGCCCCGGCCGGGGCCCTGCTGATCGGCGCCGCGCTCGCGCCCACCGACCCCGTGCTGGCCTCGGACGTCCAGGTGGGCGAGCCCAGTGAGGAGGAGGACTCCGAGGACGAGGTGCGTTTCACGCTCACTTCCGAGGCAGGGCTCAACGACGGTCTCGCCTTCCCGTTCGTGTACGCGGCTGTCGCCATGGCGACGATGGGGGCGGCCCCGGGCGCCTGGACAGGCCACTGGCTGGCCGTCGACGTGGCGTACAAGCTCACGGCCGGGCTCGTCTTCGGCCTGGGTACGGGTTGGCTCATCGGCCGCCTGAGCTTTCGTCCGCGCGCCCGGTCACTGCGGCTGGCCGAGCACGCGGAGGGCTTCGTGGCGCTTGCCGCGACGTTCCTGTCCTACGGCGTCACCGAGGTCGCGGGTGGTTACGGCTTCGTCGCGGTGTTCGTGTGCGCGTGCACGATCCGGGCCTCCGAGCGGGCGAGCGGCTACCACACCGTCCTGCACGATTTCATCGAGCAGATCGAACGCCTGCTCACCGTCGGCATCCTGCTGCTGTTCGGCGGCGCGATCGTCGGCGGCCTGCTCGGGCCGCTGACGTGGCAGGCGGTGGCCCTCGCGACAGCCGTGGTGTTCGTCGTCCGCCCGGCGACCTGCCTGGTCGCCCTCGTGGGATCCTCGCTGGCTCGACCCGAGCGGGGCGTGATCGCGTTCTTCGGCATCCGGGGCATCGGCTCGTTCTACTACGTGTCGTACGCGCTTGCCGAAGCGGAGTTCGCCCGGGCCGACCTGATCTGGGCCACGACCGGCCTGGTCGTGGTCATCTCCGTCGTCACCCACGGGATCACCGCCTCTCCGGTCATGACCTGGTTCGACAACCGGACGCCGACCGATACGGACGTCCCGTTCGCGCCCACCCCGGCCGGTTCCGCCCCCACCGCTCCACGTGCCCGCTCCCATGAAGCCGGCGAACCCGCCGAGTAGGCGGACCCGGCAGCGGTGGAACGCTACGCGGCCTGGCGCTCCTGGGTCGTCGCGAACGGCCGCGAACGCGACGGAACCGGGCCGCGACGGAGGTCGGCCGTGCGTGATGCGTTCCCGGCGGTGCGACGGGTCGATCCAGGGTATCCGGGGATGATCCCCCACAACGCGGCGACCATGGCCTTGAATTCGTCGGGTGGGCCGTCCCACATCGGGGTGGTCCAGGAGACCGGTATGACCACGACCTTGTTCATCCATCGGCCGGAGCGCCTGGTGTCGAGCCCGGTTCGGTGGCGGTAGCGCCCGGTGGCGACCACGCCGACCCGGTGGCTGCCGTGCTTGACCGGCCAGGAGACCAACGTCTCGACGTCCGCCCAGGCCACGCCCCTGGGACCGTGCCCCGACTCTTGGGCGAGGTGACGCCGTCCGCGTCCATGCGCAGGGGCCGCCGGCGGACACCTACGCCCACACGCGCGACGCGCCCGAGGCCGGACTGTGGATCGCGACGCCGACGCCCAGCTGTCCCTGCGCCGGGGCGGGCGCATCGTTCTCCCCGAGTTCCCCGTCACCATCGTCGACGGCCTCGGATACACCAGCCTCCGCCGTTGGCCCGGGCTGTGAACTTCCGACTCCTCGACGACATCGTGACGGTGACCGACCAGGACATCACCACCGCCATGAGAGGACGTCTCGCTCGCCTGAGTGATAGTTCAGGGATTGTGCCAGGTTATGGTGCTTTCGCCGGTTGCTCGCTTCGCGAGATTGGAAATCATGGCGAGGCGGATCATGCTCTCGGAGTGCTCGGGCCTGGTCTCGTAGTCGCGGGCCAGTCGGCGGTGCATCATGATCCAGCCGAAGCTGCGCTCGACCACCCACCTCCGCGGAACGACCGAGAAGCCCTTGACCTGTGTGTTTCTCGGTACGACGTCGACGTCGATGCCAAGCTCCGCTCCGTGTTCGATGGCCTGGGTCTTGTAGCCGGTGTCGACCCAGGCCTTGGTGATCGTGGGGTGGGTGGTGGCGAGTTGTGTGAGGAGTTGTTTTCCGGCGTCGTTGTCCGAGACGCCGGCGGCGGTGACCGTGACGAGGAGAAGAAGGCCGAGGGTGTCGACGACGATGCTGCGCTTGCGGCCGACGATCTTCTTCGCCGCGTCGATGCCCTGGGTTGCGGTGGGCACGCTGGGAGCGGTCTTGATGCTCTGCGCGTCGATCACGCAGGCGGTCGGCTCGGCCGACCGGCCTTCCTTCTCGTGGACCAGGCGGTGGAGTCGGACGCCGAGCCGCTCGATCGTGCCGTCGGCCGTCCAGGCGCTGAAGTGGGCGAACACGGTGGTGTGCGGCGGGAAGTCGTGCGGAAGGTAGCGCCAGGCAATCCCGGTCCGGTTCACGTACAGAATCGCGTTCATGACCTCCCGCAGGTCGGAGACCCTGCCGCCGAGGCCGAGCGAGGTCTTCTGCCGTTCGGTCCGCCACGCGGTCAGGACCGGCTCCACCAGTGCCCAGCGGGCGTCGGACAGATCACTCGGATAGGCTTTGCGCTGCGGCGAGTTCTTCATAACTCCACTGGTACATAAGGGAGTTGGAGTCTGCCATCGCTCGTCCGGGTGAACCGCCACGGACAATTGGCGACCTTTTCGAACCGGACGGGAGCTTTCGGTGCGAGACGGGATGGATCGCAGCGGTAATGGCGCCCGAGTAGCTGCGGCATATTGGGCAAAAGCCTCGTCTGTGGAGACTTCAGGCGAGCGGCAAAATTACCCAAACCTGCACGTCAATGACACGAACGTCCTCTGAGAGGGGGTCCGGTAAGGGTTTAGGCTTCCGCGTCCGGGTTTGGGTAGATGGTTTGCCGGAATCGGACCTTGGGGCCGACCAGTCGGCGGGCGAGTGTGTTGGTCATCGCCCAGTGGATCATCGCGCGGGATCGTTCGGGACGGGTCTCGTAGTTGCGATGCAGGCGACGGTAGCGGGCCAGGATGCCGAACGTCTGCTCGACCACCCATCGTTTCGGCAGGACCGCGAAACCCTTGGTGGCGGGGTCGCGGTTCACGAGCTCCAGGTCGATGCCGAGGGTATGTGCATGCCCGACGGCGCCGTTCTTGTAGCCGCCGTCGGCCCACGCCTTGGTGATGTCGGGGAAGCGGGCGCGCAGTTCGTCGAGCACTGCCTTGCCGCCGACGGAGTCCTGGTCTTGAGCCATCGCAATGAGGACGGGGCTGACCAGGGACAATGCGATGTGGACGGTGTCCTCGACGCGGAGGAATCGAGACCTTTCCGGCTGCGG
>NZ_JBIBGL010000034.1:0-73618 GCF_042956465.1 Embleya sp. NPDC008237
GCGCGAATAGCCCCTGAAACGCCGAAATCCCACACGAACCAAAGGCTCGTGCAGGATCTCGTCAATTCAACTCAGGCCATTTCAAGAACGGCCCATGTGTGTCCGAGGGGGGACTTGAACCCCCAAGCCCTTTCGGGCACTAGCACCTCAAGCTAGCGCGTCTGCCAATTCCGCCACCCGGACCGGGTGGTCTCCGCGTGTGTTTCGTGCGGCGACGTGGAGAACCATATCAAAGATCCGGAGGGGAGTCGGACCGGGACCAAAGGGGGCTGACCTGGGGCTTGGCGGGGGTGGTGGATTCGGGGCGGGGTGGGAGTGGGGTGGGTTCGCCAGGGTTTGCCATGGCCCGTTCGGTGGATGGGGTACGGCAGAATGGTTGGCGAGGTCGAGCGACGACGGGTTCGTGAGTCGGAGGCCCCTTCAACTACCCGACCGCGCCGAACAGTGCCTTGTATCGGGCGGTCATGGGCGTTTTCGTCGCGGCCAAGCAGCGGTTCCTGGTGCACTTGCGGCCCGAGGACGCGCAGGTGGCGCTGGTGGAGCCGGTCGAGCTCTCGGCCGTGGCGACGGCGCTGGAGCGGCTTGCGGACTGGGGGAATCTGCGGGCGGACGCGGACACCGGGCGGGTGACGTCCGTCGAGGATTTCCATCGGCATCGGTATCTGTATCAGCTGACGCGCGAGGGTGAGGCCGTCGAGGAGGCGTTGAGCGCGTACGACGCGGCGCTCGGCAGGCGGGGTGCGCTCCAGGCGGTGGCCCTGGAGGACATCGCAACGCAGTTGCGGGCCCTGATCGAGTTCTGTGCGGCCGATCGGCTGGATGAGGGCAAGGTTCACCTCGCGCTGATCACCCTGGTGCACCGGTTCAATGACCTTGCGGACAATGCTCGCGCCTTCATGGGGTCGCTTCAGCGGACGATCGATCTGCACGACGCCGACGTCGAGGTGTTCCTCGCCTACAAGGATCGGCTGATCGACTACCTGGAGCGGTTCATCGCCGATCTGGTCACGCGTGGTGCGCAGATCGCCGGGCTGCTCGACGAACTGGGTGACCCGCGTCGGGCCGACGGCGCCCTGGGGCGGCTCCTGGGCAGCACCGCGGAGCGTGAGGCGGGTGATGCCGCGCCGGATCCGACGGAGGTACGTGCGGACGGGGCCGGCGCGGAGGACGCCGTTCGGCTCGCGCTGTACGAAACGTGGGTCGGGCGCCGGCAAGGGCTGCGCGCGTGGTTCATTGCCGAGGGTGGGCACGAGTCGCAGGCCCGACTGCTGCGTAGTCGTGCACGCAGTGCGGTGCCACAGTTGCTCACCGTGGTCGCCGTGCTCAACGAGCGGCGCCGATGGACCAGGCCGTGGTCGCGGACGTCGCGGAAGCGTTCCGCAGCCTCGACGAGGATCAGGCCCGGCTCGCCGCGATGGCCGAGACCGAGCAGGCGGCGACCGCCTTCCTGACCCACTATCGGCGCTATGCCCGGGTCGCCTCGCGCCGCCGGGCCCGATCCCCGCGCAGCGAACAGGCCCGCTACGACGGGCTGCGCGGCGAGTTGACCCGGGCGCAGGCGGAGGAGTCCGAGGCCGAACTCCGGGTCGCGGCCGCAGAGAACCTGATTGCCGAATGCAACGCCGAGGCGGCCCGGCTGCAAGCGCAGGACGAAGCCCTGCGTGCGGGGCCGGAAATGCGCAGCGCCCGCGAACTCGACCGAGCCGCCGAGACCGCGCGTCGGGCCCGAGGGGATGCTGCCCAGGCCGAAGCGGACGCACGGCGCGCCGACGAGGCCGCGGCCGAGGCCCGCCGCGTCGCCGCAGACACCGGGTTGCCCGCAGAACCCGACGCCCTCGCCTCGGTCTCGGCGGGCTTGGCCCGGCATCGCGAAGCGTCGGCCGCGCTGTCGCCGGCACTTCGCGAGCACACCGCCGCCTCGACCGCTGCCGCAAGCGAACTCGTCGAGGCCGAACGAGCGACGGTGCACGCGAGCTGCGTGAGCGGGCTTTGGTGTGCGTGTCGGGTCAGCCCGGAACGGCCGCCGTGCGGCTGTCGGCGGCGCTGACCGCCGGCCGGGCGGTGGTGCGGGCGCATATCGACTTCGACTGGGGCGGCCTGCGGATCGTGTCCGGTCTCGCCGTGCGGCGGGTGCCGGTGGGGCAAGTCGGCCTGATCGAGGCCGGATTCGGACGGACGGACGGACGGTCGGCCGGTCGGGCTGAATCGGTGCCAACTGCCGTGTTCGAAGCGCCTGTTCGCGTGCGGCCCCTCCTGCTGCCCGCTCAGGCCGGACCGAGCAGCCGCGCCTCTTCTGTCGCCGACAGGCCGCTGGACAAAGGGGGTTCGCCTCGGGCGCGGTCCCAGGCCAGTACGTCGGCTGCGGTGGTCGACAGTGGTGTGGTCGGCAGTCCGGCGGCGCGGGCGCGGGCGGCGCTGCGTTGGCGGGTGTGCCATTGCTCCTTCGGGCAGACCAGGGGGAACGGGCCGGGAACCGCATCGGGGGAGACCGGCACGATCTCCACTTCGGTGCCCGCCACCTGTGCGCAGACGCCGATCAGGTCGGCCAGCGTGGTCGGTTCGGCCGGGCCGACCGCGTGGAAGGCGCCCGGTCGGTCGTCGATCAGCAGGCGGGTGACCAGGCGGGCCAGGTCGCGCGAGTCGACCACCTGGATCGGCTGTTCGGGCCGGCCCGGCAGTGCGATCCGTCCGCCGCGGGCGGCCCGGCGGGACCAGTACGTGAAGGTGTCCTGCACGTCGTGCGGGCCGGCCACCTTGCCCGGCCGCACGATCGTCGCGCGCTCGCCGTACCGGGCGAGTACGTCGTCCTCGCAGGCGACCTTGCACGGTCCGTAGGTGTCGTTGTCGAGCACCTCGGTGTCGCGAACGGGTGCGCGCCGAGGGGTGTCCTCGTCCGAGCCGGGGCCGATGCCGGACTGGACGTAGACCGCGTGGCTGGAAAGGAACAGGTACCGGCCGACCCGGTCGCCGAGTACCGCCATCGCCTGTGCGACGTGGCGTGGGACGTAGCCGCTGACGTCCACCACCGCGTCCCACTCGCCCTCGCGCAGCGCGGTGTAGTCGCCGGTGTCGCGATCGCCGATCCGTCGGGTCGCCTCGGGGAAGAGTTCCGTGCCGGTGCGGCCGCGGCCGAAGAGGGTCACCTCCGCGCCCTCGCGCAGCGCGTCCTCGACGATCGCTCGTCCGACGAACGCGGTGCCTCCGAGTACAAGAATTCGCATGGTTCGTGACCGTACCGGGTCGGGCGGGCGGAGCGTGGCGACCGTGGTCTTGTCAATCCTGGTTGACATGCGTTCCGTGTCAACGTAGGTTGACATGCATGACCGAAGCAACGGACCTCGCCAGTCGTGCGGGGGATCGCGATCCACGGGTGGGCCTACGGGCCGTGGCCGCGCTGCGCCGGCTGCTCGAACAGCTCGAGGCCGTACAGGTGCGCAGCGCGCGTGTACAGGGCTGGTCGTGGCAGGAGATCGCCGCGGAACTCGGAGTGAGCCGGCAGGCAGTGCACAAGAAGCACGGGAGGAACTGATGTTCGAGAGGTTCACGGACAGTGCTCGGGGCGTCGTGTACGGAGCCATCGAGCATTCACGGCGGGCGGGGAACGCCCGCGTGGAGGAGGAGCACATGCTTGCGGCGCTGTTGGACGCGGAGGGTACGCGGACCTCGGTCGCCCTCGCCACGATCGGCTTCGTGGCGAGCCGCGACGAGATCGAACGCGGGTTGGCCCGGGCCCGGCGGCGCGGCGGCATCTCGCAGGCGGACGAAGCCGCGCTCGCCGACCTCGGGATCGACGTGGGCGAGATCGTCGCGCGCGTCGAACAGACGCACGGCGAGGGCGCGTTGGCGCCGATTCGGCGGACCCGACGGCTGTGGCCGTTCGGCGGCGGTCGGACCGGGCACGTGCCGTTCACGTCGGGTGCCAAGAAGGTGCTGGAGCAGTCGCTGCGCGAGTCGGTCGCGCGCGGAGAACGGCACATCGGCGACGAGCACGTCCTGCTCGCGCTGACGGCCCGGCCGGGGGTGGTGGCGGACCTGCTCGCGGAGTACGGCGTCACCCACACGGCGGTGCTGAGGGCACTGGCGCCCAAGGCCCAGGCGGGTTGACCGGCACCTTCGTCCGACATCGACCCGACGCCAAAGGACGGCGAGAGCCGGGCCCTTCACGAGCCCGGCTCCCACACGCCCGCCGACAACCCCGACCGGCCCACCCGGCGACAGGGCGACCGGCCCACCTACCGACAGCCGACCTACCGACCAACAGACCTATCGACCTACCGGCCAACAGGCCCATCCGCCGACCGGCCTCACTCCACCAACCCGGCCCGCCGCAGCGCGTCCGCGATCGCCCCGCCGCCTCCGGCCGGCCCCTGCGGACCCCGGGTCTGCTTCGGCGGCGTGCCGCCCCGTCGTCCCTGACCCCCGCCGCTCCCACCGGCCGCGCCGCCGTTGCCCCCCTGACGCGCACCGCCCTGCCGGCCGTCTCCCGACCGCCCGCCCCGCTGCCCATCGCCGCGCCGCCCATCGCCCTGCGGCCGACCCTCGCGCGAGCCGGCTTCGGGACGCGACCCGCGCTCCGGGCGCGGCCCGCGCTCGCCACGATCCGTGCGCGACCCACGCTGTTCCGCCTCGTCCTCCAGGCGCAGCGTCAGCGAGATCCGCTTGCGCGGGATGTCCACGTCGAGCACCTTGACCCGGACCACGTCGCCCGACTTGACCACGTCGTGCGGGTCGCTCACGAACGTCTTCGACATCGCCGAGACGTGCACGAGGCCGTCCTGGTGCACGCCGACGTCCACGAACGCGCCGAACGCGGCCACGTTGGTGACCACGCCCTCCAGGAGCATCCCGGGTTGCAGGTCGGACAACTTCTCGACGCCCTCCTTGAAGGTCGCCGTCTTGAAGGCCGGTCGCGGGTCGCGTCCCGGCTTCTCCAACTCGCGCAGGATGTCGGTCACCGTCGGCAGGCCGAACTTCTCGTCGGTGAACGCCTTCGGGTCCAGCGCGCGCAGCCGGGGCGCCGCGCCGATCAGGGTCCGGACGTCACCGCCCGCCGCCGCGGCGATCTTGCGCACCACCGGGTACGCCTCCGGGTGCACCGAGGACGAGTCCAGCGGGTCGTCGCCGGCCGGGATCCGCAGGAAGCCCGCTGCCTGCTCGAACGCCTTCGGGCCCAGCCGCGCGACGTTCTTCAGGTCGCGCCGGGTCTTGAACGGGCCGTTGGCGTCCCGGTGTTGCACGATATTCTCGGCCAGCGTCGCACCGATCCCGGAGACCCGGGTGAGCAACGGCACGGACGCGGTGTTGACGTCCACGCCGACCGCGTTCACGCAGTCCTCGACCACCGCGTCCAGCGACCGGGACAACTTCAGTTCGGACAGGTCGTGCTGGTACTGCCCGACGCCGATCGACTTCGGGTCGATCTTGACCAACTCGGCCAGCGGGTCCTGGAGTCGGCGAGCGATCGACACCGCGCCGCGCAACGACACGTCCAGGTCCGGGAGTTCCTGGGAGGCGAAGGCCGAGGCGCTGTACACCGACGCGCCCGCCTCGGACACCATCACCTTGGTCAGGCCCAACTCCGGGTGCTTGGCGATCAGTTCGGCGGCCAGCTTGTCGGTCTCGCGCGAGGCGGTGCCGTTGCCGATCGCGATCAGGTCCACCCGGTGCGCGGCGGCCAGCTTCGCGAGGGTGGCGATCGACTCGTCCCAGCGGCGGCGCGGCTCGTGCGGGTAGATCGTCTCGGTGGCGACCACCTTGCCGGTGTCGTCGGTCACCGCGACCTTGACCCCGGTACGCAGACCCGGGTCCAGGCCCATCGTGGCGCGGGTGCCGGCCGGCGCCGCGAGCAGCAGGTCGCGCAGGTTGGCCGCGAACACCCGGACCGCCTCGTCCTCGGCCTCCTGCCGCAGCCGACTGCGCAGGTCGATGCCCAGGTGCACCAGGATCCGGGTACGCCAGGCCCAGCGCACGGTGTCCGCGAGCCACTTGTCGGCCGGGCGGTCCCGGTTGACGATGCCGAACGTGTGCGCGATCGAGCGTTCGTACTCGGTCGGTCCGTCGACCTCCTCGTCCGTCGAGGGGGCGAGGGTGAGGTCGAGGATGTCCTCCTTCTCGCCGCGGAACATGGCCAGGATCCGGTGCGAGGGCAGTCGGGTGAACGGCTCGGCGAAGTCGAAGTAGTCGGCGAACTTGGCGCCCGCCTCCTCCTTGCCCTCGCGCACCTTGGCCACGACCCGTCCGCGGGTCCACATCTTCTCGCGCAGCGCGCCGATCAGGTCGGCGTCCTCGGCGAACTTCTCGACCAGGATCGAGCGCGCGCCGTCCAGCGCCGCCTGGGCGTCGGCGACGCCCTTGTCCGCGTCGACGAACGCCTCGGCCGCCGCGGCCGGGTCGCGCGAGGGGTCGTTCAGCAGCCCGAGCGCCAGCGGCTCCAGCCCGGCCTCGCGGGCGATCTGCGCCTTGGTCCGGCGCTTCGTCTTGTAGGGGAGGTAGATGTCCTCCAGCCGGGCCTTGGAGTCGGCGGCCAGGATCTGCGCCTTGAGCGCGTCGTCCAACTTGCCCTGCGCCTCGATCGCGGCGAGCACGGCGGTGCGGCGCTCGTCCAACTCGCGCAGATACCGCAGCCGCTCCTCCAGGTTGCGCAGCTGCGTGTCGTCCAGGGTCCCGGTGACCTCCTTGCGGTACCGGGCGATGAACGGCACGGTCGCCCCACCGTCGAGCAACTCGACCGCGGCCCTGACCTGCCCCTCCCGAACCCCGAGCTCCTCGGCGATCCGCCGATGCACATCCACCCGCGCGACCTGCTCCGAACCCTGCTGCCCAGACACCGACATCGTCACGTCCCGATCCACCTCATCACCATGCCTCACCCCCGGCATTCTCCCGGGCCCGCCCACGTTTGTCGTGCAGCGGGGCCGTGGTGCGTCCCGCGCGGACACTCGCCGCGGCCAGGTGCTCGTACGCGGAGAACGGAATCCGGACGAGGCCGGACGCGCCGATGGCTACGACGGGTCCTCGCGCAGGGCCGGGACGCGGGTGGGGCGGCGGCGTTTTTGGGCTTCGAGGAGGGGGAGGGTGCGCATCGGGACGACCTCGGACAGGACGATCACGCTCGTGGAGCGGACCACCTCGGGGATGCGGTTGATGTCGATCAGGATCTGTTGCAGGTCCTGGTTGGAGGTGGCGGCGATCCGACAGTGCACGTCGCCGATGCCGGTGGTGCCGTACGCCTCCAGGACCTGGGGAACCGCGCTCAGTGCGGTGGCCACGCCGGACAGGCCGCCCTGGGCGATCTCCAGTGTGACGAAGGCCAGAACCGGGTATCCGGCGGCGACCAGATCGACCTCGGGGCCGTAGCCGGTGATCACTCCGGCGGCCTCCATGCGCTCCAGGCGGGCCTGGACCGTGGCACGCGAGACCCCGATCACCCGGGACAGCTCCAACATGCCCGCACGTGGGTGCTGCCGGCCCGCCCGAATGAGACGCACGTCCAGTTCGTCGAGCTTACTGCGCGAATCCTGAAGATCGTCTCGCATATGGCCGCCTCACCTAGGCAATGTGCACAGCTCCCGGGGTTGATGTTGTCAGATGTTGCATTCGGAAGTGTACTTCCGGCATCCGTTCCTTTCCGAGGGGATCGCGCGTCATGAGCACCTTCACCACCCTTGAAGACACCGACGCCCTCGTCGGCGCCGTCGAGCACGACCCGGCGGGAGACCCCTTCCCGGTCGTCGCGATGGACCATGTTCGTTTCTTCGTCGGCAACGCCAAACAGGCCGCGCACTACTACTCGACGGCGTTCGGGATGACCTGCGTCGCCTACCGCGGGCCCGAGACCGGGAGCCGCGACGTCGCCGAGTACGTGCTCGTGTCCGGCAAGGCGCGTTTCCGCATCACCGGCGAGGTTCACGCCGGCACCGAGGTCGGCGTCGCGACCGCCGCCCACGGTGACGGCGTCTCCGACATCGCCATCGAGGTGCCCGACGTCGACAAGGCGATCGCCTTCGCGCGGGAGAACGGCGCGACCGTGCTGGTCGAGCCGCACGACGAGAGCGACGAGCACGGCACGGTGCGTACCGCGGTGCTGGCCACCTACGGCGAGACTCGACACACGCTGGTGGACCGGTCCGGCTACAAGGGCCCGTTCCTGCCCGGCTTCGTCGCCGCCGAGCCGCTGTTCCGCGGCAAGCCGGCCGGTCACCCCAAGCGCTACTTCCAGGCCATCGACCACTGCGTGGGCAACGTCGAACTGGGCCGGATGGACGAGTGGGTCTCCTTCTACAACCGCGTCATGGGCTTCACCAACATGAAGGAGTTCATCGGCGACGACATCGCCACCGAGTACTCCGCGCTCATGTCCAAGGTGGTCACCAGTGGCAACCACCGGGTGAAGTTCCCGCTCAACGAGCCCGCGGTCAGCCGCAAGAAGTCGCAGATCGACGAGTACCTCGAGTTCTACGGCGGCCCGGGCGTGCAGCACATCGCGCTGGCCACCGGCGACATCGTGGCCTCGGTGCGCGCGATGAGCGAGATGGGGGTCGAGTTCCTGTCCACTCCGGACAGCTACTACGACACGCTCGGGGAATGGGCCGGCGAGACCCGGGTACCGGTCGAGACGTTGCGCGAACTGAAGATCCTGGTCGACCGCGACGAGGACGGCTACCTCCTGCAGATCTTCACCAAGCCCGTCCAGGACCGGCCGACCGTGTTCTTCGAGCTGATCGAGCGGCACGGCTCGCTCGGCTTCGGCAAGGGGAACTTCAAGGCGCTGTTCGAGGCGATCGAGCGTGAGCAGGAGCGGCGCGGCAACCTCTAGGTCCGGTCCCCAAGGACAGGACCCAGGCCGTCGGCCGCCCGTCGCACGCGAGCGGCGGCCGACGGGAGTCGGGCCGGCAGGGCACCGGGAGCGGACGGAGGAGTCGGGCAGTCATGGCGTACTACCGCAGCGTGGGCGAGGTGCCGCCGAAGCGGCATACCCAGCACCGCCGCCCGGACGGCGGCCTGTACTACGAGGAGCTGATGGGGGAGGAGGGCTTCTCCTCCGACTCCTCGCTGCTCTATCACCGCGCGATCCCGTCGGCCATCGCCGACGCGAACGTGTGGGAGGTCCCCGACCAGAGCATCGTCGCCAACCACCCGCTCAAGCCGCGCCACCTCAGGCTGCACGAGTTGTTCGCGGACAACGAGTGGAAGGCGGTCGACGCGGTCACCGGCCGCCGGCTGGTGCTGGGCAACGGCGACGTACGGATCTCCTACGTGGTCGCGGGCAGCCCCTCCCCGCTCTACCGCAACGCGCTCGGCGACGAGTGCGTGTACATCGAGTCCGGCTCCGGGACGGTGGAGACCGTCTTCGGCGCGCTCACCGTCGGCGCCGGCGACTACGTGATCCTGCCGCGGGCCACCACCCACCGGTGGGTGCCCGGCACCGAGGAACCGCTGCGCGCGTACTGCATCGAGGCCAACTCGCACATCGCGCCGGCCAAGCGCTACCTGTCCCGGTTCGGTCAACTGCTCGAACACGCGCCGTTCTGCGAGCGCGACCTGTGCGGGCCGGTCCAGCCGCTGCTGGCCGAGGGCACCGACGTCGAGGTGCTGGTCAAGCACCGCGGCCTGGGCGGCGAGATCGCCGGCACCCGCTACGTGTACCCCACCCACCCGTTCGACGTGGTCGGCTGGGACGGCTGCCTGTACCCGTACGTGTTCAACATCTCCGACTTCGAGCCGATCACCGGCCGGATCCACCAGCCACCGCCCGCACACCAGGTGTTCGAGGGCCAAGGCTTCGTGATCTGCAACTTCGTGCCGCGCAAGGTGGACTACCACCCGCTGTCGATCCCGGTGCCGTACTACCACTCCAACGTGGACTCGGACGAGGTCATGTTCTACTGCGGCGGCAACTACGAGGCCCGCAAGGGGTCCGGGATCGGCCAGGGCTCGATCTCGCTGCACCCGGGCGGGCATTCGCACGGGCCACAGCCCGGTGCCTACGAGCGCAGCATCGGCATCGAGTTCTTCGACGAGCTCGCGGTCATGGTGGACACCTTCCGGCCGCTGGGCGTCGGCGAGGGCGGCATCGCGAGCGAGGATCCGGGTTACGCGTGGACCTGGGCCGGGAAGGCGCCTGGACCATGAGCGCACCCACCGACGCCCCCGAGACCCTGCACCAGGCCCTGTTCACCGGACTGTGGGACGACGCGGCGCTGTTCCCGCCCGGCAACGCCCCGATGGCCGAGGCGGTGCCGGCCCACCGGCTGTACCGCACCGAGTGGTTCGCGCCGTTCGTACGCAACTTCCTGGTCGGCGCGGCGCACGTGCCCGACCTGCTCGACCTCGCCGATCCCGACGCACCGCTGCGGATCGTGCTCGTGGCCCCGGGCGGCCCCGCCACGGTGGGGCCCGCCGTACGCACCATCCTGAACACCCCCGGGTTGATCCTGGAGGGCATCGAGGTCGCCGGCGACGGCGAGATCGGCAAGGCGGTCGCGGCGCTGCACGAACACCTGCCGGAGATGACGGCGGGCTACGTCGAGGTCCTCAAGGGCGCGGGCCTCGACGCAGACCTGGACAATCTCGCCGGCACGTACGGGCGGCCCAAGTTCCGCACCGGCGGTACCGCCGCGCACGCGTTCCCGGACGAGGCCGAGCTGGCCGCGTTCGTGCACGCGTGCCGGATCCGCGAACTGCCGTTCAAGGTCACGGCCGGGCTGCACAACGCCGTGCGGCACACCGACCCGACCACGGGTTTCGAGCACCACGGTTACCTCAACCTGTTGCTCGCCACCCACCACGCCGTCGCCGGCGCCGAATCCGACGCGCTCGCGGACGTGCTCGCGATCCGCGACAGCGCCGAACTCACCCGGATGGCGCACCGGCTGACCCTGACCGAGCGCACCCGCCTGCGCGGCTACCTGACCTCGTACGGCACCTGTAGCGTCGCCGAGCCGCTCCAGGACGCGCTCACGCTGGGTCTGCTCGGCGAGCCTCCGCACCACCGCGACTGATCCGATCGAGGAGCCCCACGCCATGCCCACCACCTGGGTCCCGCTGCCGACCGACACGGTGTACGGCATCGACAACCTGCCGTACGGCGTGTTCACCACCGACCGCGAACCGGATCGGCCGCGCGTGGGTGTGGCGATCGGCGACTTCGTGCTGGACGCCGGCGCGGCGGCGCACGCGGTGGGCGCGCCGGCCGACGTGCTGGACGCGCCGAGCCTGACCGAGCTGATGGCGGCCGGCCGGGCGACCTGGAGCGCGGTGCGTGCCTCGCTCACCACCTGGCTGACCGACAGCGACCTGCGGGCGAGCGTCGAACCGCATCTGATCCCGCGTCAGGAGGTGGTGCTCCGGCTGCCGTTCGAGGTCGCGGACTACGTCGACTTCTACGCCTCCGAGCACCACGCGACCAACCTCGGCAAGATCTTCCGGCCCGGCTCCGAGCCGCTGACGCCGAACTGGAAGCACCTGCCCATCGGCTACCACGGCCGGGCGGGCACCGTGGTCGTCTCGCACACGCCGATCGTGCGGCCCAGTGGGCAGCGCAAGGCGCCCACCGACGCGGCGCCCTCGTTCGGGCCCACCCGCCGACTGGACATCGAGGCCGAGGTCGGCTTCGTGGTCGGCACCGGCTCCGAACTCGGCACCCCGGTCGGCCTGGGCGACTTCGCCGAACACGTGTTCGGGGTGTGTCTGCTCAACGACTGGTCCGCCCGCGACATCCAGGCCTGGGAGTACGTCCCGCTCGGCCCGTTCCTGGGCAAGTCCTTCGCCACGTCGGTGTCGCCGTGGATCGTGCCCCTCGAAGCACTCGGCGCCGCGCGCGTGGCACCCCCCGCGCGCGACGTCGAGCCACTGCCCTACCTGGACGACCGCGCCGGCGAGCCGTGGGGCCTGGACCTGGCCCTGGAGGTCCGGCTCAACGGCCACCTGATCTCCCGGCCGCCGTTCGCGGCGATGTACTGGACGGCCGCGCAGCAGCTCGCGCACATGACCGTCAACGGCGCGGCGCTGCGCCCGGGCGACCTGTTCGCCTCCGGCACGGTCAGCGGCCCCGAGGCGGATCAGCGCGGCGCGCTGATCGAGATCACCTGGAACGGCGAGAACCCCCTCAAGCTCCCGGACGGGTCCACCCGGACCTATCTGGAGGACGGCGACGAGGTCACGATCACCGCTACCGCTCCCGGCCCGAACGGCACTCGTATCGGATTCGGCGAGGTAAGCGGGCGCATCCTGACCGCGCGCTGACTCGATGCCGGCTCCCGCAACTTGCGGGAGCCGGCATTTCGCTGTGTGCGGGCACTCCACGATTGCTCGCGGCGGCCCGTACCAGGGGCCACGGCGGCCTCGTGCGGCTCTGCCGTGAGCTCCGGGCCGTCCGGCCGCGGGTTGCCGTCGATGCCGGCCACGAGCGTCCGCAGGGGCGGGCGAGCCACCCGGCGCGGACCCTCGTCCCGGTCATGCGCGGCGGATCATCCGGTCCGGATCGCCCGGTGTTCGCCGCTTTTGTCGTAGTAGCCGGGGCCGGCCACCAGTGCGGTACGGAAGTACAGGCCTTCGCCGACCACGCCGTTGTTGTTGCCGTGGCCGGGCACGAACGGCTGCCACAGGGCCACCAGCAGCTCCGGGGCCACCAGCGACGCGCCCTCGGTCTCCACCCGCACGGGTGTCAGTTCACCGAGCAGTCGGGTGACGTCGACGGCGGGCGTGCCGAAGACGTCGACGCCCAGACACAACACCGTGTCCGCGAAGTCGTCCTCGGACCGGTGCACCTCGATCGCCTCGACCAGTCCGTCCTTGTCGCTCACCACATGAATCGAGAGGTCCGCACCGAAGTGGGCGAACCCACGAGTGCGTCCCGACAGATCTCCTCCGAGTTCGCGCAGAGCCGCCTCTGCCTCGTCCATGGACATGCCGATCTTGATCGGCCCTACGCCGTAAGGCGGATCCAACTCAAGCTGCACGTGATCTCCCTCGCCTCGAACAACCGAGTATGGCGCACCCTCATCGGGGCCCCTCGCACCCGGTTGCCGGTTCGGCACCCGTGGGCGACCCGCTGCCCGTACCCGAACGACAACGTTCCGGTCGCCGCCGGCACCGGCTTCGCCTTTGTACCCGTTCGGGTCAATCGAGCCGCCGCCGACACCGGCTCCGGGGCGTCAGCGCGGGGTGCCGAAGACCTGGGTCCACGAGGTGCCGTAGGTACCGCCGGTGACATACCCGACACCGATCTCGGTGAACTCCGGAGTGAGGATGTTCCTGCGATGACCGGGAGAATCCATCCAGCCCTGGACCACCTCGGCCGGGCTCTGCTGGCCGCAGGCGATGTTCTCGCCTATCCGGCTGTACAGGTAGCCCGCCGCGATCGCCCGGTCCCACGGCTCGCGGCCGTCCGGATCGGTGTGCGAGAAGAACGCCCGGCTGATCATGTCCGCACTGAATGCCTGTGCACACGCCGTCAGTTGTGGCTGCGGGGCGAGCGGGCCCAGACCGTGCCGGGCCCGTTCGGCATTGGTCAGCTCGACCACCCCGCGCTGGAACTCGGTGAGCCCCGACGGGGTTTGCGTCTCCTCCTCGACCTCGACGCCGAAGTCCCGAGCGATCCCGGCCAGCCCGTCCGCGTACCCCTGACCCAGTGCGCGCACCTTCCAGCCCGCGCCGCGCCGGTAGATCTCCGCCAACAACAGCACCGTCTCGGTACGCGGCCGAGGCGGGGTGAACCGTGCCAACAGCGTGCCGCCCGCACCGGTGAGCGTCATCGCCGGCGGCGGCAACTCGCCCAGGGTGTGCGTGGTGTCCGCGGGGCTGACCACCACCGTCACCCGCACGGCGCCCGCCCGCAGGCCGCTCGGGTCCACCGTGACGGTGTCCCCGCCCAGGCGCACCCCGGGCGCGGAGAGCTGGTTGAAGAAGACGAAGTCCGCGTCGCCGGACACCTGTCGATCCTCACCCGTGATCAACGCGGAGATGTCGAACGGACCGGGCACGCGTACGCGCACCACGCCGCCCGGCAGGGATTGGTTCGCACCCGGGGGCAGTTCGTTCATGACCTCGGATTCTAACGACGGATCAGACCCGGTGGCCCGGCCGTCCACGACCCGGATCGGACCTGGCGACCCCGGCCGGCCACGACCCGGATCAGAGCTCGGTGACCCGGCCGTCCGCGACTGCGATCCGTCGGGTGGTGCGCACCGCGTCCAGCATCCGCCGGTCGTGCGTGACCAGGAGCAGGGTGCCCTCGTAGGACTCCAGCGCGGACTCCAACTGCTCGATCGCGGGCAGGTCCAGGTGGTTCGTCGGCTCGTCCAGAACCAACAGGTTGACCCCCTCGGCCTGGAGCAGCGCCAGCGCCGCACGAGTGCGCTCACCCGGGGACAGTGTCGCCGCCGGGCGCAGCACGTGCGCCGCCTTGAGCCCGAACTTGGCCAGCAGCGTGCGCACATCGGCCGGAAGCAGGTCCGGCACCACCGCGCAGAACGCGTCCAGCAGCGGCCGGTCGCCCAGGAACAGCCCACGCGCCTGGTCCACCTCGCCGACCACGACACCCGAGCCCAGCGCGCCGTGACCGGCCGTCAACTCGACCCGCCCGAGCAGCGCCGCGAGCAGCGTGGACTTGCCCGCGCCGTTCGCGCCGGTGATCGCGACCCGGTCCGCCCAGTCGATCTGCAGCGTCACCGGACCCAGCGTGAAGCCGCCGCGCTCGACCACCGCCCCGTTCAGCGTGGCCACCACCGCGCCTGCGCGCGGGGCCGCGGCGATCTCCATCCGCAGCTCCCACTCCTTGCGCGGCTCCTCGACCACATCCAGGCGCTCGATCATCCGCTCGGTCTGCCGCGCCTTGGACGCCTGCTTCTCGCTCGCCTCGGATCGCGTCTTGCGGCTGATCTTGTCGTTGTCGGTGGACTTGCGGCGCGCGTTGCGGGTGCCCTTGTCCATCCACCCGCGCTGCATCCGGGCCCGGGCCTCCAGGTCGCCGCGTTTGTCGGCGTACTCGTCGAACTCCTCGCGCGCATGCCGGCGGGCCACCTCGCGCTCGGTCAGATACGCGTCGTAGCCGCCGCCGTAGCTGCGGATCTGCTGCTGGACCAGATCCAGCTCGACCACCCGGTCCACCGTGCGGGCCAGGAACTCGCGGTCGTGGCTGATCACCACGGTGCCCGCACGCAATCCGGTGACGAACTTCTCCAACCGGTCCAGACCGTCCAGGTCCAGGTCGTTGGTCGGCTCGTCGAGCAGGAACACGTCGTACCGGCTCAGCAGCAGCGACATCAGACCCGCGCGGGCGGCCTGACCACCCGACAGCGCGGTCATCTCGCGATCCAGATCCACGGCCAGGCCCAGATCGGCGGCGACCTCCTCGGCCCGCTCCTCCAGGTCCGCGCCGCCCAGGTCCAGCCAACGATCCAGGGCAAGGCTGTACTCGTCGTCGGCGCCCGCGCGGCCCTCGACCAGGCCCTCGGTCGCGGTGTCGAGCGCGGCCTGCGCGGCGGCCACCCCGGTGCGCCGGGCCAGGAACGTCCGGACCGTCTCGCCCGGCCGCCGCTCCGGCTCCTGCGGCAGATGGCCCACCGACGCGGTCGGCGGGCTCAGTTGGATGGACCCCGCCTCCGGCTCGGCCAGGCCGGCCAGGAGCCGCAAAAGGGTGGACTTGCCCGCGCCGTTCACCCCGACCAGGCCCACCACATCGCCCGGGGCGATCACCAGGTCCAATCCGGAGAACAGGACACGGTCACCGTGTCCGGCAGCAAGGTCTTTGACGACGACTGTGGCGCTCATGAGGATACGAATCCTATCGGCCGCCGGCAGGATGACGACGTCCGCGTGGCACCGGCCCGTGCGGCCACCTGGGAAGGACCAAGCGATGACCACCGAACCCCGGCCCGAACCGTACGAGGCGCTGCCCGAGGACTGGGAGAGCGCCGTCGCCATCGTGGCGCACCCGGACGACCTCGAATACGGCGCCGCCGCCGCGATCGCGCGCTGGACCCGGCAGGGCAAGCACATCACGTACGTCATGGTCACCAGCGGCGAAGCCGGCATCGACGGACTCGATCCGGACGAGTGTCGCCCGCTGCGCGAGGCGGAACAGGTCGAGTCGGCGCGGATCGTCGGCGTGGACACGGTCGAGTTCCTCGGTTACCCGGACGGCGTGCTCGAATACGGCCTGCCGCTGCGCCGCGACCTGTCCCGCGTGGTTCGCCGGCACCGGCCCGAGATCGTGATCACCGGCAACTTCCGCGACACCTGGGGCGGGGTCATGCTCAACCAGGCCGATCACATCGCGGTCGGCCGGGCGGTCGTGGACGCGGTGCGCGACGCGGGCAACCGCTGGGTGTTCCGCGAGCTGCTCGCCGAGGGGCACGAGCCGTGGGGCGGGGTGCGTGCGGTGTGGGCGGCCGGTTCGCCGCAGGCGCGGCACGCGGTGGACACGACCGAGGACTTCGCCCTCGGCGTCGCCTCGCTGGAGGCGCACGCGGCCTACCTGGCCGGGCTGGGCCAGGGGCAGATGGCGGACGCGGGGGAGTTCCTGGAGGGCATGGGCCGGGCGGCCGGAGCGCGCCTGGGCACCCGGTTCGCGGCCTCGTTCGAAGTCTTTCCGATGGCATGACGATCAGCCGACGAGTGCCCGTTGCGCTGCCCGGCTGATGCACAGGCAGTGCTCCAGCCGGGGTCGGGTGCCACCGCGACTCGGCCCGATTCGCGGCGGGGTGGCGTTGCGCACCTCCACCGCCCCCGCCGCGTCGCCGACCGTGGCGTAGTCCACCGCGACGAAGTTCACCGGCCGGCCGCGCCGCGCCTCACACGCGCCGGCCCGGTCGGCCGGGCCGAATTCAGTCCGACCGGACGCATGTGGAACGGCCGGGCCCAAGCGGTACTCGTCCGCCCGGCCGGACCGGCACCCTACGGCCCGGCCGGACCGACTCGCCCGGGCCCGGCCGGGCGAACGTCCGTCAGCCCGGCCGGCGTTCGAGGCCGGGCGGGCCGCGGGCCGGCCACGCGGCGCTAGGCCATCCGTACCTCGCCGGCATGCGCATGCAGGCGGATCACCGCGTCCGCGACGCGGCGAACCGTGGGCTCGTCCATGTGCGACCACAGCGGCAGCGTCAACACCCGCGACGACACGTCGTCGGTGATCGGCAACGGCCGCGAAGGCAGGTGCGCGTACGCCTTCTGGCGGTTCACCGGCGGGTGGAAGTAGCGGCGCGAGTCGATCCCGTCCGCCTTCAGCGCCCGGGCCAGCGTCGGTGCGTCCAGCCCGAAGGTTTCCGGGTCGACGATCAGGGTCATGTCCTTCCAGGTGGACACGTCGCCCTCGGCGAGCGCCGGCAGCCGCAGCCCCGGCACCTCCCGCACCGCGTCCGCGAACACCCCCACCAGGTGCGAGCGGGTGGCCACCCGCTCCGGCAGGCCCCGGAGCGAGACCAGCGCCAACGCAGCGTGCAGCTCGGACATCCGCGCGTTCAGCCCCGGGAACAGGCAGTCGTAGTCGCCCGGATTGCCGTATCCGCGGCCCAGCCGGCAGGCCTGCGCCAGCCCCTCGTCGCGGGTGGCGATCAACCCGCCCTCGCCCGCGATCACCACCTTCGTCGGACTCAGCGAGAACACCTCCGCCGTGCCGAAGCCGCCGATCGGCGTGCCCGCGCGCCGGCTGCCCAGCGCGTGTGCCGCGTCGTAGACGATCGGTACGTTCGCGTCGGCCGCGACCTTCGCCAACTCCTCGACCCGGCACGGCGTTCCGTACACGTGCGTGGCCATCAACGCGGACGCGCCCGACTCGGCCAGCAGCGCCGCCGCGTCGGCCGGGTCCAGGGTCAGGCTGTCCGGATCCACCTCGGCGAACACCGGGGTCGCCCCCGCCCAGTGCGCCGCGTGCGCGGTGGCCGAGAAGGTGAATCCCGGCATCGCCACCGAACCGCTCACCCCCAGCGCCTGGAGCGTGAGCATCAGCCCGCTCGTGCAGTTCGACACCGCCACCACGTACGGCACTTCCAGCTGCGCCGCCGCGGCCTCCTCCAACTCGCGCACCGTGGACCCGTCGGTCAGCTGACCGCTGGTCAGGATCGCGTCCAGCCGCCGGGTCAACTCCTCCCGCTCGGGCACCTGCACGCGGGTCAGCGGCAGCCCCTCCGCGAACATCGCATCCCCACCGAGTACTGCCGGCTTGCCGGTCACCGCCATACCCCATCCCCCCTGGATTCACCGGGATACCCCGGACTGGTCGAACTTGCTTCCCCACTCGTGGCATCGGCCGCGGTGGCCGGCGAAGGCCGCCCCGCCGTGCGCCGTCGCCTGCGTTCCGAACTCCCGCCCTTGTCGGTATCGGTGCGATCCGGCTTCGACACCGCGAGCAACACCAGCACGAACGGGAACACCTGGACCCGTTCGCGGGTGAGGATGCCGAAGTTGCGGATGTTGGCGAACGCGAGCGCGAACACCAGCGTGTAGACGATCACGAAGGCCACGTAGGGTCTTCGGATCAGCAGACCCGGGATGCGTTTCAACCGGGGCAGCGCGACCACGAACAGTCCCATCAGCACCACGCCTTCCAGCGACGCCACCAGGGCCTGGATGTTGTGCGCCTCGAACGGGAACGGCCGGAAGAGCACGGTCACCAGCGACTGCGGCAGCGCGGCCGGCGAGATGGACAGCGCCGCCGAGTCGTCCACCGCCTGCGCGGAACCGCCCTGCGCGGTCTGCGTCTGGGTCTTGGCGATCACCTGATTGGCCTGCGCGGCCCCGATGCCCGGTGTCCCGAAGAAGGTGCCGACCTGCTGGAGCGCGAGCACGCAGCCCACGCCGAGCACCAGGATCCCGAACCCGGCCCGCAACGGACCCAGTGCGGAGGCCTGTTGCGGCCGGTTGCGCAGCAGGTAGCCGACACACAGCCCGCACAGCAGCAGCACCGTGACATGCGGGCGCACCATCGTGGTGCCCACCGCGCCCAGGATCAGGAACACGAACGCGCCGCGCCGGCGCACCAGGAGCAGCGCCACGCCGTAGGCGGCCATGCCCAGCGTGAACATCATCCAGGTGTCCTTGCCGATCCCGGACGGCCAGAACAGGAGCGACGGCAGGAAGAACAGCAACTTGCCGTAGCGGCGCCGGTCGCCGTCCGGATAGGCAACGTTGAAGGCGCGCCAGAACAGGTACAGGCCCCAGAACCCCAGCCACGAATAGACCAGGTAGCCGGCCAGCAGCGACTGCCCGACGATCGCGTACACGATCCCGGTGACGATCATGATGAAGCCGGTGCCGATCACCTTGCGGCCGATGTCCACGGTGAAGTCGCCGTCCCGGAAGTGCGGCGCGATGGCCCGCCCGACCAGGTCGTAGGTGGCCGCATCGGCTCGGCCCTCGTAGAGCACGAAGGACATCCAGTACCGGGCGAAGCAGGCGAGCAACTTGGCCACCAGCGCACCGATCACCAGCCGGCGCACCCACGGCGGCTCGTCGCGGGAGAACCGGGACAACAGCGGCACGCTGATGGTCAGCAGCAGCGGGAAGACGATCAGGGCGCCCCACGTGTCGTACGGGCGATACTCCATCGCCCACGCGAACACCGAGACGTAGCAGCCCACCGCGGTGAGCGCGAGCAGGGAACCCCACGGCAGTCGCGACGGAGGCACCCACCGGGCGTACGGCGCAAGACGGGACGACAACGGAGCTCCTTGCGGGGACGACGTACCTGTGCGGCGTCGGGCGGGCGGCGGCGGGTGCCGGGTCGGGACCGGTCCGGCGGCGGCCCGCCGAATGGCTAGAAGACCTCCAAGTCCCCCAGGGAGAGCTGCCACGAGCGCAGGTCGTGGACGTCGATCGGATGCGGGTGCACCGTCCGCGCGACCAGCAGCATGCCGGTGCGCGGAGGTGTGGCGTATCCCGCGTAGCGAGCCGCCCGCGCCGCCTCGGAGCCGCGTGCCAGATGCGTGGCGACGTGGTCGCAGCCGGACATGGCCACCCCGGAGAACAACTTGCGTGCGGTGTCCCGGTCGCCGGGGCGTACCACCATCTGGGACAGCGTGAATTCGACCAGCGGACCGCGCAGTCGCGGGCGGCCGAACACCACGCCGGTCAACTCGCCGTTCTTGTACGAGGCGACCACCCGGTAGTCCAGGCCCGGCGCGTCGCCGTAGCGCCAGCGCAGGAAGTCGCCGGTGAGCGCGGTGCGCAGCTTGTCGTGCCCGATCGCCGCATCGCCCGCGTCCGCCTCGGCGACCAACTCGTCGAAGCCCACCGCGGCCTTGGGATCGGAAAAGAACTGACGTGCCGTCGGGAAGCGGCAACGCGCCGCCGGGTCGACCGAGTTCCAGGACTGCGAGGTGCCGGACAGGTCGCCGGTGGCACGCAACTCCTTGAGTCCGCGCGCGAACGCGATCGGTCGGATCGGGTGCAGCGACACCGGCACCTTCCCGACCTCGTGCCAGCCCATCTTCAGATAGCCCGGCAGGCTGTTGCCGTTCGGCGTGTTGAACACCAGCGAGGTGTCCGCCTCGATCCGCTCCAGCAGGTCGGTGGTCAACCGGCGGAACAGGCCGCGGCCCTGGACGTCCGGATGGGTCGCGGTGTCCACCGCGCGCACCGCCCGGATCACCTCGCCGCCGAGCACGAACTCCCAGCGCAGGAACAGCCGTACCGCGACCACCCGGCCGTCCGCCTCGGCGACCAGGCCCGGGCTGGCGCCGAACGGGTTGTCCCGATGCTTCCACCGGAAGAACTCCGAGGTGCGTTCGCCGGTCGGCCCGCCCGACAGCGCGTCGCCGAGCAGCGCCAACACCCGGGGCTCGTCGTGCTTGCCCAACTCGCGGACGGTGAACGGCGAACCGCCTGCCTCCGGTCCACTCACCGCGACCCCTCCAGTACTCGCGCGTACACGTCCTCGATCCGGCGTTGCGCGCCCGCGACATCGAACTCGTCCGAGCGCTCGGCCGCGGCCTCGCCGCACGCCCGCCGGCGCGCCGGATCGGCGGCGAACGCGGTCAGGGCGTCGGCGAACGCCACCGGATCACCGGCCGGCACCACCGTGCCCTCGACCCCGTCGGTGACGATCTCCGGCATGCCGCCCACGGCGGTCACCACCGACGGCAGGCCGACGGTCATCGCCTCCATCAGCGAGACCGGCAGCCCCTCCTGCCGCGAACTCAGTGCGAACACGTCGAACGCCGACAACAGCGCCGGCACGTCGCCGCGCGAACCGGCGAAGACCACCCCGCCCTTGAGGTCGGGCCGGCTCGCCCGCTCGCGCAGTGTCGCCTCCAGTGGGCCGGAGCCGATCAGCACCAGGACCGCGTCCGAATGCCGGGTCCGGAGCAGCGCATGCGCGTCGAGCAGTCCCAACTGGTCCTTCTTCGGCGTGAAGTTCGCCACCGTGCCGACCGTGAACGCGTCCTGGTCCAGGTCCAGCGCCTGCCGGGCCCGCTCCCGCGCGCCCGGGCCGGCGAAGGCGTCGCCCAGGTCCGGGCCGTGATGGATCACCGTCGGCGCGGTCCCGGGCCGCAGCCTGGCCGGCCGGATGCTCTCCGCCACCGCGCCGGAGACCGCGATCACCCCGCTGTTGCGCCGGTAGGTCCAGGCGTTGGCGATCCGGGTGGGTCGCCGATACCGCGGCCACATGTTGTGCTCGGTGTGCACGATCGGCACCCCGCGCGAGAGCATCCGCGCGGCGACCGCCGGCACCGGCATGTGCGTGTGGATCAGGCCGTAGCCGCGCGCCCGCAACAGCGCGCGCAGCCGCAGCGGCCAGGCGCGGCCGCCGCCCAGGCAGTGCACCGTGATGCCCAGGGCGCGCAGGTTCGGCACCAGCGCGTCCTTCCACGGCAGCACGTAGGCGACCTCGACCTCGTAGCGCTCGCCGTCCAGGTGCCGCGCGCAGTTGACCAGCAACTGCTCGGCGCCACCGCGCCCCAGACCCTTGGCGAGCCACAGGACACGAACGCGGTCACCCATCAGCGATCCTCCGAGCCGAGTTCGACGCCGGCCCACGTGTCGAAGTGCGGCCCCAGGTGCGCACCGTCACCGGCGCCGTTGTGCAGCGCCCGCTCCGCCGCGGACTGCACCCGGAACCCGGGGGAGTCGCTCGGCTCCTCGGTCGGGGCGAGCGGATCGGCGCGATGCGCACCTCGGCTGCCCGACGGCGACTCGTGCTCACTCTCGGTGAGTTCGCCGCGCTTGGCCCAACTCGGCGCGGGCCGCTCGGTGTCCTCGTTCTCGACCGGGCTCGTGTGCGCCGAGCGGCCACGCAGCACCAGGCCCGCGGTGGAGCCCATCCGGCCCACCGCGCCGCCGGCGCGGGGCCCGCGCTTGAGCCCGCCGCCCATCGATCGTTGCGGGTCCACCCCGAGCAGCACGACCCCGGCGATCGGCACCCCGGTACGGGTCAACAGCTCGCCCACCCGGGAGGCCTGATCGGCCGTCAGGTTGCCGCTGCGGGCCACCACCAACATCGCGTCCGCGTGCTGCACCAGGTCGTTGGTGTCGTTCGCGTACAACAGCGGTGCGCTGTCCACCAGCACCACGTCCGCGTGATGCCGGGCCCGCTGGACCACCTCGCCGGCGCGCAGCAGCAGTGCGGCCGGGTAGGCGGCCGGGGCGCCGGCGGTGATCACCCGCACGTTCGGGATGTTCGTGCCGCGCACCACGTCCTGCAGGTCGGTCTCCTGCTCGGCGAGCAGCGCCTCGGACATGCCCTTGCCGGGCTTGGCGCCCAGATAGAGGTGGGTCGCCGGATTGCGGAAGTCGCAGTCCAGGACCAGCACCGAGCGGCCCGCCTCGGCCAGCGCCGCGGCCAGGTTGGCCACCGTGCTGGTGCGTCCGTCGCCCGGACGGGGCGAGACCACCAGGATCACCGGCGCCGGGTCGCTGATCCGGCGCACCGGCATCGCGGTGGCCCTGGTCTGCCGGGGGTCGGTGCCGCTGAGCCGATAGGCCAGCCCGGGCGGACCGGACAGCAGCAGCGCT
Source organism: Embleya sp. NPDC008237 (assembly GCF_042956465.1). Lineage (NCBI taxonomy): Bacteria > Bacillati > Actinomycetota > Actinomycetes > Kitasatosporales > Streptomycetaceae > Embleya > Embleya sp. NPDC008237. Next base: position 22,948 of record NZ_JBIBGL010000034.1, read on the forward strand.
GAACGCAGGGTGCGATACGCCTCCGCGACCGGGCTCTCCGGTCGGCCGGCGACCAGCACCGCATGCCCCGCGCGCTGACGCCGGGTCGCCCGCGGCACCTCGGCGATCACCGGCAGACCGAACGCGTCCTCCAACTGGATTCGCCCGCGCAGCCGTACGTCCATCCGGTCCACCATCAGCGCCGCGATCAACCCGAGCGCGAGCCCGAGTGCCGCCGCCAGGCCGATCCGCAGCGGACGCGAAGTCGGCGCCAGGATGCTCGTGGTGGAGTCCGGCGTGCTCTTGAGGCCGTCCATCACCTCGACCTTGGGGTCGTTCAGCGGGTTGACCAGCTCCTGCTGTTGACCCACCAGCGTGGTGTACTGCCCGCGCTTGGCGTCGAACTCCGCCTGGAGCGTGGCCTTCTTGCCCACCGGTGCGTTGGTGGTGCTCTTCTCCAGACCGTCGATGTCGGTCTTGAGCTTGTCCAACTGGGCGGTCATGCTGTCCGCCTGGCCCTGCCGGGTCCTGCGCTGCGACTCGGCGAACGCGGCCACCGTCTCCTGTGCCCACGCGGTGGCCAGGTCCTCGGCCGCCTTGCGGCTGGGCGCCTTGGCCGCGATCTGGACCAGGCCCAGGTCCGGATTCAACTGCGAGGTGACCTTGCTCGCCAGGACGGCCGGATCCGGGTTGTTCAGCCGCTTCGCCGCCCGGCGGGCCACCTCACCGCCGTCCGTCATCAGTTGTACGGGCGCGAGATTGAACTCCTTCGCCGAGTTCGGCGCCGGCACCACGTTGACCGAGCTGGTCCACTGATTGCCCGTGCCCTTGGGGTCCGATGGGGTCAGGATCAACCCCGCGAGCAGTCCGATCGCCAAACACGCGAGTACCAGCGGCCAACGGCGCTGGAGCACGGAGAAGTAGCTAGAGGTTTCCACCGGTCCCCCTCCGGTTCGAGTTGCCGCCCTGCGAGCGGACCGCGGGGCAGGCCAAACGTAGAGCACGCGCGGTGCCGATCGGGCCCGGGACTGTGCCGGAAGTGTGGAGATTCCGTCGAGATCCGAACGGGTGTGTTCGCGTGGCCGTCACCGCACCGGACCTGACGCCACGTCACGGCCGGCTCGCGGGTCGACGGCCCGGGCATAGAACGCGACCATCCGGTCGCAAACGCTGTCGATCGTGTACTCCTCGCCGAAACGTCGATACGCCGCTTCCGTGCGCATCGCGGTCTTCTCCCGCTCCGTCAGGGCCGCGACCAGCGCCGTCGCCAGTGCCTCGGGCGAGTCCGGCGGCACCAGCGCCGCACAGTCGCCCGCCCCGGTGATCTCGCGTACCGGAGGCAGGTCGCTGGTGACGATCGGCGCCCCCACCCCCATCGCCTCGATCAGCACGCTGCCCAGCCCCTCCCAGCGCGAGGGCAGCACGAACACATCGGCCGCACCCATCAGATCGGGCACGTCGTCGCGGTGTCCCAAGAACCGTACGGGCTCCGCAGCGCCGGTGGAATCCCCGATTCCGCCGGTTTCGGCGGCCAACCGGCGCAGCGACTCGGTGCGGCTCCCGTCCGGTCCGGCCAACAACAGCACCGCGTCCGGGACCTCGCGGCGCACCCGGGCGAACGCGGTGATCAGCACGTCCAGACCCTTTTGGTACTCCTGCCGGGCGGCCGTGACCAGGACCGGGACGTCCGCCCCCAGGCCCAGCGCGGCCCGGGTGAGCTCGCGGCGATCCCGCGCGGCGGCCAGCAGTTCGGGGTCGCGTCCGCGCGGCACCACCTCGATCCGCGAGCGGCGCACGCCGAGCCGACGGGACATCACGCCGGCCACGTGCTCGGTCAACGCGTGGAAGCGGCGCACCCCGCGTGCGCTGGCCGCGTCCAGGCCCTGGGCGGCCCGCAGCTTCCACGGCCGAATCCCGGGCTGGGAGCGCATCTCCGCGCCGTAGGAGGTGTTCACCAGGCTGGACACGACCGGAACGCCGGTCGCCAGGGCGGCGATTCGCCCGGCGATGTCCGCCTCGTACAAGGTCGTGTGCACCAGATCCGGGCGCCGGTCGCGGATCACCCGCGCGAGTCCGCGCGCCGAGCCCGCCCGCGAGCCGTGATGCACGCCGAACAACGACACGCCGGCCGCGGCCAACTCCGGTTGAAATCCGTCCATATCCAAGAGATACGCGATGTCCAGCGTGATCCCCCTGCGGATCAACTGCGGGGCCATCGCCACCGCCGCCCGCTCGGCCCCACCGACCCGATCCACGCTGTCGATCACCTGGAGCACGTGCACTGCATCACCTCTGCCATCCCCGCCATCTCCCCGGCAAGCCGCCGATCACAGGGCGCCCCCACCCCACACGGCTGAGCATGTCATCGATACGCCCCCGGCGGGGCGGGATTCGTGACAACCTGTCACCTCATGGGGACACCGACGGATCGGCGTGCGGTCCTGCACGTCGTGACCGACCCACGGCGCCGGGGCTCACAGGCGTTCGCCCACGATCTGGACGTGGCGCTGCGCGAACGCGGCCGGGCGTCCTCGATCGTCGCCCTCGCGGGCACCGGCGAGATGCCCATCCCGATCCTGGGGCCGGGCCGGCTGCACCCGCGCACGCTGCGCGCACTGCGCCGGCGTGCGGGCGGCGTGGGCCTGGTGATCGCCCACGGTTCGACCACGCTGGACGCCTGCGGGATCGCGCTCGCGGGCGCCGGGACCCCGTTCGTCTACGTCAACATCGGCGATCCGCGGCACTGGGCGAAGGACGCGCTGCGCCGGGCCCGGGTCGGGATGATGCTGCGCCGCGCGACGGCGATCGCGTCGGTGTCGCCGATGGGCCGGGAAATCCTGCTGGATACCCACCGGTTGGCACCGGAGCGGGTGCGGTCGATTCCCAACGGCCGGCGGCCGGAACGGTTCCTGCCGCCGGACGAGAGCGATCGGGGCAAGGCCCGGGCCGAGTTGGGGCTGCCCGCGGAGGCGACGGTGCTCGCGGTGGTCGGCGCGTTGGCCGGCGAGAAGCGCGTGGCGCTCGCGATCGAGGCGTTCGCGCTGCTCGCCGATTCCGGCTCCGACTCCGGGACCGGCGGGGCGGGCGCCGGACCCGCGGACCCTTGGCTGCTCGTGGCCGGGGAGGGGCCCGAACGGGCGGCCCTGGAGGCCCTTGCCGAACGGCGGGCACCGGGCCGGGTCGTCTTCACCGGCAACCTCGCCGACCCGGGCCCGGTGTACCGGGCGGCCGACGTGCTCGTGTTGTCCAGCACCAGCGAGGGCGTCCCGGGCGTGCTCGTCGAGGCGGGCATGTGCGCGATCCCCGCCGCGGCGACCGATGTCGGCTTCGTGCGCGACGTGGTCGTGGACGGGGTCACCGGCGCGCTCGCCGACGTCGGCCCCGGCGCCGGGGATCCCCGGGCGCTGGTCGCCGCGATCCGCCGGGTGTTGGCCGATCGGGGCTCGATGGGCCGTGCGGCCAGGGCTCGTTGCCTGGAACGGCACGCGATGGACACCGTGGTGGATGCGTGGATCGCGCTGCTCGACGAGCAACGCCGATGACGCTCCGGCACCGGGTGGAGGGGAAGCGGTAGGGCGGGAGCGCCGATTCCCGTACGGCCGAATGCGACTCGTGGGGAGATCGCATGTGCCAAGGTTGTTGTCGAACCAGGGAGGGGGAGTCCGTGGGGGAGTATGTGGGGGGTGCCGTCGGCATGCCCGGCGACGGCATGGGCCGGGTCGACGGTGTCGGCCGGGTGGGCCGGCACGCGCGGCCGGGCGGCAGTGTCGACGAACCCGCCGACCACCGAACACACGTCAACGGAGCGCCCAGCACGGGCCACGGGGGAGCGACCACGCCGACCATCGACAGTCGCACCGGTACCGGACGACACGCGGCGCCCACGGCGGGCGTCGGCAGCGGGACCGGCCGGATCGCCGCAGCACAGGCACCCGACCCCGAGATCAAGGGACCACCACCGGAACTCAAGTTCAAGCGCCGCACCAGCCTGATCCGGGGCATCCGCGAGCTGTGGCATTCGCGCGAACTCGTGCGCACCCTGGCCGAGCGCGACCTCAAGGCCCGCTACAAACAAGCCGTTCTCGGCTTCGCGTGGGCGGTGATCACCCCCGTGTTGCTGATGGTGGTGTTCACCGTCGTCTTCCAGCGCGTGGGCAACCTCAGCGAGACCGCGCACAAGTACGACGTGCCCTATCCGCTGTTCAGCTACCTCGGGTTGCTCCCGTGGACGTTCTTCATGTCCTCGGTGACCCAGGGCTCCTCGTCCCTGGTGTCCAACGGGCCGCTGCTGAACAAGGTCTACTGTCCGCGCGAGGTCTTCCCGTTCGCCACCGTGATCGTGGCCACCGTGGACATGCTGATCGCCTCCTCCGTACTGGTCGTGCTCTTCGCGGCGTACACCACGCCGCCCGCGGCGACCAGTTGGGCGCTGCCGATCCTGCTGCTCATCCAGTTCGAGGTCACCCTCGGTGTCGTGCTCGTACTGTCCGCGGCGGTGGTCTACTTCCGCGACATCCGACACGTGCTGCCCCTGCTCATGCAGATGGGCATGTTCGCCACCCCGGTCGCCTACGGCATGGACCAGATCACCAAGGACTGGCTGCTCCCGTACGTGATCTTCAACCCGCTCGCCGCCGTGATCGACGGATACCGGCGGTCGATTCTGTACGGACAACAACCCGACTGGGAACTCACCGGCGCCGCCGCCGGATCGGCGACCGTGCTCCTGATCGTCGGATACAAGATCTTCAAGAAGCTCGAAGCGGGGATCGCCGATGTCGCCTAGCCTCACGACGATCAAGGCGCCGGCCAAGCCGGGCGCCCTGCCGCTGGGCACCATCCGGGCCGAACACCTGTGGAAGCGATTTCGCGCGGACAGTCAGCGCATGCTCCTGCGGGACAACCTGGGCCGCATCGCGCGCAAGATCTCCGGCCGCGACCAGGCCGACTGGCGCTGGGCGTTGCGCGACATCGACATCCACATCGACCCCGGCGAGTCGGTCGGCCTGATCGGCTCCAACGGGTCGGGCAAGTCGACGCTGCTCAAGATGCTCACCGGGGTGATGTACCCCTACGCCGGCCGACTTCAGGTGCGCGGCCGGGTCGGCGCCCTGATCGAGGTCAGAGCGGGTATCCACCCCGACCTGACGGGACGTGAGAACGCGTTCCTGTACGGCTCGTTGCTCGGCCTCAAGCGGGCCGAGGTGGCCAACCGGTTCGACGACATCGTGGACTTCGCCGAATTGGGCACCGCGATCGATCGGCAGGTCAAGTGGTACAGCTCCGGCATGCAGATGCGCCTCGGCTTCGCGGTCGCCGCCTTCCTGGAACCGGACGTGCTCCTGGTCGACGAGGTGCTCGCGGTCGGCGACGCGCTGTTCCAGCAGAAGTGCCTGGACCGGATGCGGGTGGTGCTGGAACAGGGCACCACACTCGTACTGGTCTCGCACGACCTCGCGTCGGTGGAGTCGATCTGCACGCGCGGAATCTGGCTGGAGCAGGGCGAGATCCGCAGCGACGGCCCGATCCGGCAGGCATTGCGCGGGTATCGGGACAGCGTCGAGGAGGAGACCGAGGCGCGCACCCGCACCGACGAGGCCATTCGCACCACGTACGTGGACGTGCGCGGCGTGGACACGGCCGGCCCCACCACGAACCGGTCGATGGTGGTCGAGGCGGAGTTCACCGGCGACCACCACGGACCCGCCACCGTGCACATCGGCGTCACCGAGGGCACCGCGAGCCCGGTCTTCACCACCCGCCGGGACGTGCAGTTCGGCCGATCGGGCAACCGGGTCAGGTGCACCCTGGACCGCCTGCCGCTGCCGCGCGGGCGATACGCCCTGTGGATCGGGGTGTACGACCGGGACGGCCACCCGCTGACCACGTGGCATCCCGCGAAGCAGTTCGACGTGGCCGGCCCCGAGTTGGACACCCCGCCGCGCGCGGTGGTGCTGGCCGCGCCGGTCTACGTCGACCACACCTGGGAGGGGTGAGCGGCCGTGCGCATCCTGGTGTGTCCGCACGACATGCAACTCGGCGGCAGCTCGATCAACGCCGTGGACCTGGCCCGCGCGGTCCGCGACCTCGGCCACGAAGTGTGGGTGATGGGCCGTCAGGGGCCGCTCCGGCAACGGGTGGCCGCCGCCGGGCTGCCACTGCTCGCGCTGCCCGAGCGGGCACACGTACGGCCCTCGCCCGCGGTCTCCCGCACGATCGCCGCGGCGGTGCGCCGGCACCGGATCGACGTCGTGCACACCTATGAATACTGGCCGCTGGTCGAGGCGTTCCTGGGCGCGTTCGTGCCCCGCGGCACGCCCGTGCTGGGCACGATCATGTCGATGGGCAGCCTGCCGCCATACTTCCCGCGCACCGGCGTGCCGTTGACCGTGGGCTACGGCGAGTTGTACGAGGAGACCGGCGAACTGCGCGGCCTGGAGGGTGCCCGGGTGCACCTGCTGGAGCCGCCGGTGGACACCGCGATCGACCACCCGATCACCGCACCGGCGGCCGGCGACGAGCCGGATGTCGACGTCGACGCCTTCGCCGCCGAACACGGCCTGCTCGAACCCGCACCCACCGTGGTGGTGGTCTCGCGGCTGGCCAGGCACCTCAAGCAGGAGCACCTGGAACGCACCATGGATGCCGTCGCCCGGCTGGCCCCGGAGCTGCCCGGGTTGCGCCTGGTGATGGTCGGCGGCGGCTCGATCGAGCGCGAACTCCAGGCCCGGGCCGCGGCCTTGAACGGCGACCTGGGGCGGCGGGCGATCGTGCTGACCGGCGAGATGGCCGACCCGCGTCCGGCCTACGCGCTGGCGGACGTGGTGGTGGGCATGGGCAGTTCCGCGCTGCGTGGGATGGCGTTCGGCAAGCCCACCGTCGTGGTCGGCGAGCAGGGCTTCGGCAAACCGGTGACACCGGAGACGATCGGCGACTTCGACGCGCTCGGCTTCTACGGCCTCGGCGCGGGCCGGGTGCCCGTCGAACAGGATCCGCTGGTCGGCCAACTCTCCGCGCTGCTGCGGAATCGGGCCGAACGCGAGCGGATCGGCACGTGGTCGCTGGAGCTGGTGCACGAGCGCTTCGCGCTGGAGGGCCAGGCCGCCCGGCTGGTCGAATGGTACGAACAGGCCCGGCTGGAGCGGCCGGTGGCCCGCGGCCGAGTGGGCGAGGCGGTCCGGGTCGGCGGGCGGCTGGTGGGCTTCAAGGCGAGCCAGCGCGGCCAGGCCCTGCGCGCCCGCACCCGCGGCCCGCGCGGGGCCACGACCGGATGACCGAGCCGACCGGCCGATCCGGTCTGACCATGCTGCACGTCGGGGCGTTCTCCGGGTCGGTACCGGCGTTGCGCCAAGCACTGGCGGACCGCACGGCGGTCGAGGCGCACGACCTGATGCCGCTGACCCGTGCGCCGGGCCTGGCCGGCGCACGGCTGCGGGCCGTGCGCGAGGCGCGCCGGGCCGGGCCGGGGACGCCGTGGACCAAGACCGACGCCTGGACGGCGGCACTGGACCGCAGGGTGCGGGCCCGCGGACTGCTCGGCCCGCGCCGCCCGGTGCTGATCGTGCAGACGCTGCCGGCCCTGGTGCCGCCGGCGGGAGTGCGCTACGGCGTGTACACCGACCGGGTGGGCCTGGAGGGCGCGGCGGTGGGCGGCGTGCATCGATCCCGCTACACCGACGGGTGGTTGACCCGCGAACGACGGCTGTTGCTGGGCGCACACCGGGTGTTCGTGATGGGACCGAGCACGGCCGACGTCCTGGTCACCGAGTACGGCCTGGCCGCGGACCGGGTGCACGTGGTGGGCGCGGGCACCAACGTGGCGCCCGCCGCGGCGGATCCCGGCCCACGCGCGGCGGATCCGCCACGGCTGCTGTTCGTCGGCACGCAATGGGAGCTCAAGGGCGGCCCGACCCTGCTCGAAGCCTTCGCGCGCCTGCACGCCCGCGACCCGCGCCGGACACTGACCCTGGTCGGCAGCGGGCCCGACGGCCCGCTGCCGCCCGGCGTGCGCGCGCTGGGCCGGGTGCCGCACGCGGCGATGGGCGCCGCGTACGACCGGGCCGACGCGCTGGTGATCCCCACGCACATGGAGGCGTTCGGGATCGCCCTGGTCGAGGGCCTGACCCGCGGCCTGCCGTGCGTGGCCTCCACGGTCGGCAACCAGCCGTGGATCGTGGGCGACGCGGGGATCGCCGTGCCGCCGGGGGATGTGGACGCCCTGACCGAGGCACTCTCGCGGCTGAGCGCCGACTACGCCCACTTCCGCGCCCGGGCGCTGGCGCGCGGCGCGGAACTGCGCGCGACGATGACGTGGCCGTCGGTCGCCGAGCGCATCCTGACCGAGCTGAGCGGTGGTTGACATCCGTCTCGTGCCCACAGCGCCGACGCTTCGTCGACCTGTATCCGGCCGCCGCCGACAGGCCGAAGTGCCCTCCCACGCCCCGTTTCGGGAGGCGCTGCGCTCGCACGTGGAGTTCGGCACCCACGTGGCCAAGCAGAACTCGCACGCCGAGACCGACGACGAGCTGCACCCGCTCCGCGAAGTACCGCACTGGGACCGGCCGCCGACCGACTGACACCCCACCCGCCGGCCGTGGTCCGGCCCGCACCCGAGCCGGACCACGGCCGACGGTCAACGAGGCCCCGGTCGCTCGCCCGTCGGGACCGCCCGGTTACCCCCGGCGGCGGCGCAGCGCCGCGCGCTCGTAGATCCGGGCGAAGCCGTCGAGCATGTGTCGCCGGGTGAAGCGGGACAGCGCCCGTTCCCGGCTCGCCGCGCCCATACGGGCCCGCAACGCGTCGTCGGTGAGCAGTTCTCGGCACGCCATCACCAGGCCGCCCCGGTCGCCCGCGCGCAGCAACCGCCCGGTCACGCCGTCCGCGACCACGTCGGTCACGCCGCCCACCGCCGTGCCGACCACCGGCACGCCCGCCATCATCGCCTCCGCGACCGCGAGCCCGAAGCCCTCGTAGTGCGACGTGGACAGGAACAGGTCGGCCGCGTCGAAGGCGTCGCTCAGCCGCGCCAGCGGCGGGACCACCCGGACCCGGTCGCCGACCCCCAACTCCTCGATCAGCGCCTGGATCTCCGGCTCCTGACGGCCGATCACCAGGAACATCACCGGCGGACCGGTGTCGCCGAGCTTGCGCACCACGTCCGCGCCGACCCGCACCATCAGGGGGATGTTCTTCTGCGTCGCCCGGCCGACCCCGACCACGACCCGCGCCTCGCGCGGGATGCCCAGCTCGGCGCGCAACGCGAGGCCCGCCGCCGGGTCCGGCACATGGACCGGAACGCCCAACGGCACCAGCGGGATCCGTTCCGGCCGCCACCCCACGATCGCCGCGGTCGCGTCGCGCACGTGGGTGGAGTGTGCGAACGGGCGGAAGCCGGCCGCCTTGACCATGCCGACCTCGATGGCGTTGGTCAGCCGCGAGTGCAGGCCGTCCTTGAGCGGCTCGTGCACCTCCAGCACCCGGGGCATCCCGGGGGAGCCCAGAGCGGCGGGCAACGAGAGTCGGGCCGTACCGCTGTGCGCGTGCAACACGTCCGGCCGCAACTCGCGCACCCGCGAGGCGATCCGCAGCCCGAGTCGGATCTCGTCCTGTGGCCGGGTCGGCCCCTCGTGGTCGAGGGCGTGCACCGTCACATGGGCGCCCAACTCGTCGAGCCGATCCTCCTCCCAGGCGGGTCTGGCGATGATCGCGTGGCAGTCGAAGCGCTCCGGGTCGAGCCCGGCCAGCACCTGCCGGCTCACCTGGGGAATCCCACCGCCGACGCTGAGCCGCCACACCACGTGCACGAGCCTGATGCGATCCTTCACGCTTCCCCCCGAACCGGCCGCAGCCGGCGATCCCTGACCCGGCGGGCCGCGGACTTCGCGCCCAACAGCGCGCCGCCCGCCCCCCGGGCCACCAGCCATGTCGTGTCGTATCGATCGGTGGCGCCGAATCGGTGCTTGAACTCCTCGGCCCCGCGCAGGAAATCGAAGGTACGTACCCCGCGGTCGGCCAGCGCGGTGAGCGTCTCGTGGAACAACACCGTGCCCAGACTCGCCTTCGCGTAGGCCGGATCCCAGCCCAACTGGTAGTAGGCGAAGGTGTCCTGCCACAGGAACCCGTACAGGACCCCCACCGGTCGGCCCGCCGGATCGCGGGCCACCAGCGCGCACGGCCCACGATCGGCCGCGGCGCGCGCCGCCAGCGCCGCGTGCAACGGGCGCCGGGTGGCGTCGAACGCGCTCGACCCGCCGATCGCTTCGCGGCGCAACCGGTGCAGCCGCAGCAGGTCGTCGAACAGCTCGGGGGTCGTCGCGTCGGGTGCCACCCACGTGAAGGTGATCCCGTCCTCGGCCAGCTTGCGGGCCTTGCGCCGAACCCCCTGCCGGTGCCGGGCCGAGCCGAGCGCGGCCGGGTCGGCGGGCATCACCGGGCACGCGGTGCGTTCGATCTCGCGGGCGCCGGGCGGCAGGAACGGATCGCCGGTGCCGGCGTCCAGGTGCGGGAAGACCATGGTGCGCCGCCGGGCGAGCGAGGCCAGCCAGGCCCGGACGTCCTGGTGCCGGCGCGGATCGACGGCGAACCCGCAGTGGTCCGCGGCGCCGGGCCCGGTGCCGAGCAGCGTCCAGCTCAGCACGCCGCCGGGCAGCCGCGGATGCAACCGCTCACGGGTGCGCAGCAGTGGTACGACCGCCTCCGCGGCGCCGTCCTCGGCGCGCCACACGGCCACCACCGCGCGGCCGGCCTGCTCCCGGCCCAGCGACTCGGTCCAGCCCAACACCCAGTCGGGCGTGGTGAAGTACGACGTCCCGGGCGTCGCGGCCACCAGCGCGCGCCAGGACGGAACGAGGGCCGTCAACTCGCCGGGCGAGCGCAACAGCGTGGGCAGAGCAAGCACGGTGATCCCCCCGGATCTGTCCGTCGACCGGATCCGGCGCTTCGCCGACCCGAACAACCCGCCGATTCAAGCAGGTCAACGGCCGCCGCGCAGCGCGTGCAGGGCCGGATGCAGCCCGGACAGGATCGTCGCGAAGCGATCCGGGCGGGTGTTCGACCCCACCCGCAGGCGGGAGATCCGCAACGGGTGGTCCGGCAGTCGAGGCCCGAGCCGGTGATCGAACAGGAACCCGGTGCGGTAGCCGAGTTCGCTCAACAACCGCTCGGCCCGCACGTCCCAGTTCCCGTTCGGATACGCGAACGAACGCGGGGCCCGACCGAGCAGCTCGGTCAACCGCTCGTGCGCCTGCACCACTTCGGCCCGCACGTCGGCGTCCGAGCACCGGTCGAGCAGCGGATGGGTGAGCGAGTGGTTCTCCACCCGTACACCGCCCGACTCCAGGGCGCCCAGGTCGGCGCCGGTCAACTGCTCGGTCCGCACCGGCTCGTGCCCCTCGCGCAGCGCCGCGAGCAGACGCAGACGCCGCTCCTGCGGCACCGTCTTCAGGTACGCCACCCACCCGCTCGGCGACCGCTCCGGCTCACCCGCCACCCGCGCCCCGGCGGCTACCAACCGGTCAGCCTCGTGCCACCAGAACGGCGTCCCGGAGTCGATCGCCGAGGCCACCACGTAGGCCACACCCGGGATGCCGCGCTCGCGCAGCAGTGGCAACCCGTGCTCCAGAATGCTGCGTTCACCGTCGTCGAAGGTGAGCAGCACCGCCTTGGCGGGCAGCGCGCGCCGCGTCGCCAGCGCCGTCTCCACCTCGTCCAGGGACACCGGCCGGGCGATCCGGCGCAGCCGGTCCAACTGCCCCGCGAACGTGTCCGGATCCGAGATCCCGTGATACCCGAGCACCGCGAGCCGCAGCCGGGCGCGATGCGCGAACCACACCTGCGCCGGGGACCGCCGCAACAACGCGTCGCCCCCGGACCGTACCGAGCCCACCATCGAACCGCCCACCCAAGCCTCCCCAGCCCCGCGGCTCCCGCTGCCGGAACCGTAACAGCGGGGTCGGGTCCCGTCAGCCGGTCGCCGAACGTCCGCCCACGGCCCGTCACTCGACGTCCGCCCACCGGCCACATCGGGGCAAGCCCGCGTACCCCGGATATCGGGGAGCATCACGGACGACTCGTGGACGGATTGCGAAACACCCTTCACGCGTGACCCATCCGGCCTAATCTGGTCGGCGGGTGACTCGTGTCCCGGCCGTGTGGGGGCGGGGGACGCCGGTTGGGCACAAACGTTCCGATGCCGCTCACATCGGGACCGCGAGGTGGGGGCCGGGCGATGGTCAATCGTGCATCGACCCTGCACGCCGAGGAGATCGACACCGATCTGGCGCGTGCGTGGGACGAATTGGTGGCAGGACGGGGGGTTCAGGCAGACGTCTTCGATACGCACGCGTGGATGTCCTCGTGGCTGACGAGTCGCCCCGAACGGGCCGAACACGTGCGCATACCCGGGGTATTCGCCGCCGGCCGTCCGCTGGCCCTGCTCCCGCTGGAACTCGACGGGAGCGGACGCGCCCACGAACTCGGCCGAGGCCAACGCGAACGCACACGTGTCGTATTGGGCACCCCCGAGCCGCAGTCCGCCGTCCTGCGCCAACTCGTCGGCGAACTGCGCCGGATCGGCATCCGGGAACTGACGCTGTACCGCATGCCCAGCCGGGACCCGGCCACGCACGCCCTCCTGGCCGCGCTGCGCGAGGCGGGCTACGCGGTGGACGTGCGCGAACGCATGACCGACATGATCGAGGCCACCCCCGACGGCTGGTCCGGCTACCGGGCCCGACACCGCGGCTTCGACAGCGCGATCGCCCAGACCACCCGGCGGGCCGGACAACTGTGGACACTGCGGGTGGCGGCATTCGGCGCGCCGGGCACCCCGCCGCTGGCGGCCGGCCTGGCCGACCACGACGAACTGTTCGACCTGAGCTGGAAGGGCCGACTCGGCGCCTCGCCCGAGCGCCGCCGGTTGCTCACCCGTGCACTCGACGCGCGCGGCATGGCCCGGCTGTACGTGCTCTACGCCGACGACCGCGCCATCGCGTCCTGTCTGGGCGTGCGCATCGGTCCGGTCGTGCAGTGGCACACGATCGCCTACGACCCGGCCGCCGCGATGCTTTCGCCGGGCAACGTGGTGCACTGGCGCGCCCAGGAACTGGCCTTCGCCGAGGGCGGTCTGGCGTTGATCGACCTGCTGCCCGGGGCGAGCCCGCTCAAGGACCGGATCAGCACCGAACGGCCCGCGCTGCTCGACGTGTGCGCCGCCCGGGTGCCCCACCGGGTGTTGCCGCTGCTGCGCGGCGCCCGCGAGATGCAGCGTGCGGTCCCGATCGCCGCCCGGGCCCGGGTCCGCAGCCTGCGCGCACGGGTCGGCACGGTCGACGCCGGCTCCTCCGGCACCGCCCGCCGACTCGAGGCCAGACCCGCGACCGAGATCCCGACCCGGGCCGGCGTCCGGCTGACCCTGGACCAACCCACACTGCGCCTGTTGGCCGTGGCCTGCGCGCGCAAGGGCCCGCAGGAGATGCGGGCCGACTGGGGGCCGGACGACCGCTGGTATCGGATCGGCACCGGCCCGCTGGCGGTGGCCCGCGTCGACCACCACGAACCCGTACCCACCCTGCGCGAGGTCGTGCGCTACGACCCCACCTACACCCTGGAGGCGATCGCGCTGATGCTGGCCGACCTGCTCGCGTCGCCCGTCCGCTACCTGGACGAGGTGCCCGTGCGCGACCCGCGCCTGCGCTGGCCCCGCGCGTGGAGCCCGCCGACCGCCGAACCCGCCCCCAGCGGAGCCGAATCGGTCGCGCCCGGAGCCGCCGTCGCCGGCACCGGCTCGCGCGGTGTGTTCAGCCGTGCCGAGGGGGCCTGATGCGGGCCCGCCCGATGCACCCGCTGGAGATCGACCCCACCTTCGCCGCGTCCTGGGACCGGCTGGTGGCCGCTCGCGGCGTGCACGCCGACCCGTTCGACACCCACGCGTGGTTCGCCTCCACCCTGCACGGTCACCACGACCCGCTCGACGACATCCGTGTGGTGTCCGTGCTCGACGACGCCGACCAGCCGCGCGCACTGCTGCCGCTGGAGCGCATCGGCACCGACCGATGGGGGGTCTTCTCGGCACACCGCAGACCCCGCAGCCACGTGGTCGTGCACCCCGACGAACCGCACGGCGCCGACTCGATCGCAGACGCCCTCGCCCGCGCCGGCATCCGCGAACTGCGCCTGCACCGGATGCCCAGCCGGGACCCGGAGACCCACCGGCTGATCGCCGGACTACGCGCGTGCGGCTACACCGTCAACGCCCGGGAGAAGGCCTGCGACATGCTCGCCGGCGTCGAAGGCGGCTGGGCCGGCCACAAGGCCCGATTCCGCAGCTTCGACCGCTACGCGCACCGCTTCGCCGGCCGGGTACGCGCGCACTGGGACCTGACCGTCGAGGAGACGGCCGGCGCCGCGACCGGGCGCGACCTGGACGCCGGATTCGCCATCTACACCGACCTGTTCGCCCGCAGCTGGAAGGGCCCGCTGCAACCCGCCGCCGCCGAGGCCCGCCGCGAGCTGATCGCCCGCGCCGCCCGGCACGACTGGGCCCGGCTGTACATATTGCGCGTGGACGGCGTACCCGCCGCGATGCACCTGTGGTTCCGCCTCGGCGACGTGGCCACCTGGCACTCCACCGCCTACGACGAGCGCTTCGCCGCGCTGGGCATCGGCACCGTCGTGCAATGGCAGGCCCAGGAACGGGTGTTGACCGAACCCTGGCCCGCCGGAAGCAGCCCGCGCCTGGTCGACCTGATGCCCACCCGAACCCCGCAGAAGTTGCGACTGGCCCCCGAACGCCCCGCGCTGTGGGACATCGAGGCCATCCGCGACCGACGCGTGCTGGCCGCCACCCTGCCCGCCCGCGGCTTCGCCCGAGCCACCCGGATGTCGGTCGAACAACACCTGCGGGTACGCCGCGCCAAGGCCGCCGAACCGGCGCCGACCCCGGTCGCCGAGACGGTGATCGCGCCCGCGATCAACCCGCACGGCGAGCCCGGCCACAAACTCGACCCGGTGCACGAAGCCGGCGTCGAGGACAACCGACCCATCGCGCTGGCCTGCGGCTACCGCGGAACCGACGTGGTCGACGGCGGCCGGGCCCGCGGCGAGACGTGGTGGCTGGTCGGCGAGGAGCCGCACACCCTCGTGCACCTGGCCGCCGACCGCACCGTGCGCACGATCGCCGCACTGGGCACCCGGGACCGACCACGCGCGTGGGAGCCCGGCGAGGCGGTGCGCAGCGTGGCCACCGCCCTGGGTGAAACCCTGCGCCTGTACGTGCTCGACCCCGCCGGCAGCGCCGGCACCCCGCTTCGTCAGGAATCCGAACCGGTCCCGTGGCCCCACGCCCGCACCGCTCCCACCCGGCACACCTCGAAGGGCACCACCCGATGACCGCCATCAGCGGCGACCGCGTGCGCGCCACGCTCAAACGCGGCCTGGCCGCCACCGCCCTCGCCCGCGATCCGGCACCCGGCGCGACCCTGCTCATCTATCACCGCGTCGGGGGCGGCAGTCGTGACGAACTCGACCTGCCCGCCGACGCGTTCCGCGCCCAGCTCGACCTGCTCCCGCCCGCGCACGTGGTCTCCCTCGACACCGCGGTGGACCGGCTCGCGGCCGGCGACCCGACGCCCTCGATCGTGCTCACCTTCGACGACGGCTTCGCCGACGTGTACGCCAACGCCTGGCCGGAACTGCGGGCCCGAGCGCTGCCGTTCACCCTCTACCTGGCCACCGGCTGCATCGGCGAACAGATGCGCTGGGAGGGCTCCACCGGCACCAGCGGCGGATCCGCCGCGCTGAGTTGGGACCAGATCGCCGAACTGGCCGAGTCCGGCCTGGCCACGATCGGCAACCACACCCGCAGCCACGCCCGCCCCGAGGCCCTCACCGCAGCCGAACTCGACGACGCCTCCGACGACATCGAACGCCGACTCGGGCTGCGCCCGGCCCACTTCGCCTATCCGTGGGGGATCGCCGTCCCGGACATGGAGCACGCCCTGCGCTGCCGGTTCCGCAGCGCCGCCACCGGCGTGCTCGGCCGCAACCTCCCGGGCTGCGACCCGATCCGGCTGCGCCGGGTCCCGGTCCGGCGCACCGACCCGCCCGCGTTCTTCCGCGCCAAGCTCGGCGGCCGGCTCGCCCAGGAGCGCGCCTATGCCGCCGTGGTCGGCCTGGGCAAGCGGGCCGGTGCGCATGCGTGAGCCGCGCGGCCCGGGCGGTCGACCCCTGCGGGTCGCCCACCTGACCACCATCGACATGAGCCTGGCCCTGCTCCTGCGCACCGAACTCGAGGAGGACGTCGCGGCGGGCTTCGAGACCTACGGGATCAGCGCCGCCGGCCCCTACGTTCCCGAGATCGAGGCGCTGGGCGTCACGCACGTGCCGCTGAACTCGCTGACCCGCGCCTGGAGTCTGCGCAGCGACGCCGCGGCCGCCGGCGAACTGGTACGCACGCTGCGACGATTGCGCCTGGACGTGCTGCACACGCACAACCCCAAGACCGGTGTGCTCGGCCGGATCCTGGGTCGTGCCACCGGTGTCCCGGTCGTGGTCAACACCTGCCACGGCCTGTGGATCCGGCCCGGCGACCCGTGGGCCCGCCGGGCGTTCGTGCTCGGCACCGAGGGCCTGGCGGCCCGCGCCTCGCACGCGGAGCTGTACCAGAACGCCACCGACCACGCGACGCTGCGCCGGGCCGTGCCCGGGTGGCGCTCGCGCGTGGTCGGCAACGGTACCGATCTGGCCCGCTTTCGGCCCGATCCCGCCGCTCGGGCGAGCGTTCGGCGGGCACTGAACGTGGCCGAAGACGAACTACTCGTGGGCGGAGTCGGGCGGCAGGTCGCGGAAAAGGGCATCCTCGAATACGTGGAGGCAGCCGGACTGCTCGCAGGCAAGGCCCGATTCGTCTGGATCGGACCGGAGGACCCGGACAAGGCCGACGCGGTGTCCCGCGCCGTGCACGGCTCCCGGGTCGAATTCGTCGGTGCCCGCTCCGACATGCCCGCGGTGTACAACGCGCTCGACGTGTTCGTCCTGCCCTCGCACCGCGAGGGCTTCTCACGATCGGCCATGGAAGCCGCGTCCTGCGGGCTGCCCATGGTGCTCAGCGACATCCGCGGCTGTCGGGAGATCGGCACCCACGGTGAACATCTGCTCCTTGCACCGCCCGGCGAGCCCCGGTTGTTGGCCGCCGCGATCGACCGCCTGATCACCGAACCGGACCTGCGCGCCGAACTCGGCGCCGCCGCCCGGCTGCGCGCTCTGGCCGAATTCGACCAGCGCAGGGTGGCGGGCATCTCGATCGACACCTATCGGGCCGTGGCCGGGCGCCGCGGCCTGGGTTGGACTTGACGCACAACGGGCGACGGCCGGTGAGGGAGACACCGCCGGCGCCCGAAGCTCGCCACACCGAACGCCACACCAGGGGAGGGGCATGGAATGCGACGACTGTTCGACATCACCGTGGCCGTGCTGGCATTGGTTCTGATGGGACCGGTCCTGCTCGCGATCCACGTGATGATCCGCGCGACCATGGGTGGACCCGTACTGTTCCGCCAGACACGCAGCGGCCTGCGCGGCCGCGACTTCGAGATTCTCAAGTTCCGCACCATGCACGACCCGCGCTACCCGGACGAACCCGACGCCACCAGGATCACCCGGACCGGGCAACTGCTGCGCACCACGAGCCTGGACGAACTGCCGCAACTGATCAATGTGTTGCGCGGCGACATGGGCATCATCGGGCCGCGGCCGACGCTACCGAGCCAGGTGGTGCACTACACGCAACGCCAGCGGGGCCGGCTCGACGTGCGACCGGGGTTGACCGGTTGGGCGCAGGTCCAGGGGCGAAACGCGCTCAGTTGGCCGGTGCGGATCGAATACGACCTCTGGTACGTGCGCAACCGCAGCGCCCGGGTCGACCTGGTCATCCTGTGGCGCACGATCGGCGTGCTGCTGCGGCCAAGCGGGATCACCGCCGCCGGCGGGGTCAATCCGGGCTTCCCGGTGCCGGTCGCCAACCTGCCCCAGGAGGATCCGGGGCGCGGGGCCGCGGCTCGGCCCGGCACCGTACGGCAGGAACGGGGCGAGACGTTCCCGCTGCCCAGACCCATCGTCTGGTCCGCACCGATCACCCACTCCCCGGTCGACCCGACCCGGATGTTGCCACCGCAGCGACCGGCGGGTGAATCGTTGGCCGAAGAGGTCTCCTGACGCCGAACCGGCCGGATGTGCGGATGTCCGTGCTCGATCGTGGGGATCGAGCACGGACATCACGCCGTCAGGGGCCGGGTAGCCCGGTGGGTTCGGTGATCTCGGTGCGCCCAGCGGGCCCGGGCTACCCGGTCAGCCCGTGCAGGTCGCCTGCACCTGGCCGGCCGCCAGATGCGCACCGGCGGTGCCGCCCCAGTCCACGCCCCGCGTGACCAGCTTGACGGCGATCCTGCCGTTGCTCACCGGAAAGGTGCCCGCGCTCACCCAACGCCCCTTACCGCCCACCTGATCGACGGTGAACTGCCCGTACCAGGCGCCCGTCTTGTCGTCGTCCCGGCTCCGCAACACGTAGTACTGCGCGGGGTTGCCGCCCACGTCCCTGCCGTTGCCGCTGGGCACGTACACGCTGAGCTGACAGCGCCGGGTGGCCGAGCCGACGTCGAACCACCACAACACCCGGGCGCTCGTGTCGTCCTTGTTCTTGTCGCCGGACATCGGCACCGCATCGAACTTTCCGTTGCAGCCGTCCTTGGTCCACCCGCCGCTGCCGACCGTGTACCAGCCCTTGCTGCCGTCGCTGTAGCGGCCGACCTCGGCGAAGCCGCTCGCGCCGCTGTTCGCGCAGCCGTAACCGGAGATCCCGGTGAAGGTCGGTTTGGGTGCCAACGAACCGGGTTGCACGGGCGGCGCGACCGGCGGCTTGGCGGTGGAGCCGCCGGGTGTGCCGCCGGGAGCCGGTGCGGTGCCGCCGGCACCGGCCGCTCCGCCACCGGCAGTGCGTGCCCCGGGCGGGGAACCGCCGCCGTTGAGCGCGCTGTTCGAACCGCCCGCGGAGCCGCCGGACGAACCGCCCACCGAGGCGGTACCCCCCGACGCACCACCCGACGCACCACCCCCGGAGGAACCATTGCCCCCGGTGGGGTAGTCGGGCGGATACGCCGCTGCGCCGCCCGGTGTTCCGCCGCCCGGGCCGGGGTCGCCGGGCGGGGCATCGGTGGTGTTCCCTGTGGTGGAGCCCGCCGACGGCGCGGCCGAGGCCCCGGGCGCAGGCACCTGGACCGGCTTGTCCTGCATGGGCGCCGCCTGGGCGACCGGCTTGCGGTGACCGCCGCCGTTGTCGCCGCCGAACTCGATCGCCGAGGCGATGGTCACCGCGGCCAGGCCGGCAGCCGCGAGGGCGGGCATGCCCAGACCCACGGTCCACACCCGGCGGCCGGGTCGGAGCGGCCGCCGGGGAGTACGGACCGAGCGCGCGAAGGCGTCCCCGAAGTCGGGTTCGCGGTTGGGGGGTTCGGCCATGTCGTGCCTTTCGGGTCGGTTCGGCCGCTCACGCCTGATCGGGGGCGGCCGGAACGAGATCGGGAAGGTCGGGAGCCCGCAACGAGACCAGATCCTCCGGGGTCACCTCGGTCATCGCGGAGATCCGCCGGGCATGTCGCTCGGTCATCTCCTGGAAGGCCTGCCGCGCGGAACGCCCGTTGCCGAACCGCCGGTCGCGCGGGACCGATTCGAAGTAGGCCAACAGGCCCGCCCGCGCGGACTCGTCCAGCGTGTACTCGTAGGCCGCGGCCTGGTGTTCCACGATCCGGACCAGGTCGGTGGAGGCGTAGTCCTCGAAGACGACGGTGCGGTTGAAGCGCGAGTCCAGCCCGGGGTTGGAGTCGATGAAGCGGTGCATCTCGTCCGGGTAGCCGGCGACGATCACGACCACGTCGTCGCGGTGGTCCTCCATCAACTTGACCAGCGTCGCGATCGCCTCCTGGCCGAAGTCGCCGCCACCGGCCGCGGTGAGCGAATATGCCTCGTCGATGAACAACACGCCGCCGAGCGCCTTGCGGAACACCGCGGTGGTGCGCGGCGCGGTGTGTCCGACGTACTCGCCGACCAGCGAACCGCGATCGGCCTCCACGAGGTGACCGCGCGTCAACATCCCGAGTGCGGCCAGGATTCGGCCGTACAGCCGGGCCACCGTGGTCTTGCCGGTGCCCGGGTTGCCCGCGAACACCAGGTGCCGGCTCAGCGGCGGCGGGGTCAGCCCGGCCTCCTCGCGGCGCCGGACCAGTTGCATCAACTGCACCAGCGTGGCCACGTCGTGCTTGACCCGGGCGAGCCCGACCAGTTCGTCGAGTTCGGCCAGCAGCGTGCCCAGGTCCGCAGGCGGGGCACCCGAATCGCCCGGGGCGGCGGACTCGGTGCCCGCCGGCGCCGGCGCGGTTCGCCCGGAGACCACGGTGTCCACGACCCCGCGCGCCACGCAGTCCGCGAACACCGCCGCCTTGTCGTCCGGATTCTCCAGGGTCGCATCGCTCGGACAGTCCCGGAAGGCGCAGTCGCGCAGCGTCGGCGCGGCCCCGGCGGCCACATACACCGCCGGATAGGCAGACCCGCCCACCACGCACCCGGTGAACTCGCCCTTGGCGCCGCCCTTGAGGTAGATGCCGTTCTTGCCCGCGCCGGTGAGGATCGCGCCGCGGACCACCGGGTCCGCGTCGGTCCACACCACCATCGCCGAGCCCGCGCTGTCGGTCACCACACAGTCCTCGAAGCCGGGCGCCGCACCCTCGTGTACGACCACCCCGGCGGTCCCGGCCCGAACCACCCGGACCCGGCGCAGCGTGGGCCGGGCGCCGGGACCCACCTCGATGCCGGCCCGCTCGGTGGTGCCGAACGCGCAGTCCTCGACCTCGGCGTCCAGGTCACGCTCCAGCCGCAGTCCGGTGCCACAACGATGCGCCGCGGACCCGGTCAGCCGTGCGCTGCCGGTGCCGCCGAGATGCATGCCGGTCATTTCGGCGCTGCGCACCAGCAGCCCGTCCGCCACCACGACGGCCGCGCCCGCCAGGCACAGACCGTGCTCGGGCGTGGGGCCCAGCACGGTCGCGGCGAGTTCGCCGTGTGCGTGCTCGTCCAGGTGCACCGCGGTGAACGCGGTGTCCGCGATGGCGACGCCGTCCAGGCCGACCCGGGCCGAGCCGCGCGCGAAGACGCCGTTGGCGCCGGCGGAGCGGATCACTCCGCCGACCACGTCCAGGTGGCACTCCTCGTCGGCGACCAGGCCGCTGAGCGTGGCGGCGACGATCCGGCAGTCCGACACGCTCGCGGAGGCCCGGCCGATCGCGGCCAGCCCGGAGGCGCCCGCGCGCTCGATCGCGCTGCCGCGCACGATCAGCCGCGCGGCGCCGCGCACGAGCACCGCGTCCTCGCCGCTGTCGGCGCAGCGGCACCCCTCCAGGTCGACCGTCGATGCGTCCTCGGCCAGCACCGCGTTGTGCGCGCAGTCCAGGAACGCGCAGCCGCGCACCCGGACGGCCGCGGTGTCCCGCACGCCCAGCCCGACCACGGCCTCGCCGATCACCGAATCCGCCAGGGTGACCGTGGCCGAGCCGGCCGACAGCACGCCCGGGCCGTCCACCGCGAGCACCCGGCAGCCGGTCATGGCCAGCCGCGCCTCGCCGGATACGGACACCCCCGCCACCGCGGCGCCGGATATTCGGCAGCCCGTCAGCCGTACCCGGGCGGCGTCGACGATCTCCAGTCGGCCGCCCACGATCCGGCACTCGTCGAAGGCGACCTCGGCCGGGCCGGTGACCCGTACGGCGGGCGCCTCCGCGTCGGCGGCGATCAGGACGACGCCCTCGACGCCTGCCCGGCCGCCACCGCAGACGGTCAGCGCGACGTCCCGAGCCCCCGTCAGGCGCACGCTGCCGGGCCCGTGTTCGGCGACCAGGACGACGCCACGGTCGAGCACGATGTGTTCGCGGTAGTCGCCGGGCGCCAGCAGCACGCGGCCGCCGTCGGGCGCGGCCCGGATCAGGTCGGCGATCGTGTGGTGCGGATCGGCACCCCGGTGGGCGCGGTCGCCGCGATTGCCGCGGATGCCACCGCGGTTGCCGAACACACTCACGGCTGTCGTCCGTTCTCGGGTGTGGGGTGGTAGAGGTACTTGTCGTTCAACCCGAGCCAGTTCTGGAAGAGCTTGTTGAGTTGCGCGTCGATGAGCTTCTCGCCGAACTTGATGCCCAGGTCCAGGAGTCCGGCCTTGCGCCAGAATCGGCCCGCCAGGTACGAGTCGAGGCCGAACTTCAGCGCGCCGGGGCCGAACGCGCCGGTGGCCAGCGAGCCCAGCGCCGCCACACCGCCGAACGCGAGGGCGTCCAGGCCGTAGTGCTTGACGCCGTTCCTGTCGCCGAACACCGCGGCGTTGATCGAGCCGTTGACGAACGCCACGAGCGGGTTGACCGCCAGTCCCAGGCCGAACTTGTACAGGCCCGAGCGCCAGCGCAGCGCGGTGTCGAAGTTGACCCAGTCGGTCTTCCAGTTGTCGCCGAAGTAG
This sequence comes from Embleya sp. NPDC008237, assembly GCF_042956465.1. Taxonomy (NCBI): domain Bacteria; kingdom Bacillati; phylum Actinomycetota; class Actinomycetes; order Kitasatosporales; family Streptomycetaceae; genus Embleya; species Embleya sp. NPDC008237. The sequence continues at coordinate 45,470 of NZ_JBIBGL010000034.1, forward strand.
GGGTTGGTGTTGAACGGCTTGCCGAAGTCGTTGGCGGTGAGCCCGTCCTTGAACTGCTTGGGGGAGAACGAGCCGGGCCGGAACTTGAGTTCGTGCAGCCGGGCCATCAGTCCGGCGAAGCTCGCGGAGACCGCCGAGTTGAGGAAGATCCGTCCCCAGTCGGATCCGGAGATCTCCTTGTCGTTGATCAGTTCGGTGATCATGCCGGCCAGCACCGAGAAGCCGAAGTCCTGCATGAACTCCATGCCGACCTTGGTCCACACCTTCTGCTCGAAGGTCCATTCCCTGGTGCCGGTCGCCGCGTCGGGCGCACCCCAGTGCCGTCGGTTGGTGTCCGCGAGGCCGCGGTTGTAGCCGCGGAACTCGTTCGGCGCACCGTGGTGATCCACCGCGCGCCCGACGAGCTTGAACCGCGAGTCCACGCCGGTCGCGCCGAGCTTGTCCGGGTGTGCCCAGGACTTGACGCGGTTGAGCACACCCGTTTCGGCGGCCGGCAACTTCTCGAAGATCTTGGTGGAGAAGCCCTGGTGGACCACGACGTTGTCGCTCGCGTCGTACAGACGCTGTTGGAGGTAGGCGAGGTCCTTCTCCAGATAGCCGACCACGGTTCCCTCATGGGTGATCGGCTCGAACGAGCGGATCTTCGTGCCGTTGCGGAAGTCGTCCCAGTGTCGGCGGTTCGGGAGGCCGTCCGCGTCGACGTGGTACTCGCGGATCGCGTCGCCGCGTCCCTCGCGGACGGTGTGTGTGGTCGCGCCCACCGTGATCTCGTCACGCCAGAACTTGCCGCCCGCTTCGACGTGATGCACCGTGTGCCCGCCGGGATGCGGCACGGTGTCGCCGGCACGGTTCTTGACCGTGGTCGTGTAGCCGCCGGTACCGTCGCGTTCGATCACGGCGACCCGGCCGTCGTCGAGCATCTTGCGCTCGTACACCAGCACGTCCCGGCCCTCGATCCGGGCGAAGTCCTTGAACCCGTCGTCGAATCCCTCGCCCCACATCTGCGCACCGCCGCGGTTGGTGGTGCGCCGGCCGGTGTTCTCGGCGCCGGGCAGGGCGACACCGTCGGCGTCCTGTCGATGCCACGTGAAGAGGCCGTCGGGCTTGTCGTGCATCCTCGCGTGCCGAAAGCCCCCGCCTTCGAGCGCGTCGCGGCGTTCGACGATCTGGCCGAACCGGTTGCGGTCCACCCACGACCCGTTCGATCCCGGACCGGCCGCGTACTCGCGCACCGTGCCCCTGCCGTCCACGACTTCGCGGACCACGATGCGCTGCTCGGAGCCCGGCACGGTCTCGAAGTCGGTCCAGCGGTGGTCCGCCCCGAATTCGCGGACTCCGGTCCCGGTGCCGCCGACCTCCCGCCAGGTTCCGTTTCCACCCGGCGTGCCGGCGGTGAACTCGATCTTGCGACCGTCCAGGAGCACCCGGCTCTCGCGCAGCAGTGCGCCGTTCGCGTCGAAGTCCTGCCACGTGCCGTCCAAGCGCTGGAAACGCACCGAACGCTCGATCGTCTCCGTGCCGTCGGCGCCGGCCTTCCTCGAGACCTCCCAGTGCCGGAAGAGTCGGTCGTCGCCGGTGAAGAACGCCCCGGGGAAGTCCGGCTTGCCGGGGAAGAACGGCACGTCGAAGCGCTGTTGCCAAATTCGGCGTGCCTTGAACTCGTCGTCGCCGAACTTCGAGAAGGTCGCGACCTCCTCGTTGACGTAGTTGCGTTCGATGTAGTGCCTGAACTGCTCCGCGGGCTGCGCGTTCGGCTCGAACGTGTACTGCCTGGTGCCCCGGGCCTTGTCGGGTGCCGAGAAGAACTTCCTCCCCAGGCCGCCGCGAATCGGTGCGAATCGTTCGAAGGCGACCAATCCGCTGTCGGCGACGTTCCGCAACACCCCGCCGGTGCCGTCGGCGACGTGGGTGACCCGGGCCTTGAAGCCGAAGTCCCGGCTGAACCGGAAGTCGAGTCTGCCCTTGGCCTGAAGCGCGCCGTCCGAACCCCACTTCTGCCAATTCCAGTCCCCGGCGGCGGACTTCTCACTGATCAGGATGCCGCCGTCCAGTTGGGGGAAGAAGTCGCGCACCTTCCCACCGAACAGGTGCCGGGCATTGAGTTCGAAGACACCGTCGATCACGTCGTACGAGGTGTTGTCCCAGCGGACGTAGCGGCTGCCGGAGGCGATCGGGCGACTGTCGGCGGTCTTCTCCACCCACTTCCACTTGCCCCGGTGATCCCGCGAGCCCTCGATCCAGCCGCCGCCCGCGTTGCTCGACGGGTCCCGGGTGTAGACGGGGGTTCCGTCGCCGTCGACCAGTCGACGGATGCCGTTGTCCGCGCCGTCGGGGCCGGCCGGCCACTTCTCCACCGTGCCCTTGCGGAACGGCATGTGCTCCCAGCCCAGGTCGTGGCCGACCACGTCGTTCGCCGGGCGCTTGTCGTGCCAGGTGAGGTTCTCGTGGTCGATCCGGCGGGTGACACCGGCGATCGGGCCGTCGAGCGGGTACTCGACGAGCCGGTGCCGGAGCAGGTCGGGGCTGTCCCACTGCTCCCACGTGTTGCGCATCCGGTCGGTGACCTTGAACTCGCCGCTCGACGGCTGATACTCGCCGACGTGGGTGACCCGCCTGCCGTGCACGCCACCGTCGCGGTCGAACCTGAAGGCGTCGTCCGCCCACACCTCGAAGTTGCGCTCCGCGGCCCAGGGCGCGTCGTCGAAGACCTGATACCGTCCGTCGTCCAGTCGGCGGGCATCGGCGAGCACGGCCCGGGGGTTCCCCTCCCGGGGCCCCCAGATCTGGAAGTCCCCGACCTCGTCACCGACGCCGGTGACCCGGAATCGCGCACTGCCCGGTATCCGGGTGCCGACCTTGATCGGAACGCCGTCGTGGTCCCAGATCCGAAAGTCCTGCTCCGGTCCGGTGCGCGGCCGGGAGTACACCTGGTGGGTGCCGTCGGGAAGTGCGCGGGCGTCGTAGAGCACCTGGTGGGGGCCGCCGTCCGACGGGCGTGGTCCCCAGATCTCGTAGTCGGCGCTGCCGGGCTCGGCCACCCTGAAGTCGTTCGTACCGGGCCGGTATTCGGCGTTCTTGAGGACCGTGCCCTCGGCGTTCCAGATCCGAAAGTCCTGCGTGGGCCCGGTTCGTGGGGCCTCGACCACCCGGAAGGTGCCATCGCCGAGGGACTCGGCCACTCCGAGCACCGGGTGGGTGCCACCTTCGGTTCGCGGCCCCCAGATCTCGAAGTCGCTCCCGCCGGGTCCGGTGACCTTGAAGTCACCGGTGAGGGGTCGGTATTCGCCGGTCTTGAGCACGGTGCCGCCGGCGTCCCGGATGCGGAAGTCCTGGGTGGGGCCGGTCGACGGACCGTCGACCGTCCGCCAGGTGCCGTCCCCGAGGGATCGGGCGTCGTTGAGCACCGGGTGTGCTCCGTGCGCATCCGCCGGCCCCCAGATCTGGAAGTCGTCTCCGCCGGCGCCGGTGACCTTGAAGGTGTCGGTGCCGGGAAGGTGCTCGCCGGTCCTGAGGACGGCTCCGGTGGTGTCCCAGACCTGGAAGTGCCGGTCCCCGACGTCGGTGACCATGAAGTCCGCGGTCTCGGCCCGATACCTGCCCGTTTTGGTGATATTGCCCTGAGCGTCCCGGATCCGGAAATCCTGGGTCGGTCCGAACCGGGGACCGTCGTGGACCCGGAAGGTGCCGTCGCCGCGTGCGTACACGTCCTGGAGCACCGGGTGCGCGCCGTCCGCGCCGCGTGCTCCCCAGACCTGGAAGTCGTCGGGTGCGCGCCCCGGCAGGTCCCGGACCTCCCAGGTGCGGTCGGGGAGTCGGTGGGCATCGCCGAGCACGGGGTGGACGCCGTCGGCCCCCTCCGGCCCCCAGATCCTGAAGTCGTCCGAATGACCCGCGGGGCCGTAGTGCACGTGGAAGGTGCCGTTCGGGCCGGGGTAGGCGCTCAGGATGGAGGTGCCGTACGGGTCCTGCCAGATCTGGAACCCCGCCCCCGGCCGCTCCGGGCCGTCGAAGACCTTGAAGTGCCCGTTGTCCAGGCGCCGGGCATCGGCGAGGACGCGGTGGTTGCCGTGGGCGTCGCGCCCGCTCCAGAGCTGGAAGTTGCCCCCCTCGACATCGGTGACCCGGAACGTGTGCCCGTCGGCCCGCAGTTCACCGCGCTTGAGGATGGTGCCGTCGGTGTCCGCCCAGACCTGGAACGCGCTGTCGGCGTGCGCGGGCCCGTCGAAGACCTGGTAGGTGCCGTCGGGGAGGCGATGGCCGTCGTACCGCAGGGTCCGCGTGCCCGTCGTGCCCACCGGCCCGTGGATCTCGAAATGGTCCATGCCGTCGGGGCCCTCGAACCGGACGATGACGGACTCGTCGGCCCGGGCCGCCCGTTCGGGGTGGCGCCAGGACTCGGTCGTGCGCGGTCGCACGTCCGGACCGCCCGTCGCCGGCCGCATCCCGCCGCGCAGACCGGGCAGTTCGGCCAGCGCGTCGGCGATCGCCGGTGCCGCGACCGCCGGATCCACGCCCCATGCCTTCAACGCCGCCGCGGCATCCGCCAGCGCGAGCGCGGCGTTGGCCCGGCTCGCGGTGGCGATCATCGACTCGGCGCGCACCATGCCACTGCTGGTGTCGCCGGTGAACTGCCGGACCCGCAGCGCCTGCTCGGCCGCGGCCGCCTGATCGAAGGCCTGTTTGGCCCGGGAGTAGTCGTGCCACGCCTCGATACGCGAACCGGGCTGCGGTGTCGTGGACTTGCCCCCTGGACCGGGTCCGGTGGCAACATCGTCGAGCACCTTCGCGACGAGGCTGCGCTGCTCGGCGCCGAAGTCGGCCAACGCGTTCGGCGGTGGCGACGTATGCCCGACGCCGACGGTGGGCGGGGGCGAGGTAGGCGGAGCGAGCGTGGGATCGACCCGGGGCGGGCCGGGGCGCAGTGGGATCTTCTCGCCGACGAGCGCCGACACGGTGTCCGTCGCGCCCTGACCACCCGCCAGATCCGGGCGCAGGGCGGCGGTGTTGCCGCCCGCGAGGTCGACCGGGGTGAACCGGGCGGACACGGCGGGGACCTGCTCCGCGCTTCGTGACCCGCCCGCCAACAGGTCGAAGGCCTTGCCCTGGTGCAGGGCGGACACCCCCGAACCACCCGGGCCCGCAGGCGGGGTCGGCGGCGGCGTCGACCCGACCCGGCCGGGTGCGGGCGCCAGCAGGTCGAACACGTCCACCTTGGCCGCGGCTCCACCGACCGGCGCGGTGGACGGCGAGGTGCCGGCCGGAGGACGCGAGCCCGCGCCCTCGGTGAGCGCCGTCGGCGGGTGTACCGACGTCGGCGCGCCGGGCGCGGACACCGGGTTGGACAGGCCCGGGGAGTGCGTGGAGGTCGGCAGCGGCGTCTTGTTCGCGAGCGGGTCGGGAGCCGCGGCCACGAAGCGCTCCGAACCGACGCTGGTCAGCGTGGTGTCGCCGTGGGTCAGCCGGCGGATCTCCGGGAGCGAGGTCGTCCGTACCTCGTCGCCCAGCCCGATCGCACTCTTCGCGAACGACTGGCTGCCCTCCACCGCGCTGCCGATCATGTGCGGCGAGACGGCGCCCATGTTCAGGCCGTGCAGCGCGGACATCCCGCCGGTCGCCTGATTGAGCACATCGTGCAGCGAGTTCCACTGCGTGTTCGGGGTGGCCACGTGACCGACGGTGCCGCCGAGCGATTGCAGGCCCTCGTGCCCGAGCAGGGTGTGGTCGAAGGTGTACACGCCGAGCCCGTAGTGTGGGGTGTACAGGCCGCTCGCGGCCGGGACGAACACGGCGGTGTCGAACGAACTCCCCGCCCGGGCCACGCCGCCCGGGTCGAAGGCGCCGATCGCAAGGTTGGGATGGCCGTTGAACGCGGCGAGATCCTTGCCGGTCAGGCCCGGTACCCGGTCCAGGCCGTGGCCGCCGAGCTTGCCCGCGCCGCCCGCCGCCGCCGGCGGTACACCCAGCGACGCGCGGATGAAGTCCTTCTGGCTGCCCAGGACACCGCGCTCCCAGAAGCCGATCCTCAGCGCCCGGGACAGACCCAGTTTGGCGATCTCGTCACCGGCCACGGGCAGGATGATGCCCAGCGAGCCCCAGCCCTTGAGCTCGCCGAAGCCCTTCTTGCCCACCGCCCAGGCGGTCTTGCCCGTCCAGACGATCGCCTTGAACGGCAGCACGAGCAGCTTGCCGACCAGCGCGCCGCCCTTGAAGACCAGCGTGCCGGTGAGCAGGCTCGCGTACGCGAGCGCGAACCTCCAGCCGGCCAGGTTGAATCCCTTGAGCCCGGTGCCCAGCAGCGACAACAGGTCGCCGGCGCCCTTGAACAGGTTGACCGCGCCCTTGCCGAGGCCCACCAGGAGGTTCTTCAGGCCGCTGAGCAACGCGGGCAACAGCGCCTTGGTGGAGGGGAAAAGCACGCCCAGGATGTTCAGGAACAGTTCCAGGCCGGTGGCCTTGCCCCGGGCGAAGTCGGCGATGGTCTTGCCCAGCACGACCAGGTTGGCGCCGAACGCCAGCAGGCCCAGCGGGCCGCCGAACAGCACGCCGAGCACGGTCAGCACGATCGTGAAGATCTTGAAGAAGTCCCAGAACTCCTCGGCCACCGTCTTGGGACTCGTCTTGAGCGCGGTGGCCGACGCCAGCGACTTGCGGGCCTTCTCCACCGCGTCCAGATACATCGTGCGCGCCGCGGCCATGGTCGCCTTGGCCGCGGCCAGGCCCGGGTCGTTCTCCGGCAGCGGGGCCGCCGCGTCCAGCGCCTCCTGGGCCTTTTGCTGAGCAGCCGCCAGGTCCGTCGCGTAGGTGGACAGCGCGGTGCTCGCGAGCTGGGTGGCCTGGGCCAGCTTGTCCACGAACAGCTTGAGCTGGTCCTTGACGTGCGCGCGCAGCTCGCCGGCCGCCTCGCCCATCAGCGGCGCTTTCGGGCCCTCCTGGACCAGCCCGGCAAGTTTCGCGGAGGCGTCGGCGGCTTTCTTGGTCAACGCGGCCAGATATAGCGAGGCATCCGTGATCGAGGTCGGGTCACCCGGCGTAGGGTCCGTCGTGTATCCCAGCTTTTTCAACGTCGTGGTATCGACATTGCGTGGCATGGGGCCCTCCGGGCGGCGGTTCGTACGCGTCGGATGTCGCTGCTCGCGTGGTGGATGTCGCACTCGCGCGGCACGGATATCGGCACCGTTGTGGGTGCGGCTCTTTATTCTCCGGCAATCTTGGCCGATGATGAGACGCGGCGCCAGTGTTCGGGCCGCACAGCTCGCGAAGAGCCGTCGAATGGAGTTCCCTTTGCCCGATATCTCCCTGGATTACACCGAGCTTCGCAAAATGGCCGGAGCGTTGACGGTGCTCGCCAATACCTTCAAGGACGACGCGTCGAAGTTCCGCACCCACGGTTCCGGAGTGCCCGGGCAGCACGGTACCGTTCCGGCAAAGGACATCGGTGGAGTGGCCGCTCCGCTCGGCTCGTTCTATACGACCTGGTCGTTTCCGATGGGCAAGGCCGTCGAGGGCCTGGAGGCCCTTTCCAAACTCCTCGGCTATGTCGCGGACGGCGCCGAGGCATGGGACGACGGTGTCGCCGCGCAATTTGCCGCGACGCCCGGCCGTAATCCGTTGAATCACTGGCTGGAACAGAAGAAGACCTGGGAGGAATGGCTCAAGACCCATCCGGACGGAAAGCCCAAGGAAGGGGAGACGGCGCCCCCGCAGCCGAGCGCCGAGCCACCTCTGCACTACACGCACACCGACAAGTACGGCGTCACCACCGACGTCACGGTCAAGGTCGACGGCGCCTACAACGTCACCGAGCAGACGGTGACCATCACCGACCACGGCACCACCTACACCGAGCACACCACCTACGGCGCCAACGGTGCCTACGACACCGTCACCACCGGCCGCGACGGCTCGGTGACCACGGAAAAGGTCACGGTCGACGGCTCGGGCCGGGGCACCAAGACGGTCACCGACAAGGAGGGCACGACGGTCTACACCACCCCGGACGTCAACGACCCGAAGGCCGAGTGGACCAAGGTCGTCAAGGAGGCGCCCGACCGCCCACCGGTCGGCGGCGGAGGCGGTGGCGGGCGCAGCCGAAGGTAGCGCCCGCGGATCGTTTCCCGAAGCAGTACCACCCGCCCGCGAAGGAGTTCTCATGCCCAGCGATTTCAAAATCACCTATGACCAGGTCCATACCGCCCAGCTCGAAATGAAGCGGGTATCCGAGGCGGCCACCCTGGACATCAATCGACTCCAGGCCAAGGTGGACGGATTGCTGAAGCCCGGATCCGGCCTCTGGCTCAAGCTCAGCAGCGAAGAACTCAACACCAAGTACAAGACGCTGAGCGAGGATTTGAAAAAGGCGATCCTGACCATCGCCACTTTCTCCGGCCAATTCGACAAGATTGTCGAGGCGGCGCGAAAGCTCGACGAATCGATGAAGGCGGCACTCCAGAAGTCCGCGTAATCGATTCCGGCACACCACCCACCCCGACCCCTCCACCCCGAAACGGATTGACATGACCACACCCCTGGGTACGGATGTCGACGTCAATATCGCGGAGGTCCAGCTGGTCTCCGACGACATGGTGCAAAGCGCAGCGAACACGCAGACTTCCTTGAAGGCGCTGCGCACCACCGTGACGGCATTGCTGAATCCCGACGGTGGCCTTTATCTGCGGAAGACCAGCCCGCAGATGACCCAGTCCTATGACGAGCTGACCAACTCGCTCGACAAGGCGATGGTTTCGATCAAGCAGTTCAGTGACACCTTCCAGGTCGTCGTGAACAATTTGCGGAGCCTGGACGGCGAGGACGTCAAGCCGCCGGCTCCGCACAACGTCTGAGCCGACCGCCGAATCCCGATTCTCCGCAGTGCCCGCGGCAACCGCGGAACCGCCCGCACCACGCCCCATCGCCATCACCGAGCGGTGGGGCGCAGGTGCGTCTCGGGCACGAGCACCGGAGCCAGGAAGCCCTTGCGGTCCCGGATCCAGGCATGCCCGATCCGCAGCGGCTGACGAACCCGCTCGGTGGGCAGCCGGGCACCGATCAGATCGCCCTCGCCACCGAGCTGCGGCGACAGCAGGATGCCCTGCCGGTTGCGTCGCACATCGCCCAGCCAACCGCTGAGCGACTGCAACAGCGTCTCCGCGGTCGCCGCGTACGCCAACCCGATGCCCCGATCCCGCCCCGAACCGATCACCTCGCGCAGCGCGTACCCGACCATCGACCCCATGTCGGACAGCAGATCCGCGTCGTCGATCAGCACCACCGCGGGACCCGCCAGATCCTCGACCGCCGCAGACGTACGCGAGCCGTCCGAGTCGGCACCCTCGACCAACGTCACCAACGGATGCGCCCGCAACAGCCGCAGCGGCGAATCGCGCGGCGTGATCGCCACCACGCGCGTGCCGCTCGCCAACAACGACACCGCCATCGTCGCCAACGTGTTGCTGCGCCCACTGCCGGGCGGACCGACCACCGCGAACGTGTGCTGCGCATCGCCGAAGTCCGCCCCCACCGCGCCGACGGCGTCCCCACCGATACCCAACAGGGCCCACAACGGCCGCCGTTGCTCCGGGGTCACCGCCTCATACGCCTGCGCGAAGGCGATCGTGGCGGGCAACGCGGCCAGCTCGAACGGCCGGCGCGCCGCATCCACCCCCCGGTCCCGCTCGCGCGCGTCCGCCGCGATCCGGCGCAGCGCCTCGACCTGCTCGCGCCCGCTCTCACCCGGACCCAGCAGGCACACCTGCGCCTCGGTCCACGAACCCGACACCAGGATCCGCCCGGGCGGCATCGAACCGGGAATCGCGGTCCGCGGCACCCCCGCGCCCGAGTACTCGCTGCGATCGGCCTGCCGCAGCAGCACCATGTCGTCGTTGACCGAGGACAACCGCCCGTTGATCAGCGCCCGTTCGGACGTCATCACCAGGTGGATACCCGCCGCCGCGCCCTCGCGCAGCAGCCGGATCACCTCGTTCATCACCCGGCCGTCGTCGTACTCGTACAGCGTCGGCGCCAACGGGTCCCATCCGTCGATCAGCAGGAACACGTGCGCCGGACACGTCTGCGCGTCGCCCGCCCGCAGCTCGGTCAGATTCGCGCACGCATGCCGGGACAACAGCTCCTGACGCACGCTCAGCTCCTCGCCGAGCCGGGAGATCAACCGGTCGATCCGGCTCAGATCGGTGCGCGGCACCACCGTGCCGCAATGCGGCAGGTCGGCGAGCGCGGCCAGCGCACCACCACCCGCGTCGATCGCCTGGATGTGCACGACCCCGCAGGAATGTCGCCGGGCCAGCGCCGCCGCCATCGTGCGCAACAGCTGACTGCGACCGGTGCGCGGCGCACCGACCACGAACAGATGGCCGAACGTGCTCGGATCCAGCAGCACCGCCTTGCGCGCCTGCAGGTGCGGCACGTCCTCCATCGCCCACGCGACCGGCTCCAGCGCGCCCGGCTGCCGATCGACGGCCGGCGCCGGCTCCGGCAGGTCCTCGGTCAGCACTCGATGCGGCAACGGATCCAGCCACGGGCTCGGCGGCTTGGTGAAGTCCGGGAGCACCGCGGCCGCCGCCGAGATCGCGGTGACCAACTCCTTCAGGTCGGTGGTCGGTTCCGCGTCGCCGAGCTGCGGCTGCGGCTCCACGTCCGGCTCGGCGACGGGCGGACGCGGGCGACCCAACCGGCTCCAGGACAACACCGAGGTCTGCGGCCGAACCGGCTCCGGCACGGCCGGAAGCACCCGCGCCGGCTTCGGCGCGATCTTGGCATCCACCCGCTCGGTCCCCGCGTACGCGGTCTGGAACGGGATCACCGTGTGATGCGAGGTCCGGGCCAACGCCCGGCCGGGAGTTGCCGAGGAGATGGCCACCGCGTCCTTGGTGTCGATCACGTCCGAGCTCTCCCCGGCGTCGGTCACCCGCAACGCGATCCGCAGATTCGTGTTGGCCCGGATGTCCGCCGTGATCACCCCGGCCGGACGCTGCGTGGCGAGCACCATGTGGATGCCCAGCGAACGCCCGCGCTGGGCGATGCCCACCAGGCCCGGGATGAAGTCCGGCACCTCCCGGACCAGCGTCGCGAACTCGTCCACGATCAACAACAATCGCGGCAGCGCGGGCAACCGGGCATCACGCAGCCGCTTGCCCCGATACTCCGCATGGTCCTTCGCGCCGACCATCGCCAACATCAGCTCGCGCCGGGTCAGTTCGGCGCCCAGCGAGGCCATCGCGCGGTGCACCAACTGGGCGTCCAGGTCGGTCACCATGCCGAGCGTGTGCGGAAGTTCGACGCAGTCCTTGAACGCACTGCCGCCCTTGTAGTCCACCAGGACGAAGGTCAGTTCGTCCGGCCGGTTCGCCGCCGCCAGGGCGGCCACGAACGACTGCAACAACTCCGACTTGCCCGACCCCGTGGTGCCCGCGATCAGCGCATGCGGACCGTCCAGCACCAGATCGAAGGACACCGGACCGTCGTAGCCGACGCCGAGCAACGCCCGAGTCGACGCCGGCCGACGCCGCCAACGCTCCCCGATGACGGCCGGATCCGGCGGATCCAACGTCAACAACTCCGGCAACAAGACCCGATCCGGCAGCGCGCCCTCGTCCGGCGAGGTGACATCGCGGACCGGCGCCAGCGCCCGGGCGACGGCATCACACCACGCCACGGTGGGCAGATCCGGCCGTACGTCGGCGACGGTCGGCGTGCCGTGCCGGCGCACCGTCGCCACCGGCCCGCGCGGGGCCGACGCCTCGTCCAGGCCGATCACCGCCGTGCACTCCTGCGGCAGGAACCGCTCCTCGGTGTCCACGCAGATCGAGAACACCCGCACCTGCGGTCCCTCCTGCAACACCTGGGTCATGCCCGGGATCTCGCGCAACCGGCGGGCACCGTCCACGACCAGGACGACATCCGGCTCGGCGAACACCGCGTTGCGCAGCAACGTCTCGGACGCCGCCTTACGGGCCCGCACCACCTGGACCAACTCGGCGACCCGGGCCGCGATCGTCTCCGGATCGCTGCCGATCAACACCTCCGGCCCACCGCGCACCGTGCCACGCGCATGCGGCAGCCAGGCCAACCAGCCCCACGCCTCGGCGCCGGCCGCACCGGTGAGCAGCCGCACCTGGACATCCCGCGGACTGTGCAGGATCGCTGCCTGCGCCACCAGCCAGCCGGCCGTCCGCAACGCGATCCCGGGCGGGCCCGCGACGCCGAGCACCCCCTGCTGCGGCAGGTCCACCGCCGTGGGTACATCCGGCACGGTCCAGTACGCGCGCCGATCCAACGACTCCGAGTCCGCGTCCTCGACCTCGTTCAGCGACGTGTGCGCCGACGTGCCCACGCGCAACACCAGATGATCCGGATCGACCCGCCGCCGCTCCCACAACCGTTGGCCCGGGCCGGTCGCGAACAGGCCGGTCACCGACGGGTCCGGGATCGCGTCGACCCGACCCTGCCGCTCCACCTCGGTGCTCGCGGCGACATCGGCGAGCACCTCCGCCTTGCGGATCCGGTACGCCGCCAGGTCCTTGACGAACTGCTTGCGACCGCTGCGCCGCGAGGAGATCCAGTTGGCCAGCGCCATGATCGGGCTGAAGATCGCGAAGATCAGGAAGAAGTAGGAGTCGAAGATCTTGACCATGACCAGGCCGAGCAACATCGGCGCGAGCGTGATCAGCAGCGGGAACGGCTGTCGGAAATTGCCGCGCGGCCGGGTCGGGATCCGGAACCGGCCGCCCTTGACCGGCTCGACGATCCGCGGCGGCCGGTTGAAGTCGAGCCCGGCGCCGTCCGCCGAGGGCACGATGTCCGCGCCCGCATCGAACGGCGCGGCCGGGCGCAGCAGTACCGGGCCCACGGTCAGACCGAGACCGAGCCCCCACTCCACCTCGCCGACGATCGGCTGCTCGGGGTCGGGCGGCGGCTCGTCCGCGAACTCCCGGTCCTTGGGGTCGATCGGCCGCTCGGGCGTGTCCTCCCGGGTGCGGTACACCCGACCGAGTCGTACCTCGCTGCCGGGAGGCACCGCGACCCGCACCGCACCCGCCGGCCCGACCGTCACCCGAAGTCCGTGTGCGGGCACGCCGGGCTCGTCGATGTGGATCGCACACGCGGGATCCGAGCCGATGTCGTAGCTGCCCATCGGCAACGGCCAGATCCGCCCCGCCCCGGGACCCGCCGCGAGATGCAACTCGACGAGTGGCGGGGCGGGATGCTCGTTCACCGGGTCGGCGGGGAGGGTGCCGAGCGTGAGTTCACTGCCCTCGCGGATGCCGCACGCCGACAGCGCGTCGCCGTGGTCGAGCACGGTGTGCGCGTGCGCGAGCCGACACGGTATGTCGGGTGCGCCGAGATCGTGCGTGTCGGCGAGATGTTCGAGCAGTTCACGAACGGTGGTGCCGGCGTCGGCCTCGATCACGATCGAGTCCCGCCGATCCCGCGCCGGCTCGGACACGGTGATGGTCAGTCGCATGCGATCACCTCCAGGGGAACGCGGCCGGCACTCACGACCGACCGGGCCGGGTCGGCTCGGCGGGAGGGAGGGGGGTGGCGGGGTCGGCGGGGTGGGTGGGGGTGGTCGGGTTGGTCGGATCTCTCGGGTCGGTCGGCTCGTCGGGGGGCGGCGGGGTGGCCGGGTTGGCCGGGCATGTGGGCCTGTTGGGGTCGGGCGGGGTGGCCTGGGTGGTCGGGTCTGCCGGGTCGGCGGGCTCGTCGGGGTGCGGCGGGGCAGCCGGGTTGGCGGAGTCGGCCGGGTCGGTGGGTCCGCCGCGGTCGGTGTGCCCGGTCGGGTTCGCCGCGTTCACCGCGTTCGCCCCGCTCCCGGCGTTCGGTGGGGCGACGGGGTGGACCGGGGCGGGTGGCTCGGCCGGGGGAGGGGGATCGACCTCGGCCGGGGCCTGGGCCTGGCGCGCCGACGCGAACGCCGGCGGCCGGCGCGGAGCGTCGCCGGAGATCGCGGGCATCGGTGCCGCGGCATCGGGTGTCGGTCGGATGGGCTCGGACCCGGGTACGCCTGCCCGTGGCGTGTGGCCGGCGGATACCGCGCCGTCGGACCCGCCGGCCGGCGCGCCCGACGCGCCCGACGCGGCGGTCGAGTTCGCCGCTCCGGGGCGGGACGAGGCCGGAACCCCCGCCCGGGATGCGTCGGCGGACGCCCGAACTCCGGTGCGAGGTGCGCCGCTTGAGGCCGAAGCCCCGGTCCCCGAAGCCCCGGTCCCCGAAGCCCCGGTCCGCGAAGTCTCGGTGGAGCCCGTAACTCCATTTCGAGCCAAGCCGGTTGAGGCTGTGTTGCGTTCTCGGGATGCATCGGTGGAGCCCGGAACCCCCGCCCGGGACGCGGCAGATGCGGACGCGGACGATGTCGTCCCGACAGTCCGACCCGAGCCGGAGACGGGTGCGCCTTCGAAGGCCCGGGCCAGCGCTCCGGCCCCGGTGCCGCGTGATTCCGTGCCCGCGGCAGCGGTGGCGTCCACAGCAGGCGCGCCCGTCGTGCCGGGAGCGGTCATCTGCGCGGCCCTCACCCCGGCCACCGCCGGGTCGACCGCGGAGCCGCGCGTGGTCGGCGCGCCGACAGCCGCAGCCGTGGTTCGGGCGCTCGCCGTACCGCCCGTCCTCGTGCCGAGCAGGGAGCCGCCCGCGACCGAAGCACCAGCAACCGGCGCACCCGCGGCCGATGTACCCGTAACCGGCGCGCCCGCGGCCGACGCACCCGCGGCCGATGCACTCGTAACCGGCGCGCCCGCGGCCGACGCACCCGTAACCGGCGCGTCAGCAACCGACGCGCCCGCAGTCACCGGACCCACCGCGGCCGGACCCGCATTCCCGACCCCCGACCGCAACGCCTCCATGCCAGGCGGCACCGGCTCCCCGCCCGGCGACCCCGGTTCCGAGCCCGCCCGTACCGCTCCCGCGCCCGGCGGCACCGGCTCCGGTGGGCGCAACCGGCCTGCACGGACCGCTCGGGCCACCGCGCGGGCCAGGCCGGCTGTTTCGACCGGGCCCAGGCCGTCCGCGGCGGGCAGTACCCCGAATGTGTCCGGCCGCAGGATCAGGCGGCGCCCGCGTACGTCGCCGAGCACGATCGCCCGGCGGTCCCGGTCCCGGGTGAACGCGACCAGTTGGCGCTCCAGTTCCGGATCGGCCTCCGCGCCGACGCAGGCCAGGACCCGTACCGCCGGATCGGCGCACACCTCGGCCGGCGGCCGGCCCGCGAAGGCCGGGTGTACACCCCGGGCCACGCCGACCGCACCGTCGGGCAATCGCCGAGCGAGCTGTGCGGTCAACGCGTGACCGAGATCCCGGCCGGCCGCCGAGTCCCCGGCCACCGCGAGCACCGGCGGCACCGCCGTGAGATCGAGCAGCACGACATCGGTTTCGAGCAATCCGACCACGACCGGCAGCGCAGCCCGCGCATCCGCCGCGGGCGCGCCCAGCCGCGCCACCGCGGCCGACCACAGCAGGGGATCGTCCGGGTCCGCCGACCACGGCCCCGTGGCCTCCGGCACCTTGGCCGCCGCGAGCCGTACCGACACCCGCTCGTCCGCCAGGACCACGGCCCAGGGTTCGACGCCCGCCGAGCGCGCCTCGGCGACGGCACGTACCGCGCGGTCGAACGTCTCGGGCGCACCCAGGTGCCGAGTCAGCGTGGCCACCGCGCGTCGATCCCGCCGCCACGCGACGAACGGCGCCGCGAACGCCCGCCCGGTCGCCACGATCTGCTGCCACAACCCGCGGAACAACCCGCGTGGGCCGGCCCGTCGAGCCAGCACCCGCAGCAACACCAGGAGCAGCACCACGAGTTCGAGCAGCGCCAGCCACGCGATGCCCCGGTCGCCGCTCCAGAAGTCCGTGCCGAAAGGATTCGCGGCCGTTGTGCTGCTGATCGTGCCCTCCCACGGAACAGGTGAGGCCGAGGCCACCCGAAGATCAGTGAGCATTGAAGCAGTCGCGCAGCGTATTCGAAAGACCTGAGGCGATATTGCGAAAAAGGCTTTCGAGAATCATCCGACACCGTTTCGGGGGTATGGAAGGACATCCGCGCACCGCGTCGACCGCATGCTCGACCGGCCCCGTGTCCACCTGGTGTAAGGGCTGTGACCTGCGCCTACAACGGGATGCCCAGGGCTCGTCCACACCTGCGCGGCAGCGGCCCCCCGGACCGCCCGTCCCGCTTTTCTCATTCTCTGGAAAATCCCGCAACGAACTCGAAACGGGATTCCGGCAATCCTGCACGCGGATCGACAAACCTGCGAATCGACGTGACATTCCCCTTGCCTGGGAAATATGTGCGCCCGTGTTGCGGCGATTCCACAAAATAGACGCGGAGTCGTCCGCGCGACACGGATCTGAGCATCATCTGAGGTTTCGCATGCAGAGACTCGGGTGAATCCGGCATTGCCCGCAAAAGCCCTGAGGTCGCCATGACGGACAATGCGGCACCATGCGCAGGCCGCCCTGCAGTCGACCGGAAACCGACCGGCAGCCGATCCGTGAACCGCGCCGCGGCCGGCCCGGGAACCATGCCGCAACCGGCCCGTGAGCCGCTCAGCGGCCGACCCGGAACCATGCCGCAGTCCATCCGGAAGCCCCCGCCGGCCGACCCGCGACGCCCCCGCCCTAAACGCCCCCGCGCGCCAATCGTGCCCGCAACTCCGGATCCGGACCGGCCGTCGCCGCCCCCGTCAGCAACCCGACCGCCACCAACACCACCGGAAACTCCGCCACATAGTCGATCGACGCCTGCGCCACGAACGCCGTGAACGTCGCCGACCCGACCACCACCACCGCGACCGGTTGCGGCGAGCGCCACAACCGCACGTACACCCACCCCACCAGCGCCACCAGACACAGGGCGCCGGGCAGCCCCTGCTCGGCGCCCTGCCGCAACCACAACGAGTGCGCCGAGTGCACGTCCGCGTCCGAACTCGCCGTCGGACTGTTCGTCACGAACATCCCCGGGCCCGTCCCGCGCAGCGGATGTCTCTTCGTCAGATGTACGCCGTCGCCCCACAGTTGCACCCGACGCTCGGTCAGACCGGCCTCGGCGGCGCCCTCCAGGCCACCCGTGCGCGTACCGAGCGCTCCGAGCACCACGGTGCCCAGCCCCACGCCGACCACACACACCGCAGACACCAGCACGACCGTGCCCTTGCGCCGCACCGCGGCCGACAACAACCCGGCCGGCAACACCACAAGCGCACCCACCGCCGCCGCCACCGAACGCGTCGCGAACGCAGCGAGTACCAACAACCCCGCCAATAACAGGATTTCACCCCGCCGCCGATCGGACGCGGCGACCAGCGCGGCCAGACACGCGGCCCCCACCGCCTGCGCCACCAACGCGCCGTTCGCATTCCCGTAGTGCAACGGCGGCGCAGTCGCGTCCCCGCTCAACGCACCCGGCCACAACATCAACATCCCCGCCACCGCGCCGGCGACCACCGCCGGCGGCAGTAACGCCGAACGCGCGCCGAGCAATCGCCCCAGCACATACCCACCGACCACGGCCGACAGCGCGAACAAGAACGCCGCCGGCTCACCGGCCCGATTCGCCGCCGCCACCAGTGCCCACATCGCGGTCGTCGCGACCACGCCCGTGCCCAGCAGATCAAGCCGGGACAGATACCGCACCGAACTCCGGACCCGACGGTCCCCTTCCCGGTCAACACCCACCGCACAACCCGCTTCCGCTCGACGAACCGGACCCAATTCGTACCCGCGCCCGCGTGCGCGTGTGCTCATCCCGGCCGCCCGGCGATGCCAGGATGTCCCCCATGCCGCTCTACATCTGCGGGGCCGGCGGCGTCGGCCGCGAAGCCCTCGACGCCGCGCTCGCCAACACGCTCACCGTCACCGCGTTCCTCGACGACGCCCGCGCCGGCGAAATAGTGCGCGGCCTGCCGGTGCTGGGCCCGGGCGAAGTCGACTCCGGCGACTACCTGGTCGGCATCGCCGCCCCGGCGGCCCGCGCCCGACTGGCCCTCCTGCTCGACGAACGCGGCCTGCGCGCCGTCACCCTCGTGCACCCGCGCGCGGTGATCTCGCCGGAGACCACGATCGCCGCCGGCTGCCTGATCCAGGCCAACGCGCACGTCTCCAGCAGCGTCACCCTGGGCCTGCACGCGCAGGTCCACTACAACGCCACCATCGGACACGACGCCGTGCTCGACACGCGCAGCACGGTGTACCCGGGCGCGAACATCTCCGGCAATGTGCACCTGTGCGAGGACGTCACCGTCGGCAGCAACGCGGTGGTCCTGCAAGGGCTGACCGTCGGTGCCGGCGCCTTCGTCGGCGCGGGCGCCGTGGTCACCCGGGACGTACCGGCGGGCACCACCGTGGTGGGCTCACCCGCTCGACCGCTGCGCCCGCGCGAGGAGCGGCTCAGCTGAGCCGAGACCGGAACCACGCGACCGTCTGCGCGAGTCCGTCCCGCAACTCGACCGGCTCCGCGGTCGGGAACAGCGCGCGCAGCCGCGACCCGTCGGCCTGCGAATCGCGCACGTCGCCGGGCCGCGGCGGTACGTGTTCGACCTCGACCGACTGCCCGAGCACCTGCGTCAACAGGTCGATCAACGCGTTCAACGAAGTCCGCGAGCCGAACGCCAGGTTGACCGGGATGTCCGAGACCACCCGGCGCAGCACCGCGTCGGTGAGCACCGCGCAGACGCTGCCGATGTTGGTGAAGTCGCGCGTCTGCTCGCCGTCACCCTGCACGCACAGCGGCCGACCGGCCAACGCCGCGTCCACGAACCGCGGAATCACCGCCGCATAGGCGTGATCGGCCGGCTGACCGGGCCCGAACACGTTGAAGAAGCGGAACGGCAGCACCGGCAGGTCATAGCAGTTGCCGTACGCGAGCAGATACGACTCGGTGGCCAACTTGCTGACCGCGTACGGGCTCAGCGGTGCGGTGCGCATGTCCTCCCGCTTGGGCAACTCGCGATTGGCGCCGTACACCGACGACGAGGACGCGGCCACCACGTGGATGTTCCCGGCCCGTCGAGCCGCCTCCAGCACCTCCAGCGTGCCGGTCGCGTTGGCGTGATGGCTGGCCAGCGGTGCCTCCACCGACCGGGGCACCGAGGGCAACGCGGCAAGGTGCACCACCGCCTCCGCGCCGGCGAACGCGTGATCGAGCAACTCCGGCTCCAGGATCGATCCCTGATGCAACGTCACCTTCAGGCCGGCCAGACTTTCGAGCGACCCCGTGGACAGGTCGTCGACCACGTGCACGTCGCGCACGACGTCGTGGTCCTGCAACGCGGCGGCCAGATTCGAGCCGATGAAACCGGCGCCGCCGGTGATCACTACCTTCACAAAGTCCCCCCGGACCATCGTGCGGAACCATCCCCGCCGGTGCCTGTGATTCGAACTCCCCCAAGTCCGACCCGAGGCCGACCCACCCCCGGTTCCCGCACTGTACCCACGGCCCGCTTCACGAGAGGGCAAAACCCGGACAACAGGCCGGAACGTGCGCCACACTTTCCCCTATCTCGGACCCGGGACACCGCCCCGGGAACCGAAGTTGGGGTGGGGGACACTCATGAACATGCCCAGGCCACGGCTGCGCAGAGCAACGATTCCAACGCTGTTCGCGTTGTTGCTCGCGCTCACCGTCGCGGCTCCGAACACACCGAAGGCATCCGCGGGGCCCTGTGACGCACCGGTCACCAACGCGGTCGTCTGCGAGAACAGCAAGACCGGCAACCCGCGGACCGAATGGGACGTCAGCGGCGCCGGCAGCACCTCCATCCAGGGCTTCTCCACCGACATCAGCGTCAATGCCGGTGGCCAGATCAAGTTCCGGATCGACACCACCGCGAGCTCCTACCGCGTCGACATCTACCGGCTCGGTTGGTACAACGGCAGCGGCGCCCGCAAGGTCTACACGATCCCCGCCTCGGCGGTGACCCCACGTGATCAGCCGAACTGCGACACCGACAACCTGGTGACCGGACTGATCGACTGCTCGAACTGGACCGACTCCGCGTCCTGGACCGTACCCGCCGACGCGGCCTCGGGCTACTACATCGCCAAACCCACGCGCACCGACGGCTCTTCGGGCGCGAGCCACATCCCGTTCGTGGTCCGCAACGACGCGTCGCACTCGGCGCTGCTGATGCAGGCATCCGACACCACCTGGCAGGCGTACAACGCCTACGGCGGCAACGACCTCTACACCGGACAACCGGTGGGGCGGGCCTACAAGGTCAGCTACAACCGGCCCTTCACCACGCGGGCCGACAACCCCGCGGACTCGCTGTTCAACGCCGAATTCGCGATGTTGCGCTTCCTGGAACGCAACGGCTACGACGTCACGTACTCGACCGGTGTCGATACCGACCGACGCGGCCAACTGATCAAGAACCACCAGGTGTTCCTGTCGGTGGGCCACGACGAATACTGGTCCGGCGCACAACGGGCCAACGTCGAGGCGGCCCGCGACGCGGGCGTCAACCTCGCCTTCTTCTCCGGCAACGAGGTGTTCTGGAAGACCCGTTGGGAGAACGGCGGGATCAACGGGAACGGCCCCGACCACCGCAACCTGGTGGCGTACAAGGACACCCACGCCAACCAGTCGATCGACCCGCTCGGCCCGTCCGTGTGGACCGGCACCTGGCGCGACCCGCGCTTCTCGCCACCCGGTGACGGCGGTCGGCCGGAGAACAACCTCACCGGCACCATCTTCACCGTCAACTGCTGTACGACCGACATGAACGCCAACGGCGCCGACGGCCGGCTGCGGCTGTGGCGGAACACCCGCCTGGCCACCCTCGGCCTCACCGCACAAACGACGCTCGGAAGCGGAACCCTCGGCTACGAATGGGACTCCGACCTGGACAACGGCGCCCGACCCGCGGGCCTGATCCGGCTCTCCACCACGGTCAAGTCCGGCATGTCGGTGCTCCAGGACCAGGGTTCGACCTACGCCGACGGCAGCTCGAAGCACAGTCTGACCCTGTACCGCGCACCCAGCGGCGCCCTCGTCTTCGGCGCGGGCACCGTGCAGTGGGCGTGGGGCCTGGACGTCTACCGGGTCGGCGCCAACGGCACCGTGGACACCGCGATGCAGCAGGCCACGATCAACCTCTTCGCCGACATGGGCGTACAGCCGGGCAGCCTGATGACCGGCATGGTCGCGGCCGTCAAGAGCACCGACACCACACCGCCCGTCTCGACCATCACCGCGCCCACCAACGGCGGCAGCCTGCCCGCGAACAGCAACGTGACGATCACCGGCACCGCGACCGACACCGGCGGCAAGGTCGGCGGCGTCGAGGTCTCGGTGGACAACGGCGCCACCTGGCACCCCGCCACCACCGGCCGGGAGAGCTGGACCTACGTGTTCACCACCGGCCCGGGCGGCTCGCTCACTCTCAAGACCCGGGCCACCGACGACAGCGCCCGCACCGAAACCCCGTCCGCCGGCGTCACCGTCACCATCGGCGGCCCGCCGCAACCCGTCGTGTGCCCGTGCACCTTGTGGACGCCGACCGACCAACCCTCGTCCGGTCCCGACCCGGACACCGCCGCCACCGAACTCGGCGTCAAGTTCCAGCCCGACCGGGCCGGCTTCATCACCGGAATCCGCTTCTGGAAGGACGCCGCGAACACGGGCACCCACACCGGGACGCTGTGGTCCTCGTCCGGCACCCAACTGGCCACCGCCACATTCCCCGGCGAGACCGCGTCCGGCTGGCAGCAGGTGAACTTCGGCCAGGCCGTACCGGTCACCGCCGGAACCACCTACGTAGCGTCCTACCAGGCACCCAACGGCAGATACAGCGCCGACCAGGGCGGCCTGAGCGCCGCGCACATCCGCGGCCCGCTCACCGCGCCGGCGAGCAACACCGCCGGCGGCAACGGGGTGTACCGCTACGGCACCGGGTTCCCGACCTCGACCTGGAACGACGCCAACTTCTGGGTCGATCCGGTGTTCACCACCTCCGACACCACCCCGACCGGCCCCGCACCCGTGGTCACCGCGACCACCCCGGCAAACGGAGCGATCACGGCCCCGGTCGGCGGCAACCTCACCGCGACCTTCGACCTCGCGGTACAGCCCGCGACGATCGTGTGGTCGCTCACCAAGTCGGACAACAGCACCGTCGCCGGCACCGCGAGCTACAACGCCGGGACCAGGACCGCAACCTTCGATCCGACCGCCGACCTGGCCCCGGGCACGTCGTACACGGTCACGCTCGGCGGCGCACAAACCGCCGAGGGCACCCCGATGGCCCCCCGGACCTGGTCCTTCACCACGGCCGGCGGCACGCCACCGCCGACCTGCGACCCCTCGTGCACGATCTGGCCCGCCACCGCGACGCCGGCCGTGCTCTCCGACACCGACACCACCGGCATCCAACTCGGCGTCAAATTCAGCAGCACCGTCCCCGGTAAGGTCACCGGACTGCGGTTCTACAAGGGCCCCGGCAACACCGGCACGCACACCGGCACGATCTGGTCCACCCAGGGCAGCATCCTGACCAGCGCGGTCTTCGGCAGCGAAACCGCCTCCGGCTGGCAACAGGTGAACTTCACCCAGCCGGTCCAGATCGCCGCCAACACCACCTACGTGGCCTCGTACTACGCCCCCCAGGGCCGGTATTCCTCCACGGAGGGCGGCCTGACCGCGGCGGGCGGCACCGGGCCGATCAAGGCAGCCGCGTCCGGAAGCGTCGGCGGCAACGGCGTGTACGTCTACGGGACCGGCTTCCCCACCAGCACCTGGAACGACAGCAACTACTGGGTCGACGTCGTCTTCACCACCAACTAGCCACAGCGGTACCGGGACACCCGACGGACCCGACACCGGGCACCGAAACCGACCGACGCACAGCGGTACCGGATCCCCGAGCGACCCGGCACCGAGTACCGAACCGGCAGCCGGCGGCATCGATCCGCCGGCGGCCGGCCTCGGGAGGCCGCGGCGACCCGACTTCGGCGCGCCGCGCACCCCTCCCGACCATACGAACCGACCGTCATGCCATTGAGGAGCACCAACTCGATGAAGGCTGCCCGCGCCAGGACCAGATCGGGTCACCGACAACGCAGAGGGACGTGGACGAGCATCGCGTTCGCCGCGATCGGCGCGTTGCTGTTCACCTTGTTCGCACCGATCACCGCGGCCCAGGCCGCGCCATGCAGTCCGTGCTCGCTGTTCGCCGGCGCCGCCCCGACCGGCGCCGTGACCGACACCGACGCGGTGGCCGTCGAGGTGGGGGTGCGCTTCAGGCCCGCCGGCAACGGCACCATCACCCAGATCAAGTTCTGGAAGGACGCCGGCAACACCGGCACCCACACCGGCCGGATCTGGAACACCACGACCGGCACCGCGACCTCGGTGACCTTCATCGACGAGAGCGCGTCCGGCTGGCAGACGGCGAACTTCACACCCCCGATCCCGGTCGCCGCCGGGTCCACCTACATCGCCTCCTACGTCGCACCGGTCGGCCGCTACACGGTCACCGACAACTTCTTCGCCACCGACCACACCGTCGAACAACTCGTCGCCCCGGCGAGCAACGGCACCCAGGGCAACGGCGTCTACACCTACAACCCCGGCAGCGGCATGCCGACCGACTCCTACCAGGCCGGCAACTACTGGGTGGACGTCTCCTTCGTCCCCGGCGCCGACACCACGCCGCCCACGGTCACCCAGACCACACCGGCCGCGGGCGCCACCGGAGTGGCCACCGCCGCACCGTTGTCCGCGACCTTCAGCGAGCCGGTACAGCCCGCCACCGTGCAGTGGGCGGTCGGCCGAACGGGCGGCCCGGCCGTCACCGGCACCACCACGTACAGCGGCAACACCGCGACCTTCCAGCCCACCACGGCGCTCGCCGTGTCCACCGGCTACACCGTCACGATCAGCGGCGCCAAGGACGCCGCGGGCAACACCATGGCCGCCAAGTCCTGGTCCTTCACCACCGGCACCGGCAGCAGCCAGTCCGTGGAGACCAGCATCTGGACCGGCCCGGTCAGCCCGAGCACGCCCAACCAGACCGACAACAACAGCGTCGAGGTCGGCGTCAAGTTCCGCACCACCACCGACGGCCAGATCAAGTCGATCAGGTTCTGGAAGCTCACGGGCAGCACCGGCCCGTACGCGGTCAGCCTCTGGGACAAGAACACCCAGACCCGCCTGGCCACCGTGCCCAACGTGAACCGGACCGGCAGCGGCTGGCAGAGCGTCGACCTGCCCACCCCGATCACCGTGCACGCCGGCGTCACCTACGTCGCGTCCTACTTCGCGCCCAACGGCAACTACCCGGCCAACACCGGCTCGTTCTCCCAGCCCGTCGGCAACTCGATGATCACGGCCCTGGCCGACGGCGTCGACGGCGGCAACGGCGTGTACAAGTACAACGCCGGCAGCGTCTACCCGACGGACAGCTGGAACGGCAGCAACTACTGGGTGGACGTGGTCTTCAGCACCAACGCCGAGGACACCGTCGCCCCCGCGGTCACCGACATGACGCCGACACCGAACGCCAACGGCGTGCTCTCCGGCATCCAGCCCTCGGTGACCTTCAGCGAACCGCTCAAGCCCACCGGCCTGAGCTTCCTGCTCAAGCGCAACGGCACGGTCGTGCCCGCCGAACTCGAACTCGACAACCCGACCACACCGACCCAACTCACCCTCAAACCGGACGCCGAACTGGCCTACGGCACGCCGTACACACTCACCGTGAGCGGCATCAAGGACCGATCCGACAACGCGATGCCGGACGCCACCTGGAGCTTCACCACCGGCCAGGCCCCGCCGACGCCGCCGTGCGACGCGCCCAACACCGGCCCGATCCTGGTGATCAAGGCCGACTCCAACCCGTTCAGCTGCTACTACACCGAGATCCTGCGCAGCGAGGGCCTCAACTCGTTCGCGGTCAAGGACGCAAGCGCGGTCACCGCGACCGTACTGAACGGCTACACCACCGTCGTGCTCGGCGACTTCGCCCCCTCGGCGCAACTGGTCACCGACCTCACCACATGGGTCAACGCGGGCGGCAACCTGATCGCCATGCACCCGCGCGCCGCCCTGGCCGGCCTGCTCGGCCTGGGCACCTCCGGCGGCTTCCAGGCCAACCAGTACATGAAGGTCGACAGCGGCACCGCCGCCGGCGCCGGCATCTACAGCCAACTGAGCATGCAGTACCACGGGCCCGCCGACGTCTGGACGGTCCCCGGCGGCGTCGGCACGGTCCGGGTCGCAGACCTGTACACCCGCACCGGCACCAGCCCGCTGGGCCCGGCCGTGACCACCCGCACCGTGGGCAGCGGCACCGCGTCCGCGTTCACCTACGACCTGGCCCGCTCGATCGTGCAGACCCGCCAGGGCAACCCGGCCCAAGCCGGCGTCGAGAACGACAACTTCTCCGACAGCGGCGGCCCGCTGATGCGCGCCGACGACATGTTCTACCCGGACTGGATCGACCTCAGCCGGGTCCAGGTCCCGCAGGCCGACGAGCAGCAGCGCCTGTTCGCCAACCTGATCGAGCTCGGCAACCGCGCCAAGGCCCCGATCCCGCGGACCTGGTACCTGCCCGGCAACGCCGCCACCACCGCGCCCGACCTGCTCAAGGTCGTGATGGTCTCCACCGGCGACAACCACGGCCAGAACCTCAGCGACATGCAGGGCAGGGTGACCCGCTACAACAACAACAGCTCCGACCCGGCCTGCGCGAGCCCGATCGCCGCGCTGCGCGACGCCGCGGTACGGAACTGGAAGTGCATGCGCGGCACCATCTACGTCTGGGGCCCGGGGCCGCAGGGCACCCAGGCGCCCTCGGTGTCCGACGTCCAGAACTGGACCGCGCAGGGCTTCGAGATCGCCCGCCACGTGGATCAGAACGGCAGCTGCCCGCAACTTCGCGCGG
The DNA here is from genome assembly GCF_042956465.1 of Embleya sp. NPDC008237. Lineage (NCBI taxonomy): Bacteria > Bacillati > Actinomycetota > Actinomycetes > Kitasatosporales > Streptomycetaceae > Embleya > Embleya sp. NPDC008237. The sequence goes on from NZ_JBIBGL010000034.1 coordinate 71,353, forward strand.
GCGCGTCCCAGACGGACATCAACGCCGGGCTCGGCGCGGTGTACGAGAACAGCCTGGACGACTTCACCCGCTACGCGCCGCTGAAGCCGACCACCAACCGCACGCACTGCCTGACCTGGCCCGACTGGAGCTCGAACGCCGCGATCGCCCGGGCCAAGGGCATCCGGCTCGACACCAACTACTACTACATGCCGGATTACTGGAAGAACACGTGGGGCGGGCCGCTGATGAAGGCGAGCCCCGGCTTCTTCACCGGCTCCGGCTTCCCGATGCGATTCACCGACCCCAGTGGTCAGATGATCGACATCTACCAGGGCACCACGCAGATCAACGACGAATTCCAGCAGGTCTACCCGGACACGTTCGACCAGCTCGTCAACGGAGCCAACAACGACGGCTTCTACGGCACATTCGTGATGAACAACCACACGGACTCCGCGAACGCCAACGGCGGAGTGGGCAACGTGGGCCAGCTCGACATCGAGCAGGCACTGATCGCCTCGGCCAAGGCGAAGAACGTCCCGATCGTGTCGGCCAAACAACTGCTGGACTGGACGGACGCCCGAAACGCCTCCACGATCACCGGCCTCAACCGAGTGGGCAACTCGGTCACCTTCACGGTCAACCAGAACGCGGCCGCGACCAATCTGATGACGATGCTGCCCACCACCGGATCGGGCGGCACCACCCTCACCGCGCTCACCCGCGGCGGTTCGGCGGTCACATTCCAGAAGACCACCGTCAAGGGCATCGAGTACGCCGTCTTCGACGGGACCTCGGGCGCATACACCGCGACCTACGCCAATCCGGTCGCGCCGCAGATCGCCCAGGCCAAGGCAGCCCCGGCCGCAGACGGCTCGGGCACGCTGACCTGGACGACCGACGTGCCCTCGACGACGGAGATGCAGCTCGGCACCACGCCGGACCAGATGCCGATCACCCACAAGAGCGTGGAGACCGCGGGCGAGCACAAGGTCGCCCTGGGCGCGCTCAAGCCCGACACCACCTACTACTACCGACTCACCTCGGAGAACGCGAAGGGCGAGCGCACGGTCTGGCCCGCCCCGAACGCGAAGCCTGCGGAATTCCGCACCCCCAAGGCCGACCGCAAGGCGCCGGTGATCAGCGACGTCTCGGTCAAGACCTGGCCCGACGGCAGCGCCGACCTGACCTGGAAGACGGACAAGCCCACGACCACGTCGGTGCTTCTGGGCGACACCCCGGCGTCGGTGCGACCGGTGTACGCGGACCGGAAGCAGTCGACCACCGAGCACCACGCCAAGCTCGGCCACCTCGGCTCGGGCAAGACGTACGCATACCGCCTCGCGGGCGTCGACGCGGCCGGGAACGAAGGCACCTGGACGGGCGGCGGGGGAAAGAAGAAGGACACCGCACGGCTGGTGATGCCCAGGCCGGGTGTCGCCGAGACGGGCGCGTTCGACTTCACCAACGGCACCGTGTCCGGGGGAGCGGTGAGCGGCGATCGGCCGAACGCGCTCACCCTGGACAGGGCCGCGACCGGTACCTATATGTCGAAGCCGTTGGACGCCGGCCGGATGGTGACCTGGCTGGCCGGTGACTGGCAGGCCGAGATCCCCAAGGGCAGCACGCTGCGGGTATCGGTGCGGACCGGCACGACGGCCGTCCCGGACGCGAGCTGGACGCAATGGAAGGACCTGTCCCGACCGGGTGACACGGTCGGCAGCGCGTCGCGATTCCTGCAATACCGGGTGGAGCTCACCGGCGACGGTCGCGCGCTTCCCACCCTCAAGGGAATCGGCTTCACCCACGACGGCACGGTCACCACCACACCGCCGGTGACCGAGGCGGGACCGAACACGCTGCCCGGCCCGAAACCCGTGACGGGGAAGGGGCGTTGACCCTCGGCTGAGCCCGCGGGGACGGTACGCACGGCCGGGCCCGGAGCGATTTGGCGCTCCGGGCCCGGCCGTGTACTGTTGCGAAGTCCGCCCGGGAGGCGAGCAAATCCATGATCACCGATTAGGCGATCGGGAATGCGCTCCGCTAACGTCTGCGGGCACCGCCAAATGCCTCGGAGAATGCAAATTCCCGATGCCCGAAGCGGTGGGCGAAGCAGGCCGGAAGGGCTGCTAGGCTCGGCGGGCCGGAAGCGGAAGAAACGCAAGTTTCGAAAGCGGAAGGCACGAGAAAGCGGACGAAAAGCGGGTCGCAAGATCTGCTAGAGTCCGGGAGGCGGAAAACGCGGAAACGCGGTGGACGCCGAAAGCGAGGAAAGCGAAGCCGC
>NZ_JBIBGL010000035.1:0-64785 GCF_042956465.1 Embleya sp. NPDC008237
TGACCGGCCAGCTCCCGCCGTTGCCGTTGTGGCCGTTGCGACCGAGCCAGTCGCGGAGCATGTTCCATTCCTTCTGCGCCGCCCACATGACGTCGGCGCAGCCGGTCTCCTTGCTGGACGCCTGGCCGTTGCCCCACGAGTCGCTGGACTTGGAGAACACCTGGCCGGTGCTGTAGTCCGCGCAGGTCAGACCGGGACGGTTCGGGTCGCGCAGCGAGTAGGTGCCGTTGTTGTTGGTGGTGTCGATGGCCAGCGGACTCGGGCCGTTCCATTGGCTGTTCGCGCTGCCGGCCTTGACGTCGTCGACGGTGTCGAGCACCGTGCCCGTGCTCGCATCGACGAAGACGTGCAAATGGCTGGGCGCGGACGTGGTGCGACCGGCCAGGACGGTTTCCCAGGCCAGGGTGCTCTTGCCGTCCTTGACCCGGACGACCAGGCGGTGCGATTCGACCTTGTCGACCGCGGCGAGCCTGGTCCTGGAGGTGGCCTCGGCCGCCGCGGCGTCGATCCGCGCCGTGGTGTTCGCCGAGATCCGGGTGCTGGTGGCGGATTGGGTCGCGCGGACGCGGCCCTGGCCGTCGGCGAGCACGACGGCGTCGCCGCCGACCACCGGGATGCCCCGGTAGGTGCGCTCGTAGGCGACGGAGTAGAGGCCGTTGACCCAGGGGGTCACCGCTTGGCGCTGGTACTCCTCGTCGGGACCCTTGGCGAGGGTGTCCAGACCACTGGCAGCGGCCCGGTCGGCGGCGGAGACCGCCAGGGCCTGCGAGCCGGAAGGGGAAGGCGGATCGGCGGAAGCCGACTGCGCGGTCGTGGAGACCGCCAACCCGGCGAGCACGGCCAGGACAGTCCCGGCCGTCACCGTTTTGCGATTCATCGAGGCTCCTTGAGTGGAAGGTAGACCTCGACCACGAATCCGGCTTCGCCATGCGTGTCCGCAAGGAGAGCGAACCGCCGACGAGCGTGGCCGCCGGGTTCGTGCCCGATCGGCAAACGCTCACACGGTCGGCCTGCCCCGTTCAATGCGCGTTCGAGCGGTCGGCAAAATCTGTCAAACTCCGTGTTGTGCACGAGAGTTGCCCAGGACGGAGAATACCGGGACAGGGAACCGCGCGACGGGGCTGCCCGGCGTGGGGCGCGACGACCGGAGCGTCGCACCGGCGCCGGGCAGCAGGCACGATCGACTACCGCATCGTCAACTCACCGGCAGTTCCAGGTAGGACGGGTCCTCCTCGGAGGGGGAGACGGTGATCGTGCCGCCCTCGACCGGCGCCGACCCGTAGAAGGGGTCGAACGTGTCCAGCACCAGCATCACCCGGTGGCCGGCCGCGACGTCGTAACCGGTGGCCTGAAGTGCGATGTCCAGGGCGACCGGCTGTCCGGCCGTGCCCTCGACGTCGGTGAACGGCGCGTGCGTGACGATGTTGGCCCTGCCGTCGGCGTCCACGTCGAAGAGGTGCGCGATCAGCGTGGGCGTCGGCCCCTGCGCCGTGTAGGTCAGATGCAGTCGGGGGACACCGCGCAGCTTCATGGCGACGGGCAACGGTGCCGTGCTCCAGACGCCCGCGTGCGCACGGTCGATCTCGTCGGTCGGGTAGACCTTGGGCAGGCCGGCCATCTCCGCGTAGCCGGAGAAGATGATCTTGTTCGCGACGGTGGCCGGCGTGTCCGCGCCGGACCGGAAGACCACGTCCGTGTCGAGTCCGGGCTTGTCGGCGAGCGTGCCGTCGCCGCCGTTCGAGGGGCCGGACAGGTAGAGCCGTTCGGTCCGTCCGGTGACCGCACCCCACGTGGGCTGCTCCTCGATCGGGCCCTTCCACATGATCTGCGTGACCACCTGGCCCTCGGTGTCGATGCCATTGGCAACGTCCTTGAGGTGGTGGTCGAACCACCGGTGCGCGTCCGCCCAGATCCGGTTCGGCAGCCCGATGATGCCCGGCGACTCCGGCCCGGAGTGGTCGCCGATGGACAGCAGGAGGCGCTTGGGGCCGGTCAGCGCGTTGAACATCTTCAGCGTCTGGTTGGTGGGGAACAGCGTCTCGTGCCACGCGTTCGCGTACAGGATCGGCACGCCGCGGCGGTTGATCTTGCCGACGTGGTGGTGCGGCGACCGCGGCAGCGCCCACTCCAGGGACGGGCGCACATCCGGGTTGGACAGGACGTCCTCGAACGCCTGCCGGGTGCGTTCGCTCAACCGGGCCTCGGCCGCGGCGCCCAACAGCGTGGAGACCGCGGCGAGATGCCGGGTGCCGTTCTCGTAGAACGCCTCGCCCAGGTCGCCCCACGTGCTCAGCGCCACCACCGCGTCCACCCGGATGTCCTCGGCGGCGACCAGTTGGCTGATGCCGGAGCCGTAGGAGTCGCCGAGGAAGCCGACGGCGCTGATCTCGCCCCGGGCCCGGCCCGCCACGAAGTCGATCGCCGCGCTGCCGTCCGCGATGTCCTCGGTGCCGGCCACCTCGACCTCGCCCTCGGACGCGCCGAACCCTCGTGCGGTGTAAGCCAGTACGTGGTAGCCCTTGAGGGCGAACAGGGTCGCCTGGACCACGTAGACGACCCAGCCCAGATTCACCCACGGCGACGGCATCACGATCAACGGCCTGGACCGGTCGTCCCGGTGCAGCCAGAGGCCGCCGTCCAGTCCGACACCCCCGTCGCCGGGCACGGTGACCCTGCTGAAGTCGGCCTGGGCCCGGGCCTCCTCGATTTCGGCCGCCCGGGCCGGGGCGAGGCGCCCGACCTGCCCGGTCTCCAATGCCTCGACGACCTGCGTCAAGGTCGCCTCGTCCAGTTCGGGGTACAGGCTGATCGGCTGCGGTTGCTGTGAACTCACGTCGGTCCCTTCCCACTTCATCGGATCGCGCGAACAACGCCGACACCCGCCGGTGATAGCGGTAGGTATCGACTCGTGAACACAGTGTCATTACGCGGTTCGTTCCGGTGGGAAAATGGGAGGAAAATCCGAAGTGGGAAACAGTCGTTCCGGTGCGCCGACCCCTCCGCTACCCTCGGCCGACCTGTCGGCATCGACGCGGCATGCGTGCGGTTCGCCAAGACCGGGGACCCGGGGTGGAGCCGTGGGATGTCCGGCGCCCGGTACGGATGTTCGACACCCCCGAGCCGAGGACGGTGTTCGCCCCACGCGAGGACGAACGCGCCCTCCGGCCCTGATCGGCGCCGCGCCCGTCCCGTCCGGCGCACCGGGCCGGGCGCACCGCGTCGCTCATCCGAGGGCGCGGCGGACGGCCGCGTGCGGCAGCGCGTACGCCCGGTGCCCCGCCGGGTCGTGGACCGTGTCCGCGGCCAACAGGGCGTCCAGGACCGCCTCTTCGACGGCGTCCATGGTCGCCGCGAACACCGTGTCGAGCAGCGCCGAGGGCAGCGGCGCGGCCGCGCCCGCCGGTGCGGTGGAAAAGGCCATCCCGTAGTCGCCGCTGCCGTGCGCGAACGCCGCGCCGACCCGGGCCAGGGCGAACACACCGCGGCCGGCGATCCGGGTCAGCTCGCGCGTGGAGCAGGGCAGGTCGGTGCAGACCACGACCACGCACGAACGCTCCTCGCGGGCCGGCCCGGCGGTCGGCAGGCCCAGCGAGGCGGGCCGCATCACCTGGCCGCCCAGGCGCAGTTCACCGGACATATCGGCCCGGACCAGGACGCCCACGGTCGCCTCGCCGGCATCCGTCGGCACCCGGCGCGACGCGGTGCCGATGCCCGCCTGGTAGCCCAGTGCGCAGGCACCGGTGCCGGCACCCACGTTGCCCTGCGGCACCGGGCCGGTCGAGGCGCCGGCGAGCGCGGCATGCACATGCGCCGCGGTCAGCGGTCGCGGGCCGGCCCGGGACGGCCCCATGTCGTCGATCCCGCCGAACACCGGATCGACCTGGATCGGCGCCGGTTCGGCCCGCCCCGGCAGCCGGGTCGCCGGGGGGTCGACCCGGAAGGCGGACGGCGTGGAAGTGAGCAACAACGGAGTCTCCAGTTCGCCGGGTTCGACCGGTCGGGTGGCTCCGACGAACCTTCCGTGGCCGCCGCCGGCGAACCGCCCGGCGCGCAGCGGGCCGTGCGTGTGCAGCGCGTCCGGCACGATCGCGGTCACCCCCGAGTACGGCCCCGCCTCGGCGTCGCACAGCGTGGTGTGGCCCACGCGGACGCCCGGCACGTCGGTGATCGCGTTCCATGTCCCCGGATCCAGTGGCCCCAGTGCGTGGCCGAAGTCGCGGATCCGCGGGCGCATCCCGGGGCGGTCGGTCGCGAGTGCGGTCATGGTCGGGCTCCAGAGGTCGGTTCCGCCGGCAATCGCATGGCGTCACTCTCCGCCTGCCCACCCCGAGCCGCACCGTCGCCGCCGACGAAAGATCGGCCCCGACTCCGTGGCCGCCACCAACCCGGTCACGGCTCCGCCGGGCCGCTCGAACGCCGCCCCTGCGCGCCGGACCGCCGGGATCCGCGCGGGTGTCCGGTCGCGAGCCCGGCCGCCCCGCCCGCCGGGAGTCGCGACACGACCGCTGCCGGGTCCCGCCACCCCTCGCGCCCGGCGGCGGCGGTGCCGTGCGCTCTATAGGCTGACCACCCACTGGCGCCGGAGAGCGGCACCGACACGGTTGAGGGTGCACGGATGAGCGCGCGTTTCGAGGAACTCGACTGGCGGCCGACGCCGATGGGCGAGATCAGCCTGCGCCGCAGGCGGGACCCGGCCACGGGCGAGGACGTGTACGAGGTCAAGCTCGGCGACGAGTTCCTGATGTCCAGCCTGTTCACCGCGGGCGAGATCGCCCTCACCCGACTCGGCTTGGCCGCGCTGCCCGATGCCGAACTCGACGTCGTGGTGGGCGGGCTCGGGCTCGGGTACACCGCAAAGGCGGCGCTGGACGATTCCCGCGTGCGCAGCCTGATCGTGATCGACGCGCTCGGCGAGGTGATCGACTGGCATCGGCGTGGCCTGGTGCCGCTGGGCGCCGCGCTGGCGGGCGATCCCCGCTGTCGGCTGGCTCGGGGCGACTTCTTCGCGTTGGCGGGTGATCCCCGGGGGTTGGATCCACAGGCACCGGGTCGGCGCTTCCACGCGATCCTGCTGGACGTGGACCACTCGCCGCGGCACGTGCTGCACCCCAGCCACGCCGCGCTCTACCGGCCCGCCGGACTGCGCGCGCTGGCCGATCGGCTGCACCCGGACGGCGTCTTCGCGCTCTGGTCGAACGACCCGCCGGATGCCGAGTTCGGCGCGGTGCTCGCCGAGGTGTTCGCGGACTCGGCCGCGCACGTGGTCGACTTCGACAATCCGCTCCAGGGCGGTACGGCGACCAACACCGTGTACGTGGCCCGCAGGGCGGGAGACCCCGCGTCCTGACCCGGCGGGACGGCAAGCCGGGTCGAGGACGCGGGGTCCCGGGCGTGTTCCCGAGCCCCCTCCGGAACACGCGCTGATGCCGTACCCGGCGACAGGGCACGGGTCGCCGGGTACGGCATCGGATCAGGCGCGCAGGTGGTCGATCGCGGCCCGCGCGGCCAGGCCGATCGCGGCGTCGGCGCGCGGGAGGCGGAAGCCCATCGACTCCGAGCGCAGGAACACGCCGACGGCGTAGCGCTTGCCGTCCGGGTATTCCACGACGCCGGCCTCGTTGCGCACACCCCACAGGGTGCCGGTCTTGCCGGAGACCCGGATCTCGTCCCCGAACGTGCAGGACAGTCGGTGCGGCCAGATCTGCCGGCCCATGATCTCGCGCACCTCGGCACACGCCTCGGCGGGGCCGGCCTCGTCGCGCCAGATGGCGGCGAGCAGCTTGGTGATCTCGCGCGGGGTGGTCGAGGCGGTGTGCAGGGGGTCGCGTACCGCCAGCGTGCGGAGCCGGTCCGGGGTGACCTGTGCGAGCTGCTCGTCGGCGTCCGCGGCGTCGCGGTCGATACCCAGGTCGCTCATCACGCTCGCGAACAGTTCCTTGCAGCCGGTGACCGAGGTGGCGTGGCAGCCCAACTCGTCCAGCGTCGCCCGCACGTTCTTGCGGCCGACCAGGCCGAGCACCACGTCGGTGGCCGCGTTGTCGCTCATCGTCATCATCATGTAGGCGAGGTCGCGCGCGCTCATCTCGACGTCGTGCATGCAGCCGTCGGTGCCGATGCCGTCGCCTTCCTTGTCGGCGGCGGTGACCAGGTGCCGCCCGGCCCGGTCCAGCCGGCCCGAGGCGGCCTGACGGGCGTACTCCAGGGCGATCGGGATCTTGAAGACCGAGGCCAGGACGACCGGGGTGTCGGCCCGGTAGTCGACCTCGTCGTCGCCGTCGAGGTCGCGTACGTGCAGGTAGCCGTCGACCTCGGCCGCGTCGAAGATGTCCCGGATGGTCTTGGCGGGCTCGATCGGCTCTTGGCCGGTGCTCATGTGCGCTCCGTGAATCGTCGGGTGGGCCCGCAGGGCCCGGTGGGGATGCTCAGCGCTTGCCCGTGTTCGGCAGGTGGTTGGCGGCGGAGTGCGCGGCCACCGAGTACCAGAGGTTGATCACGTCCATCAGCGTTTCGGGATCCGCCACGGTGCACTGCACCGTGAGCAGGTCCAGGCGTTCCGCGCCGGGCACCGAGGTGGCGAACTCGGCGGCCAGGGGGAGTTGGAAGCCCACCTCCAGCACCAGTTCCTCGGGCATCGGCAACGCGCGCAGCGAGGACGCGTTCGCGACCGCCAGGGCGGCCTTCTCCCGGATCAGGTCCCGGGCCAGGGAGGGGTGCATGGTGTCCGCCGCGGCCCATCCCTCGGCGGACTTGACCTGCGCGGTGACCACGCCGGGGAACGCCTGCTCGGCGACCGAGCACACGTGGTTGTCGCCGGTGACCAGCCCGATCGGCACGCTGTGCCGGGCCGCGAGCAGGGCGATGACCTCGGCCTCGGTGACGTGCCGGCCGTTCAGCTTCACCGAGGTGAAGTTGCCGGAGAAGGTGTGCGAGAGCACGCCCGGCTTGCCGGCCGCCGCGTGGTAGCCGACGAACAGGGCCACCGCGTGCTGCGGGCCCAGGCCGTGGGCCATGCACTGGGCCTTGGGCGAGCCGAGGATCATCCGGGCCCGGGGATCCAGATCCTCGGCGATCAGGTTGTCCATCGTGCCGTGGCTGTCGTTGATCAGTACACGCTCCGCGCCCGCCGCGAAGGCACCCTCGATCGCGGCGTTGGCCTCGCCGGTCATCAGGTGCTGGGCCCGGGGGTAGCCGGTGCCGCCGCGCCAGATCTGGTCGAGCGTGGCGATGCCCGCCACGCCCTCCATGTCGATCGAGATGTACACGTCCATCGGTTGCTCCCGCCTCGTCGCGTTGCCCGTGGCCGGCCCGATTCGCGCGCGTCCTCGGCAAACCGAAGCGGTCGGTGCGCGGACCGTCGGCGGCCTCTGCCGAGGATTGCCGGAAGGGGTACCGCTCGGCGTCGGTGATTCGGACAGGTTCATCGGCCGTTCTTCGTCCACGACGACGATTCGAGGCCTTCGGGCGCTGCCTACCGTGATCGTCCTCTGCGGCACTCGCCGCCGCCTTCCCAGGAGGTACCCCACGATGGGACGATCCGAGGTGCCCGGGCCCGCTGCCCGGACGCTGCCGACGCCCGAGTATCTAGCGACCCGACTCGGCGAGCTGGCCAAGCGTGGCAACATCCCCGGCGCGAGCGTCGCGGTACGGATGGGCGATGAGACGGTCACGGCCGCCACGGGTGTGCTCGACGTGGAGATCGGGTACCCCGCGACCCCGGAGTCGATCTTCCAGATCGGATCGATCACCAAGGTCTGGACGGCGACGCTGATCATGCAGCTCGTCGACGAGGGCGTGCTGGACCTGGACGCCCCGGTGCGCACGTACCTGCCGGACTTCAGGATCGTGGACGAGGCCGCCGCGCAGGTGGTGACGACGCGTCAGCTGTTGTGCCACACCGCCGGGTTCGAGGGCGACCTGTTCGACGACCACGGTCCCGGCGACGACGCGGTGGCCGAGCTGGTCGCGGGGCTGGCCCGGGACGCGGGCCAACTCTTCCCGCCCGGCGAGATGTTCTCGTACTGCAACACCGGCTTCGTGGTTCTCGGCCGGCTCGTCGAGGTGCTCACCGGGCAGACCTGGGAGGAGACGCTGCGCGAGCGGATCGCGGTGCCCCTGGGCTTGTCCCGGGTGGCCACCAACCCGAACGAGGCGATCCTGCACCGGGTGGCCATCGGGCACGGGGCCGGGCCGGACGGGACCCCCGTCCGGGTGCAGAAATGGGAGGGGCCGCGCTCCAACGCACCGGCCGGCTCGACCCTGACCACGACCGCGAGCGATCTGGTCGCCTTCGCCGCCGCGCACGTGGCGCGGGGACTGCTCCCGGACGGGACCCGCCTGCTGTCCGAGCAGTCCGCGCTGGCCATGCGCGAGCCGCAGGTCCAGGTGCCCGACATCGAGGCCGTGGGCACCGTGTGGGGACTGGGCTGGAACCTCTTCGACTGGGTCGGCGGCCCGGTGATCGGTCACGACGGCGGCGCCATCGGCCAGAGCGCGATCCTGCGGGTGGCCCCGGAGAGCGGCGTCTCGATCGCCATCCTCACCAACGGCGGCGACCTGACCGTGATGTACGACCTGGTCCGCGACGTGTTCGCGACGAGTGCGGACGTGGTGGTCCCGGAGCCCGCCACGCCCCCCGTCGAGCCGCCGGCGGTGGACTCGCGCTTCTTCGTCGGCCGGTACGCCTCACAGGCGATGGTTTTCGACGTGGCGGAGTCCGAGGAAGGATTGGTGCTCACCACGCGCAACATCGGCGCCGCCGCCGAGATGTCCGGCGGCGACCACGTCCGCACCACCGCACTGGTGGTCCGCGACGCCCGTACGTTGATCGAGGTCGAACCGCGCGGCGCGCGGCATGCCCAGTACGCCTTCCTCGGGGACGGCGAACGGGCCCGCTTCCTGCACATGAGCCGTGCCCTCCCGCGGATCGCGGCCGGCGAGTCGGCCGTCGCATCCGTCGCCGGGCACGACGCGGTCGAGTGTCCGGCCGGGGGCGCGAGATGAGACGCGCCCCGCGCGGGGCCGCGGCGGCCGTCGCGTTGGGCCTGTTCGCCGCCGGCTGCGGCGGCACCGCGGCCGATGGCGGCGCGGGCGACGGCGACACCGTCACGATCGCCATCGAAGGCGACCCCGGCAACATGAATCCGTTGACCACGCTGACCTCGTCGGCCGTCACCATGAACCGCTACTCCTACGACTCGCTGATCAACGTCGCGTCCGACGGGCGGATCGTCTCCGGCGTCGCCGAGAAATGGACCTCCGACGCGACCTCGGCGACCTTCACGATCCGACGCGACGTGATGTGCGACAGCGGCAGGGCACTGACCCCCTCCGACATCGCCGCCGAGTACGCCTACATCGCCGACCCGGCCAACAAGTCGCCGCTGTACGGCCTGATGGTGCCGCCCGGGACCGTTGCCACCGCCGACGACGCGGCCGGCACCCTGACGCTGAAGACCCCGGAGCCGGCCCCGTTCCTGGTTCGCGGCACCGCGATGTTGCGCGTGGTGTGCCCCACCGGCTTGCGATCGCCCGACGGCTTGAACCACGCGTCCGACGGCACCGGTCCCTACCGACTGAGCCAGGTCGTCCCGGGCGACCACTTCACCTTCACCAAGCGCGCCGGCTACGCCTGGGGGCCGGACGGCATCGGCAGCGCCGACCTGCCCGACCGGGTGGTCTTCAAGGTCGTCACCAACGAGTCCACCAGAGCGAACCTGCTGCTCGGCGGGCAGATCAACGTCGCACCCATCATGGGCGCCGACCGCACCCGACTGGCCGCGGCCGGCCTCAAGTCCAACATCCAGCGCGACCCCATGGGGATGCTGGTCTTCAACGAGGCCGCCAACCGGGTCACCGCCGACCCCCTGGTGCGCCGGGCGCTGATCCAGGCGCTCGACCTCAAGCAGATCGGTGCGGTGGCCACCGGCGGCAAGGGCCAACCCGCCACCCGCGTCGGTGTCACGATGGGGCCGCCCTGCACCGACGACGCGGTCACCCAGTACCTTCCGCCGCACGACGTGGCTCGGGCCGCGGACGCGCTGCGGACGGCGGGCTGGAAGAAGTCCGGCGGGCGCTGGACCAAGGACGGCAAACAGCTGTCGATCTCCATGCCCTACCCCGGCGTGTTCGGCAACCAGCTCATCGCCGCCGTCGAGCTGGCGGTCGAGCAGTGGAAATCGTTCGGCGTCAAGGTCAGCACCCAGCCGACCACCGCCGCGACGAATGCCACGATCCTGATGGGCGGTCAGTGGGAAGTCGCGTGGGCGCCACTCTCGGTGACCACACCCGACCAGGCCCTCCCGTTCTTCATGGGACCCCCTCCCCCGGAGGGGCTCAACTTCGGTTCGCTGGACAACCCCGAACACAAGCGTCTCGTGGCCCTCGCCATGGCCAAGCCGGACACCTCCGGCTGCCCCGAGTGGACCGCGGCCGAATCCGAGTTGATCAAACGTCTCGATGTGGTGACCTTCATGGACTCGATGACCCCCTATTTCGCTCGGGGCTACAACTTCCAACTCGACGGTGGCGGTCCCATTCCGACCACCCTGCGCAAGGTCGGTGGCCGATGAGCACCGCAGCCAGTACCGCAAACCCGGCCGGCCGGCTGATCGACTTCCGGCTCGGCCCCTGGACCTCCTTCTTCGTACGCCGCACCGGGCGCCTGTTGGTTTCGCTCGCCGCACTGGTCACCGCGGCCTTCGCGATGATCCACTTCGTCCCCGGCGACCCGGTCCGCGGCGCCCTGGGACTCAACGCCACGCCCGAGGCGGTCGCCGCCCGCAAGGAACAACTGGGCCTGGACGACTCGCTGATCGACCAGTACAAGCACTTCGTGAGCGGGCTCTTCCACGGCGACCTCGGCGAATCGATCACCGCCCGGGTCCCGGTGTCCCGGATGATCGGCGACCGACTGCCGGCGACCATGGAGATCGCGATCTACGCGTTCCTCCTGGTGATGCTGGTGGCCATCCCGCTGGGCATGGCCATGGCCGTGTGGACCCGCAACGGCCGGCGCCGGCGCGGCGAGTTCGCGTTCGCCTCCTCGACCGGGGCGATCGTGGCCATCCCGGAGTTCCTCCTCGCCGTCGGTCTCGCCTCGGTGTTCGGGGTCTCGCTCGGCTGGTTCCCGGTGGCGCTGCGCGAAGGGCCGGACTCCTACGTCCTGCCGGTGCTCGCACTGGCCATCACCCCGATCGCCGCGCTGTCGCGGATCGTTCGGGTCGAGGCGCTGCGCGTCTTCGAGACGGACTACATGCGCACCGCCCGGGCCAAGCGACTGCCGGGCCGACTGGTCTACCTGCGACACGCGCTGCCCAACCTGCTGACCTCCTCGCTCACCCTCGGCGGCCTGCTGCTCAGCGGCCTGCTGGCGGGCACCGTGCTGATCGAGAACGTCTTCGCGTGGCCCGGCCTGGGCATGACCATCGTCCAGGCGATCCTGCAGAAGGACTATCCCCTCGTCCAAGGCATCGTGCTCGTGTACGGAGCCGCCGCACTCACGATCAACTTCGTGGTCGACCTCGCCGTCGCCGCCGCCGATCCCCAGTCCACGATTCGCGGGAGCTGACGATGTCCCAGGCACCAAGACTCCGCCTCGCCCTGCGCACCCCACTGGGGATCACCGCGGCCGTCGCGAGCACGCTCATCCTCTTGACGGCGATCTTCGGACCCATGCTGCTCGGCGACACCGCCGACCGGATCGACACCGACGCGATCGGCCGACACAGCGGCACCGAGCACCTGTTCGGCACCGACGCGCTCGGTCGCGACATCGCCGCCCGAGTGGTGGTGGCGACCCGGCTCACGCTGGAACTGACCCTGTTCGCCACGCTCATCGCGGTCGTCGGCGGCCTGGTCCTGGGCGTCCTGCCGGCCGTCCTCGGCCGCCGCGCCGGGCGCCTGATCACCGCGGTGGTCAACCTGCTCGTCGCCTTCCCCAGCCTGCTGTTCGTGCTCTTCCTCGCGGTCATCTTCGGCGTCGGCACCTTCTCCGCCGCCTTCGCCATCGGCCTGGGCGCAGCCCCCAGTACCGCCCGACTCGTACAGAACCTGACCGCCTCGATCGCCGGCACCGACTACGTGGCCGCGGCGCGGATCCTCGGCGTCGGCCGCTTCCGGATCGTCGTCCGGCACATCCTGCCCAACATCGCCGAACCCGTCGCGCTGTTCGTCTCGACCGCCGCCGCCGGCATTCTGGTTGCCTTCTCCGGCCTGTCCTTCCTCGGCCTGGGCGTGCAGCCGCCCGACTACGACTGGGGACGCCTGCTCAACGAGCAGCTCGACCGGGTCATGGTGGACCCGATGTCGGCGGTCGGCCCGGGTGCCGCGATCGTGCTCACCGGCATCACCTTCGGCCTGATCGGCGAGGTGGTCGCCAAGGCGAACGCCGGCCGCACCGCGCCGCAACCCGAGATCAAGTCCGCCGAGGCGATCTCCGAGGCACCCGCCGAGGAGACCGCGTCCGGCCTGCTGAACATCGACCGCCTGCAAGTCCGTTTCCCCGGCCACACCGCCGTGCACGACGTCTGCCTCACCGTCGACGAGGGCGAAGCGGTCGGCATCGTCGGCGAATCCGGCTCGGGCAAGAGCCTGACCGCACTCGCCGCGGCCGGACTGGTCCCGCACCCCGGCCGGGTCAGCGCCCGGACGCTGCGCTTCGGTGACCGGGACCTGAACAAGCAGGCGCCCAAGGGCACTTCGATGGCCATGGTGTTCCAGGACCCGATGGCCTCGCTCAACCCCGCGCTCACCGTCGGCCGGCAACTCGCCGAGGTGGCCGAGGTGCACCACAACGCCGGGCGCGCGGCGGCCGTCTCCCGGGCCGTCTCCCGCCTGGGCGCGGTCGGCATCATCAACCCCGAACTGCGGGTCCGCAAGCGCCCGCACGAGTTCTCCGGCGGCATGCGCCAACGCGTAATGATCGCGATGGGCCTGATGGGTGAACCCCGCCTGATCATCGCCGACGAGCCCACCACGGCCCTGGACGTGACCGTGCAGGCCCAGGTGCTGGCCCTGCTCCGGGACGTGCGCACGGAATCGGGCGCCGCGCTGCTGCTCATCTCGCACGACATCGCCGTCGTCTCCCAGGTGTGCGACCGCGTCGTGGTCATGTACGCGGGTCGGATCGTGGAGGAACTCCCCGTCGGAGACCTCGCCGACGGCGTCGCCCACCCGTACTCGGCCGCGCTGATCGGCGCGGTGCCCAGCATGACCACCGACCGGGACATCCCGCTGGCGACCATCCCCGGCCGCCCGCCCGAGCCCGGCGACGAGAGCGTCGGCTGCCCGTTCGCGCCCCGCTGCGCCCGGGCCACCGACCGCTGCCGCACCGAGGAGCCGGTGCTGGAGCGGATCGGCCCCGGACGTCGCGTCGCGT
This sequence comes from Embleya sp. NPDC008237, assembly GCF_042956465.1. Lineage (NCBI taxonomy): Bacteria > Bacillati > Actinomycetota > Actinomycetes > Kitasatosporales > Streptomycetaceae > Embleya > Embleya sp. NPDC008237. The sequence continues at coordinate 13,376 of NZ_JBIBGL010000035.1, forward strand.
GCTGGGACCCGATCACCACCGCCACCCACGAACTGGAGGAGGCACGATGAAAGCCGTGAGCACGGTGGATTCCGCCACCGCCGAAGCCGCCTCGGGCCCGGCTGCGAGCGCCACGTCCGGTTCGCTCGAACTGCGCAACATCACCGTGCGGTACGGACGCGGCCGCAACGCCTCGACCGCCGTGGACGACGTCTCCCTGGACGTGCCCGCGGGCAGCGTGGTCGGCCTGGTCGGCGGCTCCGGGTCGGGCAAGTCCACCCTGGGCCGGGCCGCGGTCGGGCTGGTGTCGATCGACTCGGGACAGGTTCTGGTGGACGGCGTCGACCAGGGCCGCAAGCCCGGGCGCAGGCCGATCCAGCTGGTCTTCCAGGACCCCTTCGCGTCGCTGAACCCGCGGCTGACCATCGGCGGCTCGGTCGCCGAGGCGCTGCCGCGCAGCGACCGTGCGACGCGGGCGAGCGAAGTTGCCCGTTACCTCGACCTGGTCGGCATCGACCCCGGCGTCGGCACCCGCCTGCCGCACGCGCTCTCCGGCGGCCAGCGCCAGCGTGTCGCACTGGCCCGCGCGCTCGCCGCCCGACCGGCCGTGCTGGTCGCCGACGAGGTCACCTCCGCCCTGGACGTCTCGGTCCAGGGCGCGGTACTCAACCTGATCCGCGACCTGCAACGCGAACTCGGCTTCGCGATGTTGTTCATCTCGCACAACCTGGCCGTCGTGCGCTACCTGGCGGACCGGATCGCGGTGATGGACCGAGGCGTGCTGGTCGAGTGCGGTCCGGCCGCGCAGGTCCTGGAGAACCCGGAACACGAATACACCCGGGCCCTGCTCTCCGGTGTGCCCACGATCGGCGAGCCGTTGCCCGAGCGGGCGGCGGTCGATTCCGCGACCGACGCGGAGACGGAGGCAACGGCCCGATGACGCCGACACCGGCGGGCGCGCGTACCGGCGGCGACCTGTACCGCGCCGACCGCGAACCCGAACCCGATTCCGGTGCACTTCGCGACCGCGCGGCCGAGGCGGCCGACCGCGCGGCTCGCGCGGCCCACGTCGAGATTCGCGAACTGCACACCCTGGGCGAGATGGCCGACGCGTGCGACCTGTTCCAACGCGTCTGGCAGCCCGACCCGACCAACCCGATGATCAACTCCGAGCTGATGACCGTGGTGTCACACGCCGGCGGCTACGTCGCGGGCACCTACGAGGGCGACCGGTTGATCGGCGCCGGTGTGGGCCTGCTCTCCACCGACGGCCTGCACTCGCACATCGCCGGCGTCGACGAACGCTCACGCGGACGCGAGGTGGGCTACGCGCTCAAGGTGTACCAGCGCGCATGGTGTCTGGAGCGCGGGATCACCCGGGTGACCTGGACGTTCGACCCCCTGGTCGGGCGCAACGCCTACTTCAACCTGGCCAAGCTCGGCGCGACACCCGCCGAGTACCTGGCCGACTTCTACGGGCCGATGTCCGACGCCATCAACGGCGACGACCTCTCCGATCGGCTGTTGGCCCGGTGGGACCTGAGCAGCGACCGGGTCGCGCTCGCCTGCGCCGGGGTACCGCAGCCGGTCGACACCGAGGATCTGGCGGGAGAGGTCGTGATCGGCCTGGACGCGGCCCCCGACGGGCGGCCGATCCAGGGCCGCACCGACGGGGACGTGGTGCTCGTGGCCGTGCCGCGGGACATCGAGGCGCTGCGCCGGGCCGACCCGTCGGCGGCGCGGGGGTGGCGGCTGGCGGTGCGCGAGGTGCTGGGCGGGCTGATGGCCCAGGGCCGGCAGGTGCGCGGCTTCGGCCGGGACGGACGGTACGTGCTCGACCGCGGACCGGAGGGGCGCCGACCGTGAGACTCGAGATCGTGCGGGATATGCCGTTCTTACCTGCCCATATCCACCCCAAGATCGTTTAGACTCCGCCCACGGGCCGGCCAAGACGACACGGCCGGCCCCCGGGCTCGACAGGCTCGACGGGGGACCTGTGTCGACGGATTGGATTCCCTTGTCGTGAACGTGTCGAGCAACGTGGATGTATCGGGTGGCATGAGCATGCCGAGCAGGACGAGCGTGCCACGCGGCACGGATGTGCCGGGCAGCGCGGATGCGCCGAGCGGTGGGCGCGTGCCCGGTGGGGTGGACGCGTCGGGCACCGGGCGCATATCCGTCCGGGGAGGCGCCCCCGCCCACGTGCCGGTGGGCAGCCGATGACCGGGCGTCCGCGCGCCGTCCTCGGGCGCATCATCGACGACCTCGGGTCGACCCTGTTCGCGGTGGCAGCCGGCACGCCGGACCCCGACCGCGAGATCACCGGCGTGCTCATCCACGACCCGCACGACGAACCCTCCCACCCGCCGGGCGCGGTGATCCTGGGCGTCGCGGTCTACGGATCCGCCGCCATCGCCACGCTGGTGCACCGCGCCGCCGGACTGGGCGCACCGGCCATCGTGGTCCGCGGCCCGATCGTGGTGGATGCCGAGGTCGAGGCGGCCGTGGCGAGCACCGGCGTGGTGATCCTGTCGCTCACCCCCGGCGCGTCCTGGTCGCAGGTCACCACCCTGCTGCGGGCACTGCTCGCGGTCGACGAGGTGGGCACCGCGCAGAGCGGTGAAACCCTCGACGGGGCGCCGGCCGGCGACCTGTTCGCGTTGGTCAACGCGATCGCCGCGCTGCTGGACGGACCGGTCACGGTGGAGGACCGCAGCGGGCGGGTGCTGGCCTTCTCCAGCCGCCAGGACGAGGCGGACGAACCCCGGATCGCCACCATCCTGGACCGGCAGGTGCCCGCGGAGATGTTGCGCGTCCTCGAGGAACGCGGCGCCTTCCATGCCCTCTACCGCAGCGAGGGACCGCTCTACCTGGTCGGCGTCTCCGACCTGCCCCGGGTGGCCATCGCGGTCCGGGCCGGGGACGAGATCCTCGGTTCGATCTGGGTCGTGGTGCGCGAGCCGCTGTCCGAAGAACTGGCCCGCTCGCTGACCGAGGCGGCCAAGGTGGTCGCACTGCACCTGCTGCGCCGCCGCGCCGGCGCGGACGTGGAGCGCAGACTGCGCACCGACCTGCTCGCCACCGTGCTCGAAGGCGGCCCCGCGGCGGTCGATGCGGCCGGCCGACTGGGCCTGGCCCACCAACCCGCGTGCGTGCTCGCACTCGCCGTGGTCGGCGACTCGGCACCGGCGGAGCGCAGCGCGGAGGAACACCGGATCGTCGACGCGCTGGCCCTGCACCTCGCGGCGGTCCACCCGCGCACCGCCACCGCACGACTGGGCGGCTTCACCTACGCGATCCTGCCCACCGAGTCGGATGCCAGGGCGGTCCGGCTCGCGGAGGAGTTCCTGGCCCGGATCGGCGGCCGGATCGACGCGGTGGTGGGCATCGGCCGGGTGGCCGCGCGCGAGGTGGACCTGCCCTCCTCACGTGCGGACGCGGATCGCGCACTGCGGGTGCTGCGCGCGGGCCGCTCGTCGCTGCGGGTGGCCCGACTGTGCGACGTGTACGTGTCCTCGCTGCTGGTCGACGTCGCCGACCGGGTCGCGGCCACCGACGACGCGCCGGCGGGCCCGGTCACCCGGCTGCGGGCCTACGACGCCGAACACGACACGCATCTCACCGAGACCCTCGCCGCGTGGCTGGACACCTTCGGCGACGTCACCGCGGCCGCGGCGGCCGTGCACGTGCACCCGAACACGTTCCGCTATCGACTGCGCCGACTGTCCGAGGTGGGCGCGATCGACCTCGCCGACGGGGATGCCCGCTTCGACGCGATGTTCCAGCTCCGACTGCACGGCGTGCATCCCAACGGCGCGCACCCCCGATCGAACGCGGCGGCCGGGCGCCTCGCCGCACCGACGGCGCTGCGCGGGCCGGGCGTCTGACGGCGCTGCGCGGGCCGGGGCGTACGGCGCGTTCCGCCGAGCCGCGGATCGGGCGCGTCGGCCGGTCGGCCACGGTCGCCGCTCACCGGCCGGCTGCGGGCGTCGCTCAGCGGGGTCGGCGGTTGCGGCCGACCAGCCATCCGATGAGGGCCCCGACCAGGAAGGCGCCGGCCAGCACGAACCACAGCGGCGCCTCCACCTTTGGGATCCAGAAGCGGATCTCGGTACTCCCGGTGTTGGCCAGGACGAACCAAACGCTCAGTACGATCACAACGACGATCACGATCAGCCGCACGGTGATCCACGAACCGTGCTCCGCCGTGCCGCGCCCGGGTGAGGTTTTCGCCATGTTCGAACGGTAGGACGGGGTGGGCGCGGGCGCGCTGTGGGCGGGCCGAACGGGTGGGCGGGCGGGGCGGTGTGCTCAGGCCTCGGGCGGCTCCGGTCGGCGCGGCTCGTCGGGCTGCGGTGGTGGCTCGGCTTCCAGCAGGAACAGTGCCGCATCGCCGGTGTAGGACGTGTCGAAATGCGCCTCGACGTCCACCACGAGCCGGTCCAGCGCGTCGGCGAAGTCGCCGTGCAGCCGATCGGGCGCGCGCTCGGCCAGCGGGTAGTTCCCGTCGCCGGTGTCGGACGTCTCGGCCGGGTCGTCGGTGTACAGCAGAACCCGCTCACCGAGGCCGACCGCGACCGCCAGCTCCGGCGGGCGCAGGCTGCCGGGGGCCAGCGCACCGATCGGCGGGGTGGCGAACGCCGGTTCGAGGCCGAGCACGCGGCGACCGACCACCAGGAGCGGGGTCGGGTAGCCGCGATTGATCAGGGTGAGCGAGCCGATGCCGGCCGGATCGCCGACGTGTTCGACCAGGAGCACCCGAACCAGGGCCCGATGGCCGCGGCGATGGTCGTCGCGCAGCGACAACGCGACTTGATGCGCGATCTCGGACAGGGTCGGCGTGCTCGGCGCCGCCGCGGCGAAGGCGGTGAGCACGTCCGCCACCCGATCGGGTGCGCACAGTGGGTCGCCGGCCACGTCGCCGAAGATCGCTCGGGTGCCGAGCGGGGTGTCCCGGACCTGGCCGAACCAGGCCCGCGGGCTCGCGGACGGCGGACCGGGGATCCGACGGGTGGCCACGCGCAGACCGGGCGCCTCGGCAAGGGTGGTCACACTCGGGTCCGGCCCGATGTCGAGGGCCGGCGACACACCGGAGGGGTCGGTCGATCCGGTGTCGGCATTCACGGGAACTCCTCGGCGGTGCTTCATGCCCACCAGCGTTCACCCCACCACCCCTCCTGAAACGAACCCCCATCCCGACACCGCCCCCCACACCGCCCGTCCGACCGCTCGCGTCCCGACCACTCACACCCCTCACCCCGCACCCTCGCCCTTGCTCTGCCGCGCCTCGCCTCACCCGGCACCCGCGCCCCGTCATCCCGCACCGCCGCGCCCCTGCCGCCGCGACCCGTGCCCGCCCACCCGCGCCCCACGTTCCGCGCGTCCATTGCGTGCCCCGCGCTCCGTGTGTGGGTTGCCGTTTGTGTTCGTGGCCTCCTGTCGCCTGCGCAGGACTGACCCGCGTCCGGCGGGCCTTCGCTCCGGCGGGATCCCCCGCGCGGATCAGAAGAACCGAATGTGCCGAACGCCGGTCCAGGCCCGGCGCAGCCGACCGCGCAGCGGACCGTCGGTGTTCGGGGCCAGGGCCAGGCCGGCCGAGTCGGCGATGCGATCGGCGACCCCGGCGACGTCGATGCGGTCGGTGTGGATGTGCTCGGCGAACTCCGGGGTCGCCAGCCGCTCCAGGCACAGGTCCAGCCTGGACACCGCGAAGGTCTCCCCACGCAGCGGCGCCGCCCTGCCGGCCACCACCCGCACCGCGTGCCCGAGGCCGCGCTCGCGCAGTCGCCGCAGGATCGTCTCGCGCTCGGCGAGCAGCGTGAAGTGCCGCACGTCGTGGCCGCGTTCACGCAGGCGTCCGACGGTCTCCCGGAAGTTGCCCGGCTCGATCACCGTCATCGGCGCGAGCACCGGGCCGTCCTGCCCGGTCAGCACCCGGTCCAGCACCTCGAACACGCCCTGCCGCCAGGCGGGCAGATCCTGGAAGTCGCCCCGCAGCGCCGGCGGCATCATCCGGTGCATGCCGAAGCCGACCTGTTCCGGATCGCAGATCACGCTGCCGGGCAACCGCCGGGACAATTCGTGTGCGGTCTGGGTCTTGCCGACCCCGAAGGGTCCGTTGATCCACAAAAGCATGCATCGACCCTACGAGTGCGACGACGGTTCCGGAGCCGGGCCGTGATCGCCCTCGCGAGCAACCGCTCCGGCAGGGCCGGCCGCCGCCCGTTTCGGGATCGCCGCGATCACAGGTAGTGGAAGGTCGGGTGCGGGTGCATCAGGAAGTCGTGGTGGGAGATGTTCCACGCGTAGGCACCCGCCAGCGCGAAGACCACCCGGTCGCCGACGCGGAGCCGGGCAACCGGTCGTCGGCGGGCGAACACGTCCTTGGGGGTGCACAGTTGACCGGTCAGGGTGACCTCGGTGTCGTGGATCTCCGGTCGCGGCCACGGGTAGGGCCACGGGCTCGTGATGGGCACGACCACGCACGGCTGGTCGTGGCCCTTGGCCGCCGGGGTGCGCAGGTGGTGGGTCCCGCCGCGCAGCACGGCGAACGTTCGGCCGTGGCTGTGCTTGAGGTCGAGCACCTCGGTGGCGTACCAGCCGCAGTACGCGGTCAGAGCCCGGCCGGGCTCGATTCGCACGGTGAGGTCCGGCCGGCCGGCCAGGAGACGGCCCAGACCGGCGCCGAAGCGGGGCCAGTCGAAGTGGGCGGCCGGATCCGCGTAGTCGACCGCCATCCCGCCGCCGATGTTCACCTCGGGCAGTGCGATCCGGTGTCGCAGCGCAGTCTCCCGCGTCCACAGGAGGATGCGTTCGGCGACCGCGAGCTGGGTGTCCGCGTCCAGGCCGCTGGCCAGGTGCGCGTGGATGCCGCGGATCCGTGCCCGACCTGCCTCCGGCCCGGCGAGCAGCCGCAGACAGGCCTCGACCTCGGGCGGATCCATGCCGAACGGGCCGGAATCGCCGCCCATCGTCAACGCCGCGCCGTGCAGCACCTCCGGCCCGAGCGGCAGGTTGACCCGCAGCAGCACGTCGACGTCGCGCTCGGGCCGGAACCGCTCGGCCAGTGCGATCAGTTGGTGCAGCTCGTGGCGGCTCTCCACATGGAAGCGCCCGACCCCCGCACGCAGCGCGGCGATCAGTTCGTCCACCGTCTTGCCCGGGCCGCCGAAGGCGAGCGGCACGGTGGGCAGATGGGCCAGCACGTGGGCGAGTTCGCCGCCGGAGGAGACCTCGTAGCCGCTCACGTCGGCGGCCACCGCGGCCAGGATCTCCGGCGCGGGATTGGCCTTGGCCGCGTAGTACAGCTCGACCCGGGCCGGCAACGCGGCGCGCACCGCCGCCACGTGCGCTCGCAGCGAGCCGAGGTCGTGGATGTAGGCGGGGAGTTCGGCGGCATCAAGGTTCGCCACCCGGGTCCGTACGGCAGGGGTGATCATCGGGCGCTCCGGGCGGGTGTGCGGCGGACCCCGTCGGGGCGGACCCCGCCGGGAATCGAGGCGGCCAGGGGTGAGGGGATGCGCAGATACCGCGCCTCGCGGTCGGCTCGCCGCTCCCAGCGGGCGAGCAGGTTGCCCTTGGCAGGCAGCGGACCGCCTGCGAGCAGCGCCCGCAGTGGTGCCGGTTCGCCGTGCTCGGCCGAGCAGTTCGCCAGCACCGTGCGCACCCGTGCCCACAGCCGGGCCTCCAGCTGCGGATGCAGATCGGTCAGCGCGGCGAGCATCTCGGCGATGTTGTTCACCAGCAGGCAGTAGGCCACCCGATCCCAGCCGCGCCGGGCGGTGTACGTCATGGGTTCGGCGACCGAGGGCGGCAGCGCGGCCAGGGTGGCGGCGTGCGGTCCGGGCAGCAGTTTGGTGCCCTCCATGTCGCGGATCAGCACCTGCCGGGGTCGGCCGGCTTCGTCGACCGCGAGCAGCACATTCTGCAGGTGCGGTTCCAGCACCACGCCGTGCGCGAAGTAGGCGGCCAGCACCGGCGGCACCAACAGCCGCAGGTAGTCGTCCCACCAGCGCAGCGCCGCGTGCGGTCCGGAGCCGGGCGGCAACCGGGAGACGTGGGCGGACCCGGTGGGATACTCGGCGGCCACGGCGCCGGCCAACAGCGCCGTCAGCCCCGGCCGCAACCGGGCGTCCAGGCCGTCCCGGACGATCACCCCGAACCCTTCGAGCAGGTCGGGCGCCACCGCCGCCGACACACTGCGGTACGCGGGCTCGCCGAGCATCGCGAAGTCCGGGTATCGGGCCGCCGATCGGGCCAGGATCGGGGCCAGCGCGCGGGTCAGCGCGACCGCCCCGGACAACTCGTAGGCGGCGTTCCTGCGCACACAGTTGGTGATCCGCACATTCAGCCCGAACTTGAGGAACACCCCCGCGCCGGCGAGCGTGCGCACCGACGCCGTCGGGGTGAACGGGTCGCCGCCCGGACCCAGGTCGAGCACGTCGCCGCCGGCCAACGCAGCGCGCAGGGAAGGGTGTTCGGCGAGGAGTTCGAACTGCCACGGGTGTGCGGGCAGCAGCGTGTATCCGGCCGGGACCGAGCCGAGTCGGTCCAGCACGGCGGTGTCGGCGGCGGATATCCGCTCCTGCGCGATCAGCTCGGTGCGGACCGCCAGATGCCGCAGGCGGAACGCGGCCCGGGCCTCGGGCGCGTAGGCCGCCCACGTCGCCGGGTCGGCGCCGCGAGCCTTGGGGGTGGGATGGAAGCGGTGCCCGAACAGCAGGGCCTGTTCCGATTCCAGGTAGCGCGAGGCGGGCCGGGCGGCCTCGCGGGCCAGGCCCGCCGCCACGCCGGCATGGCTGGAGGCCAGTTGGCCGAGGAACTCGTCGTTGCCGACGCCGGTGCGCAGACCCAGTTCGGTGTGGATGCGCTCGGCCAGCTCCGACCAGGTCAGCACGCACCAGGCGGACCCGCGCAGTTCGGCCGCCGGCCCGATGAACCGGTGGTCGCCCAGCAGCGAGGTGCGCCGCAGCCGGACCCGCAGCCACGTCCCCGAACGGGCCAGGTGCAGCCGAAGATGGCCGGCGTCGCCGGGCTCCACGAAGCTGCCTGCCTCCGGGCCGCACACCTCGCGGTGCAGGCAGTTGAGCAGGGTGTGCGCGACGGCGTCGTCGGCCGAGGGCAGCGCGGGCGGCGCGGGCGGGGCAGGGGCGGAGGTCGTGCGGGGTTGGGCCGACGGGAACGGCATGGGCGACTCCAGCGGTTCGAGGGCGGTGTCGGGACGTGCGGGGGATGCGCCGGTTCGAGGTGGGTGGGGCGGCGTTTGCTATCTCCGACTCGCCGCCCGGCGCAGATAGTTCGGCCCACTCGTGTAGTGCTTGTTGATGTCCGCCGCGCCCGAGCGCTGCTTGCTGAGCAGGGTGCCGGCGGTGATCATCGCCTTGACCGGCAAGCGCTCTTCGACCAACACCCGGCGGCGCAACGTCGGCTCCGCCAGCGCATCGAGCCGGTCGTACACCAGCCGCAGCAGCCGGTCGCGTTCCGGCGCGGGCAGCGCGAAGGCGATGGCGCCGGCGCACAGATGCACGGTGATCGTGACGAACACGTCGGCGAGCGGGCCCTCGTGCGTGGTGTACGTGCGTGCGTCGTCGAACCCGTCGTGCGGTAGCGGACAGCCGGCCGGAAACACCCGCGGGCCGTCGTTGTCCTTGAACAACAGGCGGACCGGGCGGCCCTCGGCCAACACCAGGGAGACGTTCTGCGGGTGTGACTCGAGCGCGATGCCGTACCGGTACAAGGTGGTCTGCCAGTCCAGCAGCAGGGTGAGATACGCGTCGAGCAGTGCGAACCGGTCGCCGCCGTGGAAGCGATCCGCGACCCGGTCCAGCACCAGGACTCCGTCCGGTCCCCTCGCGAGCAGCGCGGCGAGCGGCAGCACGAGGGCGTCGCCCAGGTGGGGCGGGTGGCGGCGCACCAGCACGGCCAGCAACTCGTGCCCCGCGTGCAGGTGGCTCTGTTCGTCGGCGAGCAACACCCGGTCCCGGAAGCGTGGTTCCCGGTGCAGCACCTCGGCCAGGAGCCGCTGCCCGGCGGCGCCGTCGACGAGCGAACCGGGCTTGATCGTGCGCCGGTTGCGCAGGCCGAGGGTGGCGATGGGCAGCGGGAGCTTGAGATGCACGGTGGGATCGTGCGTCACCGCGACGGTACGCATCGACAACGTCGGACGCACGTCCGGGTACTCCAGGGCGGTCCGCACCGCCGGTGCCGGGAGCCGGTCGAACGTCAACGGGTGTACGGGCAGGGCGAGATGGTCGGCGTCCAGGTCGGGGCGGCCGAGCTCGGCGGCGGTCGGCCACCAGGCGGGCAGCGTCCCGGTACGCGTCGTCTCGTCGAGCGGCAGCAGCGCCCAGCGCAGCCGGAAGCTCGGGTGGTGCTCGGGCGCGTATCGGCGCAGCGCCGCCGCGGCCAGACCGGAGCGGGCGCGGGCGGTCGGGTAGAGCGGATGATCGACGTGCGCGGCCAGCGTGTCCAGGGCCGGGCCGGCGTCGGGGCCGGTCCACGTGCTCGGGTCGGGGCCGTGGCGCTCGGCGAGCCGCGTGTGTACGGCCGAGCCGGTACGCGCGAGCAGCCTGCCCGCCCGGGCCGCCTGCCGGCACTCCTCGGCGAAGTCGTCGAAGCCGGACCGGTCCCGCGGGTCGGCCGCCTCGCGCAGCAGCGCGAGCAGATGATCGGTGTCGGTCACTCGGGTGCCGGTGCGCTCGCCCACCAGCAACGGCGCCCGGGCCGCGTACTCGCATTGGAAACCGTCGGCGCGCACCGGCAGCAGCCACGCGTCCGGGCCGGCGCGCAGGCTCAGCCGCAGCCACATGCCGTCCGGGCGGGACAGCGGCACGGCCGTGCTCCGCAGGCTCAGAACGTCCTCGCGCAGCACGGTGTCCAGGACCCGGCACAGCAGTTCGCCCTCGAACGGGTGTGCCGCCACGGGAGCGGGGCTGTCGCGGGCCCGGGGCACGGACGCGTCGCCGGCATGCCGGGTCACGGTGTGATGCTCCACTGCCGGTCGGTCAGGAATCCCTCGGCCGCGCGGTGCACGGCGTCCCGATCGTCGCCGAAGGTGCGCAGCACCCCGAGGTAGTCCCGGTTGGACCGGTGCAGTTCGTGCCGTTCGCCGATCGCGCGCAGCGGGTGGTAGTCGATCCGTACGCCACCGCCCGGGAGCGTGTCCTCGCGCCCCGGGGCCGCGGTGAGCACGCCGGCGCGGTCGGCGCACGGGTAGTCCACCCGGGCGTGCCGGCCCGTGCGGGCGCCCAGGTCCGCGGGCAGGTCGATGCCCAGGTGCACGCGCAGGATGTGCTCGAAGAGCGGGAGGCCGAGTACGTCCCGGAGCAGCAGGTCGCATCGGTCGCCGATGGCACGGTAGTTCACCTCGATGATCCGGGCCCGCCCGTCCTGGACCACGAATTCCGTGTGGCACGCGCCGAAGCCCACCCCCAGCGCGTCGAGCCGGCTCAGCACCCCGGCGGTGATCGCGGGCGGCGGTTCGGGCACCAGGTCCATGCGCGTCTCGATGAAGTACGGCGGCGGCGACAACCGGGTGTGGAAGCCGCCCAGGACCCGGACGCCGTGCCGGTCGCCGAGGGTCTCCAGGGTGTACAACTCGCCCGGCAGGAACTCCTCCACCAGCAAGGCCGCCGCCGGTCGGCGGGACCTGATCCCGGCGCAACACGCCAGCAGTTCCGCGTCGTTCGCGACCAGCACCACGTCCTCGCCCGCCACGCCCTCGCGCGGTTTGAGCACGCACGGATACGGCGGCGCGAGCGCGAGCAGGTCCGTCGCCGGTTGTTCGGGCGCCAGTTCGGCGGCCCACACCGTCTCCATGCCGGTGTCGGCGAGCCGGCGGCGCATCTGCGCCTTGTTCTTCGCCCGCAGGGCGGCGGTCCAGTCCTTGGCGGGGAGGCCGAAGTAGGTCGCCGCGAGGGCTGCTTGGACCTGGAGGTGGTCGCTGTTGGTGAACACCGCGTCCGGGCGGTGCGCGGCGCCGATCAGGTCGATCACGGAGCGGAAGTCGCGCACGTCGCAGTCCAGCACCTCGACCCGGGGGAGTGGGGCGCACAGTTCGCGGTGGGCTCCCGCGTGGGCGGGGTCGGCGAGCAGGGTGACGTCGAGCCCGAGGCGGCCGGCGGCGGGGAGGAACCCCTCGGTCACCGAGTCGGTGGGGTTGAGCGCGAGCAGGTACAGCCGCATGCGTGATCGGTCCCTCTCGGACACGTCGACCCGGGCACGGCGAACCGGACCATCGACCCGGAGCGTCGATCCGGATCCACGGCCCGGACCCGCAACAACTTAGGGTAGGCATACTTGCCGGCCAAATCCGGTCGGCCCCAGGGCTGTTCGGTCCCTCCCGACACGTCGCCGACGGCCATGGCGGGCGGGTCGTCCGACCGGCACCACGGGTGGGTCGACGAGGTGTACGCCAGGCGTGTCGCCCGATGCGCACCGCAGGCATGCGGTTAGGCTAACCTAACCCCGACATCGTCTCGGGTCGTCCGTGGTCGACCGTGTCCGAGAGGGCGAGTTCCAATCTCCACCGAACGTGAACGCCGCGCGCAGCTCTACCGGCCCTTCCAGCTCACCGTGGTCCGCAATACGCCGATCACCCGCAACGCCACCCGGATCACCCTCACCGGCCCGCGGTTGGCGGACTTCGTCCCGGGCGGTCCCGACCAACGGGTCAAGCTCTTCGTCCCGCGCGAGGGCCGACCCGCGTGCCGGATCACCCGGGACGACCTGACCTGGCGCGAGGCGTGGATTCGGATCCCCGAGGCCGACCGGCCGTACCAGCGCACCTACACCGTGCGGGCGCACCGGTCGGACCCGGTCGAGATCGACATCGACTTCGCGCTGCACAAGCCGGGCGGACCCGCCTGCCGCTGGGCTCGCTCGGCCCGCCCCGGCGACGCCATCGAACTGCTCGGGCCGACCGCCGAGCGCAACGGCGGCTACAGTTTCGAGCCGCCCGCCGGCCGTCGGCTGCTGCTCGCCGGCGACCACGCGGCGCTGCCCGCGATCGGGTCCATCGTCGAGTCGCTGCCCTCCGACGCACGCGGGCACGTCTTCGTCGAGGTGGCCTCGGAGGCGGACCGCCAACACCTGGCGGCGCCGCCCGGGGTGCGCGTCGACTGGATCCATCGCGACGACGCGCCCCACGCGGAGAACCGGCTCCTGGACGCGGTTCGGGAGGCCCACCTGCCGGTCGACCACGGCTACGCCTGGCTGGCCGGCGAGGCCGGTCGGGTGCGGGCGCTGCGCCGCCACCTCAAGGACGAGCGCGGCATGGACCACCGCTCGATCGCCTTCATGGGCTACTGGCGGGTCGGCCACACCGAGGAGACCGCACACACCGAACCGGCTCGCCCGGTCGCATCCGCGCGCCCGCTGCCGATCGCCCGCTGATCGGGACGTCGCCCGCCGACCGGCACCACGCCGGACCGCCGGCCGTCGATCGCCGAGGTGCGCGTCCTGCCCATCGCCGGCCGCTCACCGACCCCGCGTGGGCCCGGTGCGCTCGGCGCGCATCCGGCGGGCGATGACCATCAGGTCGATCCAGGCGATCACCGCGGTCACCGCGCAGACGATCGCCGCGACGATCCACAGGGTGCGTACCGCCTGGGTGACATCCGCGGTGGCCGCCAGCGCGCACAGTGCGCAGCCGATCACGAAGAACGGCAGTGCGATCCGGGACATGGCCCGACGGGCGGGGAGGTCACTGCGGGGGTGGGCCGCCTCGCTACCGGGAGGGCGCTTGGTCGGAGCGCGATGTCGCGCACTCATACCTTTCGCATACCCGACTGCGACGCCGGTACGCGGATCCCGCTTCGAGCGGCTTCGCGCGGACCGGTGCGCGGATTCGCCGGGCGTCGGCGCGGGTCGGGGTACGCGGTGCGGGGTGTCCGGGCGGGCCGGCGCACAGCCGGCGCACGGGGTCGGTGCACGGCTCGCCGGGCGTTTCCTGCGGGCCCTGAAAGGGTTGCGACCGGGTTTGCGCGGGCCGGTGCCCGGGAGGAGGGTGGAAGGGTACGCGACCGGGTCCCCACGAGCGCTCCGGGTGAGCGCCGAGCACGGTCCGTACCGGGATCAGGTGAGATCGATGCGCATGTTCCTCCAGGCACGGATGGACACCGAGATCGGCAACAAGGCGGTCGCGGACGGGTCGTTGGCCAAGATCATCCAGGGCGTCGTCGAGCGTCTGCACCCGGAGGCGGCCTACTTCACCGCCTTCGAAGGCGACCGTACGTGCATGCTCGTGTTCGACATGCAGGACTCGTCGCAACTGCCGAGCATCGCCGAGCCGTTCTTCGAACTGGGCGCCAAGCTGACCGTCAAGCCCGTGATGAACCTGGACGACCTGCAGAAGGGCCTGAGCGCCCTCGGCTGACCTGCCGGGTAGGGTCGACCGGACGGTCCGACCGGGTGATCCGCACTCCGGCGATCGCCGGATGCGGAGGTCACACGTGTTTCGGGTCGCGGTCATCGACGACTACCAAGGGCCCGGCGCCGCACTCGACTGCTGGCGGAAGCTGCCGGACGACACCGAGATCGCGTTCTTCCCCGACCACGTGAGCGACACCGACGCACTGGTCGAGCGACTGGAGCCGTTCGACGCGGTGATCGCGATGCGCGAACGCACCCCCTTCCCCGCGGAACTGCTCGCCCGACTGCCCGGGCTCCGGCTGCTGATCACCACCGGAACGCACAACGCAGCGATCGACGTCGAGGCGGCGCGTTCCCGAGGTGTCACCGTGTGCGGCACGCGTCTGCTGCCGCATCCGGCCGCGGAACTGACCTGGGCGCTGATTCTCGAACTGGCCCGGCGGACCGGCGCGGAGGAGGCGAGCCTGCGGGCCGGCGGCTGGCAGGCCGGGGTCGGCCTGGACCTCGCCGGATCCACCCTGGGCCTGATCGGTCTCGGCAAGCTGGGCGCGCGGGTGGCCACGATCGGCGCCGCGTTCGGGATGCGGGTGCTGGCCTGGAGCCAAAACCTCACCGCCGGCCAGGCCGCGGCGGTCGGCGGCGTGACGGCGGTGGACAAGGAAGAGCTGTTCCGCGAGGCCGACTTCGTCTCCGTGCACGTGCGCTACAGCGAGCGGACCAGGTCCCTGGTCGGCGCGCGCGAGCTGGCCCTGATGCGCCCCACCGCGTACCTGATCAACACTTCGCGCGCCCCGATCGTGGACCGGGTCGCACTGCTCGCCGCATTGCGCGAGGGCCGGATCGCCGGCGCCGCGCTGGACGTGCACCCGGTGGAGCCGATCCCCGCCGACGACCCGATCCTGACCGCCCCGAACACCATCCTCACGCCGCACATCGGCTACGCGACCCAGGGCAACTACACCCTCGCCTACACCGACGCGGTCGAGGACATCATCGCGTTCCTCGCCGGCGAGCCGATCCGCGAACTGTAGCCCGCCGAGGGCGGCGTCGGCCGGGCCCGGTCCTCGGTCGCCCCGCAGGCGGGGCGGCCGAGGACCGACGTCGCGTCAGCGTGTGTCGCGCTTGGCTCCGATAGTGGAGATCAGCCGCCAGCCGTTGGTGACCAGACCCGGTTGGGCGGCGACCTCCTGGAAGCGGTCCAGGAGGTCCTCGTCCATGCCCAGCTCGATCAGTTGCCCGCGGAGCTGGCGGGCGTTGCACGCGTAGAGGCGGTGTGCGAGGCCGGGACCGGCGCAGTCCGCGTCGGTGCGGGTGACCCGCACGTCGGTCAGGCCCGCCTCGACGAAGGCGTCCTTGGTCGCCGCCGCCCACTCCAGGTCCGCGCCGCGGCTGCGCAGGACGGCGAGCACGCCCGCCACGACCTCGGTGAACACCTTCTCGTCCGCGGGGTCGGCGCAGGCCAGCACGCGCGGCGGCTCGGGGCAGTACCAGTCCTCGATCACCAGGACGCCGCCGGGCTCCAGCACGTCGACCAGGCGCGGCAGGATGTCCCGGCGCTCGGGTATGTGCAGCAGGACCAGTCGCCCGTGGATGCCCCGGTAGGGGCGGCGCGGCAGTTCGTCGGTGCGCAGGTCCAGCGGGAAGGTGCGGATCGGCGCGCCGTCGGCGGGCGCCGGGATCGCGCGCGCGTCGAGATCGGTGGCGTGCACGACGCCGGTCGGGCCGATCCGGCGGGACAACTCGCGGGCGATGCTGCCCAGGCCGTGGCCGATCTCCAGCCATTCCTGGCCGGTGGGGTCGTCGAGCGAGTCCAGCACCATGCGGGTGCTGGGGTCGAGCAGGTCCTGCAGGGTCTCCAACTGGAAGGTGATGTCGTCGGCTTCGGCGAACGCGTACAAGAGCAACTCCTCGGGTCTGGACGATATGTTCGGGGCGGACGAATCAGCCGCCGAGGACGGCGAGTTGCTCGACGGCCACGTTGGCCCGCTTGGGCCCGTCGTTGCGCACCTCGAAGCGGTACCACTGCTGTACCGGCGAGTGGGTGGCCGGGTTCAGCTGCATGACTCCGCGTGGACTGTCGATCTGGCCGACGTTGCCCAGCGCGGCGTTCACCGCCTCGGGTGTGAGCGTCTTCTTCTCGGCGCGGACCGCGGCGATGGCGGTGTCCAGCGAGCGGGCGATGTCCCACGCGGCGACCGCGTAGATGGTCGGGCTGCGGTCCGGGTGGCGCTGCTGCCAGGCGGCCACGAAGGCCCGGTTCGCCGGGTTGTCCAGATCCGCACCGTAGGTGGCGAACGTGGTGATGCCCGCCGCGGCGTCGGCCTGTGCGTCGAGTTGGCGGCCCTCGGTGAGCGGCCCGCTGCCGTACAGCGGGAGCTTGGCGGCCTCGGAGTTCTTGTACTGCTTGACGAAGTCGACCGCCGCGGTACCCGCGTAGAACGCGTAGACGGCCTTGGCGCCGCTCTGCGCGATCTTGTTCAGGTAGGGCAGGAAGTTCTGGGTGCCCGGGAACGGGGTGAAGGTGGTCTTCCCCTCCGGGTTGGCCAGCGTGCCGCCGGCCTTGGTGAACGACTCGGTGAAGCCCCTGAGTTGGTCCCAGCCGCCCTGGTAGTCCGGGCCGATCGCATAGACCGGGCCGTTGACGTGTTCCTTGACCCAGGGGCCGGCGGCGGCCCCGGCCTCGTAGGACTGGGTGTTGAACGACCAGACGTGCGCGGTGAGTTTGGGATCGGGGAACTCGGGCCGACCGGCCACGCCCATCAGCGCCGTGTTGTTGGCGGCCGCCATCGGCAGCACACCGGCCACGCTGCCGCCGCTGACGATGCCGGTGATGGCCAACACGTTCTGCTGCTTGACCAGTTCGGTCGCAGCGGGGACCGCGGTCGGCGGACCCGCGCCCTCGTCGCGCACCACGATGTCCGCCTTGAGCCCGCCGAGCTTGCCGCCGTGTGTGTCGCGGTACAGCTCCAGGCCGGCGCGGGTGTCCTCACCCACCGCGGCGTACGGGCCGGTCGAGGGGGTGAGCAGGCCGATCTTGGCGACGGCGTCGGATCCCTTGCCCTTGTCGTCGCCGGCCGCACTGCCCGAGCACGCCGACAACACCAGGAGTAAGCCGGTGGCGATGGCCAGGGGGGTGCGGGTGCTGCGGATCCGTCTACGGGTGCTGCTGCGCATGTCCGTCTCTCTCTCGGCAGGTTCGGCGATTCGGGTACGAACTCCGGATGGGACTGCCGGCTGGGTCGCGCGACGACGCGGAGCGCGCTCTCGGGAACGGGATCTCGGGAACGTGGTCTCGGGGCGCGCGGAAGCCGGGCGGGGCGGATGCGCCGGGGCGGCCGGTGGGCCGGGCGCGCGAATACTCCGGACGACCGGGTCGGGTTGCCGGGTCGTCCGGGAGGACAGCCGGGTGTACGGGGTCAGAAGACCCGGCTGGGAGCCGGCATGCGGGCGGGCTGCGGCTGGAGACCGCGACCGCGCGCCAGCGGGGTCAGGGAGGGGCCCACGCGCTCCATCAGCGCGTGCATCGCCCGGATCAGGTTGCCGACGTCGGCATTCCACGTGGTCGCCACGATCAGCGCCGAGGGGTGTACCTGTCCGTCCGGGCCCGGGCTGGTGTTGCCCATGGTGAGCAGCAGGCCGTGCTCGGCCTGCGACATCAGCACGCTGACCGGACCCAGGCCCATCAGGTCGGCGCTGTAGTCCTGCATCAGCAGAGCTCCGGGCGCACTGGAGGCGATCTTCTCGGCGTTCGCGATCCACGCCGCCTGCGCGGCCTCGTCGGTGCGGATCCGACCGGGCAGCGCGGCCTGGGCGACCAGCAGCGAGTCGCCGCTGGCGGCGACCGCGTGCAGGACGTCGGGGGCGTGGTCGTGCACGAACTGGCGCATGAAGTCGTCGAGCACGCTCTGGTCGACGGCGGGCTCGGTCATGGGGATTCCTTGGGGGTCCGGGTGAAGGGCAGGTCGCGGGCGCCGCGCCCGAACGAGGCGGCGGCGGCGCTGGCCTGCGCGATGTCACGGGTGGGTGGGGCGGTACGACGGAAGTGGGCCGCCTGCGCGGTGCGGCGTTCGCGGCGGGGGAGGCCCTGCGCGGTCAACTCGGGCGCGTAGTCGGCGGGCAGCGGGCCGCCGATGATCGGGCCGGTGACGCTCGGATCGCCGCCGCCGGCGTAAGGGGCGCTGCCGTTGGCGGCGTTGCCGTTCCCGCCCGGGCCGGTTGCGCCGACGCCGTTCGTGCCCGCGCCGTTTGCGCCGACGCCGGTTGCGCCGATGCCGTTCGCGGTGGCGCCGTTCAGGCCGGATCCCAGGGCGATCGGGCGGGCGGGACCGGCCTGTGCCGCGAGCGGCCGGGCGACGTGCTCCACCCGGCGTCGGTGCCGGCCCACCGACGCGATGATCGTGTGCGGCAGCACGATCTCGGCCACCGTGCCGCCGTCCTCGCCCGGTTGCAGTTCCACCTCGATGGCCAGCGGACGAGCCTGGAGGGCGACCACGGTCAGGCCGGTCTGGCGCAGCGAGGGCAGCGCGTCCACGTCGGCGCGGAGCCGCCGGTTGAGCAACTCCGGTTCGCGATGGCCCACTCCCTGGTCGCGCACCCGCACCAGGACGCCCGCCTCGGTGCGTTCGGCGGTGATCTCCACCTCGTGCCGACCGGAGAAGCGAGCCGCGTTGTCGACGATCTCGCCGATGATCTGGGTCACCGCGCCGACCGTGTCGCCCGCGAGCGTGACCGACGTGGGAATGCCCTTGAACGCGATGTCGGGCAGTCGCTCGTAGTTGGTCACCCGCTGGGCGCCGGCGCGGACCACCTCGTACAGCGGGGTGTCCGGCCACAACCGGTTCGGCGGTTGCCCGCTGAGTACCGCGATCGAGTCGGCGAGCCGCTTGGTGCCCTCGTTGCCGTGGTCCACCTCGAACACGGTGCCCAGCTGATCCACCGTCAGGTTGGAGGCCTGGAGCCGGTCCAGGGCGCTGCTGACCCGGCTGGTCTGCACCCGGATCCGCCGGGCGACGTCGCCGAGCGCGTCGTTGTACTCGCGCTGGGCCAGCACCAGCGATGCGCTGTGTTCGACCGTGCTGTAGGCGAGTTGGGTCAGCGCCCGCGCCAGGTCGGCGATCTCGTCCGCACCACGCTCGCGGTCCGGCTCCGTGCCGAGCATCTTGACCGCGTACGCCCGGCCGCTCTCGTGCGGGGCCAGCGCGTCGCGGCGGCGCAGGTCGGCCTCGACCGCGGGCAGCGTCTTCTGGGTCATCACGGTGACCCGCTCGGCCAGGGTCTGCAACCGGCGGTGCAGCAGTCGGCCGAGCCAGGCCGCAGCCGCCGCGGCGGCGAGCACCGCGCCGATGAGCACCGCACCCTGGACGCCGGCCAGCCACCACCGGTCGTCGGTCAGGTCGGCCACCTCGCGGGCGACGTCAGCGTCCGCCCGCTGCTCCACCGACCACAGCCGGTCGGCGCGTTCGGCCAGGGCGGCCCGCCAGACGTCGGCTTCGAGCGTGGCGCGGCCGAGTGCGTCCTCGGTCTGGGCGACCCGGATCATCTCGGGACCGGCCAGCGCCCGGGCGAGCCGGTCCCGCCAACTCGTGGGCGCGGTCACCGCGAAGGCCTCCAGGGCCTGATCGTGTGCGGCGCGGGCGGTGGAGGCCGCCTTGAGTACCGGGCCACCCAGCGGGCCGGCGCCCAACGAGCGCAGTACGGTGACCTGTTCCTGGCCCAGCGCGGCACGGGCCTGGGCCAGTGCGGTGATCGCGCGCAGTCGGCCGGCGGTGCCGGTGGACACGCCCGGGTCCAGCGCGACCCGGGCGCGCAGGTCCACGGTGGTGCCGATCCAGGCCCAGTAGCGCACCGCCGCCGCGGAGGTGGCCACGCCCCGCTGGTCGACCTGGGTGCGCAGGCCCGGGAGGCCGCGCAGCGCGGTGTCCACGGCGGCCAGCGCGTCGCGTTCGCCGGTGGAGACGGGTTCCAGGTCGCGGCGGCGGTCCTGGTAGCGGCGTACGGCGGCCTCGCTCGCGTCGATCGCGGTGCGGTAGTCGGCGCTGGTGATCGGCCCGGGACCACGGGAGAGCAGGGTCACCGCGGCGGCACTCTCCGCCTGGAGCCGGCGACCCACCTCGCCTGCGTCGGCCGAGACGCCGACCAGATCGTGTGCGTGGTCGGCGGCCTGGGCCTGCTCGACCAAGGTCAGGATCGCGGATCCGGCGAAGAACACCATGCCTGCGGAGGGCACCACGACCATGAGGGTGATCAGGCCGCGCACCCGGGGGCGGATCCGGGCGGCGAGCCGGATGCGAAACGGCGGACGCGGCACGGAGGTTGCGGCTGTGGGGCCTGGGCTCGGGGCGTCCATGGCGGGGTGGGTCGGGCCTGGGTGCGCGGAGCCGGGGTTCGTGCGGCCCGGGTTGGTGGGGCCGGGGTTGGTGGGGCCGGGGTTGGTGGGGCCCGCGCCGTCGGGGCCGGGGGCGGTGCTCGTGTGGCGGGTGCCCGTCGGACCGGGGCCGAGGTTCGGGTCGGGGCCGGCGCCGGGGCCGATGTCCGCGGGGCCGGTGCTTCGGGAGCGGAAGGGACGTATCTTCATCCGCGTTCGCTCCCGGGACCGGGTCGGCGGGTTCGGGCGCAGGCGAACAGGCGCTGTCCGGAGGCGGGTTGCGCGCGGGTGCCCACCGGGGGGTGCGGGCGGGTGCTCGCAGCGGTTCGCGCGGGCCGGCCGGCGCGCGCGGGGAGGTGTCGCCCGCGGCGACCGGATCGGGCCGCGTCGGCGACGTGAGGGTGACGGCGAAGTAATCGCAACACGGGCTGGGATCCCTGAACGATGGTCGGTGGGAGGGGAGATGCGACGGCGGTGGACCCGAGGGGCGGTCCACTACGTGGGGCGGACGCGGTCGATCGGGCGCGTGGTCGGAGGTCGGTCTCCGTGCCGGCCTCGGCCCGGGTCGATGCCGGCCGCGCCCGGGTCGGGCGGTCCGAAGGCGATCGGTGCGGCCGGTAGCGGCACTTCCGCTTCCGTTTGGGAGACGGTCCGATCGCCTTGCGCCGGTTGCCGATGCGAACCGGTTCGGGGTCTCGACCGGCGGCCGTCCGTCCGGGCGTCATGGCCGACCGGGGGCGGAGCGAATCGGCTAGCCCGTGTGCGGGAACCGGCTCATTCGGGGTGAACTTCCGCCCGAGCCAACGGCGTTCGCGTCCCGAAACGGCGTCCTCGGACAGCGCGCCGACCGTTCCGGGATCGTTCGGCCGCGAGCCTTCGACGCAAAAACGCCCATGAACGGATCACTCCTCGCAAGGGGGTGCGGGGTCGACCAGGAAACGCCCGATCGCGGGTAGGGCAACTGTTCGCATCGGTGCGCACACACACTGTCCCTGCGAATCCACCGAACGTCAAACGAAACTTGGCTGTCGTTGCGACCCTGTTGCAACTCTCACTTCGAGTTCCGGCACCACGATCGGCACTTGATCGGCACTTGATCGGCGCACGGTCGGCGCCCGATCGGCATCGCGGCCGGCACCGCGGCCGCACTCGGTCGCCACCGCGCGCGGCACTCGGTCGGTGCCCGATCGGTACTCGGCCGTCAGTCGGTCGTCGGTCAGTCGGCGCTTGGTCGCCACTCGTCGTCGGTCGGTCGGCGAAGGGTGCTCGGTTCGCCCGATGGTGTCCACTCGGGCCGCTTGCCACTTTGTGCCGGTTGCGGAGCGCGCCATTGTCCGTTCGCGGAAGGGCTGTCGAAACTGGTCTGGACCAATCTCCCGCACTCCGTCCCCCCAGGAGCCGTCCGATGTCACCCGTTCCGCACGCCGTCATCGAATCCGCCAAGCCCCATGTACTGGGCCTGTTCCGTATCGTCGTCGGGCTGCTCTTCACCTGCCACGGCACCGCCTCGTTGTTCGGCTTCCCGGACAGCGGACGGGGCACCCTCTCCGCCGGCACCTGGCCCGGCTGGTACGCGGCCGTCATTCAACTCGTGGGTGGCGGCCTGGTGTTGCTCGGCCTGGGCACCCGGGCAGCCGCGTTCGTGTCGTCCGGTTCGATGGCCTACGCCTACTTCACCGAGCACCAGAAGCTCGACCTGTGGCCGATCCAGAACGGCGGTGAGGCATCCGTGATGTTCTGCTGGTCGCTGCTGCTGATCGTGGTGTTCGGCTCGGGCAGCTTCGCGCTGGAGCGGCTGTTGGTGCGTGGCGGCGCCGACACCTCGGCCGCACCGACGCCGTCGACCCCGTCGTCCGAGTCCGGGCCGGCCTCGCACAGGGTGCGCAGGGTCGTCGGTTAGCGATGGGACGGCGCCCGAGGACGGCGCACGATCAGCTCGGACTGTCGCGGCGGATGCGGGCCGCCAGCCACAGATCGAAGCGATCGTCGCCGTCCTCCGGGCGCCGGCCGGTCAGGCGCATCGCCTTGTCCACGCGATTGCGCACGGTATGCCGATGCACGTCCAGGCGGCGACTCGTCTCGTCCCAGGAGCCGCCGGTCTCCAACCACGTGGCCAGCGTCGCGGCCAACTCGCCGCCCGGATCGGCCGCGTCGATCGGTCCCAGCACCGCGTCCGCGTAGCCGGCGAGCGTGCGGGCGTCGGCCAGGCCCAGCAACAGTCTGCTCGCGGCACCGTGCCGGGCCTCCACCGGTTGCCCGGCGGCCCGGCTCACCGCGAGCAGGCCGCGTGCCTGGCGGATCGAGGACCCGGCCGCCTCCGGGCCGGTCGCCGGACCGATGCCCGCCGGCCGACCGGGCGCGAACCGGCCCAGCATGGCCCGTACGTCCAGCTCCGCACCCGACACCGCCTCCACCGCACCGCCCGCCACCCGGACCAGACCGCCGGGCAGGGCCAAGGCCAGGTCGGCGGCGAGCTCGGCGAGGTCGGCCTGCGCGGTGTCCGCGCCCGCCGGGTCCACCCGCGCCGGATCGGCGGCCGGGCCCACCACCACCCCCCGCACCTCGTCCGCCGCCAGTCCCGCGGCGGCCAGCACGTCACGCGCCTGCTCGGCGGTGGTGGACGGGGCGAGCAACCGGCCGAGCAGCGCGGCCCGCCGCCGGCGGCCCGGCTCGTCGGCCAGGTGCCGGCGCTCCAACTCCAGGGACAACAGCGACACCAGCCCGGACACCAGCAGCCGGGCGGCCGACTCGACCGGACCGGCCAGTACCAGCAGCCCGCGCAGCCGTCGGGCACCCAGGGGCTGCACCTCCAGCCGCACCCCCTCCGCGTCGCTGCTGCTCCCGCTGCCGTGCAGACCCCGCGCGGCCACCCGGCGGATCAGGTCGGCGCTCGCCGCCAACAGCGCCACCGCGTCCGCCGAGCCGTCGGCTCCCGGCGCCTCGGGCGGCCCGGCCAGACTGTCCGCGACCAACCGGCCCACCGGGTCCGCGACGATCGCATCCACCCCGGTCGCCGCCCGCCAGGCGCGCAGCGTGGCCAGCACCCCGTTGCCGGAGGCGGCGGCGCTGGTCAACCGGCGCTGCGCCTCGAACGCGTGCTCCAGGGCCAACCGCTGCCGGGCGGCCCTGGCCTCGAACACGGCCTTGGTGACCGCGATGAAGGGCACCTCGTCGGGAACGGTGAGCAGGGGCAGGCCGGCCGCCCGGGCGGCCCGGATCAGCGGTCGCGGCGCCCGCTGGTGCGGCAGCTCCCGGCCCAGGCCCAGCACCAGGGCACATGCGCCCGCGCCCGCGACGTCGCGCACGTACGCGGCGCAATCCGCATCGGTCATCGGCAGCAGCAGGCCGATCGTCATCAGCAGCTCGCCACCCTGGAGCCAGTGGCCCGGGGTGAGCAGCTCGGACACGTGTGCGGCCTCGACCCGCCGATCCAGAAGCTCGGCCCCGGAGACGACCGCCAGGTGCAGGTCGGGCAGGGCGACCAGGTCGGCGATCCGCAACACGCCGGAGAAATCGGGCATCGTGGATCGAGCGGGGGACGCGGTGGCGGGGGGAGTGGTCGGCGGGGGTGTGGGCGAAGCGGGTGTGGGCGAAGCGGGTGTGGGCGAAGCGGGTGTGGGCGAAGCGGGTGTTGACGACGTCGGTGGCGTGGGCGACGGGGGCATGGACATAGTGTCCACCCATCCGGATCAGATTCGACATGATATCGATCGTTTACGGTTGTTAACCGGGCGTACCTTCAAGCGTCACACCACAGACCACGCGTCGTCCTACCGACCACGCGTCGTCCCACCGACCGTCGTCCCCGGCGCGTCGACCGCGCCGCGCAGGACACCGGGCCGGCCGCGTGGGACACCGGACCGCAGGAGAGCCCATGGACGCCACCAGGCCACCGCGCGCCGCCCCCGCCACCGGCGGCTCCGCCGCCCGCTCCACCGTCGGCGCCGCAGCGCCCGGCCCGGTCACCGCCGGTCTGCGACCCGATGCCGCCGGCCGCGCCGATGCCGCCGGCCGCGCCGATGCCGCCGGCCGTGCCGACGCCGGGCGTGCCGACGCCGCCGGGCGCGCGGGCGGCGTGGCCATCGAGACCCGGTCGATCGACTACGTCCCGGCTCGGGAGCGGCACGGCAAGGTGTGGCACCAGGGGCCCTTCTGGTTCACCGGCAACTTCGTGCTCACCACGATGGTCACCGGCTTCATCGGCCCCGCCCTCGGCCTGGGCCTGGGCTGGTCGGTGCTGGCCGTGGTGCTCGGCGCGTGCTTCGGCACGTTCCTCATGGCCTTCCATGCCAACCAGGGCCCGCGGATGGGCCTGCCGCAGATGATCCAGTCCCGCGCCCAGTTCGGCATCCGCGGTGCGATCGTCCCGTTCGTCTCCGTCGTGTTCGTCTACGTCGGCTTCAACGTCTTCAACGTGGTGCTGGCCACCGAGGGCCTCCAGACCGTGCTGCCCGGCGGCTCGACGCTGTGGTATGCGGTGCTGATCTCGATCGCCATCGTGCTCGCGGTGGTCGGCCACGACCTGCTGCACCTGGTCCAGCGCTGGCTGACGTACGCGCTGATCGCCGTTTTCGGCGTGCTCAGCATCGGCGCCATGGTCAACCTCGACGTGGCCACGCCCGCGGGCGGCGGCGGCATGTCCTGGACCGCGTTCCTGGTGGTCTTCTCCGGCGCGGCCGGCTACCAGATCAGCTACGCCGTCTACGTCTCCGACTACTCCCGCTACCTGCCCGCCGACGTACCCGCCCGCAAGGTGATCTGGTGGACGTACGCGGGCGCCGCCGGCTCCGCCGCCTGGCTCATGTCGCTGGGCGCACTGCTCGCATCGGCGCTGCCGGACCCGGACGCGATCGGCGCGGTTCGTCGGGTGGGCAACGACATCGTGCCCGGCTTCGGCACGTTCGCCGTGCTGGTCTCCTCTCTCGCGCTGATCAGCATCATGGCGGTGAACGCGTACGGCGCGATGCTCACCACGACCAGCGCGATCGACGCCTTCCGCCCGGTGCGGCCGACGGTGCGGGTCCGGGTGGCCGGGATCGTGGCGATCGAGGCGATCGTCTTCGTGGTCGCGATCGTGCTCCCGGACGACTACCTGGGCAGCTTCAACGACTTCGTGCTCATGATGCTGTACTTCCTCATTCCGTGGACCGCGGTCAATTTGGTCGACTTCTACCTGGTTCGTCGCGGCCACTACGCGGTGACCGCGATCTTCGACCCGCGCGGCATCTACGGCCGCTGGTCCTGGCGCGGTCTGACCGCCTACACGGTCGGCTTCGCGGCGATGATCCCGTTCTTCAAGACGAGCTTCTTCACCGGCCCGGTGGCCGACGCGCTCGACGGCGCGGACGTGTCCTTCGTGGTCGGCCTGCTGGTCGGCGGCGCGCTGTACGCGTGGCTGTGCCGTGACCTGGACCTGACTGCCGAACGCGCCGCGGAGCGCGCGAGTGAGGCCGAACTCGAAGGCGCGGACGCGCCGTTGGGGGTGTGACGTGACGGAGACCCTGGTCGCCTGCGCGCAACTCGCGCTGTCCGTGGGCGACGTGGCGGGCAATCGCCGAGCCGCGCTGGCCGCGATCGAACGCGCCGCGGCGGCCGGTGCGGACGTGCTGGTGCTGCCCGAACTGGTCAACAGCGGCTACGTGTTGCGCGACGCAGCCGAGGCGGCGGCGCTCGCCGAGCCGGTGGACGGGCCGACCGTGACCGGTTGGGTCGAGGCGGCCCGGCGGCACGACCTGATCGTGGTCGGCGGCTTCGCCGAGCGGGACGCCGACGGGGCGATCCGCAACTCGGCGGTGCTGGTCGACCCGAGCGGGGTACGCGCCTGCTACCGCAAGGTGCATCTGTGGGGCCGGGAGGCGGAACTGTTCGTCCCGGGCCGCGAGTTGCCGCCCGTGGTGGAGACCGCCAAGGGTCGGATCGCGGTGCTGGTCTGCTACGACGTGGAGTTCCCCGAATGGGTGCGCACCGCGACGCTGCGCGACGCGGATCTGCTGTGCGCGCCGGTGAACTGGCCGTACGCCCCCAGGCCCGCCGGCGAGCGGCCCGCGGAGGACATCCGGGTGCAGGCCGACGCCGCGGTGAACCGGGTCTTCATCGCCGCGTGCGACCGGGCCGGCCCCGAACGCGGCACCTCGTGGGTCGGCGGCTCGATCATCGTCGACCCGGACGGCTTCCCGCTCGCCGGCCCGCCCGCCGAGGACGCCGAACACCTGCTGCTCGCCCGCTGCCGGCTCACCGACGCCCGGGACAAGCGAATCGGCGCACACAACGATGTGTTCGCCGACCGCAGACCCGAGCTGTACGGGTCGATCCTGACTCCCACGGCCGACCGGGGTGCGGCTTCGGGCGATCGCGCGGGCGTGCCTTCGGGCGATCGCATGGGCGTGGCTTCGGGCGATCGCGCGGGCCTGCCTTCGGACGGTCGCATGGGCGTGGCTTCGGGCGATCGCGCGGGCCTGCCTTCGGACGGTTGCATGGGCGTGGCTTCGGGCGATCGGGCTGCTGTCGCCGCCTCGGATGGCCGCGCCGGCGTCGTCTCGGACGGCGCCGTGGACGCGGACGCGCGTACGGCCGAGGGTTCGAACGACGCCGGGGGCTCGAACGACGCCGCGGGCTCGAATGACCTTGCCGCCGCTGCGCCGCACGACCGTGCCGTCACCGTTGCGCCGCACGACCGTGCCGTCGCTGCCTCGGACGACCGCACCGCCTCTGCCTCGGATGAGCGCACCGCCACAGTTTCGAACGACCGCACCACCGAAAGGACCGAGCGATGACCGGCGCTCCTCAGGGCCCCATCGACGCCACGCGCGTACCGCGCTTCGCGGGACCCGCGACGTTCGCGCGCCTGCCGCGCGCCGACGAGGTCGAGCACGTGGACGTCGCGGTGGTCGGAGTCCCGTTCGACAGCGGCGTCAGCTACCGACCCGGCGCTCGATTCGGCCCCGCGCACGTACGCGCCTCCTCCAAGCTGCTGCGGCCCTACAACCCGGCCCTGGACGTCTCGCCGTTCGCCGAGCAGCAGGTCGCCGACGCGGGCGACATCGCGGTCAACCCGTTCGACATCGGCGCCGCCATCGCGGACCTGGAGCAGGCCGCGCGCGCGTTCTCGGCGCGCGGCACCCGGCTGTTGACCATCGGCGGCGACCACACCATCGCGCTGCCGTTGCTGCGCGCGGTGGCCGCCGAGCACGGCCCGGTCGCGGTGGTGCACTTCGACGCGCACCTGGACACGTGGGACACCTACTTCGGCGAGCCGTACACCCACGGCACGCCGTTCCGCCGGGCGTCGGAGGAGGGTCTGCTCGACCCGACCCGCTGCCTGCACGTGGGCATCCGCGGACCCCTGTACGGCCCCGACGACCTACGCGAGGACGGCGTGTTGGGCTTCCAGGTCGTGCACAGCGACGACTACCAGGACGCCACCGTGGCCTCCGTCGTGGAACGCATGCGCCGCCGGCTGGGCACCGGACCGGTGTACGTCTCGGTCGACATCGACGTGCTCGACCCGGCCCACGCACCCGGCACCGGCACTCCGGAGGCGGGTGGCCTGACCAGCCGCGAACTGCTCAACACGCTACGCGGACTGGTCGGCCTGGACGTCGTCGGCGCGGACATCGTCGAGGTCGCGCCCGCCTACGACCACGCCGAACTGACCGGCATCGCCGCCGCGCACGTGGGTTACGAATTGTTGTCCGTCCTCGCCCGCAACCGCCGCGACGGCCTGCCGGCCTGACCGGACGCACCCTCGGGCCGGCCCCTGCGCGAGATGCGCGGACGGCCCAAGCGCGGCGACCGCTCACGGGGGCGGTCGCCGTGCGGGATATCTTCGTGATCGTCGCTGCGCGGAGCGGCGGGCGCGGCGGGCGGGCGCCGTTGCGCGGGCTGCCGGGCTGCCGGGCTGCCGGGCGGCTGAGTGGTCGGGCGGTCGCGCCGTCGCATGGTTCGCACGGCCCGCGTGATTCGCGCGATTCGCGCGGCCGGTGTACGGCGAACTGCCGGTGCCCGGCGGGGCGGCACGAAGGTTCGAGGCTTGCAAAGGTGCGGGAAAGGGACGGCACGGGATGAAGTACGTAAAGCTCGGCAACACGGGGTTGGACGTCTCGCGGATCAGTCTCGGCTGCATGAGCTACGGCGTGCCGGAGCGCGGCACGCACCCCTGGACGTTGCCCGAGGAGGCGGCCCGGCCGCTGATCCGGCAGGCCGTCGAGGCCGGGATCAACTTCTTCGACACGGCGAACGTCTACTCGGACGGCACCAGCGAGGAGATCGTCGGCCGCGCGCTGGGCGAATTCGCCCGACGCGACGAGATCGTGATCGCCACCAAGCTCAACGGCCGGATGCGGCCCGGACCCAACGCGGCCGGCCTGTCCCGCAAGGCCGTGATGACCGAGATCGACAATTCGCTGCGCCGGCTCGGCACCGACTACGTGGACCTGTACCAGATCCACCGCTGGGACACCGCGACCCCGATCGAGGAGACACTCGAAGCGCTGCACGACGTGGTCAAGGCGGGCAAGGCCCGCTACATCGGGGCTTCGTCGATGTACGCATGGCAGTTCGCCAAGGCCCAGTACACCGCCGAGCGACACGGCTGGACGAAATTCGTCTCGATGCAGAATCACCTCAACCTGCTCTATCGCGAGGAGGAGCGGGAGATGTTGCCGCTGTGCGTCGACCAAGGGGTGGGTGTCATCCCGTGGAGCCCGCTGGCCCGAGGCCGGCTCACCCGCGACTGGGGCGCGGACAGCGCGCGCAGCGAGACCGACGAGTTCGGAAAGACCCTGTACGGCGAGGCGGACCGGCCGATCGTCGAGGCGGTCGCCACGATCGCCGAGGAACGCGGCGTATCGCGCGCCCAGGTGGCCCTCGCCTGGCTCGCGACGCGCCCCGGCGTGACCGCGCCGATCATCGGTGCCGGCAAGCCGACCCACATCGAGGACGCGGTGGCGGCGCTGTCACTGACCCTGACCGAAGCCGAGATCGACCAACTCGAACGTCCCTACACCCCCCGCCCGGTCGCAGGCTTCGCCTGACCGAAGCGACGGCGCCGCGGGCAGGCACAACCCCCGCGGCCCCGCCGCTCTGGGACGTGTGCGGCTCCTCCGCGTCCACCGCTCGCGGGTGCGTGCGCTGCTCGCGTCCGCGTTCACTGCTCGCGTCCGCGTTCACTGCTCGCGTCCGCGTTCGCTGCTCTGGGCGCGTGCCGTGCTCGCGGTGTGTTGCGCTGCTCTCGTCGGTGTCGGCCGCTCTCGGGTGTGTGCGGTGCTCTCGTCGGTGTCGGCCGCTCTCGGGTGTGTGCGGTGCTCTCGTCGGTGTCGGCCGCTCTCGGGTGTGTGCGGTGCTCTCGTCCGTGTCTGCCGCTCTCGGGCGCGTGCGCTGCTCGCGTCCGAATTGGCTGCTCTGGGGCGCATTGCCCTGCTCGCGTGCGTGTCGGCTGCTCTCGGGTGTGAGCGGTGCTCTCAGGTGTGTCCGCCGCTCTGGGGCGCGTGCGGTGCTCTCGTTCGCGTCCGCTGCTCTGGATGCGTGCGGTGCTCTCGTTCGCGTCCGCTGCTCTGGATGCGTGCGGTGCTCTCGTTCGCGTCCGCTGCTCTGGGCGCGCTGCCGCTAGCCAAGCGTCCTGTCTGCTGCTCTCGGGTGTGTGCAGTGCTCTCGGATATGTGCGCTGCTCTCGTGGGCGACCGCGACCCTGCCCCCGTGCCGGGGGGCGCCGACTACGCCAACGTGCGTCGCCCGCCCGGGTGTGCATCCGGCCACCGCGGAGGACGACTCCACGCTCCTCGCCGAAGCGGCTGGACTCGGACGGCAAGGCCGCTACACACCACGCGGCGAGCGGAACGGACCTACTCGCCCCAACGGACCGCAGAAGTGCACGCATACGCCGAGTGCGGACACACGCGGGGGAAGATCGTGGTCTGCATCCGAGCCCGTTCCACCGGTTCGGGGCCGCCCGCGGCTTCGGCCGCGGTGCCTGCGCTCGTGGGGGATTCGCGGGTCGGTCCGGTGTCGAGCTGTGAGCGGAACTGCGTTGTGTGGCAACGGATATGGGAGCGACGGGCTCGGGTTGCGGCCGGTGTTGTAACAGTCGCGGTACGGAGTCGGTGGTGGGGCGGATGTCGGCGGGTGCGGCCGATACTCTCCTGTGCGCGGGCCGTCCCGTGGGGGTGACGTAGCGTCGGATCCGGTCGGGGGGAAGCGTGTCGGACGAGTGGCAGGTGCCGTCGAACGCCGAGGGCGACGACTGGTCGGAGGGCCCCCCGATCGACGTGGGGGTGCCCAGTGTCGCGCGGGTCTACGACGCGATCCTGGGTGGCAAGGACCACTTCGCGGTGGATCGGGCGATCGCCGACAAGGCGATGGCGGCGATGCCCAATGCCCGGGTCGGCGCCGGTCTGAACCGGGCGGTCCTGGAGCGCGGTGTGCGGTACATGGCCGAGTGCGGCATCGATCAGTTTCTCGACCTGGGTTCGGGGCTGCCGACCGTACGCAATACCCACGAGGTGGCCCAGGAACGCAATCCCGAGGCGCGGGTCGTCTACGTCGACAACGATCCGATCGTGCTCGCGCACGGGCGTGCGCTGCTCGCCGAGAACGACCGTACCCGCGTGGTGACCGCCGACGTGCGGGATGCCCGGGACGTGCTGTCCCGGCCGGACGTCGTCGAACTCCTGGACCTGAAGCGGCCCGTGGGCCTGCTCCTGGTCGCCGTGCTGCACCACCTCGCGGACGAGGACGACCCGGCGGGGGTGGTCCGGGCCTACCGCGAGGCGTTGGCCCCCGGGAGCTTCGTGTTCATCACGCACTTCAGCGATGCCACGCCCGAGGGACGCGAGTTGGAGCGGTTGTTCCTGTCCACCCTGGGCAGCGGGCGGTTTCGCAGCCGGGAAACGATCGAGAGCTTCTTCGAGGGCACCGAACCGGTGGAGCCGGGCGTGGTCTTCCTGCCGCACTGGCGCCCGGATGCGCCGGTGGCGGACGACTCGACGTACGCGGGCCTGACCATGATCGGTGGGCTGGGCCGCGTGCCGGACGCCTGACCGGTCGCGCCCCCGGCGCGGTCGAGACGGCCGTACCGCCGTCCGGTGTGGACCGGGCGGCGGTACGGGGAGTACGGGGGTGCGGTGGGCGGTCTCCTTCCTGCGGTGGCGGAGACCGTCGGGCTATTTGAGTCCGTTGTCGAGTGCGGTGATCAGGGCCCCGTTCGAGGTGTCGCCGGACATCTCCCAGATCATCGCGCCGAGTAGGTTCTTGGATTTGAGGTAGGCCGTCTTGCGGGCGATCGACCAGGCGTCGTCGAAGGTCCACCACTGGCCGCCGGCCCCGGTGTATCCGTAGGTCGACACGGATTGTTCGTCGTGGTAGACGGTCAGGTTGGGCACACTGGCGAGCAGGTTCGAATAGCCCCTTGTTCCCGCCTCCTCGGGGAACTGGCCCGGCGCCGCCCCGCCCGCAGCCTGCCATTCGCCGTGTGCGCCGCCGTCGGCGACGGCCTGCCAACCTCGGCCGTAGAACGGGAAGCCGATGGTGAGCTTGCGCGGATTGACGCCGGCGTCGGTGTAGATCTTCACCGCGTCGTCGATGCTGAAGTGGGTCGGATACGGGTCCTGGGCGTCGGTGTACAGGTTGGCCTGGTCACCGGTGCGGTTGGGCTCCCACGAGTTGTCGCTGCCCGCGCCGTGGAAGTCGTAGCCCTGGACGTTGGCCACGTCCAGGTAGTCGAAGATCTTCGAGGTGTCCCAGCCCTGGTTCACCTTGACCGGGTCGGCCGGGGTGAACGCGGTGAGCAGCTTGCGCGGCCCGGGAGTTGCGTCGAGCTGCTTGCGGAACTCGGCGAGCAGCAGGGTCAGGTTCTGCTTGTCGTTGACGTTGTAGTGGTTACCGGCGTGGCCGTCGGGCGAGCCGGGCCACTCCCAGTCCACGTCGATGCCGTCGAAGATGCCCGCGCCGGTGCCCGGTCCGCCCGCGCCGTTGTAGGCGGGCAGGTCGCCCTTGATCCAGATGTCGATGCAGGACTTGACCAGCTTCTGCCGGGACGCCTCGGTGGCCGCCGCGTCCGAGAAGAACTTGGAGTAGGTCCAGCCGCCGAGCGAGACGACCACCTTCAAGTGCGGGTACTTCGCCTTGAGTTGCTTGAGCTGGTTGAAGTTGCCGCGGAGCTTGGCCCAGCCGTCGTCGGCCACCCCGTTCACCGACTGCGCGGCGGACATGGGCCGGGCGTAGTCGGCGTCCGCGTCGCCCGCGCCGGTGCCCTGGTCGGGATCCTGCGGGTTGGCGGTGGTGCCCTTGGTGACGCCGGCCATGCAGGTCAGGTTGACCGGATCGATGTTCTCGAACGCGTAGTTGATCACGTCGAGCTTGGCCGCCGAGCCGGAGGTGTCCAGGTTCTTGACGAAGTACTGCCGGCCGTAGATGCCCCACTGCACGAAGTAGCCGACCCGCAGGTTCTTGCCGGTGCCGGCGATGTCGTCGGTGGTGACGTCGAGTGCGGTGGAGGCGGGCGAGGCGTTGTCCGCCGCGTCCCGGGCCTTCACGGTGAAGGTGTACTTGGTGACGGGGGACAGGGCCTCGATCGTGGCCGCGGTGGTGCCCGCGGGGACGGTCTTGGCCAGGGTGCCGTTGCGATAGACGTCGTACGCGGCCACGCCGACGTTGTCGGTCGAGGCGGTCCAGGCCAGCGCGACCGTGGAGGAGGTCTTGCCGGTGCTGCGCAGGGCGCCCGGCGCGGTCGGCGGGGTCGGATCGCTCGCCGGGTCCACGGTGGTCACCGTGGCGGGTGGGCCGAGCGGGCCGAGGTTGCCCCGGGTGTCCTTGGCCCGGACCGCGTAGGTGTACGCGGTGGCCGGGGTGAGGCCGGTGAGGGTGGCCGAGGCGGTCGGTACGCTGGCGACGGTGGCGCCGCCCGAGACCACCTCGTAGCCGGCCACCGGGTAGTCGCCGCCGGTCGCGGCGGTCCAGCCGAGCGCGATCGAGTGGGCGGTCACGGTGGTGGCGTGCGGGGCGCCGGGTGCGGAGGGCGGTACGTCGGGCGAGCCGTCGCACTTGTCGCCGTTGACGGTGCAGTGCGTGGGCGGCCCGGCCGGGCCGTTGCCGACGAACCAGTAGCTGAACGGGTCGGTGCTGCCGCCCGCCGCGACGGTCCCGTTGTAGTAGGCGTTCTTGACCGAGACATGGCTGCCGGTCACCGTGGCGTCGCCGTAGTAGTTGCCGGTCACGGTGACGCCGGCAGGCAGGTCGAACTCCAGTTGCCAGCCGGTCACCGCGGCGGTGCCGCCGTTGTGGACGACGTAAGTGCCCTTCCACCACGAGCCGTTGTCCTGGATGGAGAACGTCGCGGTGAGCTTCCCGGCGGCCTGTGCGGCGCCGGCGTTCAGGCCGGTGAGTACGGCCAGGGGCAGGACGAGGACGGCGAGCAGGGCGAGGGCCCGGCTCCGGAAACCGTTGTGGAATCTGCTGCGGAATCTGCGCTTGTGAGGGGACATGGCTCTCTCCCTGTGTGCGTGGAACAGGGCGGTACGGAACCGTGCACGCGCGCGCCTCACCGGGGTGATCACGGTCGGCGAATGGGGACATCGACCGCGACCAGGAAGCAGTCGCTTGGCGAATTGGTCTGGACCAAAACGCCTATTGGAAGGTAATTGGTCTGGACCAAAACGTCAACAGTTCGATGTTCGCCGGCCCGCCGGGCACACTCGGAACGTGCCGCGGACTCGGAGCGCGGACTCGGAACGCGGACTCGGAGCGCGGACTCGGAACGCGGGCCGATTCGCGTGTGAACCGGGAAGTTCGGCCCGCGCCCCGGTGCCTCCCGCGGGGTACCTCCCGCCGGGCTCAGGCGGCGGGTCGATTCGCGTGTGGGGCCAGGAAGTTCAGCACCCGATGCCAGGCATCGGCGCAGGCCGCCGCGAACCGCGACTCGTCGGCGCCGAGTTCGAAGAAGCCGTGCGGTGCGTCCGGGTACGTGACGAACTCGTGCGGGCAGTCGGCGTCGGTCAGCGCCGCGTCGAACTCGGCGACGGCCTCCGCCGGGATGTACGGGTCCGCCCCGCCCCACAACCCGAGTACGGGAGCGGTGAGTTCGGCGGCGAGGCGGGTCGGTCCCGGTGCACCTTCGAGGGTGCCGGGGAATCCGTAGAAACCGATCGCTCCGGCGGTGCCGAATCGCGGCGCGGCGGTACGGAACGCCTGGCGTCCGCCGAAGCAGAACCCGAGTGTGACGATTGCCCGCGCGCCTTCGGTGCGAAGTCGATCCGCTGCCGCGATGATGTCCGCGTCGAGGCCGGCCGCGGTCAGTCGGGTCAGGTGCGGCATGAGGTTCTCGATTGTGGCGAAATCCGCGGTGCGGTCGCCGTATTCGGCGCCCGCCGTACGGCCGAAATAGTCCGGGGTGAGTGCGGTATGGCCCTGTTCGGCGAGTCGGCCGCACACCGCCGTATAGAAGCCGGACAGGCCCCGATTGTCGGGAAGTACCACGACCCCGACCCCCGACGGCCGTTCCGGGACGGCCAGGAAGGCGCCGAACTCGGTGCCGTCGGCCGAGGTCAGCGTCAGTGGGCCGGCCGCGGCCGGCTCGGTTGCCGTACGTCCGTGGGTGGGTGGGACGGCGTCGAATTCATGGCACACGGGATTCCTCGCAGATCTCGTCGGGAGGGGAACGCCGGCGGTTCGCGTGCGGTCGGCACGGTCCGCGATCGAAAGGCGTTCGTCCGGACGATATTAGCGAGAAATCCAATGGCTTTTCGCCATCATATCGGATCCGGGTTAATTCCAAAAGATATCCCGCGCAAAATCGCAGTCAATTCATATCGGGCAACGACGGTCGGGTGCGGCGGAGTTCGCCCCGAATCGGATGCGGCGGAGCTTGCCCGGAATCGGATGCGGCTGTGCGGCTCGGATGCGCGGCCTCTTCGGTCCGGTGGGCCCGGTGGGCCCGATGGGGTGCGCGGTCGCGGTGCACCTCACCGCACCGACCGGGTTGCACCAGGCCGCGCGCCGCGCCCGTCCCCCGCGAGCCGGGTGGTTGGACTACCGTGCTGTTCTGCGGGGTGGGCGGATCATCGAGAACGGAAGCGGATCGTTGAGCGAGGAAGAACCGAATCGACCGGCGGACTCCGACACGCCGGATGCGCGGATCCGGGCCGCACACGAACTGCGCACCGAACCGCACCCCGACCGGGCCGGACATCCCGACCGGGCCGGACATCCCGACCGGGCAGGGCATCCCGACCGGGCCGGCGACCCCGACGCCGACGCCGAACCGGACATCGCGCCGGTACTCGCGTGGTGTACGTGCCTGCTGTGGCGCTCCCGCCTGCCATGGCCCGCGCACGAGCACCGGCGCGCGTTCGACGAGCACCTCGCCCAGGTCCGGCACGCCGCGTCGATCCTGCCCGCCGGCCTGCTCGACGGCCGCTTCGCGTGTCTGCCGTGCGCGGACGAGGACGCCGCGCTCGCGGTCGCGGAGACCTGGATAGACCTGGGCAGCGCACGCAGCCGGCTGTTCCTGGACGGCAGCGTCGTGGTCATCGCCTTCGCCGACGTGCAGTTCCCCACCGAGGTCGCGCTGTGGGCGCTGCGCCACGATTACGCCGACGCGTCCGCCGTCCACCTCCTGCATGCCCTGGAGCACGCGGCACGGCCACGCCCACCACAGTGACCGCGCCCCCGCCGCGGTGAAGCACCCACCGCAGCCGGGCAGGGCCGGCGCACCGACCGCGCGCCCACCGAACCGACCGCGCGCCCACCGCGCCCACCGCACCGACCGCGCGGCCTCGGCACCGCCGGCCGAGCAGACCGCCCCGCCGCACCCCGCCGCACCCCGCCGCACCCGCGACGATCGCCCGCGGATCAGATCGAGGCGGCCATCCGCCGGACCGCCTCGGCGACGATGTCGGGGTGGGTGGCCAGATTGAATCGGGCGTGTCCCGCACCGCCGGTGCCGAAGCCGGTGCCGCAGGTCAGCGCGACCCGGCCCCGGTCGAGGAAGTGTGTCGCCGGGCTGTCGCCCAGGCCCAGTTCGCGGCAGTCCAGCCAGGCCAGATAGGTGCTCTCGGCCGGGGTGTAGCGCACGCTCGGCAACTGCTCGGCGAGCAGTCGGGCCAGCAGCCGCCGGTTCTCGGCGAGCCCGGCCAGGAGCGCGTCCAGCCACGCCGCGCCGTCGCGCAGGGCCGCGGTGTGCGCGATCACCCCGACGTGGCTGGGGCCGTCCGCCACCTCCACGGGCAGCCGGGCCAGGTCGTCGGCGGCCCCCGGGCCGGCCACGGCGAGGGCGGCCTTGAGGCCGGCCAGGTTCCAGCCCTTGGACGCGGACATCAGCGACAGGCCGTTCGCGGCGCCGGGTACGCGCAGGTAGGGCACGAACACGTCCGGCGGGGCGAGCGGCGCGTGGATCTCGTCCACCACCACGCGCACCCCGTACTCGGCGGCCAGCGCGGCCACGGCGGCCAGTTCCGCCTCGGTATGCACGGTGCCGGTCGGGTTGTGCGGGCTGCACAGCAGGTAGGCGACCCGCTCGCCGGTCGCGGTCGTGGTGCGGAACGCGGTCTCCAGGACGTCGAGGTCGATCCGGTGATCCGCGCCGAGCGGGGCTTCGACGATCTGCCGGTCCATGTGCGTGACGAACATGAAGAATGGCGGGTACACCGGAGAGTTGACGATCACCCGGCCGCCGGGGTCGGTGACCAGCTTGAGCATCTCCACCACGCCGAGCATCACGTCCGGCACGATCGCGGTGCGCTCCACCGCGAGGGTGTGCCAGTTCCAGCGCTTGGCCGCGAAGTCGGCCAGAGCCCGGGCGTAGCCGGTGCCCGAGGCGTAGCCGGTGTCGCCCAGGCGGACCGCGTCGATGATCGCCCGGGCGATCGGCTCGGCCAGCGGGACGTCCATCTCGGCCACCCACACCGGGAGCACGTCCTCCGGGTAGGCCCGCCACTTCTCGCTGGTGCGTTGCCGCAGCACGTCGAGCGAAAGCGCGCGCAACGGGTTGACGTTCTCGGATATGTGCTCCGGCAGACTCTCCATGACTCCCACCATAGGCGACGGATCCGGCGCGCTCGGGGGACGCCGCGGCGGTCCCGGGAGAGTTCGCACCGGGCGGATTCGCCCGGTTCGCCCGGCTGTCACGGCCCGGCGCAGGCCCGGGCGCGGATCGTATCCGCGCGGTCGGATCGGGGGATATGCCGGCCGATGGCGGTACGGGCCGGCAGGATGCTCGGTGTCCGGCTGCGTGCCGGGCGTCGGGGTGCGGGGGTACCGGATGGCCGAGCGTTCGTTCGTCGAATTCGTGCGTACGGCGACGGGATCGCCGCCGTATGCGTACCAGGAGACGCTGGCCCGGGACGAGTTGCCGCAGGTGTTGTGCGCGCCGACCGGCTGTGGGAAGACGGTCGCGGCCGTACTGCCCTGGTTGTGGCGGCGGTTGGCGCATCCCAAGCGCGCGGTGCGCCGGGCCACGCCCGGCCGGTTGGTCTACGTGCTGCCGCTGCGTTCGTCGACCGAGTACACCCATCGCCTCGTCGTCGAGTGGATCCAGCGGCTCGGCCACGGCGCCGACGTGGACGTGCACGTGCTGTCCGCCGGCGCCGAACGCGAGGCGGACGACTGGCAGGTGCGGCCAGCACGGCCGGCCGTCCTCGTCGGCACCCAGGACGTGGTGTTGTCCCGGCTGCTGATGCGCGGGCACGGCGAAGGTCGGGCGTCCTGGCCGCTGTCCTTCGGATTGCTGCACGCCGGTACCCAGTTCGTCTTCGACGAGCCGCACCTGATGGGGCCGGGGCTGGAGACCTCGGCCCAACTCCAGGGCCTGCGCGACGAATTGGGGACGGTGGGTGGCTCGGCGACGATGTGGATGTCGGCGCTCGCCGATCCGACCCGACTGGGCACCCCCGACCATCCGACGGTCGCCCGGGTGGTGAACGCGCTCGACCTGCCGATCGGCGCCGAGCTGGCCCGGCGGCTGGATGCGGCGCGCACCGTCGAGTTCGCCGCCATGCCCACCGACGCCGAGTCCTACCCGGCCGCGGTGGCGGCCGAACTGCTGCGCCGACACCGTCCCGGAACGCGCACGCTCGCGATCGTGAACACGGACGAACGGGCCTGCGCCATCCGGGCAGCGCTGGAGCGAATGTTGCCCGGCCGGGCAGCCGCGCCCGAACTGCTGGGCCTGCACGCGTTGCTTCGCCCGCCCGAACGCGCCGCCCTGGTCGAACGATCGACCCGGGAGCCGGGTGCGCCAGGACAGATCGTGGTGGCCACCCAGGTCGTGGAGGTCGGCGTCGAGATCACCGCGCGGGTGCTGCTCACCGAGGTGGCCGCGTGGCCGGCCCTGGTACAGCGGGCCGGGCGATGCAACCGGGACGGCCGCGAGCCGGACGCGCGACTGCTGTGGGTGTGGCCGCCGACCGACGGGTCCACCGGGACGCACCACGCGCCGTACTCGGAGCCGGAACTGCGCCGGGCGGCACGGGCGCTGATCGGCCTGGAGGGGTGCGCGGTGACCGGTACCCGATTGGCCCGGACGCCGATGGGCACCGACACCCCGGTGCGGCACGTGTTGCGGCGGGCGGACCTGTTGCGGCTGTTCGACACCCTGCCGGGCGTCGAGTCCGAGGCGGTCGAGGGTGCCGAAGAGGTGGCCCGATGGACCCGCGACGATGCCGATCCGCACGTTGCGGTGACCTGGCGACACTGGCCGAACGGCCGCCCCGAGGAACGCGAACCGTACCCGCGCCG
The DNA here is from genome assembly GCF_042956465.1 of Embleya sp. NPDC008237. Classification (NCBI taxonomy): domain Bacteria; kingdom Bacillati; phylum Actinomycetota; class Actinomycetes; order Kitasatosporales; family Streptomycetaceae; genus Embleya; species Embleya sp. NPDC008237. Next base: position 52,812 of record NZ_JBIBGL010000035.1, read on the forward strand.
GGTGGAGATGTGCCCGGCGCCGGCGACCGAGGTGGCCGTCGCGTGGGCCCGACGGCCGGACCGGTGGTGGACCTTCGATCGGGCCGGCGGCTGCCGGCCGTTGACCGCGAACGACCTTCGGCCCGGGGCGGTGGTGCTGGCCGACGCCGCGGTCGGTTGCTACGACGTGGCGTCGGGCTGGGGGGTGCGGCACGCCGGCCCGGTGCCGGTCGTCCCGCTCGACGAGGCGCCGAGCGCGGCCGAGGCGCCGACGCCGGCGTGCGGGCAGGGCTGGGTCGACCTGCCCCGACACCTGGCCGACGTCGAGCGTGATGTGCGGGTGGTGGCCCTGGAGTTGGCCGAGACCGGCTTCGTGATCCCCGGGCACCTGGTCGAGTCGGCGGCCGTCGCCGGGCGGTACCACGACCTGGGCAAGGCGCACGACGCGTTCCAGGCGATGTTGTGCGACGACTGCCCACCGGGCGCCGAACCCCCGGGCCCGGGCCCCTGGGCGAAATCGGGTCACGACCGGGGTCGGCACTCGCGCGCGCACTTCCGCCACGAACTGGTCTCCGCACTCGCCCTTTTGCACCCGGACGTGCACCTGCTGCACGACGCGGCCGACGCCGAACTGATCACGTACCTGGTCGCCGCGCACCACGGGCAGGTCCGGGTGTCGGTGCGGCCCATGCCGGACGAGGCCGGGCGGGCCGTGCCACGGGTGCTCGGCGTCGAGGCGGGGGACCGGTTGGGCCCGGTGGAGTTGCCCGGCGACCGGTGGGTGCCGGCGATCGTGCTGGATCCGACGGTGCTCTTCGCCGACGGCGGCGGGGACGGCCTCCGCGGTCGAACCGCAGCCGATCCGGGGACCGGCGTCGCGCCCGGCGACCGAGCAACCGGCCCGGCCGGCGCGCGGGTCGGCCCCCGGCTCGGCCCCCGGACCGGCATGGCGGGCCCGCCGACGGCCTGGACCGAGCGGGTACTGCGGCTGCGCGACGCGCCGGGCATGGGGCCCTTCCGACTCGCCTTCCTGGAAGCCCTGGTCCGGATCGCCGACCGCCGCGCCAGTCGTTCCTACCTGCTCCCGACTCCGCAACCCTGACCGACCCGCCGACCGCACTTCGCCGCCTGCCCTGCGCGCCTGTCCTGCGCCGCGCCGCAATCGGCCAGGCGGTGGCGGCGGTCCCGGCCGCGGCGGTACAGAGGGCTCCCGCCGACCGGCACGATGCGTGGTCATAGCATGCATTCGACCGTGAACCGGAAGGAGCGTCATCCGTGCGCAGGATCCTCGTCGTCGGTGCCGGCCACTCCGGGCTTCAGCTCGCGCTGGGGCTCCAGGACCGTGGCTACGACGTCACCGTGATGACCGAGCGGACGCCGGAGGAGATCCGGGCCGGCCGGGTCAGTTCGACGCAGATGATGTTCCCCTCGCAACTGGCCCTGGAGGCCGCCCAGGGGCTGGACCTGTGGGACGAGCAGGTGCCCAAGCTGCCGCAGACCGGATTCACCATCCCCGGGCCGGACGGCGTGCCGTTCGTGGACTGGCTCGGCGACATGGGCGGGTCCGAGTCGGTCGACCAGCGGGTGAAGATGTCCGCGTGGCTGGACCTGTTCGCCCGCCGGGGCGGCCACGTGGTGTTGCACCCGGTCTCGGTCGGCGACATCGACTGGTACAGCCGGCACTACGACCTGGTGATCGTCGCGGCGGGCAAGGGCGAACTGGTCACCATGTTCGACCGCGACCACGAGCGCTCGGTGCACACCGTGCCGCAGCGGCACCTGGCCGTGTCCTACGTGCACGGCGTCACGCCCCGCCCGGAGGTCGGCCGGCAGGCGGTCCATCTGAACGTGATTCCCGGCTTGGGCGAGTTGTACTACCTGCCCGGGCTCACCCTGTCCGGGCCGTGCGAGATCATCCTGGTCGAGGCGATACCGGGCGGGCCGTTCGACCGCTTCACCGGTGTCCGCGATCCGCTGGAACACTGGGGGTCCACCCTGGAGTTGATCCGCACCCACGCGCCCTGGGACTACGAGCGCACCCGGGCGGCCGAGTTGACCGACGCGCTGGGCGTGCTCAGCGGCGCGTTCACCCCCGTGGTGCGCCGCCCGGTCGCCGAACTGCCTTCGGGCGGGCTTGCCTTGGGCATCGCCGACGTGGTGGTGGCGAACGACCCGATCACCGGCCAGGGCGCGAACAGCGCGGCCCGTGCGGCGGCGGTGTACCTGGCCGCGATCGTCGAGCACGGCGACAAGCCGTTCGACCGGGACTGGATGCAGGAGACCTTCGAGCGATTCTGGGCGTACGCCCGGCACTCGGTGAAGTTCACCACCGCGCTGCTCGCGCCGCCGCCCGAGCACGTGGTGCGGCTCCTCGCGGCCGGCAACGAGCATCAGGAGGTCGCCGACCGGGTGGCCCGGGCCATCGACACACCGGCCGACTTCGAGAACTTCCTGTACGAGCCGGAGCGGACGAACGCCTACCTGAGCGAGGTCGCCGCGCGGGCCTGACCGGCTCGCGAGCGCACGGCCGCCGACCACCCGTTCATTCGGGCCCGATTCAGTCGGTGCCGCCGGCCACCGGACTCGGCCGGTCCGTTTCGTCCGGGCCCGACTCAGTCGGTCCCGCTCGGTACCGGACTCGGCCGGTCCGATCTGCGCCCGAAGCGCATTCCCCGGTCCCGGAGGGAGCCGTGTCGGAGCATCAGCACGTCGCGCGGATAGTTCTGGTGCAGCCGCCAAGGGGTGGTCGGCCCCTGTTTGGGCAACAACGCGGTACCGCGCTGTACATAGCCGGACTTGAGGTCGATCAGCGGCTCCAGCGGCGCGTCGGCCGCGGGGGCCTGCGGCGTGCACACCTGGTAGCCGTGTGCGTCCATGTGGTTCAGCAGTCGGCATACGTACTCGCCGACCAGGTCGCACTTGAGCGTCCAGGACGCGTTGGAATAGCCGATCGTGAGCGCGAAGTTGGGCACCCCGGAGAGCATCATGCCCTTGTAGGCCACCGTCCGGGACGGTTCGACCGGTGTCCCGTCCACACGCAGCGTCATGCCGCCGAGGGCGAGCAGGTTCAGCCCGGTCGCGGACACCACGATGTCGGCGGGCAGTTCGGCGCCGGACTCCAGGAGCACGCCGGTCCGGGTGAAGCCGGCGATCGTGTCGGTGACGATCGAGGCGCGCTCGCCGTGCAGGGCGGTGAACAGGTCGCCGTCGGGGACGAAGCACATGCGCTGGTCCCACGGGTCGTAGCGGGGCGCGAAGTGGGTGTCCACGTCGTAGCCTTCGGGCAGTCGGCGGATCGCCCGCCTGCGCAGCAGCGACTTCATCAGCGCGGGCGCTCGGCGTGAGACGTGGAAGGCGAGCATGGCCATGCCGATGTTCTTGGCCCGGATCAGCGAATACGCCGTCCGGTCCGGCAACACCCGGCGCAGCCGCGCGGCCAGCGCGTCGCGCGCGGGCAGCGCCATCACGTAGCCGGGCGAGCGCTGGAGCATGGTCACGTGCGCGGCCGTGCGGGCCAGCGCGGGGACCAGGGTGACGGCGGTCGCGCCGCTGCCGATCACCACGATCCTTCGGTCGGCGTGGTCCAGATCCTCGGGCCACGCCTGGGGGTGCACCACCGGGCCGGCGAAGTTCTCGATGCCGGGGAACTCGGGTGTGTAGCCCTGGTCGTAGCGGAAGTAGCCGGTGCATCCGAACAGGAACGAGCAGGTCAGTTCCACGCTTTCGGCGTCGCCGCCGGCCGGGTCCGTGGCAGGCTCGGTGCCCGAGGGCGTACGAAGGGCCCGGACGGTCCAGCGGGCCGTCTCGGCGGACCACTCGGCCTCGACCACCCGGTGGCCGAAGCGCACCATCCGGTCCACGCCGTGCTCGCGTGCGGTGTCGCGGATGTAGTCCCGGATCGCCGCGCCTTCGGCGATCGACTCGGCGGCGGTCCACGGTCGGAACGAGTAGCCCAGGGTGTGCATGTCCGAGTCCGAGCGGATCCCGGGATAGCGGAACAGGTCCCAGGTTCCGCCGATCGCGTCGCGGCCCTCCAGGATCAGCACCGACTTGCCCGGTGCACGCTGCCGCAGGTGACAGGCGGCGCCGATGCCGGAGAGGCCGGCGCCGACGATCAGGACGTCGACGTGTTCCGAGGCCATGCCAGTCCCCATTTCGCGATCGGACGCGTGCGGGTCGTCCGAGACCGGACCATGCGTACGACACCCGGGGTCGGCCGGCGCACACGCCTACCGGGTAGTGGTGGCCCGGTCACCGTATCGACGTGTTGTCGAAGTGGTCAACACTGTGTCGACTCGGTCGACGCACGGTAGCGTTCGAGAGTGACCGACACCCCTGCCGACGATGGGAGTGCGCAACACCCCGGTGGACTCGACTTCGACCTCGGAGGGGCTGTCTTCGGGCCCGGCGGCATTTGCCGGACTTTGCCAGTGGTCCAGACCTATTGACCGTAAGGTCTGGACCACTTTACGGTCGTGGCAATCGCACCACGTGAATCTCCGGGCCCGTCCCCGCCCGGGAGGCAGGCGTGCCACGCAGGACGTTCCTTCCGTGCCCGGTCGTGCTCGAAGTGCCGAAAGGGAATCGAGCATGATGGGTCGCACGTCACGCCTTCTGGGGGCCGCCCTCGCGGTCGCCTTCACCGTTGCCGGGTCGGTCGCGGCCGCACCGAACAACGCCGACACGAACCGTACTTCGCCTTCGACGAAGCGCGCGAGCGCGCCGGTGGGCAGCACCTGCGCGGTCAAGTCGAAGCCCGCGGGCAAGGTGCTCCAGGGCTACTGGGAGAACTGGGACGGTGCGGTGAACGGTGTGCACCCGCCGTTCGGCTGGACCCCGATCACCGACTCGCGGATCGCCGCACACGGCTACAACGTGCTCAACGCCGCCTTCCCGGTCATCCTCGGCGACGGCACCGCGCTGTGGCAGGACGGGATGGACTCGACCGTCAAGGTCGCCACGCCTACCGAGATGTGTCAGGCCAAGGAGGCCGGCGCCACCATCCTGATGTCCATCGGCGGGGCGGCGGCCGGCATCGACCTCAACTCCCGCGCCGTCGCGGACCGGTTCATCGCGACCATCGTGCCGATCCTCAAGACCTACAACTTCGACGGCATCGACATCGACATCGAGACCGGCCTGGTCGGCGGCGGCAACATCAACACACTGTCCACCTCGCAGGCCAACCTGGTGCACATCATCGACGGCATCCTCGCCCAGATGCCGAGCAACTTCGGCCTGACCATGGCCCCCGAGACGGCCTATGTCACCGGCGGCAGCGTGGTCTACGGCTCGATCTGGGGCGCGTACCTGCCGATCGTGAAGAAGTACGCGGACAACGGTCGGCTGTGGTGGCTGAACATGCAGTACTACAACGGCAACATGTACGGCTGCTCGGGCGACTCGTACTCCGCCGGCACGGTCGCCGGCTTCACCGCGCAGACGGACTGCCTCAACCGCGGGCTGGTCGTGCAGGGCACCACGATCAAGGTGCCCCTCGACAAGCAGGTTCCCGGGCTGCCCGCGCAACCGGGCGCGGGCGGCGGCTACATGACGCCGTCTCAGGTCGCCCAGGCATGGAACCGCTACAGCGGCGGCCTCAAGGGCCTGATGACCTGGTCGCTGAACTGGGACGGCTCCAAGAACTGGTCCTTCGGCAACAACGTCAAGGCCCTCCAGGGTCGCTGACCGCACACCGGCGCTGCGGATCGCGGCGGTACCGCCGATGGCCGGTACCGCCGCGATCGATGCGGTTGCGCGGCTGTCCGCCACCGCCGTCGAGGAGGGCCGGGGCCTGTCCTCGATGAGCGGCAGCCCGGCCGCCCCCGCCTACCGTCCACCGGCCCGGCGGCCGGGTCGGGCCGCTTCGGGCTCGGGTGCTCGGCCCCTCGATCCCTCCGTGCGGCGGGTCAGGTGCGCAGATGGGAAGCGCCGTTGAGGTCGAGGATGGTGCCGGAGGCCCATTCCGCGTCCGGGGAGGCCAGCCACACGACGGCCGCCGCGATCTCGGCGGGATCGGCGACCCGGCCGAACGGGCTCTGGGCCCGAATGGCGGCGCCCTCCGCACCGGACAGGCGGTGCGCCACCCGGTCGGTGTCGATGAAGCCGGGAGCAATCGAGGCGACCGCGATCCGGTGCGGGGCGAGGGCCACCGCCAGGGACTGACCGAGTGCGTGCAGGCCGGCCTTGGTCGCACCGTAGGCCGGATGATCCGGTTCACCACGGAACGCGCCGCGTGAGCCGACGTTGACGATCCGCCCGCCGGTGCCACGCGTGATCATCCCGCGGGCGACGAGGTGGCTCAGCCCGGCGGCGCCGACCAGGTTCACCGCGACGTGCCGCTGCCAGGCCGCGACCCACTCGGCATACCCGGTGTCGACGGGCGGGTGCGGCGTGTTCACCGCGGCGTTGTTGACCAGGACATCGATCCCGCCCAGCGCCTTCTCCGCCTCGGCCACCAGCCGCTCCACCTCGTCCGGTTCGGCGACATCCGCGCCGACCGACACGTGGCCTCGGCCCGCCAGATCGGCCACCGTGGTCTCGGCTTCCTCCCGCCGCGACCCGTAGTGCACGGCCACCCGGTCACCCTGCGCCGCGAACGCCAGGGCGATCGCGCGTCCCAGACCCCGCGCGGCACCGGTGACCAACACCCGCCGGCCCGTGGCCGGGAAGGCCCGTGGTTCGTCGGACACGACCTTCTCCTCTGCTGCCGTCTCGAAGGCATCCGAGCCTACGCGGCGTCGCAACCGGGCCGTCGCCGGGAGCCGGCCACCGCCGAGTGTCGAGGAGAGGGGCGGCGTCAGGTTCCGTCGATCTGCAATTCGACGAACACGTCCGGATCGAACGGGACCCAGCGGGCCGGGCGATCGCTGCCCACGATCCGCAGGCGGCACCAGTCCTGCCCACGATCGCCGTGCCACCGGGCGTTGATTCGCCCGAGCGCCCAACTGCCGTCGCGATTACGGATTTCCACCGGCTCGTAGACGCGGCGGATCTCCTCCTCCGGAGGAGCTTGCACCCACGTGGTCTCCGGGCCGTCGGCCGTGGACCGCTCTCGATGATCATTCGGCACAGTTCCACCCCTGATCCACAGGCGACGGAGCGGTCTCGTCCGAGTCGAATCCGTCGAAACCAGGCTTCTACACATCTGTAGAAACCATACATCAAGCCCATCGGCGTCCGTTGCCCCCCATCACCGCACCCGACCGGGCCGGGCACGGGCAGCGGCCCGGACGCAACGGGTCGGGCGGTAGGGCCCGTTCGCCGTACGTCGGTCGCGCGCACCGGCCGCGAGACCGCGTGCCCGACCCGGCGGGACCGGTTTCGGCGCGCGATCGGGCGGCGGTGGTGACACAGTGGCGGTAAAGGATCTTCGTGTGGCCCGGTCGCAGGCGCGACCGGCGGGGCCGAGCGGCGTCGGTTGCACCGCTGCCCGCCACGAAGGTCGTCTCCGCGGCGATCCCCGGATCGAGACCATTCGCGAGCGAGGCGACGCATGACAACCAAGCGCACACCCGTCGTGTTCATCCATGGCCTGTGGCTGCATTCGACCAGTTGGCGAGCCTGGGCCGAGCGGTTTCGCGACGCGGGATACGAACCGCTGATGCCGGAGTGGCCCGGTGTTCCCGCCACCGTCCTGGCGGCCCGCCGACAGCCGGAGGAGCAGGGCGGCGTCGGTCTCGCGGAGATCGCCGAGGCGCACGTCCGGGTGATCCGCGAGCTGCCCTCCCCGCCCGTCCTGGTCGGTCACTCCGTCGGCGGCTTCATCGCCCAGCGGTTGTTGGGCGAGGGGCTCGCCGCAGCGGCGGTGGCGATCTGTCCCGGCCAGATCAAGGGGGTCAAGGCGGTCGGTCCGGCCCAGGCGAAGTCGACGTTCCCGTTCCTGCGCAATCCCGCCAACACCAAGCGCGCGGTGTCGCTGAATCAGGACCGGTTCCGCTACGCCTTCGCCAACGCCGTCTCCCGCAAGGAGTCCGAGGACCTGTTCGCGGCGTGGACGATCCCCAGCCCGGCCCGGCCGCTCTTCCAGTTGGCGCTGGGCAACCTCACCCCGAACTCGGCCGCGCGGGTGGCCACCGAGAACCAGTCCCGCGGACCGCTCCTGCTGCTGTCCGGGAAGCTGGACCACACCGTGCCGGACGTGCTGACCCGCGCCACCTTCAAGCGATACGGCAAGTCCCGTGCCACCACCGAATATCGCTGTTTCGACAACCGCGGCCACTCGCTGATCGTCGACCACGGTTGGCCCGACATCGCGGACGCCTCGCTGACCTGGCTCGCCGACGCCGGCTTCCCGCGGGCCTGATCCGCGACAGGTCCCGATCGCCCCCGGCGCGGCGGCGCCGGGTGTGCCGAGTCGGGTCACTCGCTCGGGGGCGGTGTCCACTCGTGGGCCGGCGCGACGAGCGGATGGTCGGGGGTGCGGTACCAGGGTTGTTGCTCGACCGTGTCGTCGTCGGCGAGGCGTACGGTGAGGCCGAAGTCGTGAATGGTGGGACGGCCCTGGGAATGCCACCAGTACCAGGTCGCCTCGACCTCGTCCCACAACCGGCGGGGGCCGGATTGGCGAATCGTCGGCGGCTCGCCGACGGCGAAGTGGGCGGCGGCGATCGAGTGGCCGTGCCCCGTGTCGGCGCCGTAGAGCCACAGCGTGCCGCCGAGCGCGCCGTGCAACACCGGGCGGGCCAGGCAATCGGGCACACACAGGCCCAGCACCAGGGCCACCGGGTCGAACGGGCCGCCCACCACGTCGTCGTAGCCGAGTGTGGTGGTGGTCGGATGCGCGTAGGCGGCCCAGTCCTCGGGGAGCGCGGCGCCGCCGTAGCGGCCCCAGTGCGGGTGATGCGCGCGCAGCTTCATGAACGCGGTGGCCAGGGTGAACGGGCCGCTGGCGGTGCGGCGATCCGGGTCGACGACCAGGCGCAGCGCGCAGTCGCCGCTGCCGTAGTCGGTGCCCCACGGGAGCACGATCACCGCGCCCGGCGCGGCCTGTTCGACCCACGCCGACGGCACGCGCCGGACTCCCGCGGTGACTTGGATGCGTTCGTACGGGCTGCCCGCCGGGTGGCCGAGCGTGCCGTCGCCGGTGACCACCTCGACGAAGTTGCCGAATCCGGCTGCGGCCAGGTTCTCCCGTGCGCGGCGGGCCAGTTGCGGGTCGACCTCGATCGAGGTCACCCGGCAGCCGCGCGCCGCCAGCAGGCCGGCGCTGTAGCCGGTCCCGGTGCCGACCTCCAACACCCGCATGCCCGGCGCCGCGTCCAGGTCGTAGAGCATCTCCGCGAGGGTGGACGGCGTGGAGGCCGACGAGGTGGCCAGCCGCCCGGCGGCGGCGCCGGTGTGCCGGCCGTCGTCCCACTGGGTCACCAGCGCCCGATCCGAATAGACCGCCCGGCGCCAGGCCTCCGGATCGCGATCGCGGTCCAACGGCGCGTCGCTGTCGTCCGGCCAGATCCGGGCGGGCACGAAGTCCTCGCGGGCCACCATGCCGAACACCGATTCCCAGCCCGCCGGAAGAACGTCCTTGCCCTTCAGCAGGGCCGTGAGTGTGTCGGGCCCCACCGTCATGACACGAACCGTCGATCGGATAAGACGGACTGACCGAGCATCGTGAACCAACCTTTCCGGAGGTCGACTACTCACCGCACCCTAGGAACCCCGAAGCGTAATCGTCAAGGCACCAAAGGAACTTGCCGTGCCAACGAAGCACCACCCGCAGGAGTGCCCGGATCCGGGCAGCACGACGGTCCGTCGGACCGGCGACGGGCCGATGCGAGCGCTCGGTGGTGTGAAGTCACGGCGTACCCACGGCGGTTGATCGGTTCGGGCGGGGAGGTCCCGGCGGTGCGGTCCTGCCGCCGACCGACCGGCCCGCTCAGCGGTCCATCAGCGCGCGCTCCTTGGCCGCGTGCACGGCGGCGGTGAGTCCGTCGATGTCGTACGGGCCGTGGTGGCGGCGGCCGTTGACGAAGAACGTCGGAGTGCCGGAGACCCCGCTCAGGTCGGCCGACTCCTCGTCCTCCGTCACCCGGTCGGCGCCGCGATGGGTGCGCAGCGCGATCCGGAACTCCTCCACGTCCAGTCCCAGCGCCTTTGCGTGGGCGAGCAGATCGCCGGGCTTGAGCGCGTCCTGGTTCCCAAGGAGATGGTCGAGCATCTCCCAGAACGCGCCCTGCTCGGCCGCCGCCTCGGCGGCGATCGCGGCCAGTCGGGCTCGCGGATGCACGTCCGGCAGCGGCAGGTGGCGCCACACGTAGCGCACGTCGCCGAAGTCGGCGAGCAGTTCGCGCACCACCGGCTCGGCCAGACCGCAGTAGGGGCATTCGAAGTCGCCGTACTCCACCAGCGTCACCGGGGCGTCGATCGGACCGCGGATGTGGTCGCGCTCGGGGTCCACCGGCACGGCCAGGTCGACCAGGCTCTGGGCGGTGCCCAGCAGTGCCCGGGAGCGGGCCGGGCGCGGCATCGCGGCGATCGCCACCGAGACCAGCCAGGTCACCACGAACGAGCAGACCACGGCGCTGAGCACGCCCACCTTGGCCTCGTCGAGCCGCTCACCCTCGAAGGCCAGCGTGGCGATCAGCAGCGACACGGTGAAGCCCACCCCGGCGATCGCGCCGCCGCCGACCACGGCGCCCCAGCCGACCGGCGGGCGCAGCCGACCGCGACTGAGCCGGGTGGTCAGCGCGGAGGTGCCGATGATGCCCAACGGCTTGCCCACCACGTAACCGACCAGGATGCCCAGCGTCACCGGCGAGGTGAAGGCCCGGGAGACCAGCCCGGCGTCGAGCGTGATGCCGGCGTTGGCCAGCGCGAACAGTGGCACGATCACGTAGCCGGTCCACGGGTGGTACATCCGCTGTAGGCGCTCGTTCGGCGACAGGGCCGCCGCCATGCCCAGCCGGGCGGTGCGTTCCAACTCCGGCGTGGGCTGCTCGCGGAACGAGCGGAACAGCCCGGTGGCCCGCTCCAATTCGATCCGCGAGGCCGGGTAGGCGAAGGTCAGCAGGCCCATCACCAGGCCGACCACCACCGGATCCACGCCCGACTTGAGCACCGCGATCCAGGTGATCACGCCGAGTACGCCGTACGCACTGCCGCGCCGCACCTTCGCGGTGCGCACCAGCACGATCACCACCAGCATCGCCAGCGCCACCAGAAGCGCGGGCACGTCGATGTGATCGCTGTAGGCGACCGCGATCACCACCAGGGCGACGAAGTCGTCCACCACGGCGACGGTCAGGATGAAGGTGTGCAGCCTGCGGGGGAAGCGGCTGCCGAGCAGTGCGAGCATGCCCAGCGCGAAGGCCGTGTCGGTGGACATCGCGGCACCCCAGCCGTGCACCGAGGATTCGCCCGCGTTGATCGCCAGGTAGATCGACACCGGCACCGCCATGCCGCTGAGGCCGGCCAGCAACGGCAGGGTCAACCGGCGCCGTTCGCGCAGCTCGCCCATGTCGAACTCGCGCCGGGCCTCCAGGCCGACCACGAAGAAGAACAGCGTCATCAGCCCGCTGTTGACCCATTCGCGCAGGTCCAGGGAGACACCGGAGTCGCCGAGCCGCACCGACAGGTGGGTGTGCCACAACGATGCGTAGGAGTCGGGGCCGATGTTCGCCCAGGCCAGGGCGACCAGGGTGGCGGCGAGCAACACGGTCGCGCTGCCGCTCTCGGTCCGGATGAACGCCCAGCGCGCGGTGCGTGCGCCTCCCTCGTCGAGCGACTGCCCGGCCAGACCCTCGTCGCTGGTCGGCTGCGTCATGCGGATGCCCCCTGTGTACGTGCCGCGCTCCCCGGCGGAAGCGGATCAGAGGATATCGGCCGGTTCCTCACGCATGATCATCCCGCCGCCCGCCGCCCGCCGCCCGCCGGCGGTGGGGTGGGCCGACCGTCTTCGTGGGTCAGGCGGCGGCCGTGGTCTCCCGGGACTCCTGCGCCGCCGGGGTGTTGGTGCGGCCCTTGGGGAGGAGGAGGAACAGGGCCATGACGGGGAGGA
>NZ_JBIBGL010000036.1:0-60662 GCF_042956465.1 Embleya sp. NPDC008237
TCGCCGCGGGCCGCGCCCGATTCGAGGAGGCGGCGCATCGGCTGGCCGTGGGCGACGAGGGAACCGTGGCAGATGTCGCCGGTGTCGGCGTGGGCATCGAACTCCTTCGGGCGCATCAGATTGGTGGTGATGCCGGGAGTCACCGGGTTTCGCGCGGACGAGTCGTCATGGGGGACAGCGATGCCTGATGCGGCTTTGGCCGGCGCTGTTCGGGGCCGTCACGCGTTTCGGGGATTCGCGACTTTCGGCATCCGGATGGTGGGGCAACCGCCCTGCTCGGATGCCCCGAGGAACTGCTCGGCCCAGCTGCCCAGCTCTTCCAGGGCCGGCCGCAGTGCCTCTCCCGCGGGGGTGAGGCGGTAGGTGACGCGCAGTGGCGGGCCGGGGTCCACCTCGCGGTTCACCAGGCCGGCGTCGCCGAGTTCGGCGAGGCGGTCGGAGAGCATGCGCTCGCTGATTCCGCTGACGGCGCGCCCGAGTTCGGCGAAGCGGCCTGGACCCTTCATCAGGCTGGCGAGGATGACGCCGTTCCAGCGCTTGCCGAGAAGGGCGAAGACGCCTTCCACCGCGCCGACCGCTCCTGTGCACTGCCCCGCGTCCCCCTGCTGCCCCTTTGTCATGCGCCCATGCTAGTACCCGCCGGAGAATATGCTGCGGAAAAGTAAGCTACTATACTAATGTAAGCAGCGTACGAAACCGCCGCCCGAGGCATCTACTCGCCGGCTTCACCGCATTCGCGCGCCCCGCGCGCCCATCCCCAGGAGCGCCCCCATGGCCGTTCTGCTGCACATCGACTCGTCCCTGTTCCCGCTGGAGGCCTCCGCCTCCCGCCAACTCACCGACGCGTTTCGCAGAGTCTGGGAGGAGGCGCACCCGCAGGGCAGCGTGATATACCGCGACCTGGCCGCCGCCCCCGTGCCGCACCTGGACGCCGCCACCGTCACCGCGGAGTCCGTTCCCGCACTGCGCGAGGAGCTCATCGCCGAATTCGAGAAGGCCGACGTTGTCCTCATCGGCGCTCCCATGTACAACTTCACGATCCCCTCGACCCTGAAGGCCTGGCTGGACCAGATCATCCTGGCGGGGCGAACCTTCGGCGAGGGCGTGGCCCCGTCCGGCAAGCACGTTGTGGTCGCGGCCTCGCGCGGCGGCTCCTACCGCGCCGGCACGCCGCGAGCCGGCTTCGAGTTCGACACCAACTACCTGGAGAAGGTACTGGGCGGTGGCCTCGGCCTGCAGGTCGAAACCATCACGCGCGAACTGACGAAGGCCACTGTCGTTCCCTCCATGGCCGACTTGGTGCCGATGGCCGAGGAATCGGCGCGGCAGTCGCTGGGGCGAGTCGCCGAGTCCGCGCGGCGGCATGCTGCGCTCCTGGCCTGACAGCCGGGCCTGGGCACCCGGCCCGACACCGCTGGCCACGAGGACAAGCCAGGCACTGGCTGCACTTCGGCGGAAGCGGCGTCCTTCTCCTCTCGGCGAAGCCGGTGTCATCGACGACGAGTCCCGCGACGTAGCCCGGCCGCTCGGCGACGAAGCCTGCGTGTCCTGGTCGTCGGCCAGTGTCCCGGCGATGCGAACTCGCCGCATTGGATCAGTGGCCGGACCGTGCGTCGTTTCAGCGCGGCGCGATGTCGAAGTATCCGTAGGTGGCCCTCGGAACCCGCGCTCGGGTTCCGGGATCCGGACGTGTGGCCGCGTTGAATCGGCTCACCCGGGACCCGGCTGTATTGCCCACGGAGGCTGGTGACGGACACGGTGCAGTGATCCTGAACGAGTGAGGGCCTTTTGGGTTGGGTGTGGATTGCGAAGTCAACACTCGAACGACCAAAGGCCCTCATGCCCCACCGTAGGGCACCCCTGACCGAGACCGGACGCCTGGCACCTGGCTCGCTGGGTCGACGATCACTGGCCACTGCGACGCGCCGCGAATCGCTTCCGGGTCTCCGTGACCGCCGCCGCCCGCTACCTGCGAATTCGACGAGGCCGGGATTGGCCGACCGCTCACCCCGGCCGCACCGCAGCCCGCGGAGGACACCGACCCAGACCTCCCGCGGTCTTCCTCCTGGTGGGGACGAACGATCTCGGCCTCGGCAGCACCGCCCCCCAGGCGGCCGACGAGATGCGCCCCTGGTCTCCGAGATCCGCGAGCGCGCGCCCAAGGCGCCGCTGTTCGTGCCAAGCGTGATGCGGCGGCGCGCGAGGTTCGCCTTGCGCATCCGCGAACTGAACACCGGGTACTGGGACATCGCCGGGCACGCCGACGCCGAGTACGTCGACCTGTGGCCCGCCATCCTGGAGACGACGTTGACCAAGGCGATGGCCACGGTCGTCGACGAGGAGGAGATCAAGCAGTGGGGGCGGCGTATCGCGTCGGTGTAGTCCGCGAAGATCCGCAGGATCCCGGCGTGCGACGCGGACGAGACCCACGACGCGTAGTCCAGGACCTGAGCGACCACTTCGCGGGCGCCGCGATCCCGTTTCAGTTCGATGACGTGGACGGCGCCCTCGCCGTCGACCGCGAGCAGATCCACCACACCGCCGTGCGCGGTGCGCACCTGACGGCCGATCACCAGCAACCGCTCCCCGAGGATGTCCGGGTCCGTCTCGACCAGCGCTTCGAGGTCCTGCTCCAACGGCATCATCACGGGCCGCAAGCGCCGCGCCCCGTCCCCGTCCATTCGCCACACCGCGACGCCAGTCGGCATGCTCCTCCAACCACTCGGCGACTTCGTACGCGGGAACAACTGCCTTTTGATGAGGGTTGTTCCGCATAACGCGTCCGATTCCCTCCTCGCCGCTCGCAGATGTGCCAGAGCCGGATTGGCGTAAGTGGGCGGCACCGTGGCTCTAGGAGGTCCCGCAGCCCATCAAGACGGCAGCAGCGGTCTTCAAGGAGCTGGTCAAGGCGGCGACGGCGTCCAGGGTCCGCAAGGGTGGGCCACTGATCCCGGCGTGGCAGACGAGGTTGTCGAGTGCGGTGACGTGTGTCGGTGTGAGGGTCGCGCGGCAGGTGCGCGTGGTGAGGGCGGCCTGCGCGGCGTAGGCGTCGGAGGTTTCGAGGATTTGGCGGGCGAGGCGCGTCCACAAGGGGGCCATCCGGTTTGGCCCGGCTCCGAGGTCGTCGGCGATGTGGGCGAGGCGGACGCTGTGCAGCGTGGCTTCGCCTGGCTTGTCGCCCCTGCCGGTCGTGGTGTTCGAGAGTTGGGCGACGAGTTTGGAGAGTTCGTCGTGGTGCGGGTGCCCTGCCGCGGCGTTGACGATGGCGCGGAGGGCGGCGGCGATCGGAGTGTCGTGGTCGGCGGGGTCGGTGTTGTCGAGAACCGCGAGGGCGTCGGTGTGGTTGCCTGCGGTGGCGAGAGCGATGATCCGTGTCTGCCTGGCTGCTTGGAGGCGTTCGGGCGTGGGGTCGTGGAGGACGGCGTGCGCGGCGGCGCGGGTCCATTCGCCGGTGGCGGCCAAGGCTCGGGTGCCGTCTCGGAGCAGAACGGTCCGGTACCAGGCTCGGACCGGCTCGGTGTCGTGCGGGGTGGTGAGTCCGTCCAGGGTGATGGTGGTGTCTTGGATCGGCGGGGCGCCGTCGTGCTCCAGGCCGTGCTCGATGCCGGTGAGTAGGCGGTACATGGCTTCGGGATGGTTGCCGCGTTCGTGGAGGCGGGCGAGGTTGATCAGTGGTTGAAGGGCTGCGATGGCGATCCGCGGGGGCAACGGCCGGGCGGTGTGCAGCAATTCGAACTGTTGGTGGCACAGATCTGCGGCCAGGCCGGGGAGGCCGCCGTCTGCGGCGATGAGGGCGGTGAGGTTCCAGGCGCTGCAGGCCCGGTCGACGCGTTCGTCGGGGTCGTCGGATGTGGTGGCGGCGTGTGCGTGGTTGCGGATGGTTTGCAGGCGCTCCGGCAGCGGTGGACAACTCGGGCGGGAGGGTGGCAGGAGAGGGAAGTGGCTTGTGGCGTGGTCGATGTCGATGTTCGGGGTTGGTCGGCGTGATGGGTTCTTCCGTCGGGTGGATGTGGAGTCGGCCGGAGTTGGTGCGCCGAGGATGGCGTGCCGGGCGGCGTGGGCGAGGAGGGTTTGTTGGCTGGTGTGGAGTCCGGCCCGGTTCCAGTGAAAGATCACGTGGTAGGCGAGGATTGACCTCAATCCGCGTTGCAGCAGGCCGCTGTGGGCAAGGCGGGTCAGGGTGTTCCCGCAGGTGTGGAACGCCTGGGCTTGGCCATGGGCGTACGCCAGCGGTTGTCGGTCCCCGAAGGCGTTGCCGTCGGGAGTGCAGTCGGTTCGCAGGATCGCCTGTATTGCCGTGATGACCGTGTCGAGGCGAGCGGGCGTGGCGTCGAGGGGCAGAGGCCGGTCGTGTGTGACCTTGGCCCACACGTCGCCGATCTCGTACGGCTCCAGTCGTGCCCCGCGGAGGAGGGCACCGCAGCACAGCATCGAGAGTTCGCGTGGACCCAGCAGTGGGTCGGGGGCGGGACGCAGGAGGGCCTGGCTGTCTGCGGCGAAGAGAGTGTGCGCGGCGGCCATGGCTTCGGGGCCGCCGAACGCCGTGGTCTCGGGTTCGTAGTGGCCGGTGGACCAGCCGCGAAGGATCCCCTCGTCGGTGAGGCCGTCGAGGGCCTGTTCGAGACGGGCGCGCAGCCCGGTCCGGTCGTGTGTACCGGGTTGCAGCCGGACTCGCCAGTGGGGGTGTTTGCGGATGAACCACCATGTGCCGCCGGGGCTGGTCGCGGTCTCCAGCACGGGGAGCAGGTGTGTCGCGGCGGTCGTGGTGGCCGATGCCCAGTTGTTGAAGTGGAGTTGGATCTGGAGCCAGTCGGTGGGGTCGGCGTTCAGGTCAGGAGCAGGCATGCGTCCCATCCGGAGGCGGGTGGTGGGTCGGTGAGGTCGAGGGTGGTGGTGTGGAGGGCGAGGAGGGTTCCGGCGTCGCCTTCCAGGAAGCCGGGCCCGTGGTCGTGGGGTCGGCTCGCGAGTTCGTGGAGTCGGTGGGCGGTTGCGGGGAGGAGGGCGGCGAGGTCGGGGTTGCGGGCTTCGCGGGCCGTGTGCCAGGCGGTTTGGTGGAGTCCGGCGGCGCCGTGGCACAGGCCGGCATCGGTGACAAGGGCTTGCTGGACGGGGTCGGCGAGGCAGGCGACGAGGGCGTTCTCGTAGGTGTCTTGGGCGTGTGTGTCGCCGATGGCGATGGCGGCGAGCTGTCCGGCGCGAGCGATGCCGGGGGTGCCGTAGCACCAGCTGGGCCGACCGGGCGCGGTCTGGGCAGGTCGTTTGGCGGCGAGTTCGGAGTGGCCGATCCACTGGGGCCACCAGGTGCCGTTCGGTCCGTCCTGTCGCCATGCGTCGAGGAAGTCGAGGATGGTGGCGATGGCTTCGGTTTGGCCGTCGACCACCGCTCCGCTGCGGGAGGCCAGGGCGAGCAGGGCGAGCGGGCCGGTGATGCCGTGGGCCATGCCGAGGTTGGCGTGCCCGCCGGGGAACGGCGGTGACTGTCGGCGATGAGGGTCGTGATCGACCCACCAACCGGGCAGCGGGGTCTCGTCGATTCGGCTGGGGCGGGTGAGGGCGACGACCGCGGTGAGGACGTGCTCCATGGCGCCGCCGTGGGGGTCCATACGGAGCAGCAGCGCGCCGATTCCGGTGAGGCCGAAGAAGACGTCATATTCGCTGAAGATGCTCGGTCGGCCGGCAGCGATACGGGCGTGGGTGGCCTGGGCGAGGTCGTGGGCGAGGCGGCCGAGTGCGGCGTGGGTGTCGGCAAGCGCGTGTGGTTGGCGACCGGTGGCGTGGAGAACGAAGGCGATCGCCGGCAGTCCCTGGAACAAGCCGGTGTCGGGGCCGCAACCGATGGGCGCCGCGCATGCCTGCGCGATCCATCGGTGGGCCTGGCGCCACGAGTCGGCGCCGTGGCGGGCACGTTCGACGTGGGCGAGTGCGATCCCGATGTCGCCACCGGCGAGGGAGTGTGCCCGCCAGGGCGGCTCGCAGGCGGACGTGCCCGGGCGGGGAAGACGCGCCAGGCACGCGCTTGCGGCCGGCAGTAGTGGTGGTGGTGGTGAGGTCGACGCTTCGATCATCGGGGCTTCGCATGCAGGTCGCGGAGCGCACAGGTCCGCGCGAGGCGCAGGGTGGTTTGCTCGTTCGCGGAGCCGCAGCTGCGGCGGTGGTGGTTGTGCAGGAGCACGGTCAGCACCGACATCGGGTCGCGTTCGGTCTCAAGGGCTCTTCTGTAGGCGTCGAGGTCTCGGGCTCGTTGTCGCCAGGCTTCGATCACCATGTCGCAGTGCGGGAGTTCGGTGATGGCGCGGGGGACGAAGGTGTGGTCGGTCAGCCGTAGGGCGTGGTTGCGCAGGGTGGTGTCGAGCCCGCCTCGGGCGCGGGGTAGTTCGTCCGCGAGAATGCGTGCGGCTCGGTCGGGTGCGCCGGCGAACGCAATGGCCACGTCGATCATGCTCGCGGCGGTCAGCGCGAGCAGAGGTATGCCGGTGCGCGTGGCAAGGTCGATCTGGGCGAGTGCCGCTTGGGAATCGGACGCGAAGACCGTGTGCGCGGCGTGCAGAGCGGGGCCGTGCCCGTACTGACCGGGACGGGGACGGAACGCCTCCACGCTCAGGGCGTTCGCCAGGTTTTGCTCGACCAGGTCGGAGGTCCACGCGGTCAGCCGTGTAGCCGCGGGGCCGTGGTCATCGCAGGAGAGCAGGTGGAAGTGGAGGCGTAGGTGGCCGGTGCGGTCGGGGTAGCGCAGGTCGTCGTGGCGCTGGAACCACCACAGCGGCGCGGTGGGGAAGGTGTTCAACAGTCGGGGCACGTGCTCGATGAGGATTTCGTCCCAGCGGTCAGGATGAGCCGACAACTGCGCGTACAAAACCGCTGGTGTTCTGAGTGACCGGGTGGTCGCTTGCGGCAGGGTCGGTCGTGGAGAAGACATCCTGTGCGGCGTGGACAGCGTGAGGGGCAGGAGGATCTGGTGGGCGCGTCCGAACCAGCGGTCGTCGGTGTTGTTCTCGTGTATTTCGAGCCGGCGTGCGCGATTGAGTCGAGTTCGCAGGAGGTGTCGGTGCAGGGGTAAGTCCAGGTCCAGCGGCAAGCGTTGATCGTGTTCGACGAGGGCGACCCGGGTGGGCATCGACCAACGCCGTTGCCATTCCGCCAGGGCCTTTTCCCACACCTCCCCAGAGGCCGACGGAGCAAGCAGCGCGCGGGCGTGCAGGAGCCAACGGGCAGGGGCGAGGATCGTGCGGCCGTACCGCACGCGAGGCAGGCGGGGCAGGCGGGAAGCCGCCCCGAAGTCGAAGGCGGTGTACAGGCTTCCTCGTGCCGTGGAGATCTCCGACAGAAACCGGGCCAGCGGAGGAATGTGCATGGTGGCTTCGAGCGCGTGTGCGACACGGATCTCGACGCGCCGCCCGGAGGGCGTGTGCAGCAGATGAAACCGGTCCGCGTCGGCCGACACGGCGAGTTCGCCTACCGAGATCGGTCGGGGCGCAGCCTCACCACTGTGGGCCGGTGGGTGTTCGGCGAGCGAGACGAGGTGCCCCGGCGACGGAGTGCTCGCGGCGAGGGATGCGTTGCGGCGGAGACGGGGCGGGAAGGACAGTTGGGCCGCGATCGTGTCGGGATCGGCGGCCCGGTACGTCGCGGCGAGTCGGGCTCGGGAGTCCTCCGGCAGCAGGTGTGCATGCCGGCCGATCATGCTGCTTCCGGCTCGGGGCGTTCCGGCGATGGACAGTGTGAACCGCCCCCGGTCGATGTCTGCGGTCGATGCGGCGTGGATGTGCAGACCGATCTCGACGCGGTCGGGCCATGGCGGGAAGGCGTCTCGATCGTCGGCCAGTTCGTCCACCACGGCGTCGGTCAGAACGAGTTCGTCGCTTTCGAGAAGTGCTTCTTGGACCAGCGCCAGGAGCCTCTCGTCACGCGCGGTCCACACCCGCAGGGGCTTGCGTCGCCCCGAGCCGAGATAGCCGGCCGGGTAACCGGGCCCGGCGTCCGAGACGACGTCCAGGACGGGTACGGCCAGCCCGGTGCCGTACTGGGCGACGAACCGCGCGTGGTGGTCGCGCCAGGACGCGGTGCCCAGCGGGTAGGGGGACAGGCGGCACAGAACGGCGGCGGCCCTGGCGGCCTCCTCCGCCACCTGGACCGGAAGATCGAGGTGAGCGTCCAGGACCGTGTCGCGGGCGAGGGGGATGGGCTCTGTGCAGGGCGGGGCGACGAACGAGGCGGCGCGAGGGAACGCTTGCGGCGTTCGGAGTTCACGATGCAGGGATGTCAGGGCATGCGTATGTTCGGCCGCGGCGGGGATGTCGTGGGCGGCGACGCCGTGCAGAACCGCACAGACGTGGCCCAGCGGGTCGTCCGTGGCCATCGGGGGGTGCAGGGCACTCATCAGGAAGTGCTGCGCGACGAGGTCGGACACCATGGTGCGGATCCGGTCGGTGGGCGCCGTCGGGAAGGCACCGGTGAGGACCTTCACGAGTTCCGCGAACGTCACGGGGGCCTGCGCAGCCTCCATCGCCACCGCTACGGGCCGTCCGGCACGCACGGACACCTCGATCGCGGCCGTTCCCGCATCGGTGCCAGCCCCGGCCGGCGGGGCAGGGACGACGAGACGGGTGCCGCGGCGGACGGCGGCCGGATTCGCCGCCACGGTCAGGCGTTCCATCAATTCGGCGCAGGCGTGGAGGCGGTCGACCATCTCGCCCAACCATTCGGGGTCGGGGCGGCGGACGATGCGGTGCTCGCCTCCCCAGCGGACCTTCGTGGTGGGTGCACGGTGAACGGGGCCGACGCCTGCGAACAGGGCGAACGGGGTTGCCCGGTGTTGCCAGCGCAGGAGATAGCGGCGGGTACCGGCGACCAGGCGGAGAATGCGGCGCCCGTCGGCCTCGTCCGCTTCGAGGGTGTCCAGGGCGTCGAGGAGGTCCGGGCTTGCGGCGGCGAGCGCGGCTCGGAGCCGGGGGTCCTGCCGTAGGTTCGTGAGCCAGAGCAGACCCTGCCGGGGCATGTCCGGGTCGGCCGGGTCCAGGTCGTCCGGCACGACGAGGCATCCCGGGGCGGTGGTGGCGCGCAGGAGCCCGATTCCGGGCCACTGGTAGGTCGGACGCGAAGCGGACATCCGTGGCCTCCGATTCCGGCCGAGGGCCGGGCGCCCCGCACCGGCGGTGGGTGAAGGGCGCCCGGTGTGCGGCGTTCAGGAAAGGGCGTTCATCGACGACGTGCACGAACTTGCGTTCCCGGCACAGGTGTTGCCGCAGCCGTCGTCGGTCGGGCAGGCCGTTTCGGCGAGCGGCGCGAGGGTCACGAGGACCCGGACGTCGAGCAGGAACTCGTCCGGGTCGCCGTCGGGCCCCACATCCCGGTGATTCGTGGGCAGTGGCGGATCGACGAGGGCCAGGCCACCGAGGGGGTGGTCGTCGTGCGTCATGAGGGATTGTCGTCTACTTGGCGGTGCCGAGTCCGTGGAGGGTCCGGGACCGGTCGTCGGTGGCGGGCTGGGGTGTCCAGTCGAGGACGCGGTGGCCTCCGCGGGTTCGTACGGCGGTGTTCGCCCAGGCGCGGAGGGACTCCTCGTCCCGGTCTCGGGGGCCGTCGATGCGGGCGAAGACCCTGACGAGCTTCCAGGCGTCGTCGTGGCGCCGCAGGATGTAGTGGTCGAGGGTGAGCGCGTCGAGGGTGAACCACGCCTGCGCGTCGCCGATCCGATTCCACGGGATCGGCGAACCGGGGATCAGGGGTTGCGCCCACGCCCGGGCCCGGTCGGGGGAGATGGCGCGGTCGGTGTCGGCGAGGAGTTCCCCGACACTGGCGTGTCCGGGGTCGTGGTACAGGACGAAGGTCCGCAGCGCGTCGGGCGCGACCGTGTTCCGGGGCAGGGGCTGCTCGGAGCCCTCCAGGGCCACCCACCCGGCCGCGATCCGGCCGGCCGTACCGAGAGCGAAGAACTCTTCGACGCTGTCCAGCGTCGTGGGGTCGATCGCGGTGGTGAGCGCCAGCGCGATGCCGCCGCGGGTGCGGACCCGGCGCAGGGTCTGGTCGTCGCAGGCGAAGCCCCAGCTCTGTCCGGTGTCGTCGAGGCACACCGTGAGCAGGTCGCCGTCGAGGACGACGCGGGCGTCGGGCAGGGCCTCGCGCACGTTCAGGTCGTGGGCGAACGTCCTCAGCCCGAGCGCGCGGTGGTGGTCGATGCTCGCGCTCGTCCAGCGACCGTGCGGATCGCGCACCAGGTGCGTGGTCTCCAGCGAGGGGTTGATCACGACGACGGGCGTCTCCTCGGGCGGGTTCGTGCCCCGTCGGGTGAGCAGGACGAACGTGCGCAGGGTGTAGGAGCACAGCGCGGCGTCGGCCGACGACGTCCACAGCGGGCCGTCGTCCCATCGGGGGCGTTGGCAGCGTTCGTGGTGCAGGCTCGCGGCGACGAACGCGACGGCGTCCCGGATCAGGACCGCGGGCCGCAGTACGCCCAGGTCCCATCCGCACGTCTGGCAGTCCCCGGGCCACAGGTTCAGGGCGAGTTCGGCAAGTCCCGCGGGGCCCAGCTCGTCGCGGGTGCGTTCGTCGACGACGAACGGGTAGGACGCCGCCTCGGCCCGCCGTGCGGCCGCACGGGCGGCACGCAGTCGTTTCCCCTTGCCCATGACGCCCCCGATCCCCTACCGGTCGCTGTCGGCGTTCACCCGACTACGATTGTGGACCCTCGATGAGACGAAAGTGCGACTTTCCCACTGTTGGACTTCCCGGGCGTTCGCGCGAGGATGGTGGGGCAGCACTCGCGGACACGAAGGCGGATCGATGAGCGGCACCGACTCGCACGAGGGCGACCCCGTCGTCAGCCGCGCCCAGGTGCGGGCCAAGAGCCAGGTCACGCTGCCCAAGGACGTACGTGACGCGCTCCACCTGGACGAGGGCGACGAGGTCGAGTTCACCGTCCACCCCGACGGGGACGTGACGCTGCGGGCGATGACCGTGATCCCCAAGGACCAGCAGTGGTTCTGGACCCCGGAGTGGCAGGAGGGCGAGCGGGAGGCCAGCGCGCAGCTGGCCGCTGGCGAGGGCGTCGACTACGACGACGAGGACGCGATGTTCGCCGCCCTGGACGGCTGACCCCCCGTGGCCACCTTCCATCCGTCGCCGCGTTTCGAGCAGGACTACAGGAAACTCGACGACGCCCAGCGCGAGCGCTTCCGCCGGGCCGTGCGCACCGCGTTCCGGCCCGACCTGGACACGGGCTCCTTCCGGCCCGGCCTGCGGGTCAAACGCGTCCAGGGCACCAAGAGCGTGTGGGAGATGACGTGGGCGCCGAACGGGCGGGCCACCTGGGAGTACGGGGAACCCGTACGCGCCGGCCACAAGCACGTCCTGTGGCGCCGCATCGGCACGCACGACATCTTCGACCGCCCCTGACGTCGAAAGCGGTCACGCGTTCGCCTGCAGGCGCCTGAGCTCGTCCAGGTCCTCGGACGTGTGCACCATGGCGTTGGAGCGGCCCAACGCGACCACGAGATCCCGGCGTCCGCCGAATCCGCCCGCCGCCAGCGAGGAACTCGCCACGACCAGCCCCACGCCGACGCCCGGCCCGTGGATCGCGACGTGCGCCGCCGCAGCGGCCGCAGCCGGATCCCCCAACACGTCCTCGCCGTCGTCGATCGCCAGCAACAGACCGACGTGCTCGCGATCGACGACCCGATGCCGCTCCGCGCGGGCCAGACGCACGTCGACCACACGGGCCGTCCGGGCGAGCAGATCCACGGCCCGCCCAGGGGTGTCGGCGACGAACTCGGCCCGCTCGCCCAGGACCTCGATCAGGCCCTCGCGCCCGCGCGGAGCGATCAGCAGATACCGGAAGGCCCCACTGCACAGCGCCTCCAGCACGATCAACCGCAGCATGCTGGTCTTGCCCATACCCGCGGGCATCGCGATCAGGCCGTTGGCCGCCCCGCCACCGGGAACGGTCAACCGCCAGTACGTGGGCCCGTCCATGCCCAGGCCCGCGGCGAACAGCCCGGTCGCGGGGTCGTAGCTCGGCCCCGGATACGGGGCCTCGGGAATCCAGTCGAACGGGTGCTCCTCGTCGGCGTGGGCGAGTTCCGACTCGATCCGCACCGTGTGCCCGTGAACGTCGGGCGCGGGGGTATCGGCCAGGGGAGCGCCGATCAGGGCGACGTCACCACTGCGCAGGATCCGCTTGAGCGGCTCGACGCCGCCCATGGCCGCAGGGTCGATCGCCGTCGAGATCCCCAGGACGACACCACCGAACGCGCGCACCTCACGCAGCAGCGGATCGGCCGCAGACGCGGGCACGACCCAGTACGTGTCACCGGCGCGCACGATCAGACGGTCCCCGGTCAGCCACGAGGCGACCGTGTCGCCGTCGCCCACCCCCACACCCGCCGAGGGCGCGAGGAAGCCCTCGGGCCCCAGCGCGCTCACGGTCGTCGCCCGATAACGACCCGCCTCGTCGCGGGCCAGGCAGACCCGCTCCAGGCCCGGGTTGACCACCAGCGTCGGCGAGAACGGGTCACGCCCGGGATCCCCGAACGGAACCGCCGTCAGACACGTCGCCGTCGTCAGGAACCGACCCCACGACGGCGAACCGTCCCGACACCAGCGCGCCCGCTCGCATCCCGCGTGGTGCAGGGTCGCGGTCACGTCCAACACGCCCTCGACCACCACCACCGAAGGCGAAGCCTCCCCGAGCTCACGACCACACGTCTGGCACTGTCCCGGCCACAGATTCCGAGACAGCTCCTCCAGACCCTCACGCCCCAACTCGGCACGCGTGAACGGATCCACCAACAGCTTCCTCATCGCCACCGACCATCACCCCCAAGACGCCCAGGCCCACCGCCGCTCCCGCGCGGCCGCACCACGGGAGCCCTCACGACTCCACACCGACGATGCACGCGAAAGCAACCGACCCACAAGCCTCCACCGCACGCACCGCCCCGCCGACCACGCCACCCGCCACCCGGCAGGGGAACGCCGCGGCTCCGCCGGGCCCGACCGCGACCCGGGCCCGGCCGACCCGGAGACGGGTGGCCCCGCGCGGGGCACAGCCCGCACGACCACGCCGCGAGGCGAGTGTGTGGACCCCACGCGGGACACCCGCCCACCCTCGCATCAGCCGCCCCGGCGAGAAGGCGGTTCACCGGAAACACGACGAAGCCGTGCATCCCCCCGGGCGCCGACGGTGGGGCACCGCGGAGACCCGCCCCCGGCCGACGTCCCTGCGGGCAGCGGGCGCCGGTCCGACACAGGCGCGCTACACGCCCGTACCCGCGGCGGACGCGGCGAGTCGGTGTGCGGTGACCCGGTGCCATCCGCGCAACGTCCCGCCGACTTCGCGGTTCAGGCCGGTGATCTCGCGGGCGGTGGTGTCGGCCCAGATCGGATGCAGGCCCGGGACCACCGTGACCGCCTCGGCGTCCGTCAACGGCTCCAACCGCACACGACGATACGTGTGGGAGTGCAGGTTCGGCGCCCGTTTCGGCAGCGCCGCGCCCCATGCGAGGGAACCGATCACGATCAGGGCGAGGTCGACGTGCGGGTCCTCGGCCAGGGCCGCGAAGTACTCCAGCGCGTCCTTCGGCAGCACGTCGGCGCGGTCGACGACCACGGTGCGCGGGTGCGCTCGAACGCGCGGGTGACGCCGTGTTCGAAGTCGATCCGCGACCGCGGCGCCACCCGGCCCGGCCACAACCGCCCCCACAACGCCTCGCGCACGCCCGCCATCGTCGGGCGGGAACGGAACGTCAACCACGCCGCGTCCCGGCCCCGTTCACCCCGCGCCTCGCCCAGCGCGGCGGCGGCGGTCTTGCCGACCCCCGGCACCCCGGTGACGCACAGCACGGCCGGTGTCGCGACCGCCTCCCGCACCGCCTCCCCGACCTCCAACAGCCCGACGGTGGCCGCCGTGCCCCACCCGGGCACCACATCGACACTCGCTTCGGCTTCCGTCCGCACGCGACGCGCCCTCCCGATCGACACCACCCCCGAACCGGCCAAGTCTGACCCCAGGCCCCGGACCACGACTCGAAAACCGGCGAAGTACCTGCTCCGGGACTCGCGTTACCCCCGCGCGCGAGTGCCGGGATCCGTGGACGCGCCGATCAGGGCGAACGTTCCCGCAGGTGCTCGCGGGCGAGCGGCGGACCACCCGCCCGCACCCGGCCGGCGAGCTGTCGCCGCCTACATCGCAGGCCCCGCGCCGGTGGCGGCGTCGAGGGCGTACACGTTCCGGTCGTAGCTGCTGATGTACACGATGCCGCCCGCCACCGTCGGAGACGAAATGATGAGCTGGTTGGTCGTGAACGACCATTTCTTGGTGCCGGTTGCGGCGTCGAGGGCGTACATGTTCTTGTCGAAGCCGCCGACGTACACCACGCCGCCCGCCACCGTCGGGGACGACTCGACCCGCTCGCCGGTGGTGTAGGACCATTTCTTGGTGCCGGTGGCGGCGTCGAGGGCGTACACGCTGTGGTCTACGCTGCCGACGTACACCACGCCGTCCGCCACGGCCGGGGACGAAGAGACCCAGTCGCCGGTGGTGTAGGACCATTTCTTGGTGCCCGTGGTGGCGTCGAGGGCGTACACGTTCGTGTCGTGGCTGCCGATGTACACCACGCCGTCCACCACCGTCGGGGCCGAAATGACCCCCTTGCCGGTGGTGTAGGACCATTTCTTGGTGCCCGTGGCGGCATCGAGGGCGTACACGTTCGTGTCGAGGCCGCCGATGTACACCACGCCGCCCGCCACCGTCGCAGACGCACCGACCTCGTCGCCGGTGGTGTAGACCCATTTCTTGGTGCCGGTGGTGGCGTCGAGGGCGTACACGTTCGTGTCGAGGCCGCCGATGTACACCACGCCGCCCGCCACCGTCGGGGACGACTCGACCCCCTTGCCGGTGGTGTAGACCCATTTCTTGGTGCCGGTGGCGGCGTCGAGGGCGTACACATTCTTGTCCCAGCTGCCGACGTATACCACGCCGCCCGCCACCGCCGGGGACGAAGAGACCCAGTCGCCGGTGGGGTAGGACCATTTCTTGCCACCCGTGGCGGCGTCGAGGGCATACACGCTGTGGTCTTGGCTGCCGATGTACACCACGCCGTCCGCCACCGTCGGAGACGACCGGACCCAGTCGCCGGTGGTGAAGCGCCACGGTCGAACGATCGTGGTCGCGGTCGAGGGGGGCGTGGGGACTCCGGGGGTGGACGTCGTTGCGGTCAAGGGGGCTTCGGGAGGGGACGTCGCCGGTTGTGTCCGCAGGTCGGTGGGCGGGTTCGTCTTGTGTGCCGCGGTGCCGCTCCCGGTGTGGGTGAGCGCGATGGTGATGCCGGTGGTGGCGGCGGCCGCGGTTCCGGCGGCGATCCACAGGAACCGGCGGCGCCCGGGGAATGCGGGCGCCGCCGTCGACCTGTCGACGCCGGTGCCGCTGTCGCGTTCAGCGGTGGCGGGTGCCGGTTCGGGAGAGGCGGTCGGCGTGCTGTCGACCGGTTCGCCGTCCGGTGCGGACGGGGGCGTCGTGGGTGTCCGGGGGCGTGTGTGTGCCCGTGTGGGGGCGGTGTCGCCGTGTGGTTGGTGCGGTGCCGGGTCCGGTCCCGGGTCGAGTGTCGCGGGGGTCGCCGCCGGTGGCCGGCCGGCCGTCGGGATCGGGGAGGCGGCTGCCACCGGGTCGGGTGTGGTGTCGGCGCCCGGGCGCCGACGGGCGTCGGTGGCGGACGTGGGCCGATCGGTGTTCTCGGTCGCCGCGAGGGGTGCGCCGGCCGTCCCTCCCGTCGGCGGCCCGGCCGACGGACGCGGGTGTGCGCGGTTGTGGACCCAGTCCCGTCGGACGACGGAGTTCTGCCCGAACTGCTGGGGTTCGGGGCTGCCTTGCGCGAGCAGCCGACGCCGCACGCGACGCCACACCTGCTCCGTGCTCAGCGCCGGACCCGCGCCGGGAATGCCCTCCTCCAGGACGTCGATCAGTGTGCCGGTGAAATCCGGGTACCGGGCCCCCGGAGGGGTGAACGACCGCCCGGTCCTGGGGGCCGAGGTCAACACACAACTGCCGTGCTCGTCGTCGTATCCGTCGTCGGCGACATCGGGGGCGTCCGCCTCGAGCAGTCGTGTCAGGTCCGGGCGGGCGAGTGTCGAGGCGCCCATGCCGCCGGCCAGACCGCTGTAGCAGCAGTCCAGCACGGTGATCCGGCACCGCGCCCGATACCCGGCCCGGGCCACGACCCTGCGCAGCGACGCGTAGGCCAGGCTGCCGATCTCCGGATGGTCCTCGTCGGCGTCGGCCAACGCCAGATACAGTCGCTCGCCACTGCGGTCCCGCAGGCCGTGTCCCGCGAAGTAGACCAGCAGCGTGTCGGTGCAGCCGCTCGCCGCGTCCCGGACCGCACCGAGAATCGAGTCGCGTGACGCCCGCGACCCCAGTTGTGTGACATGGGCGTCGGGCAGCCCCCACACCGACGGATCCCGCAGCAACCGGGCCAGCCCCGTGACCCCCGCGGCCACGCCGGGGAGGGATTCCAGCCCGGTGTAGGCGTGCACCCCCACCAGCACCGCCCGACTGCCCCGAGGACTCGGAACCGCCACGGCAGCCCCTCACACCGGGGGAGCGGTATCGGTGTCGGCCGTCCCGAGCACCCGTGCGATCCGGGCCGCGTCGTCCGCCGACACACCCTCCACGACGAGCGTCGTACCGTCGCGTTCGACGACCAGGCGCACCCCGTCCCGGACCCGCCGCGGCAGCGACGCGCGGAATGACCGATGGGCGTACACCAACGCCGCCGTCGAGAATCCCGACGACGTGGCGAACGATATCCATTCGACCACCTCGCCGGACATTCCCCCGTCGCCGGCGGCCGCAGACCGGACCCTGCCGATGTCGGCGTGCGTGCCGACCGCACGGTCCTCGATCAGCCAGTCCGCGAACGACTCGGTCAACCCTGTCGGCTCGCCGTCGACCCCACCCTCGACACGCACACGGAAGTAGCCCATCGTCCCCCCAAAAAACCGCCTTCGCCGGTGGACGGGCCCACGAACGCGGCAACTTCGATGTTCGTCGCCGTCAGACTAGGACGACCACCGGGCAGCCGCATGCCGTTCAACCGAATCTTGAACGCCCGCCGGCAGGAACCGGGCCGCGGGCGCCGCGCGCGACGGTTCCCGGGGCGGGGAACAACGGCGAAAGGCACGGCGCTTTCCGTGGGACGAGGAACCGACCGACCCGGGTCCGTAATATGCGCGGCTCCGTCCCGTATTCGGCGTCGTCGGCGAACATCTCACCCCGGTCCGTCACGGTGACGGGCGCCGGTGCCCGTTCCCCCGCGGTACCGAGATCGCGGTGAGAGGGGCATCGGCGTCGACGGGGCCGAATCCAGGGACCGGTATTCCGGCGCGGACGTTGCAGGTCGTGACAGCGGCGAACCCCCGTGGCGGACGGGGAAGCGGGTGCGGAACCGGTGGTCGGAGGTACTCCGGGACGAGGACTCCGCCGGCCGGGAACAGCGCGCCGCGTCGGCGAATTCGCCCGGGGCCCGGCCCGGCCCGCCCCGGCCGGTGCCCCCGTGGGAGCTCCGCGTGTGCTCAGGGAAGCTGCGCCATTCCTCACGGCGAACGCCTCCTTCCCGAGCCGCGATACCTCGAACCCGACCCGCGGCACCCGGGTGCCCGGCCCGCGAAGGGCCACGCCCGGACGTCGAGTTCCGGGCTACCGGCGCCGGCCGATGGCGCCGGTGCCCCGTGTGGCGCCCGTCGGGAGATGACCGATCGGGGGTGCCGGCGCCGGCGGCGGGCGGGCCGCGTGACGATAGGTTCGCCGGGTGACGGTCGAACGCCTGCGCCTGCTGTCCGGCCCCGAATACACCGATGTCTGGGACCGTTTCGACGCCCGCTTCGCGTTCAGGCCCAGCGTGTGCGAGTTTCCCGGGATCACGGAGCCCTCGCCGTCGATCACGTGGAGCCTGGACGCGTTGCGCGACGATCCCGGCGATCGGAATCTCGACCGTCTGGTCGACGTCGTCCAGGACGGGCTCGTCGACCGTTGCGGGCCGGGGGAGTCGCTGTGGCTCCTGGACTGGCAACACACCTGCCACCGGCTGCGTCCGGACGTCCCGGGGACCGACATGTTCCTGCCACGCGTCCTCGAGGGACGCTCGCGCGAGGGCTGGCCGTTCGGTCCGTACCCGGACGGGGACTACCACGTCTTCCTCGCCGAGGATCTGCGATTCGGCACCTTCGGGCACCCCTGGGAACACACCTTCTGCGTGTTCGGCGCGGAACTCCTCGACGCGATCGAACAGGACATGCACCACATCCTGGGACGACCCCTGCGCCGGGACGGGGTACCCGTCGATCGACCCGCCCCGCGGCGGTGACGCGTGCTCGTGCTGTTCGTTCGGCCGCCCGGCCCGTGGCGCGTCGGCCGATGCCGTCGATGGCGGGCGCGGGCACACCGGCCCCGGATCCGGCGCGAGGGTCGCGTCGGCGGTGTGACGGGACCGGTGTCGCGGCACCCGGCGAAGTCGTCGGCGCGGACGCGAGCGGTGGTCTCCGTCCCGGGCGCCGACACCCGGTCCGACAGCGCCCGCCGTTCCCCGGAGCGGGGATGGTCGTGGGCGCCGCGATGCGTGTTCTGGCCTCGGGCCGCCCCGAGTGGTTGCCGGGGCGGGGGTGGTCGTGGGGGTCCACCCCCGTCTCCACCTGTTGTTCCACCCGTGGGTCCAGGTGCGGAAAAGGCGGCGGCGGCAGTCTGAGGACATGACAAACGCCGACTGGATCACCGACATCGTCCTCGTCCTCGTCGTCTTCCGGCAGCTGCGGGAAGGCCGGCTGGACGGCAAGACGTTCCTCATCCCGCTGGGCATCGTGGCCTTCGTGGGATTCAAGTACCTCGACTCGATCCCCACCGCCGGCAACGACCTGGTGTTGATCGGCGCGTTGATGGCGATCGGCGCGGTGCTCGGCGTCGCCGGCGGCGTCTTCACCCGGATTCGTTCCGCGGGCGGGCATCTGCTGATCAAGGCCGGTGCGGTCTCGGCGGTGTTGTGGGTGCTGGGCATGGGCGCTCGGATGGGCTTCCAGGTCTGGGTCGACCACGGCGGTGCCGACCACGTCGCGCGCTTCAGCCTCGCCCACGACATCACCACCGGACAGGCGTGGGTCGCGGCGTTCGTGCTGATGGCGCTCACCGAGGTCGTCACGCGGGTGGCCACGATCTTCGTGCGGAGCCGCATGGTGGCCGCCGGCTGGCCGGCGACCGCGGCGGCGCGTCCGGTGTCGTCCCTCGAGCACGCGGCCTGACCGCGGGATGCGGCCGCGCCGTTCCCGTCGCCGGGCGTGTTTCCGTTCCCGGGCCGTCCCGGGGGCGGGAGCCCGGCGCGCGGGCGACGGCCCGCCGCGATCCTCGGGTGCGGTACGCCATGGGCCCGGGCATCGTCGTCCCGGGGATCCCCGGACCGCGCGCCGAGCCCGACGATCCCGGTCGCCCGCGCGGTGTGCCACGCCGGCCCCGCCGACGGGCCGGACGGCTTCGCCGGCCTCGCGTTCATGTTCGAGGCGGGGTCGGTACCGGACGCCCGGTCGGGGCGGCGAGTTGCCGGCGCAGGCGTTTGCGAGCCTGCTTGAGCAGGTCCCGGCCCGTTTGCGTCGGCAGCCATCGGCGTGCGGAGCGTCGGTCCGCACCTGCGTCGTTGTGGCGTCGTGCCGTCGACACGGGCGTGGGCGCGGCCGGATGGGACTTCGGGTCGACCGGTCCAAGTCCTGTGGAATGCGCGATTCCGGGGTTGTGTGGGATGTCCTGAACTGTTCTGGTGACGGTGTTTCGGATCCGTCTACGGTGCAGGGGCCGTCGTCGATGGCGGACCGGTGGGAGGGAGACCCGCGATGCGGGGCCCACGGGTCGGGGAGGGGATGCGGCATGGCGAATCACGGCCCGCGTCGGGCTGGGGACGATCCGGCAGCGTGTGTCGGGGGCGGGTGTGGGGGCCCGGTTCGTGTGCTCGGGCCCGGCGGCGGGCTCCGAACGGCACGGAGGCCGTGAGCGGCGGATGGTCGGATCCGCGTTCGCGGTTCGTCCGGTGCCTTCGGTGACCGTCTTCCGGTTCGCTCGGGTCGTCTCGCCGTGGGTGGGCGCGAGCGTGTCGCCGCCGGCTGTGCGTGGTGTTCGGTTCACCGGGGCCCGCTCGAGCACGGGGCGTGGCGTGACGGACGCCGATGGTCGCGGGGGCGCCGCCGCCGGTTCCGGACCCGCCGACCACCGGCATCGAACCGGACGGCGGTGGCCCCGACCACATACCCGCGGTCGATGCGGTGCGCCCGCGGCCGGCGCGGCGCCGGTGAGGGGTACACGCGGTGCGCCGCTCACGCAGCCGCTCGGACCCGACGGAAGGGATGCGCGCTCGCGGTACGCCGGAACGGGCTGCCGGCCCAAGCACGACAGGTCCTACTTCGGAGGGAAGATGCACAGGAAGTTGGAACGAGTCCTCGTGGCAATCGTCGGCGCCTTGGCCCTGATGGTGGGGCCCATGGTGTTCGCGCCCCCGGCCACGGCCCTGCCCAACTCCTTCATGGACACCGCGGTGGCGGACAAGTACTACGCGGCCATGCACGCGCCACTGGACCCCGACAAGCTCGCCCAGGGTACGAAACTGATCACCGTCTACCGGGACGACATCATACGTCGCGGCAAGAAGTGGGATCGGGCGCTCAGGGCCGCGCTCGACGCGTGGAGCAACGCCCTGGTCGGCAACACGCAGTTGTTCGAGATCGGCGGGACGCAACGGGACCTGAACGGCGAGAACCCGGACGCCGACAAGGCCGCCGCCATCAGGATGGAGATGGTGTCGACCGACGTGATACGCAGCAAGAATCCCAACCCCACGCCGAACACGGTGACCTTGGGCATCAATGACGCTGTGCGCTGCCGCGGCGGCTGTCCGGCCGGGGCGAACCAGAACATCTTCTTCAACTGGGACGAAATGAGCACTCGGAGTCAGGAGGCGGCGACATACGTCTTCACACACGAGATCGGCCACGCCCTCGGGCTCGACCACTCGAAAGCGCCCCTGGAATGCGAAGTCATGATCCACGGCGCCACGAACCCACAGGACCGTCCCGCGAACTGCGAGTGGGGGAAGCCCCTGACGCCCACCGCCGGCGAGGCGAACATGGTCAAGGACATCTACCGGCAGGGGGGCACCCCGCTCACGCTCGCGCCGGCGCGCGCCCAGACGCCGGTCGCGCCGGATCGGGCGCCGGCGATGCTCACCGATCCCGGGCGCGGCGTCGCGACCGGGGAGATCAGGGGGTGGGGCGGAAAGTGCATGGACGTCGCGGGGAACAATGACGGGAACGGCACGAAGGTGCAGTTGTACACCTGCAACAGCGGCGACGCCCAGAAGTGGACGTACGACGAAAGCACCAAATACCTTCAGGCGAAGGGCAAGTGCCTCGCCACCGAAGGTGGCGGAATCGACGAGGGCGCCAAGCTGCTGATCTGGGACTGCAACGGCGGGGCCAACGAGTGGTGGAGGTTCAATTCCGACGGGACGTTGTTCAACACCACGTCCCACGTCTGCGTCGACACCCCCGGCCTCAGCGCCCAGGACAGCACCCAGTTGCAGCTCTGGTACTGCACCGGTGACGCGAACCAGCGCTGGGACCCGCCTCGGACCGGACCGGTCGTCCACCCCCCGTCCGGCAAGTGCATGGACATCAGCGGCAACAGCACCAGCAACGGCGCGGCCGTGCAACTGTATGACTGCAACGGCACCAGCGCCCAGCAGTGGACCTTCGCCGTCGGCACGATTCAGGCCAACAACAAGTGCCTCGACGCCGCCGACCAGCAGAACGGCACGAAGCTCGTCATCTGGGACTGCAACGGCAATCCCCAGCAACAGTGGAGGAACGGCGGCGACGGACACCTGTACACCCGCACCGCCTCCGGTGCCTACCGCTGCATCGACGATCCCGCCGGCAACACGGCGAGCGGCACCCCTCTCGGCGTCTGGGACTGCACCCAAACGCCCAACGTGACCTGGCGAACCCCCGCCGACATCCTGAGCGCCTGACCGCACCGCGAACCCGCGGCCGACGCCGCCGGGCGGAACCTCGTCCGGCGGCGTCGGCCGCGCCGTGCCCATCCCGGAGGGCCCGCACGGTGCGGACCGAACACGCGCGCGGCAACGCCGCGGCGCATCGAGCCACGGGGACGACCGCGCGCGAGCGGACCCGCTTCGTGTCCTGCAGTCGCTCGTGAGACCGCCGGGACCACGCGTACCGCGGCCACTCCGACCGCCACGAATCGCACGGGACGTGCCGCCGCGATTCGCCATCTCCACCGAGGTCGGCTCCTTCCCGACGACCGGACGCGCGCAACACTCCCTCGATCCCGGCCGGCTGCGCCGCGAGCTACCGGGTCCCCACCTACGCGTCCTGGCTCGCCGGCCTCGCGTTCGTGTTCGAGGCGTGGTCGGTTCCGGACGCGGCGCTCGACGAGGCGATGGAGGAGTCGCGGGCCGTCGGAGAGCGGCTGTTCCACGAGCGCGGCGACCGGATCGAGCTGCGCCGGGTCGTGGCGGTCGACGTCGACGGCAACGGCTACCGGGTCGCCCGCCTCCGTGGAGCCCGGCCCGTCCTCGAGGTCACCGACGCCCTCGAACCCCACCCCCGCCCCGTCTTGTCCGCCGCGGGTCCTGTGTTCGAGACGATGGCACCCGGTCGGGAACATCTTCGCCGGGCCCGCTTCGAACCCGTGCGTGCCCGGCGGTTGAGTACGTGGACGCGTCCGGTTGAGTACGTCGTCCCTGTGGGTGTGTTCCCTCGCTCCGGCAGGGTGGGTGCATGACGACGAGGACGGCGGGGCGGCGCGATGCGGGTGGCGGGACCCGGGTGCCGAGGGCGGGCGGCGGGGGTCGTGGCGTGTTGGTGGCGTCGGCGCTGGTGGTGTTGTGGGTGGCGACCGGGGTGTCGATGCTGGTTCTGCCGTTGGGGGCGATGGGGAGTGATCCGTGTGGTTCGGCGGCGGACGGTTTGATCTGCACGGCGCGGGGTCAGGCATTGTTTTGGCGGATTCCGTGGTTCGGCGGGCCGGTCCTGGCGGTCGCCGGGACGGCCGCGATCCTGGCCCGGGTGCGGGCCGTGCGCTACGGCGCGGTGCTCGCGTGGGTCGTCGGTCTGGTCGTGATGGCGGTCTGGGTCTGGGAGATCGCGAGCTCCTACCATCCGCGGTAGCCGACGCCGCCGAGACGAGCCGGTCACCGGCGCCGACACTTTGCGCACGCCCGCCTCGCGGTTCAGCCGATGTCGCGTCACCCGAAGTCCGGCAGCCGCGGCCGTCGACCGCCTCCGGTCGAAGCGGTGACGGCGTCCAAACCCGTGGCCCCCCAACTGCGCTGCGGCTAACGTCAGTCCATGTCCACGCACGCTACACCGACATCGGCCGGCATCGTCCTGACTCCCTCGCTGAGGCAGGCATTGGCCGGGACCGTCCTCGACTGACGCGGAGCCGGCAGGCTCGGGCGCGTCTGCGCGCCCGAGGGTGTCTGTCTCAACGAAGTCGGTCTGAAGGATGCCGGTCGACCTGGTCGGACTGTCTTCGTTGAGACGCGGGGCCTTCAGTCGAGTTCCTCGCCGGGGGGAATGAAGGCGTCGGCGTCGTGCGCGTTGTCGACGTGTCCGTGGGCGTCCATGGTGATGGGGGTGGCGCGTCCGTTGGACGTGACGAGCCAGGCGAGTACCTGTTCCGTCAGCGGAGTTTTGGCCGGGCCTTCGTCGTTCCAGTGGGCCCGCCATCCGCCTCCCGGCACTGCCGCGACGACTCGGTTCGCCGGTTCGAGGTGGGAGAAGTCCTCGTAGTCGGTGACCGGGCGCAGTGCGCCGCGCTTGGTGTCGACCACGAGGGCCGTGCCGGAGTTCGGGTCCCAGCCTTCGACGTTCCGTTGCCGACCGATCTCGGTCTCGGTGCCGGTGAAGAAGGCAAGCCATCCCGTTTGGTTGAAGTATTGAAGATCCATGCGGAACATCATGTCGTTGCGGTCGGCGCCGACCTTCCCTGCCACGATCATGAATGCCCGCCCACCCCAGGGTCGAAGTCCGCCGGATCGCCCCGGCCCGCTCGCGGCGTCCCCGTGACGAGTGTCCCGTTCCTCGTGGGTGGGTGTCAGTTCCAGGGATCGGCTTGGGGGTCTTCTCCGAGCATTTCGGCTGCGGTGATGCACAGGTCCATGCCGTAGTGCTGGTTGCTGCCCCATGCGGAGCCCCACAGGTCGGTCGCGGCCTGGGCCACGGCGCGGAAGGTGTACTCCTCGTCGACGCGCCACACACGCACCTGAGCGGCCATCTCGGGCGTCAAGGTTGTCGGTTGCCCGGGTTCGTGAGTCATGCCGCCGACGATAGGCACACCGTGCGGAAGGCGGCCATCGGGTTTCGTGCCGACCGCCCCGAGCACCGCGGGCGGGGGTTCGTGCCGATGTCGGTTTCGCAGTCCAGGCGGTGGAGCGTCGGACGTGGGGTGTGCGGGGCGGGCGGACCGGGAGCAACCGACGGATCGGGAGGCGTGATGACGCGGGACGGCAGGGCCGGGGACGATCGCGAAGTCCCGTGAGCGGCCGGGCCCGCAGGAGCGTGCGGAGTCGAGGAGCAGCTCGCGAACCCCGCAGTTGTGCGGGTTCTGAAAAGGCCGCGCTCTGCTGCATCCCCATGCAAACTCCACCTTTGGGGTCGTCGAGGACCGGCAGATCGAAATCAGGGGATCGGAGCGTGTGTCCCTGCACGGCGCTGCCTCGAGTTGTCGGTGGGCGAATCGCTCGCGGCCGTGGCCGACCGGGTCGGTGCCACCCCGGCGGCCGACTCGACGTACGGCGGCAACTCGCGATCAGGCCTGCGACGCGGTTCGTGCCGGTGCCGTGGCCGGAAGAGGGACCTCTCCACCTGAGCACCCACGCCGGCGCCGGGGCCGCCGCGGTGATCCGTGACGACCTCCTGGAGGCCGCGACCGGTTCGACCGATCACACCGCCCCGCTTTGCCGGTCGCCGAGGGGCGGTCGCAACGACACCGCCCCGAGTTCTTCCCGACGGCAACCGCGAGCCTCGCGAGGGAGACAGGGTGAGACCACCCTCGCAAGGACGTTGCTCGCAGATCGACGGGTGCCGGGTACGCCGTCTCGGTTGGTTTGGGTGGGCGTGGTGCCGACCTCGGGTGGAGCACGGATTGAGAATGCTGGTCGGCGTCCTGTGACCTGGGGCCTCGGTGTGCGGTGTCGAGAGTGCATCGGGGGTGACGGGTCGGTCGCCCCGGGGTGTTGCTGCGCACCGCGATGGAGACCGGAAACGACCCGGCCCGTCGTGGCGTTCGCGGATCGTACGGCGAGGGATTCCGACGAGGGGCTGGGGAACCGATGACGAACGACTATGCGCGGGGCACGGTGGTGGATGCGGTCGTGGTCCGTCACCGCCCCTTCGGAATGATGGTCGAGATGCCGAACGGCGAGGTCGGGCTGCTGGAGCCGGAGTAGGCGGAGCCGGTGTGGCGGGACACGGACGGCTGGTACCCGGACGGGACCCGCCTTCGGGTCGTGGTCCTGGGCTACACCACACCCGGACCCGGCGAGTTCCAGCCGGCCCAACTGCGCCTGGCCTCCGCCCCGCACATCATCGATGCCATCGGGAACCCGTGAACGCGCGTCGGAGGAGGGTGTCGACGCACACGCGAGCGACCTCCACGAACGCGGGCCGATATCCTCAACGGATCCCGGTGGTGGTGAGGAGGTTGTCGACGCCGATGGCGTGGGGGTGTCGTGCGGCGAGTTCGGTGACGATGTGGCGGATGGTGGGCCGGTCGCGGACTTCGCCGGGTGCTTCGTGGTGGGCGGCGGTGAGCGCGGTGGCCGTCTGTTCGGGTTTGCCGAGTTGCCACCAGGCGCGGGCGAGGTCGGTCTGCAGGCGTCCGCGCCGTTCGGCGGTGGGGAACTGCCCGGGGTGGAGGTCGCGTCCGGCGTGCAGGGCGGCGCCGGCGTCGCCGAGGGAGTACAGCACGCCGACCTCGTACAGCCCCACCGACGCCGGGGTCACGGTGAACACCGTTCGGGCTCGGGGTTCGTCGGGCACGCGCCGGACGGCGCGTTTGGCGTCGGTCATCAATGCGAGGGCGTTCGCCCGGTCCCCGGCCGCCGCGCAGGTGTAGGCGGCGGTGCACAGCATCTGCGCGTAGGCGGCGGCCTGTTCCGGCGTGGTCAATCCGGTGGCTTCCACGCGCGCGGCCGCGTCCAGCGTCACGCGTTGGGCGGTGGTCTCCTGTCCCTGGTGGCGCAGCACGACGGCGAGCATCCGCGCGGAGGATGCGGCGGCGAGTGGTGAGCCGGACTGGTGGGCGTACACCGTCGCCCGGTCGGCGGCGGTCCGCGCCCGCTGGTACCGGCCGATCTTGGAGAGGGTTTCGGTGGCGAGGTCGTAGCACGCGGCCAGACGCGCGAACGCCGCCGCGTCGCCCGTAGTGTCGGCGTGTGTGTGGCCGGCCGCGAGCAACTCCGGCAACGCC
This sequence comes from Embleya sp. NPDC008237, assembly GCF_042956465.1. Lineage (NCBI taxonomy): Bacteria > Bacillati > Actinomycetota > Actinomycetes > Kitasatosporales > Streptomycetaceae > Embleya > Embleya sp. NPDC008237. Next base: position 26,513 of record NZ_JBIBGL010000036.1, read on the forward strand.
GCGACCAGTCGGGCGTGATCGCCGCCGTCGTACCACCCGCGAGCTCGCGCCAACAGGGCGAGCACGTCGTTCCCGGTGGTGGGGGAGGAGCGGGTGGGGATGGACGCGAGCGCCTGGTCGATCCCGCCGAGCGCGGTGATGGGGACGGCCGCGAGGGAGGCGGTCAGCAGGCGGCGTCGGCGCATCGGATCGTCCTCCTCGTCCCGCCGCGCGGCGGTCCGGGCCACCCTAGCCGGTAGCGGCGCGCTCACGCCCAGTGCCGCGCCCAGCACCCCGACGGGCATGTCCACCGCGGCGGCCAGCCTGCGCAGCACCGCCACGTCCCGACCCGAACGCGCTCCCGACTCCAGGCGCGAGACGGTCGAGGCGGAGTAGCCGACGACCGAACCCAGGTCGCGCTGCCGCCAGTTCCGCCCCAAACGCCCCAGACGCACCAGACCCCCGACATCACCACGCGCGGCCAGGACCCGCACCCGCGGCGTATCCCACGGCGGACGGAGCTCGACCATCACGACCCCCTGGGCGCGCAGACGATGTCCGCCCCCACCGTAGCCGGCGAATCACCCAGCGTCGACGCCATGTGCACAACACGCACACCACATGCACACCCCGCACACCGCCTTCCCACCCCCGCCCCGACGCGATCTCCTGGAAACGCACGACGGTACGCACCACACACCCACGCGATCCGAACCCACGCGAGGGACTTCCCTGTGGCAACTCCGCTGCTCCTGACCCGCCGACTCCCGATTCCCGCCTCGACCGGCCGTTCGCTGTCGTTGCCGGAGCACCGCTACGACCCGCGGGTCGGCGCGAACGTCGTCGCCGACGGCCGCCTGCTGGTGGAGGCGGTCGATCCGGCGACGGTGGCGAACTACACCAGCACGCAGGACCAGGGCGGCGTGCGCCGCAAGGACGACCCCAAGTAATGCCCCCTCGCGAAACCCGCGTGATCGTCGTCGCGGCCGAGGACGACCTCACCGCCGACCTGGTGGCGAGCCGCCTCGGCCCCGACGCGTTCGTTCGTCTGGACCCCGGCCGCCTGCGCGAAACCGTCACCGCCGGCGGCCGGTTCGCCGCCGCCACCTGGGCCACCACGATCGACGACGGCCGGCGGGCCGTGACCGTCGGCCCCACCACCTCGGTGTATTGGCGCAAACCCACCCGCCCCGAATCCCACCCCGACGCGGACGAACGCTGGCGTGCCGACGAGAACACCACCGCACTCCTGGGCCTGTTCCGCGCCCATCCCGTCCTGTGGATCAACGACCCGCTCGTGGTCGACGCGTCCGAGCACAAACCCACCCAGCTCGCCTGCGCCGCGCGCTGCGGCCTGCGCGTACCGGACACCCTGTTCACGTGCGACCCGGACACGGCCCGTACCTTCGTGACCGACCACCACGACAAGGTCGTGGTCAAGGCCCTCACCCAACGCCACACCACCTTGATCCCCACCACCCGCCTGCGCGCGTGCGACGACCTCGACGCGATCGCCAGCACCGTCCACTACCTCCAGGCCCTCGTCGAGGACCGCCTGTTCGACGCCCGCGTCACGGTGGTCGGCGATCGGGTGTTCGCCGCGTCGATCGCCACCGACGGCGCCCTCGACTGGCGCACCGTCCCGGCCGCCGACTGCCGCCACGCCGCGATCACGCCACCCGCCGACGTCGAACGCGCCTGTGTGGAACACGTGCGCGAACTCGGCCTGGTCTACGCCGCGCTGGACTTCGTCGTCACCGCCGACGGCTGGACCTACCTGGAGACCAACTGCGCGGGCGAGTTCGGCTGGATCGAAGCCCTCACCGGCCTGCCGATCTCCGCCGAGATCGCCCGGGTCCTCACCGACGACACCACCGAGGTCGCCACTACCCGGTACCCGGAGCCCAAGCGCGCGAGGATGTGACGATGGACCCGCTGCTCGCCGCCGCTCTCGCCGCCCTCGACATCACCGACGAGCCCCGCCCCCTGACCGCGCACCACACCGACGCCTGGCGGGCCGGCCGCTGGAAGATCAAGACCACAGTCGAACCGAAGGCCGCGGTCCTGCTCCTGCACGAGGCTCGGGCCGTGCGGCTGCTGCACGCCCGGAGTCTGCATCCCGCCGACGGCCGACACGGGCGCGTCGGCGAAGGGGTCTGGACCGCGGTGGAGTTCCTGCCCGGCGCCGACCTGTGGCAGTGGTGCGCCCGAGGCCGCGTCCCCGACCCGCCGCCCGACTTCGCACCCCGCCTGACCACGATCGCCCACCGCGCGTTCGCCGCACTCGACGACCTCCACGCCGCGGGATGGCGCCACGGCGACCTGCAACCCTGGAACATCCTGATCGGCCCCGGCGACCAGCCCGTGTTCGTCGACCACGAATACACCCACCACGCGGGCCTGTTGCCACCGGTCGCCCCTTACCGGGACGGCATGGACCACGCCACCACACCCGGCGTCGCCCGCCGACTCCTGCACACGTCACCCGAGGTCCACATCCGTCTCACCCCCGCGGACGAACGCCACGCCCTCGCCGCCGCCCTTCGCTGGGCCTGGACCGGAACCACCCCCGCCACCACCCGTGACGTCGGGCCCGATGTCACCCTCGACGACCTCCTCGAGGACATCGCCACCGGCCGACACCACGTCCCCCTCGCCGACGCCCGCCCATGGCCCGCCCCGGAACTCGAGGCCCTCATCGCACACGCGACAACGTAGGACCTCACTGACCGGGACACGCGGACCCGGTCCGCGGACACACCTGCGGAACCGGCCGCTTCCGCCCGGCGCGAAACCGGCCAGGACACCGTGACGCACGGATTCTCGAATCCCTCGGGATCGTTTCGACGGCGTGGTCCGGCCGTGGTCGGCGGCGGGCCGCGGCGTCGGTCGGCGCGGGCGTGCGTGCGTGCGTGCGTGGACGGGCGGGTGTCACACGCATGCGCGGTCGCGGTCTCGAAGGCCTTCGGTGTGGATGCGGTAGACGCCTTCGCCGATGGCGTGGGAGCACTCGCGGACGACGTCGCGGGCGGCGGGATGCCATCGGGTGCCGTCGGTCCACACGACGTTCTCCAGGACCTCCAGGTCCGGGAACACCATCGCGGACAGGTCCGCGTCGGAGACGTCCACGGTCTCCCGCAGCATGAGGTACATCCGTCGTTCGGTCGTGCTCATTGCCATGTAGGCGGCGCTGTGCAGCCGGTCGAAGTCCGCTCTCGACACGGCCGGGGCGGTGTCCTCCCCGACGGGGCGGACCAGGGTCGTCTCCGGTCGAGGCGTCGTCAGGTCGTCGAACAGGTCCCGCGACCAGGCGAGGATGTCGTGAAGGTCCGCCTCGCCGTGGGGAACGTCCAACCGCAGGGCGAGGGTCCACAGGGCGTCGAGTTCGCCGGCGCATTCCCCCACGGCCCGCTCGACGTCCGTCTCGGCGTCGCATCGCCTCTCCAGCTCCTCCAGTCGCGTGAGATACGCGTCGACCAGCTTCTTCATCCGAGAGGCGACGCGGCGGTCCTCGAGCGCCTCGGCCCACGTCGGCAGGGGCCGGGCAGCGTCCTCGCGATCGGCTTTCGCGATGTTCGGTGCCTCGTCCAGGAGAGCGAGCAGGACGGTGGTGGGATCGACGCGTGAACGCGCGTACGCAAGGAGTTCGGCGTCCGCGCGCGCCAGCAGGGCGTCGAGGGTGTCGTCGTCGAGCCCGTGGGTGTCGATGGTCACGAGGTCCTCCCGTCGTTGTCTCCGGCCTGGGCGGCGAATTGCCGACGCAGGCGCTTGCGGGCCCGCTTGAGCAGGTCCCGGGCCCGTTGGTTGCTCACGCCCAGGAACGCTCCCGTCTCGGCCGAGGTCAGACCGTCCATCCTCAGGGCCACGGCGATCCCCTCCTGCCGGGGCAGACCCGACAACGTCGCCACGATCGACACCGTCTCCGCAGACAGTTCGGGGCCCTCGACCGAGGCCGCACGCGGTTCGGGAATGTCCACCGTCGGGATCTCCAAGACGCCGCGGCGTCTGCCCCGGGGACGGTTCAGGTGCCGCAGGGCGACCTTGCGGATCCAGCCCCGAGGCTCGTGGACATCCCCCCAGAAGCCGCTCTCCGCCAGGCGCCACGCCTGGATGGTCGCCTCCTGGGCGGCGTCCTCGGCGTCCGCCGCCGAAATACCCAGACGCAGCAGGAACCTGACGACGAAGGGTTGTTCCCGCACGACGAAGTCCAGGCAGGCGCTCCTGTCGTCGCGCTTGGTCGTCACTTCGTCGCGATCCCATCCGCCTCCGAGGGGAAGAGCACCCTCCCGGGAGCCGTCGCACGGGTTCGTCATCGGCCCGCCCGGTCTGCCCCGACCCGCAGGACGACCCCCGCACGCACGTCGACCATCGTGCTGCCCTCGGGCAGCAGACGCACATGATGGCGCAGAGTCTGCTCGCGGGCGTGCCGCGCCCGGTAGTGACCGCGCACGACATGTCCCACGAGGGAGACGACGGCACCGAGTGCGGTGAGGGCCATGACGAACGGGTCCATGAGGTGACGCCCTTTCACGAGACGGCTTCGCTCACCAGGACTGTCCCGGTCGCGGCGCCTCACCTGTCAGTGGGCGTTCGGGACGAGGTTTCGGAACGTCGAGACCAACTTTTTTCGACGGTCCGCGCTCGTGCGGCGATCCGCCCGCCGACCATCGACATCGTCATGACCCATGAGTGATGACATACACCGGACGACACGAACCGAGCTGCTGGGCAAGTTCTGGCTGTCCGGTCAACTGACATGCGGCGGCGTGGAGATCGCCAACCCGACACGAGACATGGGCGTTGACCTCATTGCCTATGACGCTGGCCTCACCTGGTCGCTCCCGATTCAACTGAAAGTGATCAACTCAGGTGGCCTCAGAGTCGATGCGAAGTACCTTCGCAAGAACCTTTGCCTGGTCTATGTGCTCTTGGGACAGCGTGATGGCGGCAACCTTGCGACCCGTGCCGAGACCGTCGCCTATGTGCTCACTCCCGAGCAGGCGTGGGCACTTCCATCGCGGATAGGGCGCAAGTTCGATCCCGAACGGGACAACTACTACCTGTTCGGCCGCATGCCGAAGCGGCTATTCCAACTCCTCGATTCGGAGTTCCGAGTCGATTGCGATCGGTGGGCTGAGCGTCTTGGCGCAGTCGCACCTCTCGTCAGAGTGACCTGACATGGCCTCCATCACCCGTCGCGGAACATCACGCCACGCAGACTCCCAGATCACGACCGGTCCGGTTACTTCAGTGGTCGGTAAATTCGAGGACTCCCACCCCACCTGCGCCCACACCGTCTTCCACTCCGGCCTGCTGCTGATCCGCGGCAAGGTCCAGGTCCGCGGCCGCCGACGCACGATCGTCGCCACCATGGCCTGGGACCTCGACGAGATCGCCGCCGCCCGCCGCGACCACGGACCCCGCGCCGCCCTCGACCTCCTCGGCACCCCCACCCCACACCCCACCCCCGCCCAACCGCGCCGCGTCCTGGTCCACGGCACCGGCGCCCGCCGCCACCTCTACGCCGACCTCCAACCCCCGGGCCGGCGCTCCGCGGACCTGAGCCGCTACGGACACCGAAGCCGGGGGAGCGCCGGCTGAGCCTTCGGGGACTCGCGCTGTCCACGGTGGCGCGGCAACGTGTGTTCCCCTCCGCCCGGCAGGGCCGGGCAAAGCAGAGCCGGTCCGATCGGGGATCGAAGTCCCGGAAGGGCGGCGGGCTTCCACCTGCCTCGGCGGGCCCGTGCGCTCGCGTGCCCGGGTCCGCCGGCGAGCTGTCGGCTGTCAGAACGGCGGGTCGTCGGCGTAACCGTCCCACTCCCCATCGCCGGGGTTTTCGCGTGCTGCGCGGGAACGGGCGTAGGTCTCGCGGGCTTCGATGTCGTCGGGGTTCTCCAGAGCGCTGACGTCGTGACCCCAGCTTTTGAGCGCCTCCAGCGCGCGGTCGCGGGTGTAGCGGTCGGTGCGGGTGGCGAGCAGGTGGCGGGTGTGCGTGGCGAGTTCGTCGTGGTGGCCGGTGAGGTCGGGGTGTTCCGCGAGCGGGATGGCGGCGAGGACGGCGGCGTCGCGCACGGCGGGGTCGCCCGCGTCGAGCAGTGGGCGGACCGCGCGGAACAACCGTGGGCGAAGGTCCCGGAAGGCCTTCAGGTCCACATGGATGTCGAGGTAACGGCCCTGGCAGGCCCGGTTGCCGCAGGCCACGGTTTCGTCGTCGGCGTCGAACGCCGTGTCGTCCAGCCACTTCAGGAGTACCGCGCGAGTCGGCGGGCGTGACGCGCCCCCGTGTGCCGCGGGCTCGTCCTCGCCCGCCGCGACGGCCGGATGATCCAGGATCGCGGCGATGAACCGCGCGACGGGCACGGTGGCTTCGTAAATGGTGTTCTGATGCCCGATCAGCGCTTCCCCCGCGGCGACCGCCCGGACCGCGGGGTCGACGTCGAGGAGTCGCGTCAGCGCCTTGGGCAGGAACCCGCCGTTCCCCTGCGGGGCCATCAGGGAAACCCAGTCGGTGTTCTCCAGGATCACCCGATGTTCGGGCAACGCCTGGGGCGGCGGGCTGTGGGTCACCGGCGCAGGCTACCGCGCCCGGGAGACACGCACCCCGGCCGCACGAAGCGCGGCAGCGGCGCGGCCCGGCCACACGAGAGGACCGACCGACCACGCGGGTCGGCCGAGTGCGCCACCGCCCGCGCTCCGTCCGAGCCGGCGGGGGTACGTCGGCTCGCTTCCGAGTGCCACGAGCACGCGATACCGGGAGCGGGGCAACACTTCAGTCACGGTCTAGTGCCGGGTGAGACCCCGGGTCGAGTCGATCTCGTACGTGGGCAACGACGGGTGGGTGCAGAGGCGGGCACCCCGGGCGGGGTTCCCCTCGGCCCCCACAGAGCGTCATGATGGTTCTTCGCACCGTGACATGACGGCAAGGAGGCGGAACGTGGGCGAGCACAGCAAGCCGGATCCCGATCCGTCGAAGGGCAGGCCGCCGCCCGGGAACAAGGACGGCCAGGTCCCGGAGGAGCCGGAGCCGGACGGCCAACACCGGAAACCGAAGCCGTGACGAACCCCGCCCCCGACCTCGACGCGCACCGTCGCCGCGCCATGGAGGCGATGGACACCCGTCGGGCGTGGCCCGGGCACGCGCCGTGGGTGCGCGACGCCGTCGAGGCGCTCCCACGGCACGTGTTCGCACCGGACCGGCTGTGGGACTGGGACGGCCACGCCTACGTCCCCGTCGACCGCGACGCCGACCCGGACGCCTGGGCGCGGCTGGTGTACGCGGGCCCGTACGACGCGGCGATCACCGAGATCACCGCCGGCCGCCCGTCTTCGAGTCTGTCGTGCACGTCGGTGGTGGCGGGCATGCTCGACGCCCTCGACGTCGAACCCGGCCACCGGGTCCTGGAGTTGGGCACCGGCACCGGCTGGAACGCCGCCCTGCTCGCACACCGCGTCGGCGTCACCGGACACGTCACCACCGTGGAGGCCGCCCCCGACCTGGCCACCGCCGCCCGGACCACCCTGGTCCGCGCGGGCTTCGGCGACACCACCGCGGTCGTCGTCGGCGACGGAGCCCTCGGCCACCCGGACGCCGGCCCGTACGACCGTGTGATCGCCACCTATGCCGTCGACCACGTCCCCTGGACATGGATCGAACAACTGCGCCCCGGTGGGGATCTGGTGTTCCCGTGGGGCCGGTTGGGGCACTTCGCCGTGACCGTCGCCGCCGACGGCCGCTCGGCGACCGGCTGGCTGCAGGGCCTGGCCCAATTCATGCCCGCCCGCAACACCGCCCCGACCCCGGAGTTCGACGAGATCCGCGCCGGCCGTCCCGCGGAGCACGAGCACCTGTTCGCCCGCGACGTGGTGCCCCTACACACCGACCGCGACCTGCTGTGGGCGTTGCGCGTCGCGCTGCCCAACGTCGTGTACACCACCGACACGGACGAGGACGGCGTCAACGCGTGGATTCACGACGGCGCCCGATCCTGGGCGGTGCTCACCACGTTGCCCGACGGCCGGATCCGAGCCGGGCAGGGCGGCCCTCGGCGCCTGGTCGACGAGATCGAGGCGGCGTGGGACGGGTGGGAGCGCGACGGCCGGATCCGCCGCTGGGACCACGGCGTCACGATCACCGCCGGAGAGCAGTTCGTCTGGGCGGGCGATGCCGCGACCGGGCGCCGGTGGGTGATTCCCGCTCCGGTGCCGGTCACCGACTGATCGACCGGTTCACCGCGGTCGCTACCCACGCGTGACCGAGACGGGATCGCTCTTTCGGCAGCAGACGGTGAGTGATGCCCGATCTCGAAGCGGTCGACAACGGCGCCGGCGGACGTGGGGGTGCCGGAGGATTGTCGGGCCGGATTGAGTCCGGCCTGTCTTCCGGTATTTGACGGGCACCTGCCGATGATCGTCTGCGAGCCTCCATTGGGCACCCGGCCTGGCACCGGGGCGGGTGCCCTGCGATTACAACCACCGCGCGCCGGGGCCATGAACCCGCTCAGGAAGCCGATACCCGGCTCGGCCGATCGACCTTGCCTTCCTCGTCGGCGGCGTGATCGTCCGTATGTGGGCATCCGGGTGAGGCTTGCCGCCGCAGGTCCCCGGCGCGGGCCAGGGCCAGCGCTGTCTCCTCGGCGATGCTGCCGTCAGGGCCGATTCGTGCGGCCAGTCGGGTGTAGATCTCCGCTTTCGTCTCGTACAGTTCCGCCAGGTCAGCGGGGCCGACGTCACTGCGGACGGCACGATCGATCGCATGTACGATCCGGCTCGCCTCCTCAAGCACATCGAGTGCCGGTAGCGTCCACGACACCGGACACGGCCCGGACCCCACACCGTGTTTGACGGCCCAGTCGTCCAAGCGCACACCGGTGTAGCGCGGTTCGTAGGCCGCTTCGGGAAGACGTGGGTGCGATCCCGAGGCGGGTGCGTAGTACGAGCACACGGGGGCTTCGAGGGCAGCCCTCCATTCCTTCCATGCTTCACCGAACGAGAACTCGACGTCGGCTGCGCTCCAATTCCCCATGGCCCTGCCGATCTCCCCCCATGCGTCGCCCCGCTCGCGTTGGTAGACCACGGCCGCAGCCTCAAGCCTCTCCAGCACGTCGTAGAGGTCGCGGGCACGGGAAACGGATAGCTCCTTCACACTCGCATCCGGAGCCACAGGCACCAGTTCGGCGGCCCGATCAGCTATTTCCGCGGCCACGGCGGCGAAGGCCAGCCGCGCCAAGGCCGCCGCAGAGTAGCGGATTCGATCCTCCTTGTACGGGTCCATCTCATTACTGTTCATCCTTCACCTCGGTTTTCGCGTGTAGCGGATACTTCGGACAAGGCGTGTGGGACGTCCGACGGAGGGGACGCCGGGTCGCCCGTCGAGCGGAGGGCGGTTCATCCGCATCAACGACCCCACCTCGCCCCCCGGGTTCGCCCAATCGAGGGAATCGCCCACAAGCCGGCCAAGCCGGACGAGAACGCCAGGGCGGCGCGCGGGACGTGGCCTGGTGGTGGTCATCCACACCCCGACCCGTACGTCCTCCGGCCACCGGTCGAACGCCAACGGGGCCGACCTGCTGGCTTCGTAGGCCACGGCTTGCGTCCGTCGTCCGCAGTTGGCGACGACTTTCCGCAGGAGGGCGAGGCGGTCGACTGCGGTGAAGTTGGACGGAACCGTGTTGTCGGGGAAGAGCCGGTAGGTCACGGTGTGAAGACCGACTCCGCCGGTGTGCCCTCGCGTACCGCCTCGGACATTGCAGGAACTCCGCGCACACCGCGACGGCGGGTAGCTCGTCCGGCATCGCGCACAGCGACCTGAGCACCGGAACTTCGCCATGGCTCGCCGCGCAGGGGCACATCGCTCGGTCGAGTTGGTGATCGGCTTGGGCGTCCGGGCGGGCTGTCGGGGTGACTACTCGAGCGTTGCGGGGAGTGCGAGCCACTTGGGGCAGTCGAGTTTCGCCTCGCGCGCCGTCCTCCCTGTCGCGCTTCGCACTGAACACTGAGGTCGACTTCGGCAAGAGGCGGATCGTCTCGCTGGCCCGACGCTCAGGTGCTCCCAGTGGGTGCCTTCACTAGCGCCGCCCTCGATCGCGGTCAGGCACCGAGCAGGTCACTGCCGCCAACCTGATGCCATGGCTCGGCGCCGGTCGATGGCGGACACGCAGCACTGCCAATACCGCCGTTCACGACCAGCGTGCCCGAGTGGATGAAGGCCGGGCGCGATCCCCATGTTCGCGCCGTGCCGCACCCTGCCAGGGCCCGATACCTGAGAAGACCCGACCCTTCGGAAGCGCTGTACCACCACCCGAGTGGGCTGAGCATGCACTGGGCCCAATGGGTAAGGAGCAGTCTCGGTCTGATGCCCGGCAGCAGTTGAAAAGCTGAAACTCCTTATTTGCGTGGGCAGTTGCTGCATAGGATGCGCGAAGTGGCCGGTTGTTACGGCCGGGCTGCGCGGAATATCGGGCAGTCGTTTTGGGCCGGCCTCAATGGGGGGTGCCGGACGCTGTCGCGACGCCCCGTGGGGTGGGGTGCCGCGGGTTCAAGCGCCCTGCGGGGTGTGCACGTGCTGTTTGACGGAGACCGGTCCCGGTATTGTGCCGGGCCGCTGTGTGTGGGGGTGGGGAAGTTGCGGGACAAGGCACTGGTGAGGTCGTACCGGGACCGGACGTACGTGTCGACGGCGATGGTGCGGCACAACGGGACGACTGTGGCGTTCGCCATGGACGACAGGCGCCGGATCTACTACAGCGTGCTCGACCTGGAGCAGGCGTCGGCTGCGAAGGGTGAGCTGGACGCGGCGTACTGGAACGCGGAGCCGGCGCTGCTGCCGTTCCCGTCCGAGTTCGTCGACCCGTTCACGGACGTGCCCGTCGTGTACGGGATGCCGGTGGTGAAAGCTGGCGGGTCGGCCGAGGTGCGGCCGCAGGAGCTGTTCGGGGCGGAGAGGGACCCGTTCCTGTCCACGACGGCGCGGCTGACCGAGGCGGCGCCGATCCAGGTGGTCTCCGACGGTCGGTACCTGTTGGTGTTCCGGCAGTCGATCGCCACCGGGCACGGTGACGCGGTGTACCGCACCACCGGGAACGCGCTGTCGGGCGACGCCGCTCGGAGCGACTACGCGCTGGCGGGCGGGGCGAAGGTGGCGGCCGCGGACGCCTCGCTGCTGTGCGACCGGTTCGTGCTGGTCGGCTCGAAGCTGAAGCCGGTGGTGGAGGCCCGCTTTCAGCGTTCGCGCAGCAAGTACACGCCGGCGGCGGGCGGCACCGACACGCTCGGAACCCGTGACATGGACGGCAAGCAGTTCTACGAGCCCACCGCCAAGCTGTCGTTCCTGCCCCGGCTGACCGGCGGCGGTTTCGCGGTGCTGCTGTTGCCGACCGAGGTCGAGGGCGTCTCGCGCTGGCAGCTGTTCGTCAACAACGCGGCCGAGAAGCGGATCGAGTCGTTCAACTGCGAGCGCGGCGCCGACGGCTTGTTCGATGTCGCCGGCACCCAGCTGTGGACCAGCCCCGACCCGAAGTTCCGCAGGTCGGTGCTGGAACGCGAGCCCGGCACCGACCCCAACACAGGCCGCCCGCTGGTCCCCGTCCCCGCCACCACCGACCGGGCCGGCACCGCGCTGCAGTTCTACCCGAACGTCTGCCCCGAGGTGCGCATCGCCGTCGACGCCCTGCCCGCGCCGAGCGGAGGGGCCACCTTCGAGGCATGGGTGAGGCCCACCGCGCCGGGCGGCACGGTGCTGGCCTCCCTCGACGAGAGCGCCCCCACCGGCTTCCGCTTCGGCATCAACGGCCAGTACCAGCCCTACGCCGCGGGCGCCTCCCAGGGCTGGCAGCTGACCAGCCGCCTCGTCCTCACCCCGGGCGCGTTCGCGCACCTTGCGCTGGTCGCCAACGGCACGGAGGCGGTGCTGTACGTCGACGGCGTCGAGACCGCCCGCACCACCGTTCCCACCGCCCCGGTCCCCGCGTCCGCACAGCTCCTGGGTCGGCAGGGTACCTGGGACCCCGCCACCGGACTCGTCGGCGACATCGACGAGGTGCGGATCTGGAACCGGGCCCGCACCGCCGCCGACCTCGCCGACAGAGGCCGCCGCCTGCTGGGCACCGAACCCGGCCTGGTCACCTACCTGCGCCTGGACGAGGGGGCGGGCCTGGTCGCCGCCAACCTGGTCGACCGCCGCCGCGACGCCGCCGTCAACGGCGCCGCCTGGACGACCTCCGAGGCCCCCGTCGGCGACGGGCCCGGCCTGTCCCGCGACCTGTTCGCCATCAAGGACCGCGAAGTGGTCGGCGGCCTGACCGCCACCCTCTACTACCAGCAGGAGCAGCAGTCCTCCGGCTACGGCACCGTCGCCACCGAGAAACGTCAGGCCCGGGTGCTGCTCGCCTGCGCCACCTCCGGGCCGCCCCCGCAGAACAGCGCCGCCGGCCGCAACCACCTGTGCACGCTCGACCTCGCGCTCGGCCGCGGCGGGCGGCTGGCCGCCCTGCCCAGGGAGGTGGTGCTGGATCCGATCGGTGTGCCGGAGCCGACCAAGGACCTCGACCTGCTGGCCGCCGCCGAGGCCAAGGTCACCGCCGCCCGCGCCCAGCTGGGGGCGGACTGGAAGCTCGCCGACGACCTGCCGGCCTTCCTGAACTACCTCACCTCGATCTGGAACATGGGCTTTCGCCGGGCCGAGCGCGACCGGCTGGTCCGGACGCTGCCGGAGATGGTCCTGGCGCAGGCTCGCCTGGGCCAGGACCGGGCGGAGGTGACGGCGGCTGAGGCAGACCTGGCGAGGCTGTCGGGAGGCATGCGCGGCGGCGCGGACGTGGTGCTCCCGATGCCGAGGATCGCCGTCGACCGGGCCGGACTGAGCGCCTACGGGGCGCTGCTGACCTTCGCCTGGACGAACCGTGCGCCGTCCCTGCTGGACAGCGCCAACGGCGACGTGGTGCTCTACTACGCAGGCGCCGACGGGCAGTTCTTCTCCGTCTACTACCCCACCACCGTCTCCCGGGCCACCCGCCGGCTGACCGCGGGCGCCGGGGCCCTCAGCTTGGTGTCGCGCGACCCCGGCGCCAGGACGGGGGACTTCTCGCTCACCGTCTCGCCCGGCACCTCGGCCTCCTTGTGCACGGTCGAGGTGGTGTCGGCGGCGGCGGGCACCGAGCGCTTCCCCGACGTGCCGCGCGCGGCCGCGGACTTCGCCCGGGTGCTCGGCGGGCGCCGGGTCCAGGGCGCGCTGCTGGGCAAGGTCGCCACCGCCCAGGACACCGCGGTGGAGCTCGCCGAGCCGCTGGTGCGCAACCTGCCGGAGGGTACGGCCGTCACGGTCGGCGGGCGGCTGCGGACGGTGAAGGCCACGGTCACGGCCGGCGGCAAGAGGATCACGCTGACCGCGGGCGGACTCGGCGACACCAGCGGCACCGACGTGTACGGGGCGCTGTACGACTACGGCCGGGCGACCTGCAGCGTGCCGGGCGCCTCGTTGTCCGCGGGCTCGCGGATCGTGGGCGTCACCACCGCCGGGGTCGCCCCCGACGAGAAGGTCGCCGACGGGAGCGCCAGCGACGGCGCTCAGCCGCTGCTGCCGCGTTGGCGCGGCGACGCCCCTGGCCGGGCGCTGACCTTCGGCAGCAACGACCAGCACCTGACGCTGCCGCAGGCCCAGTGGCCAAAGGTCTCGCCGGAAGGGGACGTGTCGGTGGAGGCGTGGATCAGCCCCGTCTCCGTCAACGACCACAGCCGCATCTGGCACGCCAACGCCGGGCAGCTCCCGTACTCGCTGGCGATTGAGGAAGCCACGGAGAAGAGCGCGGTCTGGTCCTCCAACGGAGGGTTCGACGTCGGCAGCCGACTCGCTCTTGCGGGGAGGGACTTCACCATCGAAGCCTGGGTGCACCGAGACCCGGGCGAAGAATCCGTACCGCTTCGGCACAACTCTGATGGGTCGCCCGCCCTGGTGATGGGCATCCGCCCCGACAACCGGGCGTACTTCGGATGGGGATCGGACCTGCTGATCGGCGGTACCGACGACAACGGCTGGCACTCCTGGTCGGCGGTGTACGAGGCCGCCACCCGCCGCCGCACGCTGTACCGCGACGGCGTGCAGGTCGCCCAAGACAACGCCGCAACGCCCTACCAGGGCGCAGGCAGAGCCGTTGTGTGCTCCGGGACGGGCAAGTTCGACGAGATCCGGGTCTGGGGGAAGGCCCGCAGTGCGGACGAGATCAAGGTGATGGCCAAGCGGCGTATCACCGGACGCGAGAGGGACCTGGCGGCCTACTGGACGTTCACCGACAGCGACATCACTGACCGGTCGGGACACGGACACGACGGAACACCGACCGGGCAGAAGTGGTGGAGCACTGATCTTTCCGCGCCGTGGAGCTTCCGCGTGGTGGCCGGGGTGGGCTCCCAGGTCGTGGCCAGCCGGGCGGCGTTCCCGCTCGCGGACTGGTCGCACGTGGCGGCGACGTTCCACCAGGACTGGGCGCTGGCCCTGGACGGCACCGGATACCTGGACGCCGGCGGGCCCGAGGGCCTCGATCTAACCGACGAGCTGACCATCGAAGCGTTCATCAAGGTCAACTCGTTCGGTACCCCCCAGGGCCTGGTCGCCAAGGGCGCGCTGGGGACCGGGACGGGCGACGCGGTGCCGTACGCGTTCTTCATCGACTCCGACGGTCAGTTGGCATTCACCTTCGAGGGCGGCGACGGCCTCTCCGGCTCCCAGCAGACGTACAAGTCGGGGACCGCCGTCCCCCTCGGCACGTTCACCAAGGTCGCCGTCACCCGCCGCCCCGGCGACACCGCGCTCGGCGCCACCGGGATCCGCTTCTACATCGACGGCAAACTCGTCGGCGGCAACCCGTTCACATACAAGGGCGCCAAGCCGGTCGGCAACGACGCCAACTGCGAGATCGGCCGCTTCCGGGTCCGCAGCAGCGCCTACGGCCTGCGCGGCACCCTGGCACAGGTACGAATCTGGAACATCGCCCGCCCCGAGGAGCAGATCGGCGTACCGATCGCCGCCGACACCAAGGGGCTGGTCGCCTGGTGGCGCTTCCCCGAGCGCTCCGGCGCCGTCACCGCCGACGCCTGCGGCGCCTATCCTGCGCAGGTCCGCGGCGCCAACCGGGTCCGCACCCCCGACCCCGCGGGCAACCGCATCACCCTCTACCACAACGGCGTGCCCTCCGCTTCCGATCCTGCCCCCCCGAACGGCGTGCTCCGACTGCTCGGCAAGCCGCAGGTCACCGTCGGCGCGATGCAGCGCGACGACGGCAGCTGGACCAACCTGCTGGGCGGCGGCCTGGACGAGCTGCGGATCTGGCGCACCTGCCGTACCCAGGAGCAGATCCTCGACAACATGTTCACCCGCCTGCGCGGCGAACAGCAGGACCTGCTCGCCTACTATCCGATCGACCCGGATTCCGCGAAGCCCGGCGCGACCGTCACCGACGCCGGACCGGCCGGCTGCCACCTGTACCCGTCCAACTCCGCTCCCGGCGTGGCGATCTCGCACGCCCCGATCAGCGACGACAGCGCCCAGGTCCGCTCCGCGCTGACCGGTGCCCGAACCGTCTTCCAGAGCCTGATCAGCGCCACCCCGCAGGCCGGCGAGTACGCCGACCTGCAGACCGACAGCGAGGGGCTGCGCTTCGGCGTGATGAAGCGCGCCTACTCCGCGATCCGGGACGGCGCCTGGACGCTGACCACCGGTTACAAGGTGGGCGACCTCGCCACCACCTGGGTCGGCCAGGCCCAGTTCGCCCCGCAGCTGGTCGGCTACCTCGAAGGCGCGCCTCCCGTCCCCTCGGAGAACCTGGTCAAGGGCGCTGGAGACGACTTCAAGGACGCCTCGTCGGTCAAGTTCGTCCAGGCCAACGCCGTCACCAACACCCTCGCCTCCGACAACAAGACCAGCTTCGACGCCTCTGCGAAGGCATTCATCAAGGCGACGTTCAGCGACGACACCTACCTCGTCGCGGCCCCCCTCGGCGCCGGCGTCGCAACGCCCGCCAGTTCCATGTCGCTGAACGTCGGCGTCAGCGCCGAGTTCAAGTCCAGCGGCGGCTGGAACGACGAAGTCCAGGTCGTCCAGGGCGCCACCACCACCCGCACCAGCGAGGTGACCCTGTCCGGGTACTGGGAGCCGGACGACGCCAAGAAGCAGGTCAATCCGACCGTCGGCCGGCGGTGGGTGCCCGCCAACACCGGCTTCGCGTTCGTCCAGTCCGACACCGCCGACCAGTACGCGCTGCGCCTGACGCACAACGGCGCCCTGGTCGCCTATCGGATGGTCCCCAATCCCGACATCCCCACCGACTGGAACATCATCCCGTTTCCGATCAACCCGCAGTACACCAAGCAGGGCACCCTCGACGGCCTGGTCGGCTACTTCGCCGACCCGGCCACCGGCGCCCTGAATCCCTTCCCCGACCCCGACTTTCCGAAGGCCGGGGGCGGCGACGCGTTCAGTTACTACCGGCCCCGCGAGGCGTACGCCCTCAAGCGACGCATCCAGCGTGAGGAGCGGCAGCTCCAGGGCTTTTACGACTCCATCAGCGCCAATCCGATGACGCCCGATCCGATCGCCGCGGCCGCCGACAGGGTACTCAAGGGCATGATGGGCGGCACCGGCACCACCGGCCTGAACACCACAGGAGGCGGGAACACCGCCGAGGCCCGCACAGCCAGCAGGTCGGCGGCCAAACGCAACATCGCCAACACCTACGTGTGGACCGCCGCCGGCGGCCTGTTCTCCGAAGTCACCAACACCACCGACCAAGTCACGCAGACCACCACCGGCGAGTACAGCGTCTCCAGCAGCGCCACCCTCAGCGTGGATGGCTCCATGGAGTTCAAGGGCATCGGCGTCAGCGGAGGATACGAGATCACCCTCGGCGCCGGGTACAGCTCCACCCGACGCAAGAGCAAAGACGCCACCCGCACCTTCAGCCTCGAAGTCACCGCCAAGCCCGGCAGCAACCTGCAGAAGCAGGACGCCGGCAACCCGGTCTACGACGCGAAGAACCGGCCCGTGCTGGTGCCCGGCCGGGTCGACGCCTACCGGTTCATGACCTTCTACCTCGACACCTCCAGCGACAACTTCGAGGACTTCTACGGCAAGGTCGTCGACCCCGAATGGCTGGAGACAGGCACCAGCGCGCACGCCCGCGAACTGGCCCGCGCCCGGCAGGGCGACCGCAAGCCCCCATGCTGGCGCGTCCTGCACCGCGTCACCTACGTCAGCCGCGTCCTGGACACCACGTCCGGCGGCGCCACCGGTTACGCCCAGGCACTCGGCGCGCTCGGCCTCGCCAGCGACCACCAGCTGTTCACCAAGCTCCAGCCCTACCTGACCGGCGCCACCGGCTCCCTCGCCGACCTGACCTCAGCAGCCACGACCGCCCTCAAGGCTCACTTCCCCACCCTCGTCCCGCACACCGCCACGATCATCGACCGCCTCGCCGCCTACCACCAGCTCCCCGACACCACCGACCCACTGGTCCTGCCCGCCCCCACCACCATCCCGACCGCACCACCCGCCACCCCGACCACGCCCGCGCAGCCCGCACCCGCGCGCGCCGCACTCACCGTGCCCGCCAGTTCCCCCCGGGGCACCCAGGTGAGCGTCGGCTACACCGTCCCGCCGGAACTGGTCATGCCAAAGAACTGGGTCGGCATCTTCTCCGCGGGCGCCGCCATCAACTCCGGCTCCCTGCACTGGCAGTACACCCCGGATGCCCGTGGCACCGTCGGCATCCCCGACTCCGAGGGACTCGGCGCCGGCCGTTACCAGCTCTGGCTGCTGGCCAACGACGGCTACACCCCACTCGCCGGCCCGTACGACCTCACCATCGCCTGACCGGGCGGGACCCGCGTGCCCGCGCCTGCTTCACCAGCGATCCCGCCGGGGGTGACGTCACGTTCGTCAACAAGCCGAACCAGGGCGCCTATCTGACCAACAATCAGCGCTTCGCAGGTTGTAGTCGCCGCTGATAGGCGTGTTGCACTGGCGCTCCCGACGAAGTCGGATCGGGCCAAGCGAGCAGGTCGTCGCGAAACGGCCGGGGCCCGGCAGCGAAGTGCTGCCGGACCCCGGCCGTGCTCGGTCTGCGGTCAGTAGCAGGTGACGTACAGGTCGACGCCGTGCGGCGTGTTGTTGCCGGTCGCCTGGACCTGCCAGCCGTCACGGCCGCCGCTCTCCGCAGCGGTCAGGGGCCTGCTGGTCACCAGTGTGTCGTCGTACCCGGTGACAGCCGCTCCGCCGCCGACGACCTTCTTGTCGGTGGCGCACTGCAAGACGCCTCCGGCGACGTCGTCGGAGGTCGTGTGGGTGTAGCGGGTCGTCGTCAGACCGGCGATGGGATCGGCGCAGATCGCGTAGCCGTCGACCCGCAACTGCTCCGCATTGACGTCGTAGCCGGAGACGATCCACTGGTTGGGATTGGCGCTCCCGGCCGGGCCGGGGTACGACTGGTTCAGGTTCCGGGTCCCGCCGTAGACCGTTCCGCCGCCGCCGAAAGCAACCTTGCCAGCGGGGCAGGTGGTGACGAGCGGGGCGTTGCGGTCGATGGTGAAGTGGTACTGCTCGGCCACCTCGTAGCCGGCCGGGGCGTAGATGCACACCGCGTGGACCGTCACGGTCAGCGGCTTCGGCCCGCTGCGGGCCGAAGCGGTCCAGCCGTACGCCCCCTGGGTGTTCTGGGCGGGCATGCTCTCGACGAGGGCCACCATGTTGGAGTACAGCGGCTGGCCGACCGTCGCATAGGCGCCACCGGAGATGGGGACCTGCCCCGGGGGGCAGCTGACTGTCACCGCCTGGTCGTCACCCACCGAGGCGGTCTTCTTCGCCATCACCATGCCGCGGAAGGGACCCGACGCCGGCGGTGTACCGTCCGCCACCGTCACCGCGTGCGAGGCAGGGGCACCGGTGACCATCCCCGCCAGCGTGCCGGTCACGACCGCCATCGCCGTGACGGCCGACCTCATCCTCTTCAAGATGCGCATGGGACATCCTTCTCGCGTACACAAACACATGACAGAGCGTGATTGTTCCACGGCGCATTGTGCTCAGCCGCCGTTCAAGGCAGCCCGGTGAGAGTGAACCTGGACGGCTTGTCATTGCAGTTGGGCCGCTGGGCGGGCCGGGGCACCGGCCCGCCCCCGGGAGGAGTCAGGCCGGGGTACCGGCCTGCCCGCACCGCGCGGCGTGGCAGTCTCGCCGGGTGGCCCCCGCCCTCGCCCCTGCACCGCGAACGCCGGCCTCATCCGCATCGGGTAACCCGCCGAGGGGGGCGGGTCACCCTGCCCAGAACTCGGCACCCTGTCCCGCCCCGTCCGCGTAGTCCCGGGGCGGGACAGCCTTCGTGAGAACTGTGCCGCAACGACGCGCACCTTCGGGCGACCCGGTGGCGGATCCCGCGTACCGGGCCGTGTCCGCAGAGGCCCCGGCCTCGCCGTGCGTCGACCTTGGGCTGCCAGCGCCCTACCGGTGGTTTGTTAGTTCGGGAGGTAGAGGTGCAGGCCGTGGCCTGCACCGACCGAGTTCATCAGGGCCTGTAACTGCGTTGGTGGGGGCGCGTTCGACCATGCCTGCCAGTAGCGTTGCAGCGCGATCCAGGGGGCGATCCAGGCGCGGACGGCCCGGATCGCTCGAGGCCAGGACGGTTGTGGGGGTCTCGGGACGGTTTCGGGCCCCCCTCTCTCCGGTGTCGTCGCGAGGCTGCGGCACCGGAGTGTTCGTCGACTCCTGTTCGGTGAACCAGGCATCCCAGCAGAACGAGAACGCGCAGTTGACCAGGGTCTGGTGGCGGCGGATCGCCGTGTCGGAGCGGACTTGGAAGTCGGCCCATCCGAGTTCGTCCTTCACCTGCTTGTAGCTCTGCTCGATCCAATGACGGATCCCATAGATGCGGACGACCTCCGTCGAATCGGCGGCCGAATGCGGGGGCTCGTCCTCGCGTGGGCCGCCCGGGCGGGGGAGGTTCGTGGCGAGGTACCAGGTGGCCTTGGCCGGCAGCGTCGCCGGGTCGGCGGTGGCCACCACCAGCCGGGTCGTCCCGTCCGGGCCCCACCAACCCAACGTCGCGTCGGCGGCCCACCACGTCTCGGTGTGCCCGTCACGGAAGGTGCGGATCACCGCGTTCCAGTCGCCCGGATCCCGCAGCCCACCCCAGCACAGCTCGCGGGCGGCGTCGACCGGGGTGCGGGCCTGGTCGCCGTAGGCCCACGTCCCGCGCCGTGGCTTCAACGCCATCACGAACGGCAGTCCGGCGTCGGCGAGTTCACAGCGGAAGCCGTCCTGGTCGCCGTACGCGCTGTCAGCGGCCACCGCCCGGAACACGAACCCCGCCTCGTGGGCCTGCGCCGCCAACTCCGCCCCGATCCGCAACTTGGTGCGGAACCCCGGGTCGTTCCTGCGTTTCGGGAAGTGCCGGGCCGGCGTGTAGGGAACGGCGTGCAGGGGGTAATAGACGCGTTCGTCGGCCCAGACGGTGGTCACCGTGACGACCCCGTTGTCGGTCTTGCCCAACCGTCCCAGCCATTGGCGGCCCACGTGCGCGGTCGCCGTCCCGTCCTTGCGGTCCCCGGAGTCGTCGTTCACCAACACCCCCGCCCCGTGCGGGGCGGTCGCCGGGTCGGCCGACAGCAGCTCGAGCCGACGGGCGTTGACCCGCTCGTGGTCCCAGGTCGACTCCGAGAGGAAGAACTGCAGCCGCTGCACCGCCGGGTGTTGCGCGCCGGCCACCGGCTCGGCCCCGGCCAGGCAGGTCAGCGTCTTGTTCCTGTCCCGCGGCGCCAACAACCCGACCAGGTACTCACGGAACCCCCGACGCTGCGCGAGCGTCCCGAACAGGTCGTCGAACCGGGCCGCATAACCCTCCAACGGCCCCGGCGCGGGCGGACACGGCACACGAGCGGTCATGGCGCACCCCCGAACGGGCCGACGAGTACTGCTACTTCACGGCATACTGCTAATCAGAACCGCCGTCAACAAACCACCGGTAGTCTGATCGATCCCAGCAACTCCCAGGTGGTGGTGGACCAGAAGCCGACTTCGCCCATGATGTGGCGGGCCACGAGGAGATGTGCCTCGGGAACGAATCCTAACTGGGCGATGATGCGTTTCTCGCCCGGCAGGCTCGCGTCGCCCGGTGGCGGGAGTTGTAGTTCGCGCAGGAAGGTGCCATCCGCCTTCCACACCACGACCGCGCCACCGCGACCGGTTTGCCCGGCGGCCGCAACGAACTCGGGCGACACCGCGGTCTGGTTGACGTAGAACGGATCTGCCGGGTAGTCGCGTATCTGCGGGTAGTCCGAACCGTTCGCGTTCGGGAACTTGGGGCGTTGGTCGAGGTCGACGGCGAGGAGACCGTAGGACTTGGTTCCGGAAGTAACCCCGAAGTAGTCGGACAGCAGGAGTTGGCCGGGAGTCTGGAAGGACACCGACGTCGAGGGCTTCGCGGGGGGCGGCGTCAACGGGCCGGCGGCCTCGTTGAGGATGCTGAGCCGTCCACCCACGTTCGCGACGGCAATGGTGTGCTTCGTCCCCATGATGGCGGTGGTTGCCGCTCCACCGTGGGGCTGGACGAGTCCCGCGCCGAAGTCGCCGGGCTTCGAGCGGACGGGGACGAGCATCGTGCCGTCGGATCCCGCGATGAGCACCTGGTCGTCGTAGTACACCCGCATGGCCGTCGGCTTCTTGGCCAGGCCACCCAACGGGTAGGAGAGAACGCGGTGTTCGTCCCGATCCCAGGCCAGGATCCCGCCTTCGGTGGCGACGGTGACAACGCGCGCCGAGGCTCGGACCATGGCGGCCGGACGCGCGACGGACGTCTCCGGGATCACCACCTGGACCCGATGGGTTCTCAACCCGATCGAAAGCACCCGATTGTTGTTGAGCAGGACGACGGCCTCGTCCTCTCCCCCCGGTGTGGCACCACCGTCCGACGTGACCACGAGATCGGCGCCGAGCAGCAGACGCCCCGGGTCATAGGTCCCGAGTTGGTCTTTGGTCGCCGCATCGGTGAGCCGCCGACACGGCGTGGATGCACGCGTCAAGACATCGAAATCGGTCAGGACACCGTCGTTCCACACGATGGTGATCGTCGTGCCGTCGGCGGTGAAGTCCAGCGCGAGTGGCTCGGCGGACCGGCCGACGCAGGAGGGATAGGTAATGCTGCCCATCGGCACCGGGGTGTCGGCGGCCGTCGCGTCATAAAGGGTAAGGGCACTTTCACCGTACGCCGCCAGGACTGCGCTGGGGTCGTGGAAGGCGAGGAGCGCGGCCCGTCCCCCGACACGACCGACAGATCGACCCGTCGCCACGTCCCATACCTTGACGAAGGCATCGTCACCGGAGGTGTACGCCCGGTGCCTGGCATCGTCCACCACCACCGCGTCCACCTGGGTAGGACTCGCCTGCCAGTTGCGGGCCACCCCCGAGTTGGTTTGCAACACATCGCGCATGGCATCCAGTGCACGGCCGCTGGTCGGGTCGATGCGATAGCCGGCGAGGGCCAGAAGTCCGGCCAGCCGTGGATCGGTCTGTTTCAGGCCGGCGGCTCGGGCCGCCAGATCCGCTGCCGCAGCCGTTCGTCGCTGCGCCAGGGTGCGGCCGTCGGCCTCTTGCACAGAGGACTGCACGAGGTAGGCCAGCCCTACGGCGAGGATGGTGATCACAGCCGCGACCGTGGTCCAGAATCGTTTACTGGGACGTCGGACCGCGAGGGAGATCACCTCGTCGAGGTTCTCCGCGAACTTGACCCGGACGCCGAGGGCTTCGGCAACCGGCTCCGCCGAGGCCCGCGACGCCGCGGGCGCGATGACCGTCCACTTCTCGAGTCGGGCCGCCGCCTCGAGTTTGGTCGACCAACCGGTCACCGGTAACAACGTTCGGTCGTCCCCGAGAGCTGCGGTGATCGCGTGATCGGCGCGGATGGAGCGCCCCACCGGGCGACGCCAGGAACTGCGGCGTCGGTGCAGTTCGGCCAGGCCCAAGGCGAAGGCGGCGCCGAGGGAGGCTCCGTCTACGGCTCTGCACGGGATGCCTTCGTCGGTGAGCGACCAAGTGATGCACCGCATGTTCTGTCGTTGACGAGGCCACTCGGAGGTCTCCCAAGCGATGTTGGCCGCAGTCGCGAAATCCGGGCCGGCGTGGAGGAACGCCATGGTGGTCAGGTCGGGATAGAGCCCGCTGGGCCCATCCTCGAGGATCGCCAGCCGTAGGGCACCGCGCCGTCCACTGTCCCCCTCCTCGGCGGCGAACAGGACGCGGACCACCACGCTCGCGCCCTGCCGTTCGGACGGGTGGCGCCCGGCGAGTCGGAGGGCCATCAAGGCTGTACACCCCGAGCCGGGGCCAAGGCCGTCGATCCGGCCGAGCCGGCGAAAGACTCGTTGCAGCCCCGGATGGCCGTCCGCCAGATGCATGGGGATTTGCGCCTGTACCGCGTCACCGGCGATCAGACCGGTATCGGCCCAGTGACCGCAAGCCGTCCGGATCTGCGCGTCCATGTCGTCCGGCCGGGCGATGGCCTGCGCCACCGACAACACGGCGCGGGCCGCCGACAGGCTGTGATGCCGGTCGAACCGCGGGGCGAGCCAATCCATGTCCGATCGATCCCAGCGCGGCGAGTGTTCCCTGAGGACGATCTCGTGGCGACTATCGGACGCGAGCAGCGTCTCCAAGGTTTCGGGTAGGCGGCGCAAGTGGTCCTCCACGAGGGAAACCCACTGCTGCTCCTTGCCGGTGAGCTTCTCGTAGACGTCCGCCGCGGTCTGCTGCTCCGACTCGTCGTCCTCAAGCATGAACGCCTCCTTGACGACTCGTCAGCGGAATCGACGGTGGCGCGAAGTCGCCGGATGGCCCGTGGTCCGCGACTAGGACTATACGTATCGATCCGGACGCCAGCGGTCGTTCCGACATACTCACCGCCAACCGGTGCGGCGGCGTCCTGCGCGGGATACCCGGCATGCACGCACCGCAGCCTGACACGCGGGACAGGTCCACGTGCCGATCGTCCTCGGTGGCCGGCCCGGCCACGGGAACTTCAAGCTGACAGAGAGGGACAGAGGGATCGGCACGTGGCCCAACGCCCCGGGTGGTCTCCTCTGCGGATGAACGACGCGAAGGGGTGGGACAGGACACGGTGAGGGTGAGGCCGACAGTCGGCGGACACCGGCGCTGAGCGCCTCGGCAGCCGGTCTCCTCGGGGGGTGAAGCCTCGAAGCCCCGCCCCGCACGAGCGCTGGTCGGCTACCGATCGGCCCGTACCGGCACGGCAGGTCCGCAACGTCTTGTGTCAGCGCATGGTGTCGCGGGCCAGGTCCGCGATGGGGGTGCCGGTGGATCGGGACCAGGAGTCGAGGGTGGCGGCGAGGGCGAGGACGGAGCCGTACAGCACGCGCATGCCTCCGTGTCGGGTGATCAGCGCCTGGACGTTGCGGAATGCCTTGTCCTTGGCGGCCAGGGCGAGGATGTCGGTGGCGCTGTTCTTTCCCTGCCAATGGCCGGCCGGTGGTCGCACGTGTCGTGTCAGGTCCGCCGGGGTCCGCAGCTCGCGTCCGGACAGCCACTCGTCGAGGAGGTCGAGCGCGACGCCGATGCAGCCGGCGACCGTGGCGGGTGAGGCTTCGGTGGGTTCGGGTCCGACCGCGTCCAGGATGGCCCCGGCCCGGGCGGAGTCGTCGTCGGCGAGGGCCTCGACGGCGTTCCGCAACGTGTCGGCGGTGGCCGAGCGGATGGGGCCGGTGGGCGTGAAGCGGGCCAGGTTCGCGCGTTCGACCGCCCGGTCGAACGCCTGCTGCAACGTCGCCAGGTCGGTCGGGGCGCCGCCTTCCTCGATCCCCTCTTGGGCCAGGAACGGCGCGATCTCACGCCACACTTCGTCGGCAAGACCCATCCGATGTTGGAGGGTCGGCTGGAACGGGACTTCGGGTTCGGCGCGTCGCATGTCTGTCATGCCCCGAGCCTCCCAGGATCGGCCGGCGGCCCGGGCGGAACACCGAATCCGAACCCGGACGAGGCGGACCGGATGGGGCCCGTTGCCGGAGTGTCGACCGGCCGAGTCGTGCCAGTCGCAGAGTGCCGTGCGGCCGTGCCTCGGTATCGCCCGGAGGCCGTACCTGCCTCCGTTGATCCCGGCCCTCGCGATCGCAGACACCACGCCGACTATCTGAACCAGCGTCAACTCGGACGGGTCCTCTCAACGGCGCCGCCCCGCCGCTGTGGGTGTCGTGGCGCAGGCGCCTGAAGTGCCGAGGCGTCGTCTATCCGCGAGAATGGGTGATGGTGGCATCGTGGGCTGAAGCTAATTACCGACGATCATTCTCGGGTAGGTCTCTAACTATGAGTCATATAGATGTTCCCAAACTCGGCACTAACATCGACTACGTCAGTAAAAACTCGTACGGAATGCTCGCCGAAGCTCCAGAGGCAGACCGTGCAGTCATCTTCTTTCACGGCTTTGGCGGGCACCCGTTCAAGACTTGGGCGCGCATGCAGGATCTGATCAGGAGCGACGACGATTGGAAGGGAACGGACGCCTTCTTCATCGGCTACGACTCCGTTACAGACGACATCATGCTTAGCGCCAGGTACGTCTCCAATATTATTGGCCAGATTTTCCCAAAGCCGCCAGGCGCCCTTTTCAGAGCGAGCGTAGGAAGAATGCACTACCAGCTTCGACCCGATGGAACGAGCTATAAGTCCCTCGATCTCGTCGGACACTCGCTTGGAGGCGTGGTGCTCCGACAAGCGGTGCTGCTGCTACTGAAACAAGGACTTGATGCTGGAGGATCACCTCACCTTGCGGATATACCGAACTCTTACTCGGCCCCTTGCAGCGCAAGAGTTCTACTATTCGCCCCCGCGCAAGGCGGGGTCCGTATCGCAGGCATAGCCGGCGTGCTCGGCAGTATCCCCCCGTTCAAGCAGTTCGTGAAAATCATTCGCGGAGGTTCACCCAGCTTCCAGGAACTGGAAGCTGGCTCTCAAGTGATTCAATCACTGCGGGAAGACACCACCCATTTTGCTGAGATGTACCCGACTCTCAGAAGCCTCCGAGCCCGCACCGTATGGGCGCACAATGACCGCATAGTGACGTCCCTGGACTTCCGCCACGACACCTCCTTTACAATCTTGGGTACGCATCACCAGAGCGTATGCAAGTCAAGCCCCAAATTCCGCGCATCTTTCGTCTTCGTCAGCACTGGCACTCTCACCCAGAAAGACGGAACGCTATGAGCGAGATATCCATTGACGGGTTCGCGTTTGCACAGTTCCATCGCTCGCGCCACACTCCTTCTTTCGTGAACTACCGCTCCACGAACCGCGAATCGCGAGATTGGCCCCCCTATCTGTACGCATTGGGGTGCGCGTTCGAGGAGAGATCCCAGCTAGCCCAGGGCATACATTTGGGGATCTTTGCAAAGGAGCCGGCCACTGCATTTATGGTTGACAGAGGTGTGCAACTGGATGAGGTGATACGCAGCAGCGCTTCGATTGACGAGGACTGGGCAAGGCTGCCCGAGTACCTTTCGACACAAGAGCTGCTTGACTCGAAATCCTGGCTTGCAAACTACGATTCCGATCAGTCCCGCTCGATGCTTTCCGATGAGTTCCGCTCGATGTTGAGCCTCCGAGGTTACGCCTCGTCGGCAGGCCTGGAGAGCTTTTATCGGGAACTACTTTTCGCTTCAGATGAGGCTTGGGCCGATCTTGTCGGGGACGCTCGATTGCGATGTTTCGAACCTCCCGTCCCCGAGAGTTATCCCGCGATCGTTGGTGGAATTTTCGACGCCGTACAATTGTGCGCCGATCTGCTCGACATGCGCGCCGAAATTCCCATGGGTGACACTGACCCGTGGCGGGTCTCATCGACTTCCACCGGGCCCCGCCGAGTAAGCTTTGACAGCTTTTCGAAATCGGACGAGATTACGCCTCAGAAGATATCGGACGCAGCTAGGCATGTGCAAAGCTCAAAGCAAGTTGTTGCGTCTCCTGAGACATTCCTCCTGGAAGACGCCCTTCTGTTGAAGGTCCTCAATTTCGCTCGACTACCAGAGCTCGCTCAAGGCCGACGTAGTCGCGATGAAGAGCGAGTTGTGGACGCGCGGAGAAGAATCATCGCTACTCTAACGCCGTCGGATGAGACGAGAATCGTTCAACGCCTTGGACCGCACTTCGCCTGGATCTCGGCGCTCTGGCGGCTTGCACCTGCGGATGAACGCTCGCTGATCAGAGCATCCGAGTTGGTAGAGCTTACGTCCGAGGTGCTGGGGACCCTTCGATAGAGGGGGCCCTCGGCGCTCGATGTGTAAGCTTGTGCTTTAACCTCCGGCTCCGTCGTACGGCGGCAATCGACAACGACGGCGAACTCCCCATTATCGATGGCACGTTGATCCGCCTGGAGGTCGACCGGCTGCCCGGCGGCGCTCGCGCCAGTTCCAGCGGGCTTTGCCGAAGGTGATCCAGCGCGGATCGGTCGGCCCCGCCGGTGCAATGGCAGGCTCGGGTCGTTGGAGTCCCACGCTCGCGAGACGCGCTGAGGGACCTGATCGTGACGTAATACGCCGACAATTGGCTCAACCTGGCCGTACGGATCGCCGTAGACGACCTCACTCACCCGTGCCTCCGCCGCGTCTTCACGGTCGACCGGTCGTCGACCTGCAAAGCGTCCCGGCTTCCATTGGACGAGAGATCCGCGGCGGTCACACGCGTTTCCGGGATTCCGCACGGCCCCGAGCTGCGCGACATTTCCCGTACGGCCGGATGACGTCGCGCGCCCACCGTCTCGATCGGCACCCCGCAGGCCCGCCGCCATCGGCAAAGTCGCTGGTCGAAGCCGATGGCGGAGAGAGAGATGATGGGCCCGTTCCGTTCCGGGCGATGCGAGGAGAACACCCCGATGACCGTGCCGCCGCTGACTCTCGAGGACCGCCAGGCCGCGCTCGCGAAGGCCGCCGCCGTGCGCAAAGAGCGGGCCGAGGTGAAGGAGGCACTCAAGCGCGGCCGGTTGTCGCTGGGCGAGGTGTTGGCCGACGACTCCGACGCCGTGCGCAAGATGCCGGTCCGCGCCCTGCTCGAATCCCTTCCCGACATCGGCAAGGCACGGGCCGCGAGGCTCCTCGACGAGCTGGAGATCTCCGAGAGCCGCCGCGTGCGTGGCCTGGGCAGCCAACAGCGCGATCGCCTCCTGGAGCGGTTCGGATGACCAGCCGTGGATCGTGCTCCCGACCTTTCAGCGGACGCTCTTCGCATGACGGTCGCCACGGGGCCGGTCGGCCGGTGCGGCCCGTTAGACGCCGGCTCATCAGGGTGACCGGGCCGCGAGCCGTACGTGGACGACGAGGGTGTCCTACGCGGTGTGTTGACGATCGACGAACTGACCAGCGCCCGGGCGCAGACCGACGCCGTTCGTGCTTTACGAAAACTGTGACATCGACTCACCCGGACAGCTCCGACGCCCGCACCTGCTTGTCGGATGTTCGTTCGAGTCATGTCGGCCCGTCGTGGTAGGCAGGGCCCTTTCGGCCGGCAACACCCGCAGGAGGCGACCGTGACGTCCGAGGATCTCGTGTTCGATTTCGAGCGGGTGCGTGTGCACGGAGTCGAGGTGTACGAGGGGACCGAGCTGGATGTGCGTGTGGTGATCGCGGGGATGCCGAGGGACGTCAAAGACGGCTTCGCCTACGACCGGGTGCCGTGGGGGCGGTTCTCGCACGCGTACGGCTCGGGCGAGGACGTTCCCGGCTACTTGGAGCGGCTGCGTTCCGCCGACCCGGGCGTGGCGCGTCACGGGCTCTCCTTGTTGGCGGGCTCCGTCTTTCATCAGGGTACGAAGGGTTCGGTGGCGCCGTTGACGGTGCCGTTCCTGCTGCGGATCGCGGTGGACCCGGCCGGGCACGAGCGGGTGAACGCGCTCGGCCTGGTCGCGGCGTTGGCTCGCCGCGACGACTGGGGCGACGGGTCGCGCACCGGTCTGTTGCGGGTGGCCGACGCCGACGACGAGGTGCGCGTCGACACGAAGGGCTATTCGCAGAACTGGTCGGTGCGGGCGGCGCGGGACGCGATCGCCGCAGACGCGCACATCCCGATCGCCTTTCTGGACGACCCGGACCCGGAGGTGCGGGAGGAGGCGGCGTACGTCCTGGCGGCGTCGTCGGGCCGCGCCCGGGAGATCTCTGCCGCCCTGCACGGGCGGTTCCGCGTCGAGGAGATTCCCCGTCTGCGGGCCGGCCTGGTCCTGGCGATCGCGCAACTGGCAAGGGAACACCACGACGAGGACGCCGCCGCGTTCACCCGCGCGTGCTGGTCGGACCCCGCACGCCCGCCCGAGGTCAGGGTCGCCGCCGCGCTGGGGTGGTTGTGCCTGACCCGCGACCCGGTGCCCGAGGAACTGCGCGCGGTTCTCGACGAGATCGTCACGGACGAACTCGGCCGCCTGATGGCCCGGGTGCCCTGGATGCGGTGGGTCGACGACTACTCCCGCGGCGCCGGACTGACACACACCCTGCACCAGATGTGCCACCCCGTCCCTACGCGCCCCGATCCCCGGGCGGACCCCGAGGGCTTCGCCGACGACCCGCCCTTTTGAGACCGGCGCCGGGGGCACCGCGGATTTCGCGAAAGATTCGGCCGTGGGCGACCGGCCACCCCGAACCACCCGACACCTCACCACCACGCTCACGCTGCGGCGCGCCGGTGGATCGTCCCGGGCGATCTGGCATCGACCGGCCACGAACATCCCCGGACCGACTTCACACCCCGCTCACCGGCGCATCTCCCGTTCCCTGAGGAGTCGTTCGCGTTCGGTGATCTGCGCCCGGTGCACCGCCCGGCGACCGACGGAATGTGCCGGCAGCCGGTCGCCAGCGGCTGTCGTTGCTCGATCTCACCGTGCGGGGGACGTGATCGCCGCGATCTTGTCGACCTGCGCTTTCATGACCGCTTCGGGTATCGCCACCGGCGGTGGGCCGAACATGCCCAGGGACATGCCTCTGACCAGTACCGGCCCCACTCGGACCACGGTGACGACGATCGAGTACTGGCCGTCGTCCGTGCCGAATTCCAGGGACAGGCTGTCGTCACCGAGGTCGTGGCCGGCGCCGCCGGTCAGCGCGTATTCGGCGGTGGAACTCTCTTGGGGGGCGGGGTTGTCGGTCGTCTCCGCGAAGTCGCCGCACGAGGGCAGGGCCTTCCTCGCCGCGTCCAGGGCCCCGGTCGCGTCGTTCCCGGAAAGGAGGGCGATGCTCACCGAGTGGACGGTGCCCGGCGTCTCCTCCGACTCCAGTCCGAGGTGGGTCACGGCCTTCGGCGCGGCGGCCCCGGACAGGTCCTCCAGATCGGCGATCGGTTGGCACTGCGGCTTGGCCGCCTTCGGATTCAGCGCCGGCCGGGTGACCTCCCCCGTCGGCGTCCACCGCCTCGGCAGGTCTCGCTCCACGACCCAGGCTGCCCGCAATTGCTCGGCGGTGAGCTCCTTGCCCTTCGGTGTGTCGGACGCGACTCCCGGGATCCCGGTCGAACTTGCCTCGGTGACCGGGCCGTTCGACCCGTCTTTCGCATCGCGGGCATTGTCGGAGTCGGAACACGCGCCGGTCGCCAGGAGCAGGGGGACGAGGGCGGCGGTGAAACGTCCACGGGCGGGGCGCATGAACCTGATTGACCAATCGTTCGATGGTGGGGACGCGCGCATCCTCGCACAGGGCTTCGCCGTGAACTCGCACGCCTGTCGTCCACTTCGATTCGGCTCCCGGAGGATCCCGGTCGGACCGGCACGGCCGGGTGCCGCCCCCGAGGCGCAATGCCTTCCGCCGCCGCCTCGGTGGAGTGTTCCCGAGGCGCCCTGCTTGGGTTTCGGGGTTTGCGATGACGACGAGCGACCGCGCCGGCACCATGAGGCACATCGACATCGACATCTTGGGGGATCGATGGATGACAGCAGCGACCACAGCGACTACAGCGCCCCGCAGGTGCGGGAATCGCGGCCGCTCTTGGCGGTGGCGGAGGCCGACGACTCCGGTAACGATACCGACGACGCGTCGTCGCCCGGCAAATACAACGCCCGTTCCGACGACGAGTTGTGGGGGCCGCCAAGCGGCCGTTGACCCCCCCGACATCATGGAGGACATCGCCTCCGGCCGACACCGTGTCCCCCTGGCCCGGGCACGCCCATGGCTGGCCCCGGAACTCGAAGACCTCGTCGAGAACGCGACGACGCACCTCGCCACGCGACGTCGTCGACCCGTACCCGCGCGGTAGGCGTGTCGGGGCGCTTTCGCGAGTGCACGGTGTCCGGGGCCGGGACCGACGACCACGGGTGAGAACTCGACCGCGTCGTTGACCTCGCGACACGCCCCGACGCGGCCCCACGGCCGGGCAGCGATGACATCGAGGGCCGCTGTTAAGTCACCCGGAGCGGGTGTCACGGGGTTCCGGGCCTCTGGGCGAGGAGGGCGCGCAGCTCCCGTCGTTGCCGGTCTTCGTCGGCGATCACGTCGGCGAGGACTTCGCGGTCGACGAAGGGCCGCGATCGTATGTGCTCGGTGGTGGCGGCCCGATCACCGGATGGCAGGTCGAGGTCGCCCGAGCGTCGATCCCCAAGGGCCAGGGGCCCTTGGGGGTCGACCACAGTTTGGAGGCTGCGAGGCGGCGGCCGGAGGCGCCGACCGCAAACTGCGGGCCGTCGACGCGGCCACTGGCACACAACGCCGTCGCTCCCGTGTCCTGCCCCGGCCCGCGGAAACAGGCATGGACCCCATCCCCCGCCTTGTCCAAGCGGGCCGCGTGCCGACAGCCCGTGCCGTCCACGAATCGGCCCGCGCCCGACAACAGACCAGCCCGCATGCCGTAGGAATGAGCGTCGATCACTCCGCCTGTTTGTGTAAGCATCCGTCAATCACCGTTCGATTCCCGGTGATTTCCGCCTAGTGGTCTGCATGCTCCGGAAGGCTGGAGTCCGGGGCGCGGACCGGACGTGCGTCCCGTGGCGGTCTCGCTTGGAAGGATCACACTCGTGCACGACGGTACCTGTGGATGCGATCGGGACAAGGGCGAACATCGTGGTCGGCGGCGGGTGTTGCTGCCGGCGGTGGTCGGGGGTGTCGCGCGAGCGGTGGTGGCGTGGTTGATCCTGACCCTGACGAACCAGGGTTGAACCCCTGCCGGGGATCGGCACGCCGATCCCCGGCAGACTCGGCCCTGGCCGCCTTGCGGGTGGGGTTTCTCCCGATTGTTGTCCGACCCGCGGGGAGCGGGGCCACGGAAGGAAGACCGTGATGCCGCCGATCACGATGCCCGACACGACACAGTGCCCCGACGGGCCGCCGCGCGCGTTCGTCGCAGCCCTGCACGCGCTCTATCGCGACGCGGGCAGCCCGGGGACCAGGATGATGGCCACCGCCATCAAGAACGGTCCCGACTCTCGCGGGACCATCTCGCATCAGGCGATCGCCGACCTGTTGCACGGCCGCAAGGTTCCCGGATGGCAGCGCGTGGAACCGCTCGTGCTGTTGCTGGCCGAGCGGTCGGTGTACCGGCCGGATCCTCAACAGGCCGCAGTACGTCTGTTCGGACTGTGGGAATACGCGAAAGGCGTCCCCGACCCGAGAATCTCGACCGTCCCATCGACCACCGCGGACGCTCCCGCGCCGACCCCGCAGACCCATCCCGTCGAGGCCTCGACACCGAGCGAGCCGCAAGTGCCGCCCGCACGCGTCGAACCATCCCGAAACGATGCCGCGCAGACGGTCCCGATCGGACCACCCGAGACGCCCGCCGTCGCGATCGCCGATACGCAACCACCGAGCCCCGTAGCCGTGCACACCCCACTCAGGCCGCCCACGTACTGGTTCTCGTACGAGACCTGGGGGAAGCCACACTCCTTCATCCAGCCGGCCGCGTTGTCCCAAGCCCTCATCTACAAGATGTTCGCCGCCACCATCGCAACCCCCGTGGACCTCACCGCACACACCGACCTGCTGGGCACGCGACTGGCGGGCGAACTCCTGCGGCGTTTCCCCTCCGGGCGCGCAGCGCTGTGGGGCGTGCCCCCGGGGCGCAACAACGCGAACCTGCGCAAGGCGTTGCGCATCGAGCCGGGGAATCAGGCGTTCCTGAGCGGGGACAAGAAGCTCTACCTCAGTGGGCAGGTCGCCGCGACCTTCCACAATCCGGCGCTGGCACGCCGCCTGTGGGGCGCCGACCAAGTCGGCAACAGCTGGGAGTTCATGTACGCGATCGACGCGGTTCGGGAACACCACCTGCCCATGGACGAGGTTCGGGAGCTCCTCGGATGGCAGCCCAACCGCAACGTGCAGAACCTGACGCACCTCAGCGACACCGAGAGCGCACTGCTGGCCGAACTGCTCCAGCTCGACCCGCCGGCCGTCACCGAGGACCTGGAAGCCGGCCCCGGACAGGATCCGACGTCCGGCCGGACACTCCTCGACACGGATATAGACACGGACATCGACCCCGACTTCGCCCTGGCCGGCACACGGACATACCAACAGAGACTGCGGCGACACGTCCTGGCCCGCACGTCCGCGTGCGCGCTGTGCCAACGCCACGTACCCGCCGGTCTGCTGATGGTCCACGCGATGAAGTCACCGATGGCCTGTTCGGAGGCCGAACGCCGCAGCCTCGACAACGCGATGCCCCTGTGTGCCCTGGGATGTCGGGAACTGTTCGAGCAGGGATACCTCGCGGTGGCCCCCGGCGGTGACATCCGGTTCAGCACGGACGTCACCGCCGCACCGGAACTCGTCGATTGCACGCGGCGATACCTCGCCCCGCCTCGAACCTCATGGTGGACACCCGAACGAGAGCCCTTCTATGCCTGGCACCGCGAGCACGTCTTTCGCCGCCCACCGACGGCGTGACCGAGCCGCGGGGTTCCTGATGGGCGCAGACCGCGCGGGCAGTCGGCCCGAGCAGCGACTCCGAGTGTGTGGCGTCGACCCCGTGTCGATTCGACAACGAGACTCGTCCTCGCATGGAGCATCCCCGGGAACGACGCGCGGTGTTCCTCGGCGGCGCATCGTTGGCGCCGACGCGAGAGGGCCCGTGCCGCCGAGGCAGGAGGAGGCGGACGAGCTCCTGCGGTCGGTGTTTCTCGATCCGAGTGCCGCCGAGGCCCGTGAGCGGATCACCGGGTCGGGGCGGACCCTG
>NZ_JBIBGL010000037.1:0-54470 GCF_042956465.1 Embleya sp. NPDC008237
CCGTCCACCGCGACTCGAACCGCCGGCACCGCGGAACAACGCGGGGGTGAACCGGTGGGCAAGCCCCCGCGCAACCGGTCCTGCCTCGGTCGTCGCCGTGCACCTGAAGGATTGCCGGGCATGATCTTCTTCCGGGCGATATCCGTGGAACGCCCTCGCCGCCATCCATACGTCGACGGCGCTGCGTCGCGGCACTTCGACCTCGGTGATCATGCCATTCGGCGGGCGCGTGGACTCGACCTCGAAGGCAGTACACGACCTCGGCCCACACGTGCCTATGGCGACAGAGGGAGCGCATCGGCTTTCAAGCGACGACGAGACCGCGCCGGCGTTCGGATACGCAACCGGGAGATCAGGGGCCGGCTTGCTCCGCAGGTGGTATCGATTGACGAATCGGGTGACCTCGACCCGAACTGTTCGCAGCGTGCTGCGAACAGTTCGGGTCGAGGCGAAATTTCGCCGGTACGGCGAACTCGCCGACAGGTGCTCGACGAAGCCTCGCAAGGAGGAGATCGCCTTCCGGCGGGCATCGTGGGCAGCGCTTGGCTGCACCGACACTACGAACCGCCCTCCCGCCCACACGCGCCCTCGCCGTGTCGGCCACCTTGTCGTCCCCCGCTCACGGCGGTCGGCGGAGCGCGGCCCGCAGTCGCGCCCCGCCTGTCGCCGTGAGTCGGGACCCACTCGGTGAATTCGGTCGCGGGGCGTCAGGTGGTCTTGTTCATCACGTGCTTGATCCGGGAGTAGGAGTCCAGCGCGTA
Organism: Embleya sp. NPDC008237; assembly: GCF_042956465.1. Lineage (NCBI taxonomy): Bacteria > Bacillati > Actinomycetota > Actinomycetes > Kitasatosporales > Streptomycetaceae > Embleya > Embleya sp. NPDC008237. The sequence goes on from NZ_JBIBGL010000037.1 coordinate 762, forward strand.
GACCGACAGGTCCTTTCCGTACCCGGAGTGCTTGAAGCCACCGTGTGGCATCTCGGTCGCGTACACGCCGTGGCAGTTGATCCACACGGTGCCCGCGTCGATGCGCCGGGCCAGGCGGGCACCCGTCGCCACATCACGGCTCCACACGGACGCCGCCAGGCCGAAGGGCACGTCGTTCGCCAGTCGGATCGCGTCGTCTTCGTCGGTGAAGGGCTGGACGGTGAGAACCGGGCCGAACACCTCGTCCTGCACGATCGCGTCGCCCTGGCGTACGCCGGTCACCACGGTCGGCGCGAAGAAGAAACCGGGCCCGGGGGCGGGCGCGCCGCCGGTGACGACGGTGGCGTGCTCGGGCAGGCCCTGGAGGTAGGCGCTCACCCGGGACAGGTGGGCCCGGCTGTTCAGCGGGCCGACCTCGGTCCCGGTCGCGCGTTCGGCCAACATCGCGACCATTCGATCGTGTACCTCGGCGGCGACCAGTACTCGACATGCGGCGGTGCAGTCCTGACCCGCGTTGTAGAAGGCGGCTTCCACGATGCCGTCCGCCGCCTCGGCCAAGTCGGCGTCGGCGAGCACGATCGCGGGGGCGTCACCGCCCAGTTCCAGGTGCAGCCGTTTGATGCCGGCGAGGCCTGCGGCGGCGGTGACCTCGGCGCCCGCCCGGGTGCTTCCCGTGAGGGAGACCAGGGCGGTGAACGGGTTGACGACCAGGGCTCGGCCGGTGTCGCGATCACCGCAGACGACGTTGACGACACCGGGCGGCAGCACTTCGTTGCAGATCTCGCCGAGGACGAGGGTGCTCATGGGGGTGGTCTCGGCGGGTTTGAGGACGACCGTGTTTCCTGCGGCCAGTGCCGGCGCGAGTTTGTCGACGGCCGATCCCAGCGGGTGGTTCCACGGCGTGATCAGGGCGCAGACGCCCACCGGTTCGCGGGCCACGAGTGAGGAGTGTCCGCGCACGTACTCGCCGGCCGTCGGCCCGTGGACGCTGCGCGCCGCGCCGGCCATGAAGCGGAGCACGTCGACGGCGGCTGGGATTTCCGCCTCCAGCACCTCGGTGTAGTCCTTGCCCGTGTTGCGGCACTCGGCTGCGGCCAGCCTCGGCGCCTGCTCGGCGATCGCGGCGGCCAGGGCCAGGAGCGTGTCCTGTCGCTCCCCGGGGGTGACGGACCGCCAGGTCTCGAAGGCGGTTGCAGCCGCGCGAACGGCGGCGTCCAGTTCCGTGGACGACGCGGTGGGAACGCGGTCGTAGACCTCGCCGGTGCGCGGATCGATGATGTCGAGGTGAGTCACAGGGTCTCCTGGATGAATGCGGCCACTCGCTCGCCGACCACCGTGGTCGGCAGCGCGGGGGTACTGCGGGGAATGTCGGGGAAGACGGAGGCGTCGGCGACATGGAGGCCCTCCAGGCCGTGCACCTTGCCGGTGTGGTCGACGACGGCCGACGGGTCGTCGGCCGGCCCCATTCGGCAACTGCCCGCCGGATGCCAGTAGTGCTGGTGGTTCGCCTCGATCCAGGCGTGGCTGTCGCCTTGGGGAGTGAGCAGCGCCGGTCCCGGGTAGGGCGACAGGTCCAGTTCCCGTATCCAGCCCAGGCCGTGGGCGAGGGCCTCGAGGTCGTCCGGGTGGGTGAGGTAGGCGTGGTCGACGTGGGCGAGGGCGTACGGGTCGGCGGAACGCAGCCGTACCGTGCCCCGTGAGCGGGGACGCAGCAGCGCGACCGGAATGATGCAGCGCCAGCCGTGCTCGGTGCTCGCGTCGCGCTCGACCCACGGGTAGACGTGCAGGTCGTAGGGGGCGTCTCCGGCGTGGGGCGAGCGGAGTTTGGCCAGCGCTTGTTCGTCGGGCAGCATGCGGGCCCGGGCGAAGTCGGCCAGGTCTGCGGCGAGTTCCGCGGAGGCGGCGAACTCCAGTTGGACGGAGGGGTGATCGTGCAGGTTCTCGCCCACTCCCGGGAGGTCGTGCAGCACGTCGACGCCGACCTCGGCGAGGTGGGCGGCCGGACCGATGCCGGAGCGCAGCAGTACTTCGGGGCTGCCGTAGGCGCCGGCGCTCAGTACCACGAGGTCGGCGCGGATCCGGTGTCGGCGGCCGCCGGCGAGGACGTCCACCGCCACCGCCCGGCCGTTGTCCAGCACGATCCGATCTGCCTGCACGCCGCCGAGCACGGTGAGGTTGCCCTGTTCGCGAACGGGGTCGAGGTAGGCGAAGGCCGTGTTGACGCGCACGCCGGCGGGGGTGATGTTGACCGGCGCGCAGCCGATGCCGAGTCCACCGGCGAGGTCGTCGAAGTCGTTGCGGACCGGCAAGCCGAGCGCCGCGCCCGCCGCGATGAAGTGTTGCTGGAACGGTTGGATCTCGTCTTCGCGGTAGGCCCGCAACTGCATGGCCGCGGACGCCTGGTCGAACAACGGTCGCAGTGTGGCCGAGTCCCAGCCGGGAGAGCCGGCTGCCGCCCACGCGTCGTAGTCGCCGGCCCATCCGCTGCTCTGTGTGCAGCCGTTGTGGGTGGAGCAGCCCCCGATCGCGCGGCAGCGCTCGAAGGCGTGACGCGTTCCGCGATAGCCCCAGTCGTGCGAGGTCGGCAGGGTGGTGGCGTCCAGCAGGTCGGCGGGCCAAAAGGCACGGTCGAGCCCGTAGTCGGGGCCCGCCTCCAGGACGAGCACCCGATGCCGGCGGGCGAGACGGGCGGCGACGACGCAGCCCGCCGTACCGCCGCCCAGGACGATGATCTCGGCGTGGTCGGGGAACTTCAACGATGGCTCCTCAGCCGGAGAGGGTGGACGTGGAGAGGGAGGTGGACGCGGGAGTGGAGGAGGCGCGGACGAGGGCGCGGCGATGGCGTGTGCCGAGGGCATGAAGAAGGCAGCCGAGGCCGACGATCAGCGCGATCGGGACGAGTTGCGTGGCGGTGTAGGCCGCTCGGTGCCCCTCGAAGCCGGCGGGCAGGTAGTCGGCCGCGTCGCCCGAGGTGCCGAACCACCCGACGCCCAGTCCCGGCCAGACCAGGGCGACCACGGTGAACAGCATCGTGCCGACGGTCAGGACGGTGACCGTCCACGCACCCGGGCGGCCGCCCGGGATCCGGTAGGGGCGGTGCACGTCGGGGTACTTGCGGCGCAGCATCAGGAAGGAGGAGAACGTCAGCAGGTAGGAGATCGCGGTTGCCGAGATCGCCAGGCCGATGCCAGCGGTGAAGTACTTCTGCGCGTCACCGTCGCTCAGGCCGAGCGCGGCGAGCATCACGACGGCGGCGATCGCGGTGGACAGCAGATTGACGCGCGTGGGAGTGCCGTGTCGGGCGGAGATCGCGCCCAGCCACTGGGGTCCGGCGCCGTCGGCGCAGGCCACCGCCTGGGCCCGGCTCAGGCCCATGGCCCACGCGGTGCCGCTGGTGAGCAGGCCGACGATCAGGCCCGCCGCCGCCACTTTGGCGAGTGCGGCGCCGGCGCCGGTGAGTACGACCGTGCCGTCGGTGGTGACGTGGCCGCCGTACACGGTGAAAACCGCGCGGCAGGCGTCGATGAATCCGGTCAGGGAGCCGAGTTGGTCGCGGGGCAGCACCAGCAGTGTGCCCAGGATCGGGATCCCGTACAGCAACAGGGAGAGCAGGCCGCCGCGCAACAGCGCCGCGGGCACGTCCCGTTGGGGGTCGGCCATCTCGCCGGCGGCCGCGCTGGGCACCTCGAAACCCATGTAGTTGAAGGCGATGACCGGGGCGAGCGCGACCAGGCCCAAATAGGTGGGGGTGTAGTCGCCGGGCGAGAGCGGCTGGACGCCGTTGCGGAGCGCGAAGACGGTCAGTGAGACGACGAAGAAGCCGAGGAGCACGATCCTGGCGATCGCTCCGGCCACGAGCAGCCGGCGGCCGACCACGACGGACGCATGGACGGCGAGACCGGCCGACCCGACGAAGACCGCTCCCGCCAGGTATTGCCAGGCGCCCGGCAGCGGGTGGAAGAAGCTCTCGAACGTGGCGATCGCCGTCACGCACAGCGAGCCGCCGATCCAGACCGGGTTGGAGATCCAGTAGAAGACCTGGTTGAGGCCCGCGGTGAAGCGGCCGAAGGCCAGTTTGGTCCAGACGTAGGGTCCGCCTTCGTCCGGGAAGGCAGCCCCGAGTTCGGCGATCAGGAGCCCGTAGGGCGCGAAGAACAACAGCCCGAGGATGGCCAGCCAGGTCAGTCCCTCGGGGCCGTTCGCGGCCACCGAGCCCAGGGTGTCCAGGCCGACGATCGCGCACAGCAGCATGGCCAGCACGTGGAAGCGCCGCAGTGCGCGGCGCGTGTGGGGTGGGTCGGCCGTCGTCATGCGGCCTCCTTTGTGGTGGGGTGCCGCAATCATGGAGAGTCGCGTTCATAATCGTCAATGACTCATGCGTAAATTGATCGCGCTAGGGTGGTGTGGTGACCACGACCTTTGACAAGGGCCTCGCCCTCCTGCACGCGGTCCTCGCCGCGGAACTGGGCTCGGCCGGCTACCAGGGCAATGTCCGACTCGCCGAACTGATCGGCGTGGACGCGGCCCAGGCGTCCCGCATGCTCAAGGACCTGGCCGCGTTGGACCTCGTCGAGCGCGACGAGCAAGGACGCGGCTGGCGCATCGGTCCCGGCTTCTTCGCGCTGGCTCGGGCGGCGGCCGACACGCACCTGTTGGTCGCCGCCCGACCGCCGCTGCGCGGCCTGGTGGCGCGCTGGCACGAACCGGCCTGGCTCGCGGTGCCGTCACAGGGCATGGTGCTCACGGTGGAGAGTCAGCTCAGCCACTGGTCGTCGTACGTGGCGGCCGCGCCCGGCGCCCTGACACCGATCTGGTGTACCGGGCCGGGGCGGGCGCTGTTGCTCGACCACTCCGAGCAGGAACTCGCCGCGTTGCTCGGTGCCGTCGAATTCGTCGGCGGCGGGCCGCGGGCGGCCCGCGACATCGCCACGCTGGCCGCCTACAACGCGACCGCCCGCGCGGAGGGGATCGTGGTCGCGGACCGCGAATTCGAGCACGACGTGGTGGACTTCTCCGCACCCGTACGGAACGAATCCGGAGCCATCGTGGCCGCGCTGAGTCTGGCCGTTCCGCGATTCAGGCTGGCCGACCGGTCGGCCGAGATCGCGGCGTCCGTGAAGGCGGCGGTCGCCGCACTGGAGGTCAGGGCCGCGGCCGGCCGAGCAGGGTGGAGAGCCGATCGGCCAGATCCCTGATAACCGCACCGTGCCGGTCCGCCAGCGGGGCCAGCCGCGTCGAGGGTCCTTGCGTGTGCAGCGCGCAGACGACCTCGCCGGAGAAGTCCCGCACCGGCGCGGCGACGGCGAACACGCCCGGCTCCGATTCCCCGTCCACGACCGCGTAGCCACGCTCGCGAGCCGCGATCAACCGTGCCTCGAACTCGGCCACTCCGCTCGGCGCGGCGGGTCCGTAGGCGATGAACTCGGTGTCGGCGAACACGATCTCCAGCTCCTCGCGGCCGCAGTCCCACAGCAGCGCCTGGCCCGCGTCGTCGCAGTACAGCGGATACGAACGGCCCACCCACGACAGCCCCGACGGCACGTCCTCGAGAAAGGCCACCGAGCCGTCCCCGCGCACCTCGGCCAGAAACGCACTCGCCCCGGTCGCCTCCACCGCCGCCCGCAGGATCGGCGGCCCCTCGGTGAGCAGCCGCGCCCTGACCGCGCGCGTCGCCCGGCTGTACAGCTGCCAACTCAGCGCATAGGCGAGCGTGTCGGGATCCCGGGTGAGCACACGCGCCGCCTCCAGGCTGTGCAGCGTGCGGGACACCTGGACCCGGTTGCGTCCGAGACGCTCGGCGATCTCCGTCGACGTCGCCGGACCGCCGCCGGCGGCCACGGCAAGCAGCACGTCGAGCCCACGGCCCAGACTCCTGACGGCTCCGGTGTTCACCCGGCGATGATATCGACACACGGGCAGCGGCATCCGGACCCACCTCCTTCGGGGCCGGCGAGCACCGGGCCGCGCCGCGGGCCGCGCCGGCCCGTCGTGAAGCGCCGCCGCGCACGCCTTCTCGGGCCACCCCGGCTCGGCGCCACCACCCGCCGCGTGACCCGCGACCGCCGGCCTCGACGGCGACCGCACGGCCGGATCCCCCCGAACGACGAACGTCGGCCTTCGAGACCACCACCGCGGTTCGAAGGCCGACGTCACATCCCGACCCGGACCGACCGACAGGACTGCCGCCATGCCCGGCAGGTCACCAACCCCGCCGCCGCCGTGCGACTGCCGCTAACTCCCCGGGACCGCCGATCACTCAGCCCGCGCCGCTCGGCAGCACCCGCGCCAGGAAGTCGTACGTGCGCGTCCACGCCGTCGCCGCCGCGTCCGGGACGTACTTGTCCGGACGGGCGTCGCACGCGAAGGCATGTCCGACGCCCGGGTAGGTGTGCTGCTCGAAGGCCACTCCGGCCCCGGTCAGTGCGGCGTCGATCGCGGCCACGTGCTCGGCCGGGATGGTCGGGTCCTGCTCGCCCGTGTGCAGCAACAGCGGCGCGTCGATCTTCGCCGCCCGGTCCAGCACGGCATGCGGTCCCGCGGCGATCCCGGGGCCGTAGAAGACCGCCACACCGGCCAGTCCCGGGCAGCACGTGGCTGCGGTGAACGCGGCCCGACCGCCGAAGCAGAAGCCGACGATCGCGGTACGGGCCGCGGGCACCTCCTCGTTCTCCACGAGTTGGGACAGGAGGGCGCCGATGTCCGCAGCGACCGCGTCCGGCCCGATCGCGCCGATCAGCCCCATCGCGTCGGTGTGCCGGTCGTAGGGCAGCTCGGCGACGCCGGTGCGGTGGAACAGGTCGGGGGCCACCGCCAGGTAGCCGCGCTCGGCGATCCGGCGGGCGACCGTGCGGATGTGTTCATTGACCCCGAACGCCTCCTGCAACACCACGACGGCCCCCGCGTGGGTGGTCACGGCATCGGGGCGCACGGTGAATACCCGCATCGGGCCGTCGGCGGTCGGGACGGTAATCCATTGCTCGCTCATCGGGGAAGTTCCTTCGCCAAGTAGTGGAATCGGACCGGTCAGGGCCCGCGGTCACAACCAGGGGGGCAATGCCGGCAGCGCGGCTGCCGAGTGGATCAGTCCCGCGCCGTCGCTGCGACCGGTGAGCCAGCCGAGCAACTCGTCGGTGATGCCCTCGACATGCGCCACGGCCTCGCCCGGCGCGGGCAATCGAGTGGTGCGGGCGGAGCCGCCGGGCCGATCGTGGACGACCAGCGCGGGGCAACCCACGCCCTTCGCGGCCAGCGTGTCGACCACGTCGTCGAGCAGCGCCTGCGCGAGATCGCCCGGCATCTCGGCGAAGGTCGCGCCGGTGTCCAGGTCGATCAGGTGGATCCACACCTCGCGTACCCGCAGCCACGGCACCCGGTCCGCCCGGACCTGGCGGCCCTGCGCGGTGCGCACGTGCCGACCCCACGCCGACTCGGGCACGCCCGCGAGCCGATCGCGCAGGCGCACGGCGCTGTCGAACACGTCCGCGCGGATCGCCGCGGGCGGGCGGCCGGCACCCGCGTCGATGTCCGCCGCTCGCTGCGCCGCGCCGTGTGGGTACATCGGCGACTCGACGCCGGTGGCCGCCCAGTCGAGCAGGTTACCCAGGGCGTCGGCGTTGCGGGCCACGTGGGTGAGCAGGTGTGCGTTCGTCCAGCCGGGCAGCGCGGAGGGGCCGACCACGCGGGCGTCGTCGAGGGCGACGACGGCGTCGAGCAGCCGGCCGGTGCCCTCGCTCAGCCAGTGCGTGAGCACCGTCCGGGACGGCCGGTCAGACGTCACGGGGCTTTTCCGCTACGCATCGGTTGCGGCACTCGCCGAGTCCTTCGATCGAGGTGGTGAGGACGTTGCCGTCGGCGAGGTAGCGGGCCGGGGTGCGGGCGTGGCCGACGCCGCCGGGGGTGCCGGTGGCGATCACGTCGCCGGGTTCGAGCGTGATGATGGTCGACAGGTAGGAGATCAGGTGCGCGGGGTCGAAGACGAGGTCGCCGGTGTCCGCGCTCTGCACGGTCTCCCCATCGACCTCGGTGCTCAGCCGTCGGGGCGGGTCGCCGGTCTCGTCGGCGGTGACCAGATACGGCCCGAACGGGGTGGTGGCCTCGAAGTTCTTGCCCTGGAGCCATTCCTTGGTGCGGTATTGCCAGTCGCGGGCGGTGACGTCGTTGAGCACGGCGTATCCGGCGATGTGCCGGGCCGCGTCCGCGACCGGCACGTGTCGGGCCCGCGCGCCGACCACGACGGCCAACTCGCCCTCCCAGTCCACGGCCTCGGACACGGCGGGCAGCACGATGTCGTCGTGCGCGCCGATCAACACCGCCGGGAACTTGGCGAACAGCGTCGGGTACCGCGGTATCTCGCGGCCCATCTCGGTGATGTGCGAGCGGTAGTTGAGGCCCACGCAGAAGATCTTCCCCGGACGGGGCACCACCGGTGCGTAGTCCAGGCCGGACACGTCGTGGCGGGGGCCGGCCGCCTCGGCCGCGCGCTCGGCCCAGTCCGGGCGCTCCAAGAGCGCGCCGAGGTCCTTGTAGCCGATCTCCACCGCCTCGGTGTCGTCGATGCGGACCGCGGCGGTGGTGCCTCGGGTGCGGATGGTGGCGAGCCTCATGAATACTCCCTGCGGGCGAGATCGAGTCGTTCGAAGACGGGGGTGTCGGAGAAGCGGAACAGGTCCAGGTCGGTGCGGGCTTCCAGGGCGACCTCGCACCATGACGGCACCGCGATCACATCGCCGCGCGCGAGGTCGGTGCGGGCGCCGTCCAGGGTGATCGCGCCGCTTCCCTCGAACACCTGCCAGACGGCGGATCCGGTCTCCCGCACCGCCGCGGTGCGCTGCCCGGCCACGATGCGGTGCATTTCGGTGCGCAGCGTGGTCAGCGCGTCGGATCCGGTAGTCGGGTTGGTGAACCGCACGGCCGCGTGCCCCGGTTCGAGCACACCCGGGTGGCCCTCGGCGGCGACCTCGAGTTGCGCGGCGAGTGCCGCGTCGGTGTGCTCCCAGCGGTAGGCGGCCAGTGGCGAGTTCGCGGTGGCCGCCGGTGCCGAGACCGGGCGCAGTCCGGGGTGGCCCCAGATGCGTTCGGACCGCGAGCGGTGCGGTGTGGAGCGGTCGTGGACGCCATCCTCGCCGAACTCGAAGAATCCGGCGTCGGTGTAGGCGACGAACGGGATGTCCAGGCCGTCGAGCCAGGCCATCGGGCGGGGGTTGGGGTTGTGGTGGCCGTGGAAGCACCAGCCGGGGGTGAGCAGCAGGTCGCCCCGGCGCATGGCGACCGGATCACCGTCGACCACCGTCCAGACACCCTCGCCCTCGAGGACGAAGCGGAAGGCGTTCTGGCTGTGCCGGTGGGCGGGGGCGACCTCGTACGGGCCCAGGTACTGGATCGCCGCCCACAGGGTGGGCGTGGCGTACGGGAGCCCGGGCAGGCCGGGGTTGGACACCGCGATCGCCCGCCGTTCGCCGCCCCGGCCGACCGGGATCAGGTCGCCGGCGCGGGCGGCGAGCGGGTACAGGTCGCCCCAGTGCCAAATGTGCGGCACCGCGCGCGGCGTGGGCGTCGCCGGCATCAGGTCGGCGCGCTGCGTCCACAGCGGGATCAGACCGAACTCGGCGAAGTCCCGGTACAGCTGCCGCTCTGCGGCGGTGGTCTCGGATTCGGTCGACGTGGGGATGGGGGGCGTCATCGTGGGTTCCTTTCCGCGAGGCGCGCGAGGTAGTTCCAACCGGCGTCGCGCTGGGCGGGGTTCCAGACCTGGTCGCGTTTGAAGGCGGCCTCGGCGTCGTCGGACCAGACCTTGGGGCCGCCGGCGGCCATCGCCATCAGTTGGGTGCGGCAGGCTCGTTCCAGCAGTACCGCGTACATCACCGCGGTCGCGGCATCGGGTCCGACGGTGACGGCGCCGTGCTGTGGCATCAGGCACGCGATGCCGTCCCCGAGTGTCGTGGCGAGCGCCGCACCCAGGTCGGCGTTCGCGATCAGCGCGCCGGTGTCGGTGAAGCGCGGGAGTTGCGGATCGCAGAAGAGCACACCGTCGTGCGAGATCGGCCGGAGCGGGGTGTCCAGGGACGCGAACGCGGCCAGCGCGGGGGCATGCGTGTGCACCACACAGCCCACGTCCGGTCGCGCGGCCATGATCTCGGTGTGAATGGGGAATTCGATGTGCCGCTTGCCCCGTCCGTCGCGCACGTCGCCGGCGCGGTCCACCAGCAGGACGCGGTCGGCGTCGATCTCCTCGAAGCCCCAGCCCGCGGCCTTCATCCACACACCCCGGCCGGCGTCGTCGCGCACGCCGGCGTGGCCCCAGACCATGTCCGTCAGTCCGGCGGCGGCGAGCGCGCGGCTCGCCCGTACCGTCTCGTCGATCATGTCGTTCACGCTTGCTCCGTTCAGGAGGTGACCGGCTGGTAGAGCCAGTCCAGGTCGGTGTAGTCGTCGGTGGCACGGCGGCCGAACACGCGGTCGCGCAGAGCGGGAACGACCTCGCCGTCGTCGTGCCAGACCTGCCCCCATCCGCGCGCGACGTGCTGGACGAGCGCGGTCCGGGGGATGCGTTCGGCCTGGTACCCGGCGAACGCCTCGTCGATGTCGCCGGCGTGCTTGGCCAGGTGCCGGGCCAGGCACTCGGCGTCCTCGAGGGCCTGGCAGGCGCCCTGCGCCAGGTACTGCACCATCGGGTGCGCGGCGTCGCCGAGGAGGGTGACCCGCCCGCGGGTCCAGTCGGCGAGCGGTTCGCGGTCGTACATCACCCAGCGCCGGTCCCGGTTGAACATGGTGATCGAGGTGCGCACCTGTTCGCACGAGCCGGCGAAGGCCGCGTCCAGTTCGGTCGGGCCGCCCCAGTCGTCGGTGGGTTCCAGTTCGGGCGTGTAACGCGTGCTCCGGAAGACGGCGACCTGGTTGTACAACTCGCCGCGCCGGATGGGGTATTGCACGAGGTGCTTGTTCGGGCCGATCCAGATGATCTCGTCGTCGGGTTCGACCGGGACGGTGGTCTCGCCCATCGGCAGCGCGCCCCGGTAGGCCACGTAGGTGTCGGTGATCGGGCGGTCGGTCGAGAGCAGTCCGCGGGCGCGCGACCACAGGCCGTCGGCGCCGACCAGCGCGTCGGTGCGGTAGGTGTCGCCGTCCGCGAAACGCACCTCGGCGGCGGTGCCGAAATCCTGGATGTCGACGACGCGGCGGTTGTTCTCCAGGGTCACGCGCGGGTATTCACGGCACGCGCGCAGCAGGATGTCGAGCAGGTCGCCGCGGTGCATCACGCTGTACGGGCGGCCGTATCGGGCCAGGAACGGCTCGCCGAAGTCGACGGTGGTCAGGTGCCGGCCGGTGTCGGCGTGCATGAAGACCAGGTTGCGCGGGCGGACCGCGAGGTCGTGCACCTCGGCCGCGACGCCCAGGTCCTCGAGCACTCGCAGGGCGTTCGGGGCGAGTTGGATGCCCGCGCCGATCTCGGCGAACTCCGGGGCCTGTTCCACGATGTGCGCGTCGAAGCCGGCTCGGGCCAGGGCCAGGCCGGCGGCCATGCCCCCGATGCCGCCGCCGACGATGAGAAGTGGGATGTGCTGCATGGGCTACTTCGACTCCTTGGTCCAGCCGGTGACGAGGGGGGTGTCGACCCCGATCGCCCCGGTGCCGTAGGCCCCGCCGGGGTTCTCGAGCGGGGTGTTCCTGCCGGGCAGCGGCAGTGCGAAGAACGCGGCGTTGTCGGCGACCCACGCGGGGTCGGGACCGCCGGCCGGGGCGACGATCGCGTCCACCGGACATTCCGGCAGGCAGGCACCGCACTCGATGCACTCGACGGGGTTGATGTAGCGCTTGGTCAGGCCCTCGTAGATGCAGTCCACGGGGCACACGTCGACACACGACCCGTCGAGTTCGCCGATGCACCTCTCGTTGATCACATACGTCATGCCGTCTCCTCTCTTCGGGCTCGGTGGCATCCGGCCCGCAGGACATCGGAATCTTCTGAGCGCCCGGAACCTCCGGCTCGGGGCTGCCGGCGGCGTCAGCGCGTGTGCGCGGGGACACGGTCGCTGGAGTGGCCCGGGAACAGGTCCTCGTCGGGGCGGATCCGTACCGCGATGTTGTTGACGGCGGTCGCGGCCTCGCCGAACCCCACCGCCATCAGCCGCACCTTTCCGGGGTAGGCGGTGATGTCCCCGGCGGCGTAGACCCGGTCGATGCCGGTGGACATGTCGGTGTCCACACCGATCTGTTGTCGGTCGATCCGCAGGCCCCAGCCCGTGAGCGGGCCGAGCGAGGCGACGTGCCCCAGGGCCGGGATCAGCACGTCGGCGGCGCACCGTTCGAGTCGGTCGTCATCGCAGTGGCGCACGGTCACCGCGTGGATCGCCCGGTCGCCGTGCACCTGGGCGATCTCGCTGTTGGTGTGGACCCGTACCGGCGAGTCCAGCAGTCGGGCGACTGCGTGCTCGTGCGCGCGGAACCTGGCCCGGCGGTGCACGAGGGTGACCGTGCGGGCGTGTGGGGCGAGGGTGTTGGCCCAGTCGACGGCACTGTCGCCGCCGCCGACGACGACCACGTCGTGACCGGCGTACTCGTGCGGCGCGGAGACCACGTGGTGCACGCCGGACCCGCGAAAGCCCTCGAGGGCGGGCAGCGGTCGTGGGGTGAAGCGGCCGATGCCGGCGGTGATCAGCACCGCGCCGGCATGGATCCGTCGACCGCCGGTGGTCGTGACCACCACCGCGTCCGTCTCGTGGCGCAGTTCGGCCGCGCCGTCGCCGAGCAGGATCGAGGGCTCGGCGGTCAGCGCCTGTTCGGTCAGCCGCGCCACCAACTCCCGTCCCAGCACTGTCGGGAAGCCGGCCAGATCGAAGATCTCCTTGTCCGGGTACAGCGCCGCGACCTGGCCGCCGAGGTGGGGCAGCGAATCGAGCAGTGTCACGTCCAGATCGCGCATCCCCGCGTAGTGGCACGCGAAGAGCCCGGCAGGGCCGGCTCCGACGATCAGCAGATCCGTGACCAGGGTCGCGTCGGGCGGGGTCTGCGGGACGGGTGGGTACATGGTCAGCTCCCCGAGGGCCGAGTGGGCATTGGGGCTCCTCCGCGCCAGACTCATATGACGCATCATACGGAACAGTGATCCACAGGATGCACCATTGCATGGAACAGGGGCAAGGGTTGAATCGCTGCGCCACAGCACGCCGGCTTACCCGGAACAGCGGTGGTCGCAAGGAAGCGACCCGGGAGGGAAGCGGCCCGGACGGAGCTCTCCATTTGGAATCGAGCGAGACCGAACGGGGGTTGAAATCGCTGCGCTACTGTGCACCGCGTGGAAGAAGACAGCGGTCATCGCGAGGAAGCGACCAAGAAGGAAGCAGCCCGGACGGAACGCCCGGCCGGACTCATCGGCGCCGTCGACAACGTGCTGCGCCTGCTGCGCATGTTCGAGGACAGCGAGATGCTCCGGGTCAACCAGGTCGCACGGGACATGGGACTGTCCCGTTCCACGGTGCACCGCATGTTGGCCACGCTCGGCCACCACGGCTTCGTCGAACAGGACGCCCTCTCCCGCGCCTACCGAGCCGGTCCCGCGCTGATCGACATCGGTCTGTCGGTGGTGCAGAACATCGACATCCGCACGCTCGCCCACGGCACCCTGGTCCGATTGCGCGACGAGATCGGCGAAACGGTCCACCTCGCCCACCTGCGCGGCACCGAGGTGCTCTTCCTGGACAGCGTGGAAAGCGTCCAGACGTTGCGCACCGGTGGTCGGATCGGCTGGACGTTGCCCGCGCACGCCACCGCGGCGGGCAAGGTGCTGTTGGCGGAACTTCCCGCCGAGGCATTGGCCGCGCTCTACCCGTCGGATCCGCTGGGCACGCCCACCCCGAACACACTCGACTCGCTCGACCGGCTCCGTGCCCATCTGGACGAGGTCCGCGAGCGCGGGTACGCGACCAACGACGGCGAGAGCGAAAACGACGTGTGCGCGGTCGCCGTCGTCGTCCGGGACAAGCGGGGTCGGGCCCGGGCCGCGATCTCGGTGACCGCGCCCAGTTCCCGGGCCGGCCGGGAGTGGATGGGCGACACCGCGAAGGCGGCCCGGCACGCGGCCGCCGAACTCGGCGGACGGATCGGCTGAGCCCCGCACGCGGCGTCGTGGCCGGGCCCGGCGACGCGGGGCCCGGCCACGATCGTCGCGACGGGAGGCTCAGCCCCACATGAGTGGATCGTCGGGCGCGTCGTCGGCGCCCAGGTCCATGTACGCGCGCGCCGCCGCGGGATGCAGTGCGATCGGCGTGCGGGCCATGTCGGCGGGCACGAGCGGATACGTCACCGGCGAACGATCGGCCGGGAGGTGTGCGTACTGCGCCTCCAGGGCCCGACGGGTGCGCACCATGCACCACGTGGCGAGGTAGGCGACCTCCTCCGGGAGGTCCTCGCGGCACAGCACGGCGAAGTCGGAGAAGTCCAGCGTGTGCAGGTCCTCGGTCAGCCCGGGGAGGAATCCGGCGGGCACCACCGCCGCGCCCCAGCCCTCGGCCGCGAAGGCCCGCAGCACGTCGTCGCCCCAGGGCAGGTACTTCACCGGCCGCAGCCGATCGAGGTGCTGCCACCGGGGCGTCATGACCGCCTCGTGCACGAGCACGTCGGCGTGCGCGTCGGCGAATCGTTCGATGCACGGGAACGGGCGCTCGTCGTAGACGAAGTCGAGTCTTCCCGCATCCACACCGGCCACGGCGAGCGCCTTGTGCGCGGCCAACCCGACCAGGTTGACCCCGTCGTCGGGTGACGTCGCCACGGTCAATCTGCCGGTGAACTCCGCGAGTTCCGCAACGCTGTGCACCGGCAGCCCGGCGTCCACCGCGACCACCAGACGGTCCCACTGGCCGATCACTCCCAGACTGCGGAGCCCGTCCAGGCCGCCCGTCCGGGCGAGCATCCGCACCGCGGCGGTGGGCGTGATGATGCTGATGTCCGCCTCACGCTCGCGCAGGGCGGTGATCGCGTCCGCGCCGCCGCGGCCGGACCAGACGGCGAAGCGGGAGCCCGCGGGCGCCCGGTCGCCGATCTCCTGGGCGATCCAGCCACAGATGCGGTGCATGTTGGCCTGTCCCCAGTCGCCGCGCAGGTGCAGGGTGACCGGTGCGCTCAGGCCCGGTTCGTCCCCCACTTCGGAAGGCGCCGACCGGGTCCGCGAGTTCGACGGCATACGATCCTCTTTCCGGGATGGATGTGTCACTGTGCAGAACACTGATCCGTACTATGCTGCTTATTCCTCGGCCGATACAAGGCTGGACTTCCCGCCGGGACTCTGCTCTCCACCCGGAACGCGCTGGGCGCGATGCTGCGGCGCACATGATTCACAACCGAATCGGCCTTGCCGGCGAGCGAAGTCGAGTACCACAATCAGGCTCGCTGTTCCGCATCGTGCAACGTTCTTACCCAAAGGAGTTGTGGTGAGCGTCGTCGAACACGCCTCGGCCCCGGTCGAGGAGACCAGGCACATCCCGCCGCCGGATCCGGACTTCGAGCCGCTGAAGGCCAACGTCTACGAGCGCATGGCCAAGGCCGCGTCCCAACTGATGCCGTTGTTCCCCTACGACCACGCCGGCGCGATCGTCCCGTGCGGCAGCGTGATGATCGGCGGACCCGACCGGGAATACGGCCACTTCTTCCACTGGAACACGGTCAGCGAAGTGGTCGTGGGCTTCGGCTCCCAAGGGTCGATGCTGTCCTCGGGCCACATCATGGCGACCCAGAACCTGCACGGCGTCAACTCCTTCCTGCGCGACGAGAAGGACCCGACGTCGTACGCCGTCGTGGTGGTCACCCAGCACCAGTCCGAGGAGGGCGACCAGTCCGAGGCCATGATCGCCCGTTGCCGAAAGTGCAAGGCCGAGACCGTCCGGCACGCCTACGACGCGACCCCGGTGGGCCTGCCCGGCTACGACACCGAGCGCTACGGCCGCGAGGAGGACGTCGTACACCAGTTCCCCACCGCCGTCGGCTCGGCCGAGTTCGCCGATCTGCGCAACACCGAACAGGGCCGCGTCTGCGCGCAGTGCGGCCACGTCAACGACGGCTTCCCCGCCGCACGGTGGGGCTGGGCCCGCCAGGTCGAGCAGACCCGGGCCGCCAACGCCGCCTACCATGCGCTGCGTTCGGCCGGCGACGGCCAAACTGCGGCCCGCCCCGAGGCGAACATGCCTTCGCCGTCCGGGACGCCGTCCCCGTCACAGTCCTCTGCGCAGCCCCAGGAGGTCGGCCGACCGTGAACCGGCGACGCATGCTTCACGCCCTCGAGGTCGCACCCGAACTCGGCGACTACGCCGACGCCGCGGTCCTGCCCGACGACACCGACCCGCAACTGCACCTGTCGCACAACCGAGTGCCGCAACCGTTCCACCTGATCTGCCAAAAGGACACGGTGCTCGCCCAGATGTCCGGCGCCGCCGACGTGCTCATGCGGGGAAGCTCGGTCAACCGGTTCCGGATGGGCGTGGGCGACCACGTCTACGTACCGGCCGGCACCCCGCACCGCATCGTCCCCCGCGCCGCCGGCGCCACCATCCGCTACCTGCCGCTGCGCGCAGGGCGCCTGGGAGCTGCCTGGTACTGCCCGGGCTGCGACCGGGAACTGCACCGCTACGAATGGCCGCACGACAACGACACACCCATGTCGCACTTCTACGCCACCGCGTGCGCCCGCTTCTCCGCCGACAAGGACGCCCGCACCTGCGACACGTGCTCCGCCGTGCACCCCGAGCTCGACCTCTCCCCCTTCCCCTGGGCCGTTCCGGCCCCGGCCTGACCCCGGGCGGATGGGCGGCGCCGTCACGCATGCCCGTTCCCGAACGGGACGGCGCCGCCCACCGCGAGCAAGGGGACCGCCGCGTGCTCGGCCGTGTCGGCCGCCGCCCAGCGGCGTTGCATCCGCAGTGACCCTCAAGGCGTGGTGCACGAGCGACACGTGCGGCGGGTGCGCATGCGGCAACCGCCTCCAGCGGCCGGGGTGCCCTGCAAACGCCCGATTCTCGGCCTGGAGATCATCCGATTGCCGATGGGCTCGCGGGATTCGAGAACGCTGCTCACTCCCCTGCCTGGCCCGTCCATCCCCCAGCGCTCTCGCGCCCTCGATCCAGCCGCTGCTCCGCCCAGATCGTCTTGCCGTCGGGTCCGAACCTGCAGCCCCAGCGTTCGGTGACCTGGGACACCAGGAACAACCCTCGGCCGCCCTCGTCGGTGCTGCGGGCTCGCCTGATGCGAGGCTGAGTGCTGCTGCCGTCACCGACCTCGCACACCAACAGGTCCTTTCCTCGGATCAGCCGCACCGTCATCGAATCGCCGCCGTAGCGGACGGCGTTTCCCGCCAACTCGCTGATCACGAGTTCCGTGGCGAAGGCCTCCTCGTCGAGCCGCCACACCGCCAACTGTTCGGTCACCAGCCTGCGGATCTCGGGCACCGCCTCCGCCCGGGCCGGGAAGACCCACCGGACCGTGTTCGCGGGGGGTATCGAGCGCGTGCGGGTGCACAGCAGGACCACGTCCGTGGACTCGCCCTCGGGCGCGGTGTCGTCGACGATGTCCCGACACACGTCGGCCAGGGCGCGGCCCGCCCGGCACCGTCGACCGATCGAGCTCCGCAGTCGGCGCAGACCGGTGCCTGCCGAGTCACCCTGGCGATCGAGGAACCCGCTGCCGTGGAAGACGAGGACCGAGGAAGGCCCCAGTTCCAACTCCGCCGTCTCGAACGGGATGCCGCCCCCACCCAGGGGCGGCCCGGGCGGGAGTTCGACCAGGGCCGGTTCCCGGCCGGGGGCGACGAGCAACGGGGCGTGATGGCCGGCGTCCGCGAGCACGCAGCGCGAGGTGACCGGGTCGTACACGGCATAGACACACCTCGCGCCCACCGGATCCGCGCCCGGTTCAGCCTCGGCGCCCAGGCGCCGGACGAGATCGTCCACGTGGGTGAGCAACTCCTCCGGTTCCAGGTCGAGGTGGGCAAGGGTGAGCATGGCCGCCCGCACCTGGCCCATCGTCGCGGTGGCGGCCGGCCCTCGACCGAAGGCCTCGCCGACGACCAGGCCGACGCGTGTCGACGACAGGGGGATCACATCGAACCATTGGCCGCCGATGCCCGCCCCTTCGCCGGCCGGACGGTAGATCGCCGCGGTCTCGGCCGCGTCAGTGTCCGTGGTGGCTCGGGGCAGCAACATACGTTGCAGCCCGACCGCCGTGGCGTGCTCGCGCGTGTACCGACGGGCGTTGTCGACGGCCAGTCCGCCACGCGAGGCAATCTCGTGCAGGATCTCGACGTCGTCGGGATGCAGGTCTCGCGCCCGGTCCTGCCACACGGTGACCACCCCCAACAGCCGTCCTCGCGCGAACAGCGGGGCGACGATCGCCCGTGAGACGCGGTCGGGAACCATGCGCCGCGTCGGCTCGACGCCGTGCCGCGAGGTCATGAACGCCCAGGCGTCCTCGATCACCACAACGTCCCCGGTCATCAGGGCCGCGTCGTGCGGGCCCATCGACAGTGACGGCAAGCGTCCGCCCGCCGTGATCATGCCTTCGGGCAGGTCACCACACGCCGCGAAACGAGCGATCGTCCCCTGCGGAGCAGGAGTGACACCTTCCGAGTCCTCCCCCTCGGAGACTGCCAGGTACAGGTCGACGGTCGCCGCTTTCCCAAGGGCCGGCACAACCACGTCGACGATGGCCTGCGTCGTCCGCCGCACGTCCAGATCGGCACCGATACGTGTTGCGGCCTCGTACATCGACCGCACCCGCACGCGCAGCGGCCCAACCTCGTCTCCCGCGCCCATCGGAACACCTCCGGGTCCTGTCCACGGTACCCGCGCAACCGACTACGGCGCCCTCCGGACCGCTGCCCGCGCTTCGGGGGACCTTGACATGACGCCAAAAACGTTTTAGGTTCCGAATGCCACAACCCTGGCGGGAAGAGTGGTTTGCGAACACGGAGCGCGGACCGGTCCGGAAGTACGCGACGGTCCCCCGTGTCCGCATGGGGACGGGTGTCTGCTCCGCCGACGAGGGACGGCATCGGGCGCGGCATTCGCCTCCGCCTGGTATCGGGCATCCACCACCCACCGATCGGGAGACAGTCATGACTGATCGCGAAGCGCGCGCACGGCGACGACCGGGCGACGGTCTATGGGTCGCAATCCTCCAATCGCCGGGATCCCCCGGTGACCCGGAGACCAACCTCGTCGAACTCCGTCGGGCCGCCGAACGGGCCCGGCGCCGGGGTCTCGAAGTCCTGGTCACGCCGGAGATGTTCCTCACCGGCTACGACATCGACCGGCCGCTCGCCGATCTCGCGCGCAGCAATCTCCTCGACCCCGTTCGCCGGATCGCGAGGTCATGCCGGGTCGCCATCGTCGTCTGCCTTCCGGAGATCGACTCGTCCGGAGAACCCCGGATGTACAACACGGCGTACTTCGTCGACTCCCAGGGCGAGGTACGGGGTCGTCATCGGAAGTCGCATTTGTTCGGCGATCTCGACCGCCGCCTGTTCGAGCCCGGCGACAGGCCGTTCACGATGGTGGACTACCACGGCGTGAAGGTCGCCATGATGATCTGCTACGACGTCGAGTTTCCGGAGAACGTTCGAGCGGCCGCGATCGCCGGCGCTCATCTCGTCGCCGTTCCGACCGCGCAGATGGAGCCGTTCGCATTCGTGGCGGACCATCTGATCCGGGCGCGCGCGTGGGAGAACCAGATATACGTCGCCTACGCGAACCACTCCGGCAAGGAGCGTGGAACGACGTACGTGGGTGGGAGCAGCGTGGTCGGTCCTTCGGGGGAGGTGCTGGCGAGGATCGAAACCGAGTCCGGCATGGCCGACGCGTGGATCGACACGACGGCCGTGGCAGCCGCGCAACGCGCGAACCCGTACCTGCACGACCGGCGTCCGGGGATGTACCGGGCCTTGGTCGACCCGATCCACGCCACGCGCCCGCAGGGATGACCCGCTCCTCGACGGTCGGGCGGTCCCCGCGGCGGGCGTCGTTCGGACGGGAGCGAATGGTCGCCCGGTGGGGTGCCTCCCGGGCGGACGAGTTCGAGGGCGGGTCGTGGTCGGCGCCTCGATGCGGCGTGCCGGTGCCTGCTCGTCGTCACCCGCCTGTTCGACCGGGGATGCACGGAATTCGCGGCTCCCTTCGGGCGGTTCCGCGCGGCCCTGGTGTCTAC
The DNA here is from genome assembly GCF_042956465.1 of Embleya sp. NPDC008237. Taxonomy (NCBI): domain Bacteria; kingdom Bacillati; phylum Actinomycetota; class Actinomycetes; order Kitasatosporales; family Streptomycetaceae; genus Embleya; species Embleya sp. NPDC008237. The sequence continues at coordinate 20,943 of NZ_JBIBGL010000037.1, forward strand.
GGCTCTGCCCGGGCCCTGGTGGAGCTGGCCCTGAGGTGGATCGCGCTGGGAACGGTGATCGGTTCGGTCACGGCCAGGCCCTGGATGCGCTCCAGGAGCATGTGTATGGCAGCCGCCCCCAACCGAGTCGGGCGTGGGTCGACGGCCGTGATGGCGGGGTCGCTCAAGCGCGCGGTCGAGCCGTCGACGCCGCCGACCACGAGGATGTCCTCGGGGACGCGCAGCCCTCGTTCCCGGCACGCCTGCAGTACACCGGTGGAGTATCTCTCCGCGGAGGCGAAGACGGCGTCCGGCGGCGCTTCGCCGTCCAGGAGTTCGATGGTCGCCCGGTAGGCGCTGAGTTCCAACGCCACGAGCGGCACCGGCGTGACGAGCCGTCCTCGTCCGTTCGCCCAGCACCAGGACTCGTAGGCCGCCCGGGTCTCCAGGGCCCACGACCAGGTCGACTCGGCCCACAGCAGGACGATTCTCCGCGCGCCCGCGGCCTTGAGGTGATCCAGCAGGGCCACGGTGCTGGCGGTGGTGTCGGCGCGGACGTAGAACGGGCGATCGGGACGACCGGCGTCGGGTTCGATGGTGACCACGGGCACACCGACGCTTTCCAGGATGTCGATGCGGGGGTCTTCCTCGGACGGGTCGCAGATGATCACGCCGTCCAGACCCATCTGCGCCCACTCCTCGGCCGTCTCCAGAGGCGGCGGGAATACGAGGGAGTTGCCGCCCGCGAACGCCGCGCCGGCGCACGCCGACGCGATCTCGAGGTAGTAGTCGAGCCCGATCGACTCCGCCTCCGCGGGCGAGCCGTCGGTCCGCGGAAGGATCAGCGCGACGGACTTGCGCGGTGTCCCGCGCAGATCCTGGGCGGCCCGGTTCGGGCGGTACCCCAGGGCGGCCGCGGCCTCGCGAACCCGTCGGCGGGTCTCGGCGTTGACCTCGCCCTTGTCGTTCAGGGCATGAGAGACGGTCGTGATGGACACTCCGGCGGTCTCCGCCACGTCTTTGATCGTCACTCGTTTTCCGGAACGCGCGGCCATCCGCACACCGTAGTCCATCGCGATTCGGCTGCCCCCTTCACGCCCAAATCGTTTTGGGCTACGGTCTGGCCATGCGAATCTCATCACTGCGCGATGGCGCCATCGTCAACGCGAACGTGCACACGATGGATCCGGCGCGTCCCGTCGCCGAAGCGGTGGCGTGGCGTGACGGCCGGATCACCCTGGTCGGCACATCGGCGGAGGTCCTGGCCTCCCGGCCCTCCGGTTCCCTCGTGGATGCCCACGGAGGGACCGTCACCCCCGGCCTGATCGACTCCCACACGCACCCGATCTGGGGCGCCGAGTTGGCCCGAGGCGCCGACCTCGGCGGACTGACCAGCTTCCGGGACGTGTTGGCCGCGCTGCGGGCCGAGGCCGACGCGACGGTCCGCAGAGGCGAACAGTGGGTCTTCGCCTGGAACCTGGACTACGCCGCGCTCGAGGGGCGGCCGATCCGCGGCGTCGACTTCGCCGATGCCGTGCACGCCATGCCGACGGTGGTGATGTTCCACGACCTCCACACCGGCGTGGCGACGGACGCCGCGCTCGCGCACGCCGGCATCGACGGGAGCGAGACGTTCGCCGATCAGTCGGTCGTGGTCGTGGACGCCGACGGCCGGCCCACGGGCGAACTCCGCGAGCCCAGTGCCTACAAGCTGCTCCTGCGAGCATGCCCGCAGGTGACCCGCTCGCAACTGCGGGAACACACCACGCGCGTGTTGCGCGACTTCGCCCGCACCGGGCTCACCGGGGGCGTGGTCATGGACGGGTCCCTCGACACCCTCGACCTGCTGGCCGAGATCGAGACGACCGAGGATCTTCCCGTCCGCCTGGACGTCGCCCTGTGGCACGAACCCGGGCGCGGGGACGACGGTGTCGAAGAGTTCGTCGCGCGACGGACCGACCGCGGGCGTCGATGGCGCACGGGCATGATCAAGCTGTTCCTCGACGGCGTCGTCGAGACGGGCACGGCATGGCTCTACGAGCCCGACACCTGCGGCCACAGCCACAAGTCCTACTGGACGGATCGGGAACAGTTCGCGGACGTGGTGTCGCGATACGCCGCGGAGGGGTTCCAGATCGCCACGCACGCGATCGGCGACCGGGCGGTGGGGGAGGTCGTCGAAACGTATCGGAAGGTGGGGGTCCTCGCCGCGAACGGCGCGCCCCATCGGATCGAGCACATCGAGACGCTGACCGACGCCGATCTGTCCGGCATGGGTCGGCTCGGCGCCACCGCGTCGATGCAACCTCTCCAGATGCAATGGCGCCGCCACGATCGGTCGGACAAGTGGTCGTCCCGCCTGGGCCCCGACCGCGCGTCCCGGGCGTACCGGACGAGGGACATGCTGAACCTGGGTATCCCGCTGGCACTCGGTTCCGACTGGCCGGTGGCGCCGTTCGACCCACGTGTCGGGATGGCCTGGGCACAACTCAGGCGCCCACCGGGCCTCGCAGGTAGTGCGGTCTTCGAACCGCATCAGGTCCTGCGACCCGCCGAGGCCCTGCACGCCTACACGGTCGCGGCCGCGAAGGCACTCGGCGACACCTCGCGCGGCCGCGTCGTCGAAGGCATGGCCGCCGACCTCACCTGCTTCGGCGGCGACCCCCTCCGGGTCCCCGCCGACGAACTGCCGGAACTGCCCGTGCTCGCCACTATCGTCGACGGCGGGTTCTCGTTCGGAGAGGAAAGACCATGAACGATTCCGCGCGGGAACCCTCGAAGGAACTGCGACCCAACGCGCTCGGCATGTGGGATCTGGTGTTCTTCGTCGTCGCGGCGGCCGCGCCGCTGGCGGTCATGTCGGGCGTGGCGCCACTCGCGATCCAGTTCGGGGGCATCGGAGCACCGGGCGGCTATCTGCTCGGCGGCATCGCGATGCTCGTGTTCGCGGTCGGCTTCACGGCGATGACCCGGCACGTCCCCAACCCCGGCGCCTTCTACGCCTACATCTCGGAAGGGCTCGGCCGCGTCGTCGGCGGGGGCGCCGCCTTCGTGGCCCTCGCCTCCTACATCCCCATCGCCGTCGGATTCGTCCCCGCCATCGGCGTATTCGCCCAACAGAGCGCCGAATCGGTGTTCGGACTCCACGTGCCCTGGGGCGTGTGGGCGACGATCGGCGGCGCGATCGTCGCGATCCTGGGCTACCTCAACGTGACCCTGAGCGCCAAGGTCCTGGGAACGATCCTCGTCCTGGAGGTCCTGGTCCTCCTCGTCTTCACCGTGCCGGTCGTCGTCCAAGGCGGCGCGGAAGGACTCAGTCTCGACGGCTTCAGCCCCGGAAACATCTTCGCGCCCGGCGTGGGCGGCCTGTTCGTCCTCTCCTTCGGAGCCTTCCTGGGATTCGAGTCGACCGCCATCTACCGCGGCGAGACCAGGGACGGCAAGAGGGCGGTACCGAGGGCGACATACATCGCGGTCGGCTTCCTGGCAGTGTTCTACTCCCTCGTCGTCTGGGCCGTGATCATGTCCTTCGGCGCATCGAAGGCCATCGAGACGGCCGACTCCGATCCGGCCGACATGTTCTTCGTCGCGATGACCCAATGGGTGGGCAAACCCGTCAGCGACGCGATGCACCTGCTCCTGGTGACCAGTGCCCTGGCTTCCGTACTCGCGGTGCACAACGCCTCGGCCCGATACCTGCACGCTCTCGCGCGCGATCGCGTACTGCCTCGCGTCCTCGCCAGGACCGACCCGAGGACCCACTCGCCCGCCAACGCGAGCCTGCTGGTCACGGCCTTGACCGTCCTGGGCGTCGTCGGCTTCCAACTGTTCGGGGCCGACCCGTACCTGCAGACGTTCCTGTGGCTCAACGGCATCGGCATCGCCGGAATCATCGGACTCCAGGTTCTGTGCTCCATCGCGATCATCGTGTTCTTCGCACGCGACTCCCACGGCGTTGGAATCGTTCGGCGGCTCATCGCGCCCACCGTGGCCGCCGTCGCGCTCACCGCAGCCCTCTACCTCATCGTCGAGAACTTCTCCGTCCTCACCGGAGCCGGGACGGCCACCAACACCGTCCTGCTCCTCGTCGTACCGGTGGCCTTCCTCGCCGGCGCGGTGGCAACGCGGCGCGCGAGGCGGGTTCGCCACGAGCCGCAACCGGCCCTTTCGCACGACGACCTGCTCGCGCAGGCCCCGAGCCGAACCGAGGGAGCGTAGATGCACGCCTACGACGCGGCCGGCGACGACACGAATCCGACTCGACGTGTGATCGTGCCCGCGGGCCGGGGCACTGCGGTCGACGTCCGTCGCGGGCAGACGCTTCGTGTCGTCAACACCTCCGGCACACAGGTGGTGGATCTGTGGGCTCACACACGAGACGACCCGGGCGAGTATCTGGGCCTCTCGCAGTGCAGGGAGGTGCTGCAGCGGATCCACTTCCGACCGGGAGACACGCTGTCGACCAATTGCTACCGGGCCTGCGTCACTGTCGTCGACGACACCTCGGGCATCGACCACGACACCCTGATCGCGCCGTGCCGGACAGAGACGTACCTCAACGTCGGCCTCCCGGGCACCCATCGGAGCTGCACCGCGAACCACGCACAGGCGTTGCCGCAGTGGCCGACCGCCGATCCGCCGCAGCCTTGGAACCTGTTCATGACAGCGGAGGTGGAGCCGGGCGGGAAGATCGTCTACAAGCGGCCGCCGTTCCGTCCGGGGATGTACGTCGAACTGCGCGCGGAGATGGATCTGACGCTTGTGGTGTCCTCCTGTCCCGACGACCACTACCCGACCAACGGCGGCGACGGTTCGCCACGGGACTTCGAGATCCTCGTGGACCCCTGACCATCGCCGCTCATCCGCGGAACGGGGTGGGTGACCGCGTCCCACCGAAACGACGGGCCGCGTGTCCGTACGTGTCCGCACCTACCGTTCAGATCCCGCATCCCGTGCCGTCTATCGGTCGACGGCCGATGCGCGAGCCGCGAACTTCCGGTGGGGCGGCGTCTCCGGCTTCGTCGGCCGCGACGTCAACCCTCGGGCGGAACAACCCGCAATGGGCGCCGCCGGTGGGCACCGCACACCGGAACTCTCCCAGGAGCCGGGCACGCGCGGGCGAGCCGCGTGGCCCTGCTCGCTCCGCGGCCGCGACTTCATCACCGCAATTGCGGCTTGCCGGTCTCGCGGTAGAGGTCGATGGCGAGAGCGACGGCGGCGCGGGTGGCCGGGTGCGGGTCCTGGCGGCGCCAGATGTGGATGTACTCGACGGCGGGTCGTTGGGCCTCGGGCCACAGGTTCAGGGCGGTGGTGCCGTGCGGCGGTCGAGGGCGAGGGTGCGGGTGGAGACTTCGTCCAGACGGATGCTGCGTCGGCGTGCCCACTGGTCGTCGGAGGCGAGGGCCAGACAGCGGTGTTCGTGGCCGACGAAGGCGTGTGACCAGGCCTCGAGGTCGAGTGGGGCGCGGACGATCGCGCGGTCGCACAACCCCTCGTCGAGCCCGCCGGTGGTGGAGTTGTGGCGGATGAGCCGGAGTTCGATCTCGGGATGGTCGTGATGCCAGCGACGCCGGAATCGTTGGTGCGGCGGCCGGAGGCGGACCAGGCGTGGCCGATGTGCAGGCGGCTGTGGCCGGTGCCGGCTTCGGTGACGAGGTCGTCGGCGCCGGCCGGCAGCGGGCGGGCGCGGGCGAGGACCTGCACGCCTGCGGTGGTGGGGGCGACCGTGCGGCTGGTGCGGTGCAGGAGCCGTACGCCGAGGATCTCCTCCAGGGCGAGGAGGTTGCGGGAGACGCCCAAGCCGCAGCAGCAGCCGTCTGGCGCGCTCTACCTCCCTGTCGGGACCTGTGGCAGCGTCCCCGACCCCGGCCGCCCTCGCCGGCGCACTGGCCGCCGGAGTCCTGCCCTCCGTGGTGCCGTTCCTCGCCGACCTGCTCGCACTCCGACGTGTCCCGGCGCACTCCTTCGGCGTGTTCATGAGCGTCCACCCCGTCTTTGTCGCCCTGGTGGGTCTCGTCGTACTCCACCAACACCTCGATGCGGCCGCGTGGGCAGCCATCTGGGCGATCGTCGGTGCCAACGCCGTAGCCGTCACAACAGCGCTCTCTGCTTCCACCAAGGGCATGGTTCGGATACGCCGGAACGGCACCACGGGATGATCTCGGAACCCGGGACATGCACCCGGTGACCAAGCGATCCTGCTCAGGCGATGGACCGGTGACGAGCGTCCACACCCATCCGGTCAGAGGGGCGTCCACTCCTGCGGGGACAGTTGCCTCGTCGTCCCCGGCGATCAGTCACACCCACCACCGAGTCCGCCATCCGATTCACGACCGTAGATCGCGCGACTTCGCCGACCCAAGGCTGTGTCCCGGTCGCCGGAACGGTCGGCCGCGCGCGTGCCGGTCCGTTCGTAGCCTTGCGGCCTCCGTCCCGTGGGGGATGGGGAGAACGGAGTTCACATGGGCGACGAGACGCACCACCATGTCATCGTCGGAGGGAGCGCGGCCGGCATCTCCGCCGCTCTCGCACTGCGCCGGCACGGCTTCGCCGGGCGCGTCACCGTCGTCGAGGCGGGAAGCGAACTCCCCTATGAACGACCGCCCTTGTCCAAGGCATTGGCCGGCGGCGAGCACGCCTTCCTGCATGCGATTCTGCCCCGGCAGGCATACGCCGAGCAGCGGATCACGCTGTTTCCCGCCACGCGCGTCTTGGCCCTTGATCCCGAACACCGGGCCGTCGAACTCGACGACGGGCAGACGCTGTACGCCGATCGGGTCCTGCTCGCCACCGGCATGCTCCCGCGCACCCTGCCGGTGCCCGGCGCCGAACTACCCGGCGTGCTGACGCTGCGGGACGTGCGCGACGCCCGGGCGCTCGCCGCCCGGCTGCGCGCGGGCGGTCCGGTGGTCGTGGTGGGTGGCGGCTTCATCGGTCTGGAGGTCGCGGCGGTCGCGCGCGAGGCCGGCCTGGACGTCACCGTGGTCGAGATGGGCGCCCGGCCGCTGGAGGGCCCGCTCGGCCCGGTGTTGGCCGCGCGGATGACCGCGCTGCACGAACGGGCCGGGGTACGGCTGCGGACCGGGGTGTCGGTGACCGCGTTCACCGGCGACACCCACGTCACCGGGGTCCGCCTCACCGACGGACAGCTGTTGCCCGCCGCGACCGTGGTGGTCGGCGTCGGGGTACGACCCGACACCGCGCTCGCCGAGGCAGCGGGGGTGTTGTGCGACGACGGCATCGTCGTCGATCGGCACTGCCGCACCAGCGTGCCGTGGATCCTCGCCGCCGGCGACGCGACCAACCAGCCGCATCCGCATCTGCCCACCCGAGGCCGGATCGAACACTGGGACAACGCCGTGCAGCAGGGCGCGGTCGCCGGCGCCGTGCTCGCGGGCGTCCCGGAAAGCCACACCGCACTGCCCTACTTCTACTCCGAGCAGTACGGCCGGACCCTACAGATGTACGGACGCCCGGCCCCCGGCGACGAGTTCGTCCTGCGCACCGAGGCCGCAACCACGGTGGACCCGGTGGACCCGGCCGAGGCAGGCGAGCCGGCCGACGGCGGCTTCCTCGGCTTCTGGACCCGCGGCGGCATCACGGTAGCCGCCGCCGGCCTGGACCGTGCACGCGAACTGCGCGCCGCACGCACGCTCATCGAGCGCCGCTTGCCGGTGCACGCCGCCGCGCTGGCCTCCCCCACGACCGACCTGCGAGCCCTGGCCAGGACCGCCGCGGCACCGGGCCCATTGGCGGCTCGGCTTCGATCCCACCCCGAGGCCCAATCGCCACGCGCGGTCGGCGCGAACGGCAAGGAGGCACCGTGACCGAGCACCCCGACGACCCGCGAATCGCCCGCGTCGCGGACCTCCTGTACGAGGCCGACCGCACCGGGACGGCCATCCCGCCGATCCGCACCCAACTCCCGGACACCGATCCGGCCGCCGGCGGCTACGCCGTACAACGCCACAACGTCGCCCGCTGGATCGCCGAAGGCCGCCGCCCGGTCGGCTACAAGATCGGCCTGACCTCCACCGCCGTACAACGGCAACTCGGAGTCGACCGACCCGACTTCGGCACCCTCTTCGCCGACATGGCCTACGCCGACGGCGCCGAGATGCCGTTCACCGGCCTGATCCGGCCGCGCGCCGAAGCCGAGGTCGCCCTGGTCCTGGACCGCGATCTGGACCTGGGCCGGCACACGATCGCCGACGTGCTGCGGGCCACCGCTTTCGTGCTGCCCGCGCTGGAGATCGTGGACAGCCGCATCGCCGACTGGGACATCGCGCTGGTGGACACCATCGCCGACAACGGCTCCTCCGCGGCCTTCGTGCTCGGCACCGTCCCGGTCTCGCCCACAGCGGTGGACCTGGGCAACTGCGTGATGACGCTGACCCGCGGCGGCGAGGCGGTCTCCTGGGGCACCGGGACCGACTGCCTGGGCCACCCGCTCACCGCCGCCGTCTGGCTGGCGGACACCCTCGGCGCGCTGGGCACACCTCTGAGCGCGGGCGACATCGTGCTCACCGGCGCGCTGGGCCGGATGACCGCCCTGGGCGCCGACGACCACCTCACCGCGCACATCACCGGCCTCGGGTCGGTCGGCATACGGACCGGGAAGTGACCTCGTGACGAACTCCGGCAAGACAGCAGCTGCGACACCGACGACGGCCGGGGAAGGACCCTCGGCCGCGCCGGTGAAGGTGGCGATCATCGGATCGGGCAACATCGGCACCGACCTGATGATCAAGGTGCTGCGCACCTCGTCCGTCCTGACCATGGGCGCCATGGTCGGCATCGACCCCGACTCCGACGGCCTGGCCCGGGCCCGTCGACTGGGTGTGCCCACCACCTCCGACGGCATCGACGAGCTGCTCGCGCTGCCCGACTTCGAGGAGATCGCGGTGGTCTTCGACGCCACCTCCGCCCGCGCGCACCAGCACCACGACGCGCTCCTGCGCGCGCACGGCAAGCGCGTGATCGACCTGACGCCCGCCGCGATCGGGCCGTTCGTGATCCCGGCGGTCAACCTGGACGCGCACCTCGCGTCGCCGAACGTGAACATGGTGACCTGCGGCGGGCAGGCTACCGTACCGATCGTCGCCGCCGTCGCCCGCCGGGCCCCGGTGATCTACGGCGAGATCGTCGCGTCGATCTCCTCCCGCTCGGCCGGCCCCGGCACCCGCGCCAACATCGACGAGTTCACCGAGACGACTTCGCGGGCCATCGAACGGGTCGGCGGCGCCCGGCGCGGCAAGGCGATCATCGTGCTGAACCCCGCCGAGCCGCCACTGATCATGCGGGACACGGTGATCTGTCTGACCGAGGACGGCGATCCGGCCGAGATCACCGAGTCGGTGACCACGATGGTCGCCGACGTGGCCGCGTACGTACCCGGCTATCGGTTGCGCCATCCCGTGCAGATCGACCCGGTGGACGCGGACCTGGGGGCCCGGCTGCGGCCCGACGAGGCGGACCGGGCCCGCTGGAAGGTCACCGCCCTGCTCGAAGTCGAGGGCGCGGGGCACTACCTGCCGGCCTACGCCGGAAACCTCGACATCATGACGTCCGCCGCGCTCCGTGTCGCCGAACGCGTCGGCGTCCTCGCCTTCGAAGGGCCCACCGTATGACCCCCCGCCTGTACATCCAGGACGTCACCCTGCGGGACGGCATGCACGCCGTCGGCCACCGCTACCGGCTGGACACCGTCCGTGCCATCGCCCGTGCGCTGGACGCCGCCGGTGTCGACTCGGTCGAGATCGCGCACGGCGACGGCCTGGCCGGATCGAGCTTCACCTATGGGTTCGGCGCCCACTCCGACGACGAGTGGATCGCCGCGGCCGTCGCCGAACTCGGTTCGGCCACGCCCGCCACGCTCATTCTGCCCGGCATCGGCACCGCCGACGATCTGCGCCGCGCGCATGCGTTGGGCATCCGTTCGGTGCGCGTGGCCACCCACTGCACCGAGGCCGACATCGCTGCCCAGCACGTCGCGCTGGCCCGCGAACTGGGCATGGACGTCTCGGGGTTCCTGATGATGTCGCACATGGCCGAGCCGGACCGGCTGGCCGGTCAGGCCAAACTGATGGAGTCCTATGGAGCGCACTGCGTGTACGTCGTGGACTCCGGGGGGCGGCTGACCATGGACGGCGTCCGGGACCGGGTCCGCGCCTACCGCGACGTGTTGCACGACACGACCGCGATCGGCATCCACGCCCACCACAATCTCGCCTTGGCGGTGGCCAATTCGGTCGTGGCCGTCGAGGCCGGGGTCACCCGGGTCGATGCCTCGCTCGCCGGACAGGGAGCGGGGGCGGGCAACTGCCCGATCGAGGCGTTCGCGGCGGTCGCCGAACTGCACGGCTGGTCGCACGGCTGCGACCTGTTCGCGCTGATGGACGCGGCCGACGATCTCGTGCGCCCGTTGCAGGAACGACCGGTGCGGGTGGACCGGGAGACCCTCACCCTGGGCTATGCGGGCGTGTACTCCTCGTTCCTGCACCATGCCGAGCGTGCCGCCGCCCGCTACGGCCTGGACACCCGGGACGTGCTGGTCGAAGCGGGCCGGCGCGGCCTGGTCGGCGGCCAGGAGGACTTGATCGTCGACGTCGCCCTCGACCTGGTCGACGCCCGCTCGGCCACGACCGCGTAGCGGCCGGCACCACGGCCTGACCGAGGCCCGTGCCGACCCGATCGATCCACGCGTCCTCCCACACACCGAAGGCCGCCCGTCCGCGACTGCCATCGCGGGCGGGCGGCCTTCGCATGCGCGGCCTGCGGCGTATCGGTGCGGCCACGCGGCTCCGGGGTCGGGCGTCCCGGCGTGGCCGGCGCAGGCGCCGAGTCGAGCCGGTGTGGGCCGGCGGGCTGCGGCATCCGACGACACACGGATCGTGAAACACCATTCCCGGGCATGGTGTGATCCGTCCTGCATGGGAACCCGGGCCCCGACGTCGCCGCCCGCCCAGCGCCGATCCCGGGCGGACCGACCACGCACGTGCGTCGACCAGCGTGCCGGTTCGGCACGCTGGTCGACGTGTTCGGTTCTCTTCATCCGCGGCGGTTCGCCCGGCCTGCGCTCCGGGCTACCTGTGCCGGCGCGGGATGCCGGTGGTGCTGATGTCGATCACGGCTCCGGTCGTGGTCGCCGACTCCCGCGCGGCGAGCAGCACGTAAGGGCCGACGCCGTCCTCGGCGCGTACCGCGACGCCGAGCGCGGACTGCTCGGTCACGATGCGGTCGATGGGCACCTCCCGGGCGATTGTGGTGTCCGCCAGTCCCATCGCCTTGGGACCGCTGAGGCCGGTCGCCATCGGGCCCGGGGCAACCGCGTTCACCCGGATGTCCGGCGCCAGTTCGTAGGCGAGTTGGCGGACCAGGCCCAGCCCCGCGTGCTTGGCCGCCGTGTACACGGGCCCGCCCCCTGGTCCGGGGTAGAAGGAGGCGTTGGACAGCGTGAACACGATGCTGCCGCGCGAGCGGCGCAGCAGCGGTACCGCAGCCTTCGCGCCCAGCAGGTAGCCCTTGACGTTGACCGCGAACAGCTCGTCGAAGCCGGCGTCCAGGACGTCGGCGGGCGTGTCGGCCAACGATCGGGCGAAGTCCCACAGTCCGGCGTTGCCGACGAGGGTGTCCAGGCCGCCGAACGCCTCCTCGGCGCACGCGCATGCACGCTCGTGGTCCTCGTAGCGGGTCACATCGCCGACCACGGTACGGATCGAATCACCCAACGCGGTGGTGAGTTCGTCCAGCCGCTCGGCGGACCGGTCGAGCACGACCACCCGCGCGCCCTCGGCGACGAAGCGCTCCACGACGGCCCTTCCGACGCCGGAGCCGCCGCCGGTAACCAGGATCGACGAGCCCTCAAGCCACCCCATGTCCGGCCCCTTCCGCGTCCCGGCCGCCCGTGTCCGCACCGATCGCGCCCGGGCAGTGCCCGTCGGCTCGGCGGTCGCCGCCCCGGGCGACGCGCACATACACATCCGCCCCGTCGACCCGCACCTCGTGCGTGGCCAGTGGACGGTACGCGGGTGCTGCGAGCGCCGCGCCGGTGCGCAGGCAGAACTTGGCCAGGTGCAGCGGGCATTCCACCGCGCCGTCCTCCACCCAGCCGTCCGCGAGGGAGAAGTCCTCGTGGGTGCAGGTGTCGTCGACGCAGAACAGCTCGCCGCCGGACCGGAACACCGACACCGGTGGGGTGGTCTCCAGCCGCAGGGCCTGGTCCTCGGGGATCTCGTCGACCCGACCGGCTCGGATCCACGGCTCCCGGTTGTATTCGCTCATAGGAGTAGTCCGCTCACAGGAAGATGCTGATGCTCGGGGCCAGAAGCGTGGTGGTGTCCAGCACGATCCGGCGTCGGGCGATGTGGAATCCCGGCTCCTGCGGGATGCGGCGCAGCAGGTCGGTGCGTTCGCCGAAGAAGGTGTCGTGGTGGCGTTCGGCGCGGCTGCGCAGTACGTGGAAGTTGGCCCGGACTTCGAACTCGCCGGTGTCCAGTCGGGTGGGTCGGATGTTGGTGATCAGCCGGCGGGTTCTGGAGGGGGGTTCCTCGGACCACGAGCGGCCGGAGGCCAATCGGCGTACGCGGCCGGTCAGGAAGGCCTTGTCGTCGTCGAAGAAGGCCGCGCCGTCCGGTCCGGCGATTTCCAGGTCGCGTTCGCGGACGGTTCGGGTGGTGCGGGTCGGCAGCCAGTAGTGGATGTCGTCGTCGAAGAGTTCCAGCCAGTCCTCGAACCGTTGGTCGTCCAGGAGTTCGGCCTCCAGGTAGAGGAAGCGCTCGATGTCGTACCGGGTCTCGAGGTCGACGTCGGTGCGTCGTGGTGGTGTGGTGGTGTCGCTCATGCGAGGTGCGCCTCCTGTTCCCGCTGCGCTCGGGCCTTGTCCCGTTCGGTGATCTCCGGCCAGCTGAGCCCGGACATCAGGTCGGCCCAGCGCCGGTACATGCCGCGGGCGGCCATCTCGGTGTACATGTCGTCGGTGACCCGGCCGGGCATGCCGTCGGTGCCGTGGCGTTCGTGGCCCAGGCCCATCTGGGCGTTGAAGGTGGTCTTGCGGGCCTGGTGGCCGCGCAGCACCTGCTGGATCTCGGTCCAGTTCTCGCCGTCGTCGGTCTCGAAGACGCCGGCGGCGCTGAAGGTGCGGATGGTGCTGGTGCGGACCGCCTGTTTGGCCGACTCGTCGGCGTCCTTGGGCAGGTAGGTCCAGGACCAGACCTCGATCTGGCCGGGTCCGCGCGGGTGCCAGACCCGCATGGTGTTGTTGATGGTCAGCCAGGAGAAGTTGGGGAAGACGGTGTTGTGTCCGTTGACGGCGAGTGCGCGCTGTTCGCCGATGCGGCGGTAGATCTGTTCGCGGTTGGCGACGACCCAGGCGTCGAAGTCGGGTCCGGCTTGGGTGGGTACCAGGTCGGGGCGCAGTCCGAAGCCGGAGCCGTGGCCGTTGCCGGCGTACTGCCGGCCGGGGGCGGCGGCGCTTTGTTGCTGGAACTCGGCGAGTACGGCGGGGTCTTCGATCAGCGCCACCAGCGCGGAGGCGTGCGAGGACGGCACGTGGTACATGTCGCTCGCGAACTGTTCGGCGGCGAATTTCCAGTTGCAGTCGATGACCCATTTGGTGGCGCCGGGTACCAGGGTCAGGCCCGCGTCGTAGCGGTCGGCGAGGGCGTCGAAGTACCAGAGCATGTCGCCGAGGTAGTCCTCGAAGGAGGGTGCGCTCTCGTCCCAGGTGCCGAAGATGAAGCCCTTGTGGTTGTGCAGGCGCGGCACCTGCGTGGGGCCCCACTTGGACTTGTCTATGTCGTCGTGGTAGGCGCGGTCCTGCATGGGTACGTTGACCAGTTCGCCGGCCAGGTTGTAGCCCCAGCCGTGGTAGGTGCAGGTGAACGCGCGGGCGACGCCTTCGTCGGAGCGGCAGATGCGCATGCCGCGATGCCGACACTGGTTCAGGAACGCCTTGACGGAGCCGTCGCGTTGGCGGACCACCAGGACCGGGTCCTCGGCCATGTAGGTCTGCACGAAGCTGCCCGGTTTGGCGAGTTGGGTGTCGTGGGCGAGGAAGAGCCAGCTGCGGGCGAAGACTCGTTCCAGTTCGGCCTGGTAGATCTCGGGGTCGGTGTAGATGCTGGGGTTGATCAGCCCTTGGTCGGGCTGGACCAGTTCGGTGACGTCGAACATGACGGGCCTTTCTCGGTCAGTCGGTTCCGGGGCCGGGCGGGGTGGCGAAGCGGTGGCCCCAGGTGCTGGGCGACTCGTAGTGGCTGACGGTCCAGTCCCGGTCGTCGATGACCCGGCCGTTGTAGCCGTATTCGATGTCGAAGCCGGAGGGGGTGCGGACGTAGAAGGAGGTCATCCGGTCGTTGCTGTGTTCGCCGATGGACAGCGGGATGGGCAACTCCTGTTCCTGGACGGCGTCCAGGGCGCGGCCGACGGCTTCCAGGGTGTCGACTTCGAGCATCAGATGGCCCAGGCCCGAGGCCGGTGCGCCCGGGAGCGCGGCGAAGGCGATCGAGTGGTGCCGGGGATTGCAGTGCAGGAAGTGGGCGGACTGCGGGCCGAACGCGATCGTGTCGGAGAGCTTGAAGCCGAGGTGCTCGGTGTAGAAGGCCGCGGCCCGGGCGACGTCGTCGGCCAGCAGGAAGGTGTGGCCGATCCCGATCTCGCCGGCTGCCGTCTCGCCGGCGACGAAGGTGACGCCGCGCGGTGAGGTGAAGCCGGTCTTGTCGACGGTCGGGCCCCAGTACGCCTCGACGGTGTTGCCGGTCGCGTCGCGGAACGCGATCAGGCCGCGAACCCGGCGGCGTTCGGCCAGATCCGGGTCCTCGTGCACCTCGATGCCGCGCGAGCGCAGCGTGTCGGCGAGGGCGTCCAACTGCTCGGCCGACCTGACCTCCAGGCCGAGGGCGACCAGGGACTGCGGGCCGGCGGGCTCGCCGGCCTCGATCGCCAGCCGCCAGGAACGGCTGTCGGTCTTGAACAGGAGGGTGTCCGGATCGGCCGAGGGGGCGGGCTGCAACCCGAGGATCTCGGGGCCGAACCGGCGCCATTCCTCCAAAGGGCCTCGTACGACGACGTAGCCCAGGGCGCTCACGATGCTCATGGTCTGGTCCTGCTCCCTTGTTCGGGGGATGGCGGTGCGGGGATGGGTACTGCGGGGCGTGTGCGCGGTGGGACGGCTTTCGGGCGGGACGGCGCGGTGCCCGGACGGCTTTCGATGGGACGGGGCGGCGTGTGGTGGGCCTACAGTGCGCCGGCGAGGAAGGCGCGGGTCACGGCTTGGAAACGGTCGGCCTGTTCGATCTGCGCCCAGTGGCCGCACTGCGGCATCAGGTACAGGCGGGCGTTGGGGATCCGCCGGACGAACCACTCGCTGCCCTCGGGCGGGACCATCACGTCTTCGCGTCCGTGCACCAGCAGCACGTCGTTGGTGATCCGCTTCAGTGCGATCTCGGGCAGCCCGGGACCTGCGCCCGGTGCCATGGCGAAGGTCTGGCGGTGCGAACGCTCCACCTCGGGGCGGATCGCCACCGCCAGGCGCTCCTCGGCGATGGCGTCGAGCCGGTCGCCGAACAGCTTGGGGTCGTACAACATGAACGAGATCAACTCGGCCATCGACCGCGCAGTGGGGTCGTCGTAGAAGGTGATCAGTCGCATGATCGCCGGCTGCGGTGTGCTCGCGTTGCCCGCTCCGGCGGCGCCCATCAGCACGGCCTTGCCGAACCGCTCGGGAGCGCGGACCAACAGGTGCAGCGCGAGTGCGCCGCCCAGCGAGTTGCCGACGAGGTGGACCCGCTCCAGGCCCAGTTCGTCGAGCAGGCCGAGGCAGGCCGCGACGTTCTGCCGCAGGCGGGAGCCGGGCGGGGTGTTCTCGGGGTGGCTGGAGTCGCCCCACCCGACCTGGTCCACGACCAGGCAGTCGTAGGTGTCGGACAGGGCCTCGATGGTGCCGGCGAAGTTCGACATGCCGGTGGCGCCGGGGCCCGAGCCGTGCAGGAAGAGAATCGTCTCGGCGTTGCCCTTGCCTGCGCGATTGACCCGGAGGGTGTGTTCTCCCACCGTCACATCGGACGTGACGATCGTGTTGCTCATGTGTCGGGCTCCTGTCGGGTGAGTCGCCTGGATGTCGCGTGGATGCCCCCGCGCGGGCGCCGCCTGTTCACACGTGCCTGCGCCGGGAGGTCGTCGACGGGCCGCCCGGTCGCGCCGTGGCGGGCGGGGTGTGGCGGCGATCGCATCCACGCCTGCGAGTCTCGGTCGCGCAGCCCACGCCCGGGGAGGATCGTTCCGGTGGCCGGGACACCGGGGCGGCGGGGCTGTGCGGCCGGTGCGGTCGGCGTTCGGTCGTCCCGGCCGGCGGGACGGATCGCCCGTCGGCGCGCCGGCCGATGGCACGGTGCGGCCATGCCAAGCCTTCAGGATCCGCCGTCCGCCCGTTCCGGCCCGCTGCTGTTCGCGTTGTGCTTCGCCGGGGTGGTGGCGGGCGCGGTGCCGGCCGTCGTGGTTCCCGTGCTTCCGGACATCGCCCGGGAGTTGAGCGTCTCGCCCGGTGCCGCGAACTGGGCGGTGACGGCGGGGTTGCTCACCTCGGCGGTCACCGTCCCGGTGTTCGGGCGGATCGCCGACCTGCGAGCCGGCCGGGGTGTCCTGGTGTGTTGCCTGTCGGTGCTCGCCGTGGGCGCCGTACTGTCCGCGCTCGCCCCCTCGTTCCCGCTGTTCCTGCTCGGGCGTGCTCTCCAGGGCACGGCGGGGGCGGTGTTCCCGCTGGCGGTCACGGTGCTGTATCGCGAGATGGCCGGCGACCGGCTCGCCTCCGCGGTGGCGTTGGTGTCGGGGACCCTGGCCGTGGGCGGCGGGCTGGGCCCGGTGGCCGCCGGTCTGCTGAATCGGGCGTATCCGGGGTACCGGGTGTTGTTCTGGGGCTGCGCCGCGGTGGCGGTGTGCTCGGTGCTCCTGGTCGTCCTGTTCGTGCCGCGCGGATCGGGGGTCGACGCGGGCGGGCGGGTGGATGTCGCGGGTGCCGCCGTGTTGGGGACCGGATTGGTCCTGGTGATGTTGCCGCTGTCGCAGGGCGGTAGTTGGGGATGGACGTCACCGGCCGTTCCCGCCATGGCGGTCGCGGCGGTGGTCGTCCTGGGGATCTTCGTTCGGGTCGAACGGGGGCGCCGCGATCCGCTGTTGGCGATGGACCTGTTGCGGCGCCGGCCGATCGTGGTGGCGAACGTGTTGTCGGCGCTGGTCGGGGCGGTGATGTACCTGGCGGTGCTGGCGCTGACCCAACTGGTGCGTGGACGGCCCGACGCCGCGGGCTACGGCTTCGGCGCGTCGGCGCTGACCGCCTCGGTGGTGTACCTGTTGCCGATGACGATCGCGTCGATGATCGCCGCGCCGATCGGCGGCCGGTCGGTCGTGCGCTTCGGCGCCCGCTTCACCCTCGTTGGGGCCGGACTCGCGGGAGTGGGCGGGTTCGGTGTGCTGACCGTGGCGCACGATCGGCCGTATCAGGTGGTGGTGGCGAGCTTCGCGATCGGGGTGATGGTGAGTCTGGGGTACGCCGCGATCCCGTCGCTGTTGGCCGAGTTCGTGCCCGCTTCCCGGATCGGCATGGCCAACAGCGCGAACGCGTTGACCCGTTGGATCGGTGGCGCGGCCGCGAGCAGTTTCGTCGCGGCGGTCCTGGCCGCGTTCACCGCGAACGGTGGGCCGCCGCGCGAGGGGGCGATCGTCGTACTGTCCGGATCGGGCGTGGTCGTGGCGCTGGCCGTGGTGTTCCTGGCCCGCTTCGGCCTTTCCGCGCCGCGGGCCGCCGAGGCGGGGCTAGCTTCGGTGCGGGGTCGCTGATCCTGCCGCGGCGCCTTCTCGGGTGTCGTTCCCCCGGGCGGTGCCCTCCCGGCCTGCGGCGTCCCTGATGGTGGCCAGGACCAGTTGGCGCAGCCGGCGGATGCCGGCGGGGATTCCGACCGCCTCGGCGTCGGTGAAGACCACCAGGCCGGCGGTGAACGACATGGTCAACTCCGCCAGTTCCAGGGCCAGTTCCTCCGGGTCGAGGACGCCGCAGCTGCGCGCGACCGGCTCGATCACCGCGATCAGCTCGGTCCGGACCCGGTGGCGGGCCTCGCGGACCAGCGGCGCGATGGTCCCGTCCTTGTCCTCCTGGAGTTGCAGCAGGAACATCAGCCGCATGAACAGCATCCGGTCGCCGATCACGTGCGCGGCCGCGTCGTAGAAGACGCCGAGTCGGTCGAGCGGGTCCCCGGGCAGGTCGTCCACGGCCGGCAGCGATGCGAAGAACAGCCCGGAGGAGCGTTCGAACACCGCCGCGAGCAGGCCGTACTTGTTGGTGAAGTGGTGGTAGATCGAGCCCACCGGGAAGCCGGATGCCTGACAGACCTGGCTGACGGTGACGTCCGCGTAGCCTCGGGTGCTGAACAGACGCTCGGCCGCGTCCAGGATCCGGTCCCGGTTCGCGCTGGTCTTGTCCATGGCCGCCACCCTACCCACCGGTCGCGATCAACCGGCCGGCCGAGCCGGTCAGCAGCGAGCGGGAGACCGCGGCGGCCGCGCGGCGCAGCGGGTCCACCAGTACGGCGCCGCTGCCGGCAGCCGCCGCGAAGCCGACCGACACCGCCGCCACGGGTCGGCCGCCGGAGAGCACCGGGACCGCGACGCAGGCCATTCCCTCGACGGCCTCCTCGCGATCGACGGCGTAGCCGTCGGTCCGGATCGCGGTCAGCTGTCGGCGGATGAGCGCGGGCGAGGTCAGCGAGTGGATGGTGCGGCGTTCCAGCGGCGCGGCCAGTGCCTCGGCGACGGTGTGCTCCGTCGAGTAGGCGAGCATGGCCTTGCCGATCGCGGTGCAGTGCGCCGGGAGTCGGCCGCCGACCAGGGCCGGGGACCGGTCGTGTCGGCGGCTGCGGAGCTTCTCCAGGTAGACGGCGTCGCCGTCGCGCAGGATCGCGAGGTGCAACGTCTGTCCGGTCACCCGGTGGAGTTCCTCCAGGTGCACCAGGGCGGCGTCCCGCAGCGCGACCTCGGGCGGGAGGGTGCCGAACGAGAACATCCGCAGCCCCATCCGGTATCCGTCGCTGTGCTGTTCGACCGCGCCGACCTCGAGGAGCATCGTCAACACGCGGTGCGCGGTGGACTTGGGCAGCCCGCTGCGGCGCACGATCTGCGCGAGCGTCAGCACGCGCCGGCTGTGACTGAACACCCCCAGTACCCGAAACGCCTTCCACAACACCGACGGAGCCGGCTCCGTGCCGGACCCGAGTCCGGTCTTCGCCGCCGCTCGGTCCGTCATATCCATGTCCATGTTCCTGACTCCCTCTCGGCACTACCCTAGAACGGAGACTCTAGAATCTATATTCTAGGCATTCGCTGGCGGTCGAGGTCAACCGGGATCGTGCGGCCGGCCGAGTACGCGGAACGAGTGCGATGGGCTGCGCGGGGCTCAGGGACGGCGCGGGTGGCGCGGAACATCGTGCGGCGCACGTGAACCCGACGGCGCGGTACGCGGGCCGGGCCGGTGTGATCGGGTGGGAGTGTCCCCGTCGAGCGAGGTGTCGGTGCAAGTCACAGCGCCGCGATCGGCAAGCGTGGTTCACGGCCCGGTCGGTGGGGCGGCACACCCTGGTCGAAGGGGTCGGTCGAGCGGGGCGGACCGGGACGCCCGGATCGGTGCGGGAGCGACGCGGCCGGGTCCGGCGGTCCCTTCACGAAGCGAACCTCGGGAGCAGTGCGATCGGGTGCCGAGCTCTCGCCGTGGGGAAGCCACGTTCGGTGCGTACGCCGCGCCTGGGCGCACGCCCCGGCCCGGCATCGACTCCGGCAGCGCAGCCGGTCTCGGGAACCGCGTTCGCGGATGCGCCGACGCCACGCCCTCGCGGGCGGGTGGCGACGCACACGACCGTGGCCGTTCTCCGGGCGGCCCGCCTGGGCTTGGGGAGCGCTCGCGGGACCGACGGCGAGGTGACACTCACACCCTCGGACATATGGCTATACAGAAATACCTACTTTGACATAGCCATTTCCGGTGACCTAGGGTCACAGGGTGTCTTCGACGGATCCCGCAACCGAGGAGCATCGGCGCATCGCAGCCGGCCTGGCTGCGATCCTGCCGGTGCTGCATCGGACGGTGGAGCGAAGGCTGGTGGCGGATCTCGGCCGGCCCAAGCCGCCGGAGGCGCACCTGGCGCTGCTGCGGGTGGTCGGCGAACGCGAGGGCATCACGGTCCGCGAGGCGGCCGAGGCCCTGCTGATGAAGGCCAACAACGTGAGCGCCCTGGTCACGAAACTCGTCGACGAGGGCATGATGGAGCGGCACGTCGATCCCGGCGACAGGCGTGTCGTGCGCCTGCGCCTGACGGCGCAGGCCCGTCGTCGTTCCGCGGACGTGGACGCACTCGTGATCGACTACGTCGTGGGCGCGCTGCGCACGATGACGGACGGCGAGGTCGCCGCCCTGGGTTCCGCGGTCGGCGCGCTGGCCGAACTCACCCGACAGGTCCAGCCCGGCACCGGCTGATCCCGGCCGCATCGAACCGACGTCCGGAGTCTCCGGGATCGTCGGTCCCCGGCCGCAGGACCGCTGTTCCGTGCCACGGCGCACCGCGCGTCATCGCGCCCGCCGACCCACCCCCCTTTTCCCGATGTGATCTTCCGACGTGTGCGTCCCCGACCCGGCGCACACGTACCCATCCGATCAGGAAGTCTCCCCTTCGCATGTCTTCAACCGACGTGGGCCGCTCCGTCGCGCCCTCCCCCGGCCCGGCGCCCGCCACTCGCAGCCCGCGCGCCAATCCCTGGCTGACGCTGATAGCCGTGGCCTTCGGCCTGTTCATGGTCGGCCTGGACAGCTCGGTCGTGGCGATCGCCAACCCGGAGATCGGCCGCGATCTGCAGGCCTCGACCGCCGACCTGCAATGGGTCACCAACTCCTACCTCCTGGCCTTGGCCGCCGCACTGATCCTGGGCGGCAAGCTCGGTGACCGCTTCGGCCGCCGGACGTTCTACCTGATCGGCGTGGCCGGCTTCACCCTCGCGTCGGTGGCGATCGGACTGGCCGGCTCGATCGAAGGCGTGATCGCCTTCCGCGCGGCGCAGGGGTTCTTCGGCGCCCTGCTGATGCCCAACACGCTCGGCCTGCTGCGCGCGGTCTTTCCTCCGAAGAAGTTCGGCATGGCGGTGGGCATCTGGGCGATGGTCTCCTCGGTGTCCACGGCGATCGGCCCGATCGTGGGCGGACTGCTCGTCGAACACGTCAACTGGGAGTCGGTGTTCTACATCAACGCCCCCATCGGCGTGATCGCCCTCGCCTTCAGCCTCGCGGTGCTGCCGCAGAGCAAGAACTCCACCGGGCACCACCGGTTCGACATCCCCGGCGTGCTGATCCTCGCCCTCGGACTGCTGCTGCTCGTCTTCGGCGTCGTCAAGGGCGAGGCATGGGGCTGGGGCGAGGTCTCCACGATCGGCGTGATCGCGGCGGGGATCGCCGTGTTGATCCTGTTCGGCTGGTACGAGACGCGCATCGCGCACCCGCTGCTGCCGATGCGACTGTTCCGCAGCCGGGCACTGACCGTCGGCACGATCGTCACCGCCGTGAACTTCTTCGTCCTGCTCGGCGTGATCTTCTTCGTCATGCTCTACCTGCAGAACGTGCGCGGCTTCACCCCGGTGGAGGCCGGCGTGCGGACCCTGCCGCTCAGTCTCGCCTCGGTCGTGTCCGCCCCGCTCGGCGCGGTGATCACCGAACGCCTCGGTGCACGGGTGAGCATGCCGGTCGGCATGCTGCTCCAAGCCGCCGCGGCGCTGGGCATGCTCACGTGGGACATCGACTCCTCGTACACGCTGATGTGGCCGCCGTTCGTCGCGCTCGGCCTCGGGACCGGCATGGTCATGGCGGCATCCTCGGACGCGATCGTCGGCAACGCACCCGTCCAGGACGGCGGCGTGGCCGGTGGCCTGCAGGCCACCGCCCTGCAGATCGGCGGCGCGCTGGGCACTTCCGTACTCATGTCCGTCATCAGCGGTCGCGCCGGCTCGACGATGATCGACGAATTCGTCTCCGCCGGAATCCCGACGCCGACGGCCGAGGGCATGCGCGCCGCCGAGGACGCCGTGGCGATGGGTGTCGCCCCCGTGTCCCCCGACATGCCGGCCCAGTTGCGTGCCCAGATCGTCGAGGGCAGCGGTCAGGCGTTCATGAACGGCGTACACACCGCGGCGATCATCGCCGCCGTCGCGTGCCTGGCCGGAGCAGCCCTCGCCGCCGCGGGCCTCGGCCGACGCGACCCCTCCCGAGGCCCGGTCGCGCCCGCGATGCACTGACCCGGCCGTGCCGGCCCGCCCCGCCGCGGGCCGGCACGTCCCTCGACACAAGCATCACCTTGGAAGGTAGGTTCCCGTGACCGGACCAGCAGATCACAGCCCCCGACTCCGAGCATTGCGCGACCGGGTGACCGCTCCGCCGACCGTCGACCTGCCCAAGGCCGGCGACGACCTCACCTGGCGACCTGTCACGGCCGCCGACATCGACCTGATACTCGACCTCAAGCGCGCCGCCGGAACGATCGATCACCCCCGCTACCTCGAGACGAGGGACGAACTCGAGGAGGAATTCGCGAGCGAGACCTTCGACCTCGAACACGACGCGGTCATCGCCGTCGACTCCGCCGGGCGGGCCGTCGCCTACGGTTCGGCCGCAGCCCCGGATAGTCCGGAGACGAGCGTCGACGTCGAACTCGACGGCACCGTCGCCCCCGACCGCCGCCGCGAAGGAATCGGCAGCGCGCTGCTGGCGTGGCAAGAGGCGCGCGGGCTCCAGCATCTCGCGGCAAGCGACGCCGCTCTGCCCGGTCGGCTCGCCTCGAGCGCCCACGAACACGCCATCCCCGCGATCCGGCTCCTCGAGAACCACGGTTACGAACGGGCCCGATGGTGGTTGGAACTGGAACTCGACCTCGACACCCCGGTCGCCGAGCCGCCGACCATCCCGGGAGTGCGTCTCGTGCCCTACGGGCCGCAGTGGCAGGAGAGGGCCAGGTCCGCCAGGAACGACGCCTTCCGCGACCACTGGGGCAGCCAACCGATCACCGCCGCCGACTGGGCGTCCGCCGACCGACTGGCGGCATCGCGCCCGGACCTGTCCCTCCTCGCCATCGCCCCGGACGCGCACGACGGCGAACGCGTCGACGGCTTCGTCTTCGTCGACGTGGAACGGGACGAATGGCCGCTGCGCGGCGGCCCGTTCGGTTACATCAGCACCGTCGGCACACGGCGGGACGCGCGAGGACGGGGACTTGCCCGCACCCTGCTCGCCCACGTCCTGCGGGCAATGCGAGCCGACGGCCTGCGCCACGCCGTACTCGAAGTCGACGCCGACAGCCCCACCGGCGCCCTCGGCCTCTACCAGAGCTTCGGCTTCACCGTCACCGACCGCTCCATGAGTTTCGTCAAACACTTCTGATCCCTCCCGGGACAGAGCCCTTCGGTCCCCACCCGGCCAGGGCCGGGCGCCGGCCGCCGCCGACAACGCCTCACCGGGCGACCGGCGCCACACCGCGCCACGGCGCCCGTCCGGCCAACCTCGCCACACGCAAGGCATCGACGTGATGCCGATCCGATTTCCATCACCGACGAGGCGGGCGCCCGTACGGTAATTGCGGACGCTCGGGGTCACGACGCGCAGACGCTGGACACCTGGCTGGTCACGAACACCCGAGACCACATCGCGCGGCGGTTCTTCCGCGTGCCGCTGCCCGCCTTGTTCTCTGCGGAGTCCCCGAACTCCGCGTGCTGCACTTCCTCTTCCGCCTTCGATCCCGCACCAGCCCGGAAACGCTCGTTGCCACCACAAGGAGGCGCCCAGGACACCCGTGTGGTCGGCGGCACCAGCGGATCTTCGAGTGACTCGCCGCCGCACCGGCCGACGTGGTCGGGCCGGGGGCTGTGGTGCGGACCGTCCGTCAGGACGACGCCGGCGTGGTCGTCGAGTTCGAGGCCGACACCGTGACGTGCCGGCGAGTTGCCGTCGCCGTGCCGCGGGCCCCGGCAAGGTCGGCTGCGCCGCGTCCGGGCGCCGCCGGCCTTGCGTGACGGGCTCACCCGGCAGATGCCCGGCCGAATCGGTGATCAAGTGACGTATTGCAGCGTGCCCGGCGAAATCCCGGCCTCGGCCGCGACGGCGCGCGGGGATGTGCGCACCACTCCCTCACGGGCCGGCGCGTTGCGTGCAACCATGACCAGGTGTTTGCGACGAACCGGAACCTCGACGTACGACATGGCGTCCCCTCCCGGTCGGATGACCGAGGTCTCGTCGTGCCCGGTCTGTTGCCCGAGGCGTGCCGTCAGCTTGCCTCGGCATCGAAACCGGCTGCGCGAAGGTAGTCGCCGATGGCCGTGTGGTTCTTCGTGAGACATTCGATCTTCTCGGCCATGCGATCCCGAACCTCCTCGAGCGCGGCAACCATGTCCGGCGTCAGATAGGGCATGTGAATCGTTCGAGGGCTGTCCAGGCACGGCAGGATCTGCCGGATGATCCTCGTCGGCAGGCCGACGTCGAGCAAACCCCTGATCTGGCGAACCCGATCGACCACGTAGTCGTCGTAGTCCCGGTATCCGTTGTGCAGACGCTCCGACACGATCAGATTCCGCGCCTCGTAGTAGCGCAACATACGCACCGGCGTACCCGTGCGCTTCGACAGCTCACCGATCCTCACGTGCGACCCTCCCCACGAACGGCGCAAGTCATCGATTTGACCCTGACATCAATGTCATCCGTTGATCGTATGGCCATGCCAAGAACTGATCGCACCACGTCGATTGCCACCCCCGGCCCATGGTTTCCCCTCTCGGGGCTGCTGGCACTGGGCACCGCAGGACTGATCACCCTCCTGACCGAGACAATGCCCGCCGGAGTACTGCCCGCGATGAGCCACGATCTGGGAGTGAGCGAGTCGGCAGCCGGTCAGACGGTCACGGCCTTCGCCCTGGGGGCACTGCTGTCGGCCCTCCCCCTGACACGGGCCACCATCGGATGGCCACGCCGACACCTGCTGCTGTCCGCGATCTCGGGATTCGCCGTGACCAACACCATCACGGCCCTCTCGCACAACTTCCCCCTCACGCTTGCCTCCCGGTTCATCGGAGGTGTCGTAGCGGGACTCATCTGGGCCCTGCTCGCCGGGTACGCCCGTCGCATGGTCGCCCCGCAACAACGCGGCAAGGCCATGGCAATCGCGATGGCAGGCACTCCCGTCGCACTCTCGGTCGGTGTACCCGCCGCCACATTCCTCGCGAAGGCCGTCGGCTGGCGTTACGCCTTCGGACTCACGACCGCAGCCACCCTGGCGCTGATCGTATGGATCATCGCCACCGTGCCCAACTTCCCGGGACGGCCCAAGGAGTCCCGGCTCCCGCTCGCCCGAACTCTGCGCATCCCCGGTGTCGCCCCCATACTCCTCGTGACGCTGATCTTCGTACTCGCGCACAACACCCTCTACACCTACATCGCACCTTTCCTCGACTCGCTCGGCATGGCGGACCGGGTCGACGCCGTCCTCCTCACCTTCGGGCTGCTGTCGTTGGCGAGTATCTGGATCACCGGCGCATTCATCGACCGGCACCTGCGCACCCTCATGATCACCAGTTGCGCCCTCTTCGCCACCGCGGCTCTGCTCCTGGGAATCTTGACCGGCTCCCCCGTACCGGTCTTCGTCGGCACCGCCGTCTGGGGTCTCGCCTTCGGCGGCACGGCAACCCTGCTCCAGACTGCCGTCGCCGAAGCAGCCGGCGCGGCCGGGGACGTGGCCCAATCCCTGCTCGTGACAGCCTGGAACACCGGCATCGCCGGCAGCGGCATCCTCGGTGGACTCCTGCTCGGCGGACCTGGAGCAAGCTACCTCGGCTGGAGCGCCCTCGCGCTTTTGCTACCGACTCTCACGATCGTCGTCGGTGCACGCAGGAACGCATTCCCCCCGCACACACTCCGCGACACCGCAACGACGCCGAAATGAGACGACCGCCTCGCGAATGTGACAGCGGCCCTCATGTTCCCCGGCGGTCGACGACCGCGTTCGCAACCCGCGTGGCGCACGGCACGAAATCGCCGCCGCAGGACGCGAGGTGGGTGTCGACGAATGTACGCACCCGCGGCATCCGGAGCCCCGTCCCCCGTTTCCCGGCCGCACCATGGGAGCGTCCGAGCCGTCCGCCGCTCGGTTCCCGCGGGTATCGACCACGGTGACGCCCACTCCCTCCGTGCCGGCCAGAGCCGGCACGGAGCAGGCGACCGCGTGGGCGTCCGTGGGCGGTTAGGGGCACGGTCGCCCCACCACTCGGTGTCAACGGCCGCCCGGCACAACGGGCAACCGAGCCTCTCCAGGTTCCCCACAGTCCGGCAGTGACCACGTCGTGCCGGATCACGTCGATCTCCACGTCCACACCGTCGGCAACCCCGAGTGCCAGGTCCTCGACGAACGCGATGACGCGATCGACCCCATCCCGGTCCGAGCCCTTCACGGTGATCCCGAACCGGAGTTCGCCGAGCGACCGGACAGCCGGGAGCGGCGCATGCAACGTTCACCCCTTTGGCGAAGGGGGCAGTACCACACGTGTTGGCCGCCGTCGGGCTCAACGCGCAAGCCGAAGCGTCCGGGTCCGGGGCGGCCTTGGGCGGTCCAGCGGGTGTGGGTGTGTTCGATGTCGGCCCACACGTCGCGTTCGCCGTGCACGGTGACCGTGAACGGGTCCTCGTCGCGGTCTCGGAGGTGGTCGACGTCGGCCCAGTTCGCGCCGGTCGCGTCGATCACCCGCAGGGTGCAGCACCACTCACCGGGCTGCGGGTCGTGGGCGCGGGCGGTGAGGAAGCGGTATCCGGGCAGCGTGGCGCCGACGACGAACGCGGCCTCGGGCGCCTCGCGTTGCACCGCCCACGGTGCCAGGTGCGACACGCGCTCGCGGGTGGGGGCGTCGTGGTCCACGGCCGGCGGGCTGTCGTCGTACCCGGCCGCAGCGGCTCGCAGCGGCATGAACGAGCCCATGGCGGCGAACGGGCCGGTCGCTCCCCCGTCGTCGTCGCGCCTCAGACGGGCGATGCCGTAGGACACCCACGGCGAGGTCCAGGGGACCAGGAGCATCCCGCCGGGGCGGGTCTGCTCGACCCAGGCAAGCAGGACGACATGGACGGAGCAGGTGGCGACCACTGCGGCGTACGGGGCGCGGGGCGAGTGGCCGAGAACGCCGTCGCCGGTGACGATGTGCGGGTGAATCCCGGCGCGTTGGCACGCGTCGCGGGCCGTTCGGGCCAGATCGAGAGAGGCGAGGGTGGGGGCTCCGGACGGCCGACGACGAGCGCGACCGACGGCGCGGGTCGGCGCTGCCCGCTCGGGTCGTTCGTCCGGCGGGAGTTACGGCGGGCGACGGTGGGGCGGAGGTCATGCCGCAGCGGGGAACGTGGGCGATGAGGTCGCGGGGCGGTTCCGGGTTTGTTCGTGTTCTCGCGGGGAGGCACGCGTGCGCTCGTGTGCGCGGCGAGGACCGTGCCCCAGGGGGTTCACCCACTCGGATCATCGGCTTCCGTTCCGCGGGGCTCCCGCCTCTACGATGCGGCTCGTGTCGTCCCCACGCGGGACGACGGTGCGTGTGTGGGTCACCCGTGGCCCGGGCCGTCGGCCGGTCGTGCCGTCCGGAAGAGTCCCCGACGGTGGCGTGGGGTGAAGCGACGCGGGGCGCCCGCACGGCGGGCACGACGCCCGCCGGCGGGAGCCCGCGGGGAAAGGCAGGCCCGTGATGAATGAGGGCTCCGGCGGTTCGGGGAGGATGACGCCCCCGGTGGTGACCGCCCGGGCGGAGTCTTCGGCCCGTGAGGTGGACATCGCCTCCCGCTACTGGACGTGGGTCTCCTACGGCCTCGGGGAGACGACGCGTTGGGCCGAGACCGTGTCGGGGATCGCACCGGACGCGCGCATGATCGCGCTGACGTCGGCGGAGGCCGTGGTCCCCGGGCATGCGTGCGCGCGATGCGGCGGGCCGCTGACGTTGTCCTCACGGGCGGCGTTCGAGTGGGTGTACCGCCACGGGCGGCGGGGCAGCGAGAGTTGCGTCGACTGCGACACGGACGCCCGGATCGAGTTGGACAGGTTCAACGATCCCGTGCGGCAGGCGCGGCAGGAAGCGAGCCGTGAGGCCGCGCAGGCCCGGGCGGACACCCGGGCCCGGTGCGACGCGGCGCGGCGGGCGTGGGAGAGCGCCCGCCGGGACCTCCTCGCCCGCAAGTACGCCGACGCCGCCGTGCCCGAGGCGATTCCCGAGGCGGGTGTGCGGGAGGAGACGGTGGCGTTGGCGCTGCTGCGGTACGCGCCCGACGCCGGACTGATCGCCCCGCTGTCGACGTGGCCCGTGCCCCTGTCCGCCGCCGCGGACGAGCAGGCGGACCTCATCGCCTCGACCGTGCACGCCGGCCTGCCGGCGATCCACGCCACGTCGAGCGTCCACGCGTTCGTGTGGGAACCGGCCTCCTTCGACAAGGCGCTGCTCGCCGCCGAGGGCGTCTACGAGGACGTGCAACCGGCCGAGCTGACGGGGAGTTACTACACGGACAGGGCCACGCACTACAGCCCGCACGGGCCCCATCCGCTCTCGGCCTCGACCGCCCTGGACGCGCACCTGACGAAACGGCTCGACCCCACCGGCATGACGACCGCGCGCCGCCAGGAGTTGATCACCCTGGTCGTGGAGGTGATCGCCGACGAGGTGCTGCGCTACTTCGCCGAGCAGTTGACCCGACGGAACCTGCCCCCGGTACCCGAGAACCATCGGGTGCGGCTGCGGGACGCGGCCCGGCGCGGGGCGTCCGTGCGGCCGATGGCCGACCTGGTGATGCTCGCCTGGCGGGCGGTCCAGAAGGGCGCCGTCGCGGCCCGGACACACCCCCGCGCCCCGAAGCCGAACATGACCGTCCACGCGGTCAATCAGCTCGAATCCGATGTGCAGAAGGCCACCGCGGACCCGAAACACCACGTCAAACCGGCCTCGTGGCACCTCGAACTCGCCCCGCTCACACGGACGCTGCTGCCGGCCGTCCTGGACGTGGACCCGTACACCGTCCGCGTGCCCGACCTCGTCGCCTCCCTGCCGCCGCCGATCGTCCTGCCGACGCAACGCGACGGCGACGCCGACGACGAGGAAGGGAAGTGCGAGCTCGACGGGGATCGGGCGTTCACCCGGCTGAGCACGAACATGGACGCCTGGGACGGGGAGGACTTCCGCGAACTGCTGGAACGCCACGTCGAGATGCACGCGGAAGCCGTCGAGTGCGACTGCGGCACGAGCGGGCACGCACTCCTGGCCGGGTTCGGGCGCGACCTCCTCGCGTTGTTCGACGACCTGTCCCCCGTCGGCGGCAAATCGGCGGGCCTGGCGGTCGCCGCCGCAGCCCGTCGCCTCCCGATCGACGACGTCGTCGTCGTCGTCGAGGACTGCACCATGGGAGTGATCCCCGGCGCCAGCCTCTACTTCGGCGACGTCCTGCACTTCGCCAAGCCCGAACCGCCCCCGGTCGAGATCCCACCGTGGTGCGGGAAATGCGACGGCGACAGTTCCCCGGGCAACATCGGCGCCCGCCGGCGATCCGCTGCCGACGGCGGGTTCTACAAATGCCCGGAATGCCACCCCTACGCCCACATGTGGGGCGGAGAACCGATCGAACGCAGGCCGACCCGAACCTGAAACCGCCCCACGGAAACGCGAATCAATCCATCCCGTCGCGTCACACTGCGGCGGGCGCCCCACCGCCGGTCCGGTGAACCGCCCGCCCGCGCCGAAGCCCCGATCGGTGCAGGGCGGGCGGGTGCCCCGAGCAGGGTCCCGCACACTCGCCTCAGGTGTGTCGTGCGGGCCGCCCCGCGCCGGGACACAGGCAACGGTCTCCGGCCCGCCGGTGCGAGCGGTCGTGCGAGCACAACGGCGGGCCCGGCATCCCGGTACGTCCAACCACCTCGACATCGCCGTACGCGAGTTCGACGCACACAGCTCCGTCCGGCTGCGCCAGGCCCGCATCGCCGTATGGCGCGAGCATGTTGCAGACGACCCGCGCCAGGCACAGACCGACGCGCGCGCGACTGCGAACAAGCTTTCCCCGCATGTAAGCGGCGGGGCCGCGCCATTTCCCGGGGTTGTCCACTGACACCGCGTCACTTCCTTGCTACGGTCCCGCGCGTGGCAATCATGGGGTGAGGGCGGCGCGTTCGCGCGGGCGCGATGGGGACGGTGCTCGCAGCCGCGGCCTTGGCCGGCTGTGGCGGGGACGACGTCGGCGACGACCGGGAAGGCACGCGCAAGCGAGTTGCTCGCCCGTGACACGCGGACGTCACTCGCGATCGCCGGGAAGCCGGCCGACTTCGAATGGTGCGGGATCGCGTGGCCAGCCATCTCCGACCCGTCGCATCTGGGCGAGAAGCGGTTCATGCTCGCCTGCATGAACGGATAGGCCGGGCCGGGGGCGAGATGCGCGACTGCCGCCACCGGCGCCCGATCAGACCGGCGCCGTCTCGCGTCTCCTTACCCGTCTGCCCGGCCCCCGGCCCGCGTCGTCACGGTACAGCGCCACCGGCCGGCGTTCGGCGGGTTCACCCGGCACTGTGGAAACGACCGTCGTCGCGTCCACGCACCCGGCGAAGCACGCCGGCTCCGTTGTCCGCGGACGAGTTCGGCGACGAGGCCCCGGTCAAGGCGTTCGCCCCGGTCGACCAGGACTACGTGCAGGGAGCCGGTCCCCCTCGTCGCCCCGCCCGGCACCGGCGCGGATCCGGACACACGGGTCGGCAGCCGGAGGGCTCCGGTGTCGTCATGAACCAACGCGCCCGCTCGTCAAGGGAGACGCCTCCAAAGACGATCCGGCGCTGGCAAGCTACTGGGCCGCCAGATCCCGAAAGCGGCTGTCGCAGACAGAGTCCAGAAGGATTCTCAGCCTGGCAGCCCGCCACTAGAGCCTGTCTGACAAAACGATCATGGTTGTGGTTCGCGGAGCCACAGGATCAGCGAGGCCAGGACGACGCCCGCCGTGTAGCGGGCGGCGAGCTTGTCGAAGCGTGTCGCGATCGCCCGGAACTGCTTCAGGCGAGCGAAACACCGCTCCACCACGTTGCGTTCGCGGTACGCCTCCCGGTCGAACGCCGGCGGACGCCCGCCCGCACGACCCCGACGACGACGATTCGCCCGCTGATCGGCCCGTTCGGGGATCACCACCCGCACCCCCGCCGCCCGCAACCGGGCACGGATCGCCCGCGAGGAGTACGCCCGATCGGCAATCAACCGGATCGGCCGCACCCGCGGCCGACCCGGACCGAGCCGCAGCACCCGAATCCCGGCGAGCACCGCGTCCAACGCCGGCCCGTCCCCCGCCTGCCCCGGGGTGACCACGATCGACAACGGCAACCCCCGCCCGCCCACCGCGACATGCAACTTCGTCGTCAACCCGCCCCGCGAACGGCCGAGACCCTCGCGGCCCGCAGGCGTCGGGCCCGACGCCGCACGCTCCACGCCGCCCGGTTCGTCCCCGCCCGCAACCCCCTTTTCCGCGCCCCCGCCGCGTGTTGATGCGCACGCACGACCGTCGAGTCCACCGACACCGACCAGTCCACCCGGCCGACCGCGTCCTCCCGCACCCGCACGTGATCCAACAAGGCGGCCCACGTCCCGTCCGCCTCCCACCGCGAGTACCGCTCGTACACCGTCTGCCAGGGCCCGTACCGCGCCGGAACATCCCGCCACGGAGCACCGGTCCGCAACCGCCACAACACCCCGTCGATCACCTGCCGATGATCACGCCACGGCCGACCACGACCATCCACCACCGGCAACAACGGCTCGATCCGAACCCACGCCGCATCCGTCAACCCACCCCGAGACACCACAAGATCATTATCAGACAGGCCTTAGCCACGGCCGGTGACTGGGGGAGATGAGGCATCAAGGCTTACGATCCTGGTCCGCCAGGAGTCTGCGTGGTCAAGGCCCTCGCTGGGGCTCTTCGTGACGAGGTGCGCCCGGACATTGCGAACGTACACCGGTTCCGGCTTCCCTTTCACATGGGTCCACACCGGATGGATCTCCACCGCGGCCAGGTTGTCCGGTAGGTCCGTGTCGGACCACATCGTGTCCAGGGCATGGGCCAAACGCACGAGAAGAAGGCGGGTCGAGTCGGGGTCGAAGCGCACGCCCGTGGGCAAGTAGGTGGCGCCGTGACCGGCGAAGTTCCGCAGGTTCACGTACTCGTCCCGGGAGAGCCGCAGATCCTCGGCCAATGGGCCCTTGTGCTCTTCGAGGTATTCCAGGCCGAGACGAAGGGCATCGGTGGCGCTCTTCTCCCTGGCTCCCTTGCGCCTGGCACCGCAGACGACGCGGCCGAGGAGCTCGGCCGCATTGAGGGCGGCGAAGAGCGCCCCGAGATGATAGTCGCTCTTGAGGGTGAGCCCCGAGGTCTGTATGAACTCGCGCATCACGCCGCAAATATAGAAGGCCTTGCACTCGTAAGACTCCAGCCCGGTGACCCCTGCGGCTTTGTTCCACTCCGGGATGTCGTGGGTGAGCGGGACGGCGTGCGCTGCGAGAACGGGGCGGTAATCCATACGGTCATGGTCGGACCGGGGAAGGACCGGAACAAGAGAATTCCGACGCCAGGTGTGTGCACGCCGGCCTGTCGATGCCCCCTTGTAACAGCCCGGTGTCCTCGTTGCGTCCGCGTACGGTGATCGCACGTCAGGCCCGGCAACGACGGACCGGACCACCACGCCCCCGGAAACCGTCGCACTCGAACGAGAGGCAGGCCGATGACCGCATACGAGCGTATCCATCACGTCGCGGACGCGTGGACGGTGGGCCGGCTTCGCGCGGCCCTGGCGGGTCTGCCCGACGACGCGCCGCTCACGGTCGCCGTCCCCGAGGGATCGCCCGGGACCGAGGAGTACACGGCGGTCGCCGACACGGACTGGGTGATCTCCCACGCCGGACACGGCACGACGACGTGGCCCGACGACCGCGGCCCGGTACCGGACACGCACGTCACGATCACGCTGGAGCGCCCGACCGGCGTGTACGAGCGGCCGATCCGGGAGGACTGATCGACCACACACCGCCCGCCGAGGATGCCGACCGGGCCCCACCTCCCGCTTGCTCCGCCCCGGCTGGTTTGAAAGGAGCCACGCGCGAGCTTCGCACCCGGTGGCGGCGGTGAGCCTCGCCGTCTCCGGGTACGTCGTCGTCCGGCTGCGCCCGGGTTCGGCCGGCAGGAGCCGGCACAGGGTGACGGGCGCGGCGGGAAGTCGTCGAACACCGGGCCCGTGGCCGGCGGAACCTGACGTGGGGTTCGTGTCGGCGTCCGGGTCCACTCACTCGGGGGATGCCCACCTTTGCTCGGCGAGCCGGGCGCGGATCAGTGCCGCGATGTTCCGTTCCTCGTTCGCCATGGCCGCGTGTTCGGGAATACCGAGGCTGTCGCCGACGTCCGCCCACCGGTCCAGGCCGGATACGACCAGTGCCCACTGGGCCGCGTTCAGGACCAGG
>NZ_JBIBGL010000038.1:0-50276 GCF_042956465.1 Embleya sp. NPDC008237
GGTGCGCGCGAAGGGCCCCGGCGGGTTGGCGTCGGGGCACTACCTCCCACCCGCCCGCCCGCTGGGCTTCGCGATTCGTGCGCTGGATCCGCAGGTCGATGTGCGGATCCAGCGCACGAATCGCGAAACATCGACCTCACGGATCTCGCAGGTCACGCATCCGCCCGACCGCGCAGTTCCGAGAACGGAAGCGCGTGTCCGGCATGCCGACGGCTCCGAGTCGAGCATTGCCAACGATATGGTTGCACATCGAAGGGTGTGCACGTAAAGTCACTTAGTGACAGCGAGTCGCCGGCCGTCGGCGAGTCCACGCATGGCAGTGGGCGGGCCCGGCATCATCATGGTGCCGGGCCCCTCGTGACGGAGAATTCACGCGACCGAAAAGCCCTCGCGGCCGCAGCCCCCCGTGGCGACGCTCACGAGCCGAGGATTCGGGACTTCTGGGCCTGGAACTCGCTTTCGGTGAGTACGCCTTGGCTCTTGAGTTCGCCGAGTTCCCTGAGTTGGGCGAGTTTGCCGCTCATCTCGTCGTCCGACGACGGCTGGGCCGGCGCGGGGGCGGGCTGCTCCTTCGTGACGCAGACCGGATCAAGGATCCGGATGATGCCCCGGTCGACCGGATCGACCAGGGGGAGCCCTTCGCCGGTCGAGCATGCGTCGGGCCGCGTTTCCGCGAAGGTGCGCCGGGCGACGGCCTTCTCATCCGGACGGCGCACCCCGATCGCAGTGGGGACGGTGACGGCCTAACGTCGAGGAGGCCGGACCCGGCTCCGGCCGTCGGCCAGGGCCTCCCGCCCGCGCGTGCCCGATACGGATCCCACTTCGGTGGCAGGGCTCCGTGGTCGCGGCGGACCGCACAGCCGCACACACATCACCGTGCTCGCGCCGGTGGTGGGACGGAGACCGAGATGGCGCAGTCGTCGTGGAGCGAGTATCGGACGGGGCAGCGGTTCCCGGGGGTGATCGGGCGCACGACGGAGGAGTCCCGTCCGGCGTGGCCGCAACCGGTGCGGGCGGCGGCGGGCGCGCCGAACGTGTTGTTCATCGTGTTCGACGACACGGGGTTCGGGCAATTGGGCTGCTACGGCAGTCCGATCGAGACGCCGAATCTGGACGCGCTGGCCGCGGGCGGGCTGCTCTACAGCAACATGCACACCACCGCGCTGTGCTCGCCGTCGCGCTCGTGCATCATCACAGGCCGCAATCACCACGCCAACGGCATGGCGGCGATCACGGAATTGGCCACCGGGTATCCGGGCTACGACGGGCAGATCCCGTTCGAGAACGGATTCCTGTCGGAGATGCTGCTGCAGCAGGGCTACAACACGTACATGGTCGGCAAGTGGCATCTGATGCCCTCGGAGCAGGAGTCTGCGGCGGGCCCCTACGATCGTTGGCCGCTGGGGCGGGGCTTCGAGCGGTTCTACGGGTTCCTGGGAGGGGACACGAGCCAGTGGTATCCGGACCTGGTGTACGACAACCACCAGGTCGAGCCGCCGGCCACGCCGGAGGAGGGCTACCACCTGACGGAGGACCTCGTCGAGCGGGCGATGGCGTTCATCGCCGACGCGAAACAGGTCGCCCCGGACAAGCCGTTCTTTCTGAACCTGTGCCCGGGCGCCACCCACGCCCCGCACCATGTGCCGGCCGCGTGGGCGGACCGCTACCGGGGACGGTTCGACGACGGTTGGGACGCCTACCGCGAGCGGACCTTCGCCCGGCAGAAGGAACTCGGTGTGGTGCCCGCGGACGCGAAGCTGTCCCCGCACGATCCGGACGTGCCGGAGTGGGAGTCGTTGTCCCCGGACGCGCGGCGTCTGGCCGCGCGGATGATGGAGGTCTACGCCGGGTTCCTCTCCCACACCGATCACCACATCGGGCGGCTCGTGGACTTCCTGAAGGAGACCGGCGCGTTCGACAACACGCTGATCATGATGGTCTCCGACAACGGTGCGAGCGCCGAGGGCGGGGTCACCGGCACCACCAACGAGCTGCAGTTCTTCAACAACGCGCCCGAGACGCTGGAGGCGAGCCTGGCGCGGATCGAGGAGATCGGCAGTCCTGCCACGTTCAACCACTATCCGTGGGGTTGGACATGGGCGGGCAACACGCCGTTCCGGCGGTGGAAGCGGGAGACCTACCGAGGGGGTGTCAGCGACCCGTTCCTCGTCCACTGGCCCGACGGTATCCGGGCCCGCGGCGAGGTGCGCGACCAGTTCGCGCACATCATCGACATGGTGCCCACGGTCCTCGACGTGCTCGGGATCGAACCGCCCGCGACCATCCGAGGGGTCACCCAGTCACCGCTGCACGGGGTCAGCTTCGCGCACACCTTCGACGACGCCTCTGCGGCGAGCCGCCACCGCACCCAGTACTACGAGATGTTCGGGCATCGGGCGATCGACCACGACGGATGGCGGGCGGTCTGCCCCTGGCCCGGCCCCTCCTTCGCCGAGGCCGAGCGGCCGTTCGGTACTCCGATCACCATGGCGGACCTCGACGACCTCGACGCCCACCACTGGGAGCTGTACCACGTCGACGAGGACGTCGCCGAGACGCGGAACCTCGCCCGGGAGCACCGCGGCAAGCTGATCGAGATGATCGCCCTGTGGTACGTGGAGGCCGGCAGGTACAACGTGCTGCCGATCGACGGCAGCGCCCTGGAACGGTTGATGACCCGGCGCCCACAGATCACCGAGGACCGGACCAGCTACACGTTTCGTCCCGGTACCCAGACCCTGCCCGCCGCGGTCGCGCCCCGCGTCCTCAACCGCCCGCACAGCGTCGTCGCCGACGTCGAGATCCCGCCCGGCGGTGCCCAGGGCGTCCTGCTCTGCCAGGGCACCAACTCCGGCGGCTGGTCCCTCTACGTCAAGGACGGCCGGCTGCACTACGCCCACAACTACCTCCAGCGGGCCCTGCACCACGTGGTCTCCGGCGAGAACGTGCCCGAGGGGCGACACGCGCTGCGTTTCGAATTCGAGCCCACCGGCCTCCCGGACATGGCCCAGGGCAAGGGCGCACCCGGCCGGGCGCAGCTGTACATCGACGGCCGTCTGGTCGGCTGGAGCGACATGCCGGTGACCACCCCGATCGCGTTCAATCCGGGTGGCATGGCCTGCGGCCTCAACCCCGGTTCTGCCGTCACCCCCGACTACCGGGCGCCGTTCCGCTTCACCGGCACCCTGCACAGCGTCACCGTCGACTTGTCCGGCGACCTCATCGTCGACGCCGAGAGCGAGATGCGCATGCACATGGCCCGCCAGTAGGCGGGCCGCCCCCGTGGATCCGCCGGTCGTCGGCGGGCCCATGCGTGGCAGGGGGCGGGCCCGGCATCACCTGGTGCCGGGCCCCTTGCCCTTGCCACCCAGCCGGGCCCCTTGCCCTTGCCACCCAAAAGACCCCGCGACCGGAGAGGTCTCGCGGCCGAAGTCCCGTGACGGTGCTCACGAGCCGAGGATTCGGGACTTCTGGGCCTGGAACTCGCTTTCGGTGAGTACGCCTTGGCTCTTGAGTTCGCCGAGTTCCCTGAGTTGGGCGAGTTTGCCGCTCATCTCGTCGTCCGACGACGGCTGGGCCGGCGCGGGGGCGGGCTCGGCCGCGGCCGGTGGTGCGTCCTGCTCCGCCCAGCGGCCCGCCTGTCGCCGGGAGACCCGGTTGGAGACCGCGGTGGCGGTCCCGGCGACCACGGCGGTGCGGGCGATACCGCGCAATAGACCAGGCATGGTGTTTCTCCTTGACTCACGCAATTCGGTCGGGAGCGAACTCAGGCGTTGGACTCGGCAGCCTCCAGCGACGCCAGGACGTCCTCGACCGGGATGCGTCCGTTGGCGACGAGCCGGCCCCCGCCGCGCCGCAGGGCGGCGGCCAACGGGCCGGCCCACGCGTTCTCGTAGACCAGGACACCCGCGGAGCTGCCGGGTTCGAGGACCCCGCTCACCTCGTCGATCTCGTCCTCGCCGAGCAGACCCGAGGAGACGCCCTCGAAAACGGTGAGGTCGAGCTCGCTGTCGCCGGTCAGGTCGGTGAGTTCGACGCCGCGGATCGACCCGTCCTGTTCCTTCATGACGAAGACCAGATCCAGGATCCGGATGATGCCGCGGTCGACCAGATCGACCAGGAGGGGGAGCCCTTCGCCGGTCATCCGACTTCCGGGGAACTCCACCACCAGGTAGTCGATCGGTCCGGGCTCGTACGGTGCGTCGCTCATGTCAACTCCTGTACTCGGGCCACCGGCGGCGCATCCGCCGGCGTCTGCCCGTACCCGAGAGTGCTGCGTGTTCACGCCGGGTCGGGTCACGCGAGCAGCTTGCGCTTGGCCACTTCGAACTCTTCGGCGGAGATGTCGCCGTTGCTCTTGA
Source organism: Embleya sp. NPDC008237 (assembly GCF_042956465.1). Taxonomy (NCBI): domain Bacteria; kingdom Bacillati; phylum Actinomycetota; class Actinomycetes; order Kitasatosporales; family Streptomycetaceae; genus Embleya; species Embleya sp. NPDC008237. The sequence continues at coordinate 4,362 of NZ_JBIBGL010000038.1, forward strand.
GCTGCGCCAGCCTGGAGAGCTCCTCGACGCCGGTGGCCTGCCTGTTGGTGCCTGCGGCTTCACGGACGTACGCCTGGAAGGCCTCGTTCTGTTGCTTGGCCTGGGCGGCGTCACGCCTGCCCATGCCGCTGCCGCGGGCGATCACGTAGACGAACACACCCAGGAACGGCAGGGCGATCACGAAGACCATCCATCCGGTCTTGGCCCAGCCGCCGAGGCTGTCGTCACGCAGCAGATCCGTGATGATCCGGAACAGCAGGAAGAACCACAGGATCCACAGGAACAGCCACAACATGGTGAGGAAGGCGTTGAGGAGCGGATAGTCGTCCACGAGGATGGCTCCTGTCGTGCGTGGCGCCGACCGGCGGTCCATGGACGGGCTCGACAACACAGCCCTGGTGACACGCGGCCCGCGCGCTCTTGACCCCTTCTCCCAGTCGAACCCCGCCCACCCCGGCCCGCAACCGGTGGGGGAGGCACCGCTTCCCCCGCCCGAGCCGAACGGCCCCGATCACCGGACGCCCGTGCCCTGTCCGGTCTGCGAGAAGGCCTGGGACTTCCCTCGGTCCCGTGGCTGCTCTGACGCGGTCGACCGAGGGGGCAACCGTCGAGTGGGTGGGCGGTGCTGCCGAGTCACGCCCCCGGGGCGCGTGATCGTGGCGGTGTCGGAGCGGTGCGGCGCCGAAGTTCGACGGTGATGCGCATACGTGCCTCACCGGGCACCGCCTGCCGACTGCCCCTGCCGTCTGCCGGCAGACTCGGCGTCTGGTCCCGGGGTGTTCCGCTCCGGTGCCCTCCGCACGGATGCGGTCACGTGTGGCGTCCGGCGGCCGGGTGGCAACTGGCCGGTCGATTCGGTGAACCTGCTCAGTGCCTCGTGCGCCACCTGGGAAGCGATCCTTGCAACGGTCCGGTCGGCGACGATGATCGCACCGCGCTCCCGCGAGGATGGCCCGGACGCAGATCGGCTTCACCCGTCACCGCAGCCCGTCTCCTCGACCCCGTCGCCGGTCATCGCGGGTCCCCTCCTGCCGGTCCCGGCGGCGGACGAAGTCGCCCAGTTCGAGGTCACCTTCCATGAACCGCCCGAGCGCGAGGCCGACGACGCCCAGCCCCAGCACCAGCAGGAAAGCCCAGAAGCCACCGAAATACGCGGCGAAACCCAGCGCCATTCCGACCATCAAGCCCACCACAGCCCTGCTCATCACGCGCTCCTTCACTCAAGCGAGCTGCTCCGCCCCGGCCGGCGGATGCGCTGCCGCTCTTCCCCTTCGTCCTCCTCGTCGGGCAGCTTCACGTCGCTGACCAGGATGTTGACTTCCACGGCCGCGAGAACCGGGCGCACCGCCAGGCTCTGCGCCGGGGTTCTCAGTCATCGGGACATTCCTCTCTCACAGAAGCCCAATTTGCAACCTTTATTAAGAGTACAGACTATTTATGGTGTTTTGACGGGCATGTGGACTGTGAGGCGGAGTGCTCCAACGAGTGGCCCGAGCGTCCCTGCCCGGGCCCCTCGCGGACACTCCGGGCGCAACGCGGCACGGCGAGAACCGCAGCCATGGAAGAAAAGGGGGTGGGGGTCGGTGAGAACCGAGACGTGGACGCAGGCAGTACGGCACCAGCTCGACCTGGGCCGGCTGCTCCCGCTCGGCGGGCCCGACGACGGGACATGGATTACCGAGCAAGCGGCCGGCCGGGCCTTGGGGCGCGCTGCCACCGAGGTTCCCGGTGTTTGGCTGCAGTCGCTGCGCATCGGGCCGGCACCACTCGAGCCCGTCTCCGAGCCGGCCGTCCGTCCGCCGGTCAGCGCGCTACCGCCCGGCCCGCTCCGGATCGAGGCCGCGTTCGCAGCATCCCTCCGGCAGCCACTGCCTCACACCGCCGACCAGTTGAGGAACACACTGCTCAAGGCGGCCACCGAACGGCTCGGCCTGTCCACCGTGACAGCCGACTTGCGCGTCACCGATCTCCATGAGGGCCCGGAGACAGGCGGGAATTCTCAGACCGTACCGAGGGCCCCGCAGAAAGCCGCAGCGGCGCGGGGCTTGCCCCCTGCGACAAAAACAGGATCCATGCGGGGGCTCGCCGGAGAGCTGGCCGACGTCGCGGCGGCCGTTCCGGGCGTCGCCCACCTCACCACCCTGCTGGGAAGCCGCCCGGTCAAGGTGGAGCAACATGACGATCCACCCGGCCGGCACATCGAAGTTCGGCTCGCGGTCGCCCCCGGATACCTTCCGGTGGAAGTCGCCCGCGCCGTCCGGGCAGCGGTGGCCGGCTCGGCCACCGGTGGCACCCCGGGCCCGGTCACCACTGCCGTCCTCATCACGGAAACCGCGGCCCAGCCAGACGTCAACGGCGGCTTGACGCGCTGGGCCTGATGCCGATCGCGCTTCTCCAGCCTCACCCGCGGCGGCCCGAACACGCGGACACCAGCCTCGGTGTCGCCGTTGCCGTTTTCCAGGTGGGATCCGGCTCCTCCGAGCGAGGTTGTCCGGCTTGGAGTCCTGCTGGTGGGCGGCCGGAGGTTCGCGATCGAACTCGCGGTGGGCCGCCGAATCCGAAACCAGGGCGACACCGATGTCCTGCTGCTGCGGCGTGACCAGCTCGTGGTCCAGCAGGCTCTGTCGGGCCGGCCATGGTGGGCCGCCGATCCGCCCGGGCAGCCTGCGTCCGTGGGAGCCCGACGAGGTCCCGTCGCCGGAGGTTCACGACATCTGGCGCCGACCCGGGCCCGACGGTCCCTGGTACATCCGGAACATGATCGACGAGTCTCGGGGTCGGGAATGGGTATCACGGCGTGATCCCCGGGTGCACGGACCGATCAGTACGCTCGGCGTCGCGCGTTTGCGCACGGTGGCGGGGCATGATGGGGCGACGGCGGTGGCGGTATGCCCCGAGGGAAGCCCCAACTCCCCGTTCCGCAAGGCCCGTTCGCGGCAGGCGTGGCAGATGGGTCCGTCCGGCCGGTTCCCGGATTCGGCTGCCCGGCGGCCGCTGCGTGCGAGGTGCGTATGTGGGTCTGTGCCACCGCTGGTACTGCTCGCGGCTGTCACTCCCACGGGCCCGCCTTGCGTGTTGGGCAGCCCTTTGTGTATGACGCCTTGTATTCGTAATGCCACGCTTCGTTGTCGTATGGGCGGCACCAGCCGTACGCGGAGCCCTTGCGGTCGAGCCAGGTCTGCGCGGCGCGCGGCGCGATGTCGATCGCCAGGCCGTGTACGTGCAGCGACATCTCCGGGGGCAACACCCGCCGCATCGCCGCCTGGCGCGAACCCTTCGCCTTCAACTCCTCCTCCCACAGCTCTTGTTGGTGCGTCCACGAACGTTTGCCCGAGGTGAGGGAGAGGGTGATGCCCTCCTTCGCCATGTCCGCCTTGATGCGGTTGTACGCGGTGTACGCGGGTCGCGTCAGTGCGCTCGGGTCGGTCGGCGCGTCCACGTCGTTCTTCGGCGGTCCGGACGCAGAGGCCGAGGCGGAGGCCGAAGCGGATTCGGCGATCGGGGTGGCGGTATCGGCCTTCCCGCCGTCGCCGCCGAGCAGTTCGACCCCGATGGCGCCCGTCGCGCCGAGCGCCAGCAGACCGCCCAGTACCCACGCGACCCTCACCCCCCGCCGGCGGCCGGTCGGCTCGCGCGCCGGCGCCGCGGGAGGCGTGGCGGGCTGCGCCGGTATGGTGATCGTGTGGGCGTCGGGCGGCACGACGTACGGCTCCGGCTGCGGTGATGTGGTGTGGTCCATGCCTTCACTGAAGACGAAGGACCGTTGCGGGGGCGTATCCCGTTTTCGATACGGCCGCGATACGCGTAGTCCCCGGCATCCCCGAACCGGCACAGGCCGACTGTGCGACGGTATCGCCGATGGTCACCTCACCCGCCACCCGGCCGAGCCCGCCCCCGGGTCGGCCGACAGCGCGTCACCTGCCGGGCTCGACACCTTCGTCGGGAATCGGTGGCCGGTGAACGTGACCGCGATCCGCAGCCCCTGCATTCCCGGTGTGGCGGAGGACACGACGCAGGGCATCCTCGACATCTTCATCCTCCGGGAGCCGGCCACGACCGGAACAAGTGCATGGTGGTCGTTACCCACTCCCAGCGGCTCGCCGCATGGTCCGACCGTACTCTGACCCTGACCCTGACCCTGTGCAAGGGCAAGGTCGGCGCTGCTTCGCGCCGAGGCCGATGTACGAGGGCGAGCCGTCGGGGTACGGGTCCGCGTTGCTTCGGCAAGGCCTTGCCGGGCACGGATCACGTGGCACGATCCGGCGTGCGGGCTCGGGCGACGCGCGGATCGGTGGGATCGGTCGGCTCGGTGGGATCGCTCGGATCAGGGTCGCCGTGGTGGTCGGTACGTTGAGTACGGCCTCCATGTGTTGAGATCATTCGTCCATGAGCAGCGACCTGGAAGTGAGTGCTCTCGCGATCAATGTCACGATCCCGCAGGCGCTCCGCTGGACGGACACTCGTCGCGGTGAAGCGTTCACGCTGACCACACTCAACGTCCGGCTTCTCCCGGACGGTCACCTCGCCGTGAAGGCCTACGGCCGGCCGGTCGGCGGCGGTCGGGGCGCGTATGTCTCCTTCCCTGTCCCCGACAAGCCCGAACTGGCGGCCCTGGTCGCCGGCGCTGCCGGCCGTGCCGGGGAGTTGTGGGCCGCTCATCGGGGTCTCGGCTGAGCTCGGTTCGACTCGAAAGGCGGACGGACCCGCCCTCGGCCTCGGATCGCGGGACCGCACCGCGTCGAGGATGTGGACTCGGTCAAGCGTCGGTTAGGCTGTGCCCGCGTGTTCATATCGTGTGACGCGCAGTCAATTGCCGGTTATCCGTGGGGGATTCGCATGACAGAGCGCTCGATCGACGCGCAGGACGATGCCCGGGATCGGGCGAAGGACAACCCGCCGGGCGGGTTCGATATCGGCGTTCCCAGCGTGGCACGAATGTACGACTACTATCTCGGCGGCAAGGACAACTACCGAGCCGACCGCGAGGCCTCCGAGGAGTTGTCCAAAGCGGCGCCGGGCACGCGCGCGCTCGCGATCAACAACCGGCGTTTCCTCCAGCGCGCGGTCCGGGTGCTGGCGAGCGAGTACGGCGTGCGGCAGTTCCTCGACCACGGATCGGGCCTGCCCACCCAGGACAACGTGCACCAGATAGCGCAGCGCATCGATCCGGCGTCGCGCGTCGTCTACATCGATCACGACCCGATCGTGTTGGCGCACGGGCGCGCGATTCTCGCGGACAACGACCGAACGACCGTGATCACCGCGGACTTTCGGGACACCGACGCGATCATGAACAACGCCGACGTGACCAAGCTGATCGACTTCACCGAGCCGACGGCGGCGCTGTTCGTCTCGGTCCTGCACTGCCTGCCGGACAGCGACGAACCGGCGGCTCTGGTCGAACGCGTCATGGACCGGCTCGCCCCGGGCAGCTTCGTCGTCATCTCGCACCTGGTCTCGGCGGACTCCGAAGTACGCAAGCGGCTCAGCGACTTCATGCTCACCGCCACCCAGGGCAACTGGGGCCGCGTCCGCGAGGCGGCGGACGTCGAGACGTACTTCAGCGGCCTGGAACTGCTCGCCCCCGGCCTCGTCGAGGTCTCCACCTGGCGCCCGGACGCGACGCCCGGGCCGACCCAGGAGACCGCCGAATGGATCGAGTTCGGCGGCGTCGCCCGCAAGCTCTGATCGCGCCCGTACCGACACCGGTCGGCCGCCGCATGCCGGGCCGACCGGTCCCGCCCGGGCCGTTGCCTCCGAGGCGCCCGAGTCCGCGCTACGCGCGTTCCTCGATCGGGCCGCCCCCGGCGGTCCGCGTGAACACCCGGACTCCCGTCGGCGACGAGGACCAACGGCGGGCGGTCCGGGCAGGGTGGGATCAGGGAACGAGCACGACCGTCTTGCCGGGCAGCCGGCCGGCGCCGGCTTCCTCGTGCATGGCGGACAGCTCGGCCACCGGGCGGCGGGCGGCGACGTGGATCCGGAGCTTGCCGGCATCCACCTTGGCGACCAGCTCGGTCAGCTGGGCTCCGTCGCTGCGGACCCACAGGCTCGCGCTGCGCACCCCGCGCGCGGGGTCCTCGGGAATCGGGCCGGCGGTGCTGGCGGCGATCCCGCTGTCGGCGACGTAGTGGGTCAGTTGCGCGAGTTCCTCCGGGGAGACGCGCACGTGGTTGACCACGACCTGGAACGGACCGCCCACGGCGGCCGGGCCCGCGGCGAGGTCGAGGGGGCCGACGACCCGGTCGGCGCCGTAGCCGCGAAGGCGGTCGGCGTGCTGCGGCGCGTCCACCGCGGTCACGTGCGCTCCCGCGTCGACGGCGAGTTGCACCACGAGGCTGCCCACCGCGCCCCCGGCCCCGTTGACCAGGACCGTCCGACCGGGCTTCAACTCGGCGAGTTCGAACGCCGTCTGCCAGGCCGCCAGGCCGGTCAGCGGCAGCGCCGCGGCGTCGATCAGCTCGATGGTCCGGGGCGCCGGGGCCAGGGATTCGGCCGGGGCGAGCACGTACTCGGCGGCGGCGCCGGCGGTGTCGAGGGGCAGCATCGCCACGACCCGGTCGCCCACCTCCAGGCCCGTCACGTCCGCGCCGAGTTCGGCGACGGTGCCCGCCAGGTCGATCCCCGGCACGTACGGGAGAGCGATCGGGATCATCTCGGCCAGGACGCCGGCGCGGATGTGGTCGTCGACGGGGTTGAACGAGGTGGCCGCCACCCGCACCAGCACCTGGCCGGCACCGGGGACCGGACGGTCGACGTCCTCGTAGCGCAGGACCTCGGTGCCGCCGAACTCGTGGAAACGTATTGCCTTCATGGGATTTTCCTCCAGGGTGTGTCGGTGTCGTCGCCGACGGACGAGGCGATCGGGGGGAAGGTGAAGCACGTCGAGGTGCTCAGGTCAGCTGTACCGACCGGGTGGAGTTGCCCATCACCATGCGGTCGATGGCACTCACGGCGCTGCCGGGGTCGTCGGCGGCGCCGACGGTGAGCAGCAGCGGGACGAAGTGTTCGGCCGTCGGATGGGCGACCGCGGCGCCGGGTGCCTTGACGCGGTAGTCGGCGAGGGCGTCGGCGTCGCCCCGGGCGAGGGCGTCGACGGCCCATTCGTCGAAGGCCGTGGTGTCGGCGGCGAGTTCCGGCCGGCGGAAGACGGCGAAGCTGTGCGTCATGAAGCCCGACCCGAGCACGAGGACGCCTTCCTCGCGCAACGGCCGCAGGCGGGCCCCGAGCCCGAGCAGGGCGCCGGGATCGAGGCTGGGCATGGACAGCTGCACGACCGGGACGTCGGCCGCGGGATACATGGCCATGAGCGGGATGAAGGCGCCGTGGTCGAGGCCGCGGCCGGCGAACTCGTGCACCGGTGTCCGGCCCAGCAGGCCCGTGAGCCGCCGAGCCAGGTCGCCGGCGTCCGGAGTCGGGTAGGGGAGGGTCTTGTAGCGGGGGTGGAAGCCGCTGAAGTCATAGTGGAGCGGGGTGCCGGCCGCGGTTCCGGAGATCGCGACCGGTGCTCGTTCCCAGTGCGCCGAGACGACGACGACGGCCCGGGGCTTGGGCATCGACCGGGCCCAGTCGAAGAGGTCGGCGAGCCACTGCGGATCGTCCAGGGTGAACGGCGCGCCGTGGCTGACGAAGAGGCTGGGCAGGGGCCCGTCGGAGGGACTCCACACCCGTTGCTGGCGTGCTTGCGGCAGGACCCGGGCAAGGAGGTCGTCGTATGCCGCGGCCGGTGTGTGCGACGGGACGTGGGAGGTCAAGCCGTTCGGGGAGGTCAAGCCGTTCGGGAAGGCCGGGCCGTTCGGTGCGGCCAGGCTGCTCGTGGTGGGCATCGAAATCAGCTCCTTCACTTGCCTGGGCAAGTACGGTCACTTGCCCAGGCAAGTGAAAACCTAGCCCCTGAAGGCTTGCCCAGGCAAGTGATGTCGGTTTCCCGGGCAAGTATGATGGGGCTCATGGACACCCAGTCACCCTGGCTCGACGACGACCAGCAGGACCTGTGGCAGGCGCTGCTCACGGTCGTCATCGCCCTCCCGGCGGCCCTCGACCGACAACTGCAGCGAGACGCAGGCATCTCCAACTTCGAGTACGGGGTCCTGGCCCGGCTGTCCATGGCGGACGAGGCCACGATGCGGCTCAGCGACCTGGCCCGGGTCTGCGACAGCACCCAACCCCGCCTGTCGAAGGCGATGGACCGCTTCGAAGCCCGCGACTGGGTCACCCGCCGACCCGACCCCGGCGACGGTCGATACACCCTCGCCACCCTGACCGACGCCGGCCGGCAGAAGCTCGTGCAGAGCGCACCGGAGCACGTCGCACAGGTGAAGCGGCTCGTGTTCGACCCGCTCACCGCCGCGCAGCGCCGTCACCTCGGGATCGCACTCACCCGCATCGCCGCCACCGTGCGCCGCGAACTCGAAGGAGGCTGAGCGCCGTTCCGGGCAGCCGTTTCCGTCGGCTTCGCGATGGCGGTGACATGGCGCACGGCGCAGAGATCAGCGCCCGAGCAACGAAGACGCTCTCACCGTCGAAGGTGACGGCAGGGCCTTCGTGGGACGATCCCCCGGTGCACCGGCCCGCCATCCGATCACCCCGACTCTCCGGCCATCCCGCCGGACCGTGCCCCCGCAGAGGAACCGTCATGGCCCTGCACCGCCTGATCTCCGTCACCATCGGCGTCCCCGCCGTCGCGCGAACGGCCGAGTACTACACCGAGTTCGGTCTGTGCCCCGACACCGACGGCTGGTTCACCACCCGCGACGCGGGCCGCCAACTGCGGATCGTCCCCGCCGCCTCGCGCCGCCTGGTCGAAATACGCGTCGGAGTCGACACCCCCGACGACCTGGCCGCCGCCTCCGCGCGCCTGGAGCGCCTGGGCGCAGCCGGTGAAATGGCCGGCGCGACGCTGACCGCGTACGACCGGCCCACCGGTGTGCGCGCCGTCGTGGAGGTCGCACCCAGGCTCGGTCAGGACCCGGCGCCGCCCACCCCGTACAACGGCCCCGGGCGCGTGGAGCGTGCGGGCCGGGCGCCCGGCGTCCTGCGCACCGGCCCGGTACGGCCGCGCAAGCTCGGGCACGTGGTCCTCGGCAGCCCCGACCTCGACGTCTCCACCGCCTTCTTCACCGACGGGCTCGGATTCAAGACCAGCGACATCATCAAGGGCGCCGGCGCGTTCCTGCGCTGTTCGACCGACCACCACAACCTGCTCGTGCTCGCGGCCCCCGTCCCCTACCTGCACCACACCTCGTGGCAGGTCGACGACATCGACGAGGTCGGCCGAGGCGCCGCCGCGATGCTCGAGGACCACCCGGAACGCCACGTGTGGGGTCTGGGCCGCCATCACGCCGGCTCGAACTTCTTCTGGTACCTCAAGGACCCCGCGGGCAACTTCAGCGAGTACTACTCCGATCTCGACTGCATCCCCGAGGACAGCCTGTGGACGCCCGAGGTCCTCGAAGGTGCCAAGGGCCTGTTCAACTGGGGCCCGCCGCCCCCGCCGTCCTTCCTCGCCCCCGAGGATCTCGCCGCGCTGATGACCGGCGCCCACACCGAGTCGAGGTAGAACACGGCGCGGTGGACAGCGGGCGATCGGCGGGGCGCCAGGTCATGGACGCGGGGCCGCGGCTCGGGCTCGATCGGGTGGCCCCACCTCACCGTGGTGCGGTCGCCGTCGCCAGGAACATCGGCATGGCCAGGAAGAGGCGGTCGGCCTCGGCCCGCGCACGCTGCTCGGCGATCCAGCCGTCCGTCCGCTCGCGCGTGACGGCGCCGGTGGAGCAGGCTCCCTCGGCCAGTCCGGTGAGCAAGGGCAACAGGGTCGGCCCCGTGAAAACGCCCGTGTGCACCTCGACCGTCACGTCGCCGAACCAGGCGTCCAGCAGCAGGTTGCGGTACCGACGAGCAGCACGAGGGCTGGTGGTCATCTCGGCGCGGGCGTGCACGATGGTGCGGGTGAGGGCCGGATCGTCGGAGTCGATCACGAAGGTGTCCCAGTCCTGGCCGAACAGCACGATGCGCCCGCCGGGCGTGAGAACCCTGCGGGCCTCGGCCAGTGCCCGCTCCGGCTCGGTCAGTTCATGGAACACCTTGTCGGCGCGGTAGCCGTCCATCGAGGCGTCCGGCAGCGGGAGTTCGTACGCTCCTGCGATCCGGAAGTCCGCTTCGGGCCACCGGCCGCGGGCGACCGCGATCATGCGCTCGTTCGGGTCCACTCCGACGGCCCGCACGTCCCGCTCGGCCAGTTCCGCCACGGCTCGTCCGGCGCCGCAGCCCACGTCCACGACGGATTTTCCGGGTCCGGCGCCGAGCAAGTCGTAGGAGAGGGAGCGCAGTTCCTTTGCGCCCGGCAGGCGATCGGCGGCGTCGAGCCGGGCGATGAGGTGGTCCGTCGGCGGGGGTGTCTGTTCCGTTTCCCTGGTCATGAGCATCAGGTTGGGACTTAATGTCGGGATGAAGTCAAGCGAATCCAAGACGCTCGTCGGCGGTGAGCGTGGCCTGATGAGCATCGGCGCCCTTGCCGAACGCTTCGGTCTGGCCACACACGTCCTGCGTCACTGGGAGGCGATGGGGCTGCTGGCCCCCGCCCGCGACGCCGCCGGCCGCCGCCGCTACCGCACTGCCGACCTCACCCGTGTCGCCGTCATCCTGCGAGGCAAGGAGGCAGGGCTCTCCCTCGACACCATCCGCGCGCTGGTCGCCACCGCCGATGCCGGGCAGCGACGGAACATCCTGTGCGAAGAGGCCGATGCGCTCCGCTCTCGTATCGCGGCTGCGCAGGCATCACTCGAACTCGTCGAATGTGCCCTCGACTGCGCTCAGGAGGACTTCACCCGGTGCGCCCATTTCCGGCAGGTGGTGCGGGATCGGGTCGGCACGGAGGCGGTCGTGCACACTCCCCTCTGAGGCCCGTCCGACCTACGCCCGGTGCCAGGCGGACCAGTGGCCGCCGGTGCTACGCGTCTTGACCCATTGCTCGACGTCTTCCACGCGCGGTCCCGCCCTGCGTGTGTCGCGGATCAGGGCGCGGGGATGGAGTGGCCGGTCGCGGTGGCCGCGGTGTCGACGAGTTCGAGGAGGGTGCCGGTGAACTCGGGCAGCAGGCGCACCGCGACCACCCACGCGTCGGCGTGGTCGAGTCGGGTACGGACGCGGCGGATCAGCTCGCGGGCCGCGGGGGAGCGGAGGAAACCGGGCGTCCGTGCCGCGTGTTCCGTCGCGACATCCGCCGTCAGCGCGGTCTCGCGCGCGAGCGTGTCGCGGGCGAGAGCCGCGTGGGCCTCGGGGCCGGCGCTCGCCGGCAGGCGCCGGACGAGCTCCGGCGGCAGATGCGGTGCCCGGGCGAGGGCGTCCAGGAGCGGCTCGCGCAACCGCGCCGCGAGGTCCGGCACCCAAGCCGGATCACACAGCGTCAAGGCGACGGCCGCCCCGGCACTCCCATCGGACAGGTTCACGCGCACCATCGTCCGCCACGCCCCAGCCCGTGAGAATCGACGTGGACACGACGGCCGAGGCGCCCGGCGGAACCGACGCCCGGCCGATGAGTACCCGTCCTAGCCCTGGCCCAACACCAGTCGCTGGGCGGGGCGTACCGGTCGGCCGAAGTGGGCGCAGCGCTCCTCGAAACCCGGAGGGAGCCACGCGCCGCCCAGCAGCCGTGGGTGGGCCGGAAACGCCGCGAGGGCCGCCAGCGCGAACATCAGGGATGCCCACGGGGTGTTGACGCGCACGCACATGTAGCCCTTGCCGTACATGTCGTGGTAGCGGGCCTCGAAGACGCCGGGCTCGGGCAGGTCGATCTGGTCGAGACCGGTGAAGCCGAGGCTCAGCGGGTTGCGCGGATGCGCGAGGTACGCGGACATCTGCGTGATGGTCAGTTCGCCGCCGCCGTCGTGCACCCAGCGCGGGACGGTGTCCTGCTGCGCACGCTTGCGGCGCGCCGCGTTGCCCAAAGCGTTCAGGGCCAGCGCGCCCACCACGAACCCCGGCTTCCCGATCGCGGCCACGCCGGTGCTGCGGTAACTGCCGTTGCCCACCGCGCGCAGTCGGAAATGCTCCCCCGCTCCGGTCGCGAGTACGCGCTCACCCGGCTCGATCCGGGCCGTGCTCGCGACGAGCGGGCGGCGGTCCGCCTGGCCGGTGACGACATCGGCCACGATGTCGCAGGTGTGCCAGAGGTATTCGTCGTACTGCGTCCACCCGTCGGCCGAGTGGGAGTCCGTTCGATTCCGCACGCTTGTCCCCTTGCCCGGCGAGCCCCGTGCCACGCCGCAACTCCGAGTCTAAGACCGCGTCCCGCGTGGTGGTTCCTGGCAGCGTCGGTCCTGGCGGATCGGTGCGACGGCGAGGGTTAGGGGCCGGGCAGAGGTCGAATGTCGGCCTGTCCTCCACGACTTGGGCTCCGGTGGTGTCGGTGGTCGGGTGACATGGCTCGTGTCGGTGGTTGTTTCGGGCGCTCACGGCCCTCGGGTGCCGGCAACGCCCTTCACGGAAGCGCATACCCGATCCGGGCCAAGTCCTCGGCGAGTTCGCCCACGCTCGCCTCCGGGTTGAGCGACGAGACGAGGGCCTGTGACAGGGGGCGCAGGGCATAGACGTGGCGTACGACCTCGAGGTCGACGGCGACCTCGTAGTAGTCGGCGGCGAACCGCCGGTATGCCTCGGGCCGGCCGTCGGCCAGAACATCGAACAGCTGCTCGGCGCCGTCCGCGTCCCCTCCGTCTCGCGAGAAGACGATCTCGCGTTTCCCGCGTTCCCCGAACGCACGCCTGTGAACGCACCCCGTGTTCTCGCGATGGCCGTCGGAGTCCTCCGCACTTGCCGGGGGAGTGAAGGTCAGTGGCTCGTCGGATGTCTCGCGACGGGCTTGATGTAGCGGTGGCAGGGGACGAGGACGGAGCCCGTGACGCTGTCCGCCGGATAGTCGAACAAGCCTTCGTCGGTCCAGCCGTTGCGTGCGTAGAATCTGCGGGCCCGGGTGTTGCCGCCCACGACGGCCAACCAGGCCCGATCATGGCCGCCGGCGCCGACGAGGCGCTCGGCTTCCGCGAGCAGTAAGTCCCCCACCCCGATGCCGCGGCGCTCTTTCGACACGTAGATCTGTTCCACCTCGTCGTCGATCACCGTTACGAAACCCGCCACCGCTTGATCGGTGTCGACGACGACCGTGGCGTTGATACGTTCGAGCGCCCGTGTCCTGAACGACGTCGCGCCGCGTACGGCGACGAGAGTATCGGGAACGTGCCCCAGATGGCTTTCACGCCACCCTCGTTGCCAGATCTCCGCGATCGTTCCCACATCGTCCGGATTTGCGGGCCGAAGCATCAAGAACCCCCTGTCAAGCGTCATCGTTCGAACATCCGGCGAGTCCGGCGAGTCCGGCGAGCATCCGGCCGCCGGCGCCTTGCGGCCTCATTGAGGTCATGCCGATTTCGACCGCCTCCGTCAGACGCGGGTGACTTCTTCCAGGTGGCCGAGGGCTCGGCTGCCCGTCCCGGCTGTGCGGTCACCCTCGGGACAATCCTGGCAGCGGAGCACTCGCGGACCGAAACCCTTTCGGCCGTCGCCGAAACGCCTGTCGCAAAACCGCCTTGGCGCGGTCCGAGGCATCCGGAGAAGATGACCTTCACGCCACCTCAGAAGGACATCTCGTGCTGCGCATCACGTTCACGTCGGAAGACCTGGTCAGGACTCGGATCGCCGCGACGTGGGGCCCGCTCGGCGAGACGTTCTTCTCCCTGACGACCCTGCAACAGCCCCAGGGGGAAGCTCTGTTCGGTGCTTGGCGTCAGAGGGTCCAGGCCGAGTCGGCCGCTCGAACGCATCCGGCTTCGGCTCTCTTCCACGAGGCCTTCATGGATCTGTTCACCGTGACGGGAGCGTCAACCTCGATAGAGGAAGGCCTCGAGGCTGTGCGCGCGGCCCGAGCGGACCACCTGCACGCCGAACTCGCCGGAGCGGCCCACGCCCGCGTCCGCTACTCGCGTTGCACGGGACCGTGGGCGGGTACCGCATGGGGAGACATTGCGCACCACCGCGCGGACCGCGAGGAACTGGTGGCCTATCTCCAGGACTCTCACCGCGCTGCCGTAGCCCCTTATTGGCCGCGCATCCTGTCACGCTTACAGGCCGAGCAGGCCGGTCATGCCCGCACACTCGCGGAGCACGGAGTGGAAGCGATGCTCGCGGGGCTGCCGCCCGGATTCCGCTGGCAGGCCCCGACTCTGGAGATCGGCCGAGGAGCACTCACCGGTACCGTCGAACTGGCCGGCCGAGGTCTGTTGCTGGTTCCCTCCGCCTTCTGCCAGACCAGGCCCATCACCTACACCAGCCCCACGGACGATCAGGCGCCCGTCCTGCTGTTCATACCCGTCATCCGCAACGTCACCGACGCCGCCGGCCTGCTGACGACACCGGAAAGTGGACTGGACAAAGCGCTGTCCGCCCTCCTGGGCCGCACGCGCGCCCGCACCCTCGACGCCATCGGCGACGGCCCCTGCACCACCGGACAACTGGCCGAGCGAATCTGCGCATCCCCGCCCAGCGCCAGCGAGCACGCCACCATCCTCCGCCAGGCCGGCCTCGTCACCACCACCCGGCACGGCAACGCCGTACTACACACGCTCACTCCCCTCGGGAACGCGCTCCTCAACGGCCACCACTTCCAGGGGCCGATCCCGAAACCACCGCACGGACGTGCCACCGCATAGCCGGACGTCAAACTGAAGGCCCCACGTCCTCCGGACGCCTTGGGTTCCGGCCTTTACGCCGAGCGAGGGTGGCATCCCGCTCGCCCCCGCCGGCAATGGTTCCGCCGATTGCGGATCCGATGGAAGTCCGCGACCACATCCGCACGGCATCCGTCGGACGGCGAAGCGCTCCCGGCCCGCGAGGAGGTCGCGCCGCGTCGTGTCGTTAGCGCGGATCGTGAGGTGGCGCGGGGAAGGTGGGGAGACGGCCGGGGGGCTCGGTCGGTGGGTGGTCGGTGGCAGGTCTGCCGTACCAGTCCAGGCAGACGACCAGGGCGTCGTCGTCGGGGACGGGCCGTCCGCGGTGGCTGGTGAGTTCGCGCAGGACCGCGCGCGGCATCTCGGCGGGCGGCAACAGCCGGGTGGCGTTGATCGCCCGGGCCAACGCGCGGTCGCCGTAGGCTTCGCCGGCCGGTGAGGCGACCGCGTGGACGCCGTCGCTGACGAACACGAGACGGTCGCCGGGCCTGACGTAAAACTCCTGCGCCGTGTAGTCGGTCTCCTCGAACATGCCCAGGGGCAGTTGCGCGTCGAAGTCGACCGGTGCCACGGCCCCGTCGCGCAGGAGCAGCAGGCGCGGGGAGCCGGCGTCGACCACCTGGACCCGTCCGGTGGCCAGTTCGAAGTCCAGCAGCAGGACCGACAGGTAGGCGTCGCCGCGGTGCCGGGCGAAGACGGCCTGATCGGCCAGGGCGGCCTGGTCGGCGATGGGGATGCCGGCGCGCCGGGCGTTGCGCAGGGCGTTGATCGTGAGGTTGCTGAGCAGGGCGGCGTCGATGCCCTCGCCCATGCCGTTGGTCACCGTCAGGACGAGGTGGTCGGCGGTGGCGGACCAGTCGAAGTTGTCGCCGTGCACGGCGTAGGCGGGTTCGAGTTGGGCGCCGATGGCGTACTCGTCGCGGCTGCAGGCTCGTCCCGGCAGGAGTTGCCACTGCATCTCGGCCGCCAGGGTCAGGCGATCCTTGCGCCGGGCCCGGAGGTAGACGTCCGTGTCGCGCTCGGCGACGATCACCGCGTGGGCGAGCATCTCGGCGATGTCGGCGAGCTCGGCCACGATCGTCGGCGGGCAGGCGTCGGTGGGCAGGGCGACGGTGAGTACACCGAGGCGGTCGCCACGTACGGTCACCGGGAGGTGGACGACGGTGGCGTCTTCCTGAGCGTCGTGTACGGGCTCCTGCGCGCCGAAGGCTCGGCCCTGGGGGCTGTTGTCGACGGAGAGGGGTTCGGTGGCGTGCGGGAGCGCGGACACCGATTGCAGGACGGTCAGGCTGTAGTCGGCCATCAGCAGGTCGACGGATTCTGCCCGATAGTGCCTCGTCAGCACGCTTCGGATGGCGTCCGGCAGCCCATGCGGAGGTGCGGCGCGCAGCGCGCGCTCGGCTTCCTCGGATGCGTTCACGGTATGTCTTCAGCCGTTCTCTGCGGGGTGCGGCGGTGGCACCCTCGTGCGTGTCCGTGGAACGGCCCGGGCCGCCTGTCGGATCAACCGCTTTTTCAGCGTCTATTGTGGTCACGGCGCGGCCGTGGGGCCGGGGCCGTTTCGGGCGTCAGAGTAAGGCGGTGAGCGGGGTTAGCTCCTCTCGATACGACCATTCGGACGAGACCGCGCGCGTGGCGACCGCAGCGGCCGAGTTGCTCGAAATGCTGCTGGGGCGGGCGTCCACCGCACCCGTTTCCACCTCACAGCTGCGCGCGCTGTTTCTGCTCGAGCAGCACGAGGGGATCAACCTGCGCACGTTGGCCGACGGCCTGCGGTCGACGCCCTCCTCGACGAGTCGCCTGTGTGACCGCCTGCAGGCGGTGGGTTTCGTCGAGCGCCTGCCCAGCGCCAGCAGTCGTCGCGAACTGCAATTGCGGCTGAGCCGGCGGGGCTGCGCCTTCCTGGCGGATCTGCGGGCCCGCCGTGAGCGGGAGCTGGCGGTCGTCACCGCGCGCATGTCGGGCGAATCCCGGGCGATGCTGCTCAAGGGGCTCGAATCCCTGCAAAACGCCGCCATTCCGGTTCTGGACGAGATGCCGGACGCCTCGCTCGCCCCGCACGCGCAGACCGCTTGAGGGGACCGGACGCCACGTGCAGGCGGCACGGTGCGCCCGCTTCATCGTGTGCCGGGAGCGCCGAGCACGTCGACTACGTCCGGCGGATGCGTCGCGACCGGACGCCGGCCGATGCCGATGTCCCATGGCGACTCCTTTCGTCGGACGAGCGGCGACACCCGACCGCAGGCGAGCGGACCGAGCAACGCGACCAATGTCGTTGTCTTCGACGCCGGTTGCCCTGCCCCGCCGTCCGAAGCGAAGCGTATCGAATGATTGACCGATGACAAATGTTGCGGGTGGACATGTGTCACGGGCTCGGTCCGCGTGAGCCCGGGCGCGCTCCTCGGGGACGACCTCGTGACGCGACCCGGACAACGCGCGGGCGCGTGCGACGGGCGGGCGCCGCGCGGGTGGGCAGGGTCCGTCGCGCGGCCCGCCGCGTGGACGCGAGGCGCCGGCCGGCCGCCGTCGGGCGCCGGCCCTCAGGGAACGGGGGCGGATTCGGCGTCGCCGCCCGCGTCCGCTGCGGCCCGACCGCCGGCGTCGGTGTGCCCGGTGAGGTACCCGTCGACGCCGGTGATCTCGAGCAAGCGGGTCAGGTGGACGGGTTGCCGGTGCAGGTGCACGGTGACTCCGGCGGAATGTGTGCGGCGACCCACGCCGATCAGAGCGGACAGTCCGCCGGAGTCGATGGCGGTCAGGCCTTCCCAATCCAGGTGCACATGACGCAGGGCCGGCCCGTGCTGCTCCGCGTGTGCGTCCAGCGCCGAATTCACCGTGTGGGTGAACGCATCGATGGAGTCGTAGTCGAGGTCTCCCCGGATGGCCAGGTGCAGCGAGTGGGCGTCGTCGGCCTGGACGCGGACGGAGAGCTCGACCGGCACGTACGAGGTCATGCGGTGAGTCCCGGACCGGAGTGGGCGGGGGCCATGGGCAGGGTGTCGGCGGCGATGTCGAGAAAAGTGCGGGCGCGGGGGAAGTCGTGCAGTTGCCCGGCCAGGACGTCCAACCCCATGCGCAAGCCGGCGACGGGCACGTGACGGGCGGCGAGGATGTCCGCGGTCCACGTGACGAACGAGGTGAACAGCGCGACGTCGTCGACGTAGAGGGCCGTGGCGAGGAAGTCCACGATGTGGGCGAGGTCTTCGGCGGTTCGTTCGCGCTGGGCGGCGCTGTACGAAGGCATGGCGGGCAGACGCTCGTCCAGGCCGGCCAGACACTGCCGCACCAGGGTGGTGCGGCGGGTCTTGACGAGGGTGTACTCCTGGTCGCCGAGGTGGGGCAGGTCGTCGATCTGATGCCGCTGAACCGCCCGATGGCTGGTGAGACCCCGGGCCAAGAGGTCGGCGGCGCGTCGCGCGTCGGGGGCCCAGGCGTCGGCCCGCAGCAGACGGGCGTAGCGGCCGTCGACTCCGAAGGCGGCGCCGCCGACCATGACCGGGATACCGAGTGACTGCACGGCGGTCACCGCCTGGTGCGCCGTGGGCAGGTGGGTGGGCAACGAGGCCGACAGCAGCACGGCGGCCGGGTTGGTCTGGTGCACGTGTGCGATCAGGTGCGGGGTGGGGGTATGGGCGCCGAGGAAGTCCACCCGCCAGCCGCGCCGAGTGAGCACCTCGGCCAGCAGCCGGGCGGGCAGGGAGTGCCATTCGCCGTCGACGCAGGCCACCGTGATCCGCCCCCGACTCCGCGGGAGGGGCGGGGCGGGTCGGTGGTGGGCGAGGGCGGCGATGACCCGGTCGGTGATCGCGGTGGCCGCGTGTTCCTCGGCCACACTGATCCGGTCGGCGGCCCATTCCACCCCGATGCGGTGCTGCACGCCGGCCACGACGTCCAGCAACAACGACTCACGATCGGCTCCCGCATCGGCCGCCGCGGCGACCAGCCGCATCGCGGCCGGCTCGTCCCTGCCGATCACCGCCGCCCACAGTCGCTCCGAAAGCTCCGGGGCCGTGTCGTGGTTCGTGGCGTCGGTCATCACGGTTCCTCGCGTTGCAGGTGGGAGTCCCCGTGCCCGCCCACGACATCGAGCGCGTCGTGGCCGTCCGTCGGGCTGGTGATCGCCAGGGTGGCCATGTCGTCGTGACGGCCGCCGCCCAGCCACTGCGCCGCCAGCATCTGTACGCGTTCCACCACCGCCTCCGCCGGCATCCGCGCGCACTCGCGCAGGGCCTCTTGCAGTCTCGCCTCACCGTAGAGCTGGTTGCCCAGTGGCCCGCCGCGGGCCTCGGTGATGCCGTCCGTGTAGAGCAGGCACGTTTCCCCCGGCGCCAGAACCACATCCACGCTCCGCGCCCGGACCTCGGGCAGAGCCCCGATGAGGGTGCCGCCGGTGGCGGCTTCCTCCACCCGCCCGCCGGCCCGGACGATCAGCGGCGGGAGATGTCCGGCGCTCGTCAGCCGCAGCCGCACCTGCCCCGCACTGCGTCGAACGGAGGCCAGCACCAGGGTTGCGAACCGGGTGTGGTGGGAGTTGATCAGGGCGTCGTTGAGGAGGGCAAGGACCTGCTGGTGATCACCGGACAGCGGCAACAGCGCGTGCAGCACGCTGCGGATCTTGCCCGTCAGCACGGCGGCCTCCAGGCCTTTGCCCGCCACGTCCCCCAGCACGACGAACGTCTCCCCGGAGGGATCCACCCCGGGATGGACGTCGTAGAAGTCACCGCCGACACGCTCGTGGTCCTGTGCGGCCCGGTAGACACCGGCGTACTCCACGCCGTGCACCCGCTCCAGCCGCGGCGGCAACAATTCCCGCAGAAGTGTGGCCGTGATCGACGCCTGCTCCGCATACAGCCGCGCCGCCGACAGGGCGGTGCCCGCGCGTGCGGCGAAGAGCCGCGCGAAGACTTCCTCACCGTCCGTGAACGCCCGTTGTGTACTGGGACGCATCAGGATCAGCACTCCGGCGGGAACCCCGTGCCCGGGCAACGGGGTGACGATCACCGACCCGATCACACCGGCGAAGCCCGGTGGCACCACCCAGTCGGGGACCTCGCCCGGGTCGATCCACCGCGTCGGTACCGGCGGAAATCCTTGCAACGCCTCCGCCAGCCCGGGAAGCGTTCCCGTGTCGATTGACATCACTGCCTTCGTGACCTCGCCGCCGACCTGCGCATACGTCAGCGCATGACGGCGACCCTGGCCCGGGGCGATGATGACCGCCGCATCCGCGAGGTGATCCGCAGCCATCCGCGCGGTCACCTCCGCGCAGCGCTCCACGTTCAGCGACGACAACAACGCACTGGAGATCTCCGCCAGCAACGCGGCGCGCTCACGTTCACCGCGCAACGCCCGCTCGGCCAGACGCAGATCGGTATCCTCCACCAGCCACCACACCACATCCCCGCCCTCGCCCGGCGAAGGATGCGCTTCGAACGTACGGCCGGCGACCGCGCCCGAGACGGCCTCCCGAGGCGCCCCGACCGACGGCAGGCGATGGTGCGCCTCTGCGAGCCAGTGCGGCAGGCCGCCTGCCGCCAGACTCTCACCGGCCTCTGCGGCGTGCGCGAACAGGCAGTGCGCGACTTCATTCGTTTCGACGATGTCCCCGGCCCGGTCGGCGACGAGGACGGGATAGGGAGCGTTACTCCACGCGGTGCCGACGCGAACGCCACCATCGCGCGGAATGTCGGGGGTACCCGAAGAACGGATCACAAGCCGGGGAACGCATCGCGCGCACCCCACCACCTCTCTGTCGTTCGACAACAGTTGTCTTCCTGCAACCGTGTCGCATGCGCCGGCCGTATGCAACACCCGGCTCACAATCCGACAATTGACCCATTACGTCACATGAGGACCATTTCGTCGCGCGCGACGCCTCCACTCGACCGCCGCTTCCCGAGCGCGGCGGGACATGCCTGGGGCGGATGGCGCCACACCCGGACGGTCGACCGCCTTCTCGCCGGGGCGTCGCGAAGCGCGGTTTCCGGGCCGGCGGGGGACGGGTCCTGCGACCCCGGCGACCACGATGCCTCGGACGCGGTCGGCCCGGCCACCGAATTCGGTGGCCGGGCCGACCGCGTCCGAGGCATCGTGGTCGCCGGGGTCGCAGGACCCGTCCCCCGCCGGCCCGGAAACCGCGCTTCGCGACGCCCCGGCGAGAAGGCGGTCGACCGTCCGGGTGTGGCGCCATCCGCCCCAGGCATGTCCCGCCGCGCTCGGGAAGCGGCGGTCGAGTGGAGGCGTCGCGCGCGACGAAATGGTCCTCATGTGACGTAATGGGTCAATTGTCGGATTGTGAGCCGGGTGTTGCATACGGCCGGCGCATGCGACACGGTTGCAGGAAGACAACTGTTGTCGAACGACAGAGAGGTGGTGGGGTGCGCGCGATGCGTTCCCCGGCTTGTGATCCGTTCTTCGGGTACCCCCGACATTCCGCGCGATGGTGGCGTTCGCGTCGGCACCGCGTGGAGTAACGCTCCCTATCCCGTCCTCGTCGCCGACCGGGCCGGGGACATCGTCGAAACGAATGAAGTCGCGCACTGCCTGTTCGCGCACGCCGCAGAGGCCGGTGAGAGTCTGGCGGCAGGCGGCCTGCCGCACTGGCTCGCAGAGGCGCACCATCGCCTGCCGTCGGTCGGGGCGCCTCGGGAGGCCGTCTCGGGCGCGGTCGCCGGCCGTACGTTCGAAGCGCATCCTTCGCCGGGCGAGGGCGGGGATGTGGTGTGGTGGCTGGTGGAGGATACCGATCTGCGTCTGGCCGAGCGGGCGTTGCGCGGTGAACGTGAGCGCGCCGCGTTGCTGGCGGAGATCTCCAGTGCGTTGTTGTCGTCGCTGAACGTGGAGCGCTGCGCGGAGGTGACCGCGCGGATGGCTGCGGATCACCTCGCGGATGCGGCGGTCATCATCGCCCCGGGCCAGGGTCGCCGTCATGCGCTGACGTATGCGCAGGTCGGCGGCGAGGTCACGAAGGCAGTGATGTCAATCGACACGGGAACGCTTCCCGGGCTGGCGGAGGCGTTGCAAGGATTTCCGCCGGTACCGACGCGGTGGATCGACCCGGGCGAGGTCCCCGACTGGGTGGTGCCACCGGGCTTCGCCGGTGTGATCGGGTCGGTGATCGTCACCCCGTTGCCCGGGCACGGGGTTCCCGCCGGAGTGCTGATCCTGATGCGTCCCAGTACACAACGGGCGTTC
The DNA here is from genome assembly GCF_042956465.1 of Embleya sp. NPDC008237. Lineage (NCBI taxonomy): Bacteria > Bacillati > Actinomycetota > Actinomycetes > Kitasatosporales > Streptomycetaceae > Embleya > Embleya sp. NPDC008237. Next base: position 26,276 of record NZ_JBIBGL010000038.1, read on the forward strand.
ACGGACGGTGAGGAAGTCTTCGCGCGGCTCTTCGCCGCACGCGCGGGCACCGCCCTGTCGGCGGCGCGGCTGTATGCGGAGCAGGCGTCGATCACGGCCACACTTCTGCGGGAATTGTTGCCGCCGCGGCTGGAGCGGGTGCACGGCGTGGAGTACGCCGGTGTCTACCGGGCCGCACAGGACCACGAGCGTGTCGGCGGTGACTTCTACGACGTCCATCCCGGGGTGGATCCCTCCGGGGAGACGTTCGTCGTGCTGGGGGACGTGGCGGGCAAAGGCCTGGAGGCCGCCGTGCTGACGGGCAAGATCCGCAGCGTGCTGCACGCGCTGTTGCCGCTGTCCGGTGATCACCAGCAGGTCCTTGCCCTCCTCAACGACGCCCTGATCAACTCCCACCACACCCGGTTCGCAACCCTGGTGCTGGCCTCCGTTCGACGCAGTGCGGGGCAGGTGCGGCTGCGGCTGACGAGCGCCGGACATCTCCCGCCGCTGATCGTCCGGGCCGGCGGGCGGGTGGAGGAAGCCGCCACCGGCGGCACCCTCATCGGGGCTCTGCCCGAGGTCCGGGCGCGGAGCGTGGATGTGGTTCTGGCGCCGGGGGAAACGTGCCTGCTCTACACGGACGGCATCACCGAGGCCCGCGGCGGGCCACTGGGCAACCAGCTCTACGGTGAGGCGAGACTGCAAGAGGCCCTGCGCGAGTGCGCGCGGATGCCGGCGGAGGCGGTGGTGGAACGCGTACAGATGCTGGCGGCGCAGTGGCTGGGCGGCGGCCGTCACGACGACATGGCCACCCTGGCGATCACCAGCCCGACGGACGGCCACGACGCGCTCGATGTCGTGGGCGGGCACGGGGACTCCCACCTGCAACGCGAGGAACCGTGATGACCGACGCCACGAACCACGACACGGCCCCGGAGCTTTCGGAGCGACTGTGGGCGGCGGTGATCGGCAGGGACGAGCCGGCCGCGATGCGGCTGGTCGCCGCGGCGGCCGATGCGGGAGCCGATCGTGAGTCGTTGTTGCTGGACGTCGTGGCCGGCGTGCAGCACCGCATCGGGGTGGAATGGGCCGCCGACCGGATCAGTGTGGCCGAGGAACACGCGGCCACCGCGATCACCGACCGGGTCATCGCCGCCCTCGCCCACCACCGACCCGCCCCGCCCCTCCCGCGGAGTCGGGGGCGGATCACGGTGGCCTGCGTCGACGGCGAATGGCACTCCCTGCCCGCCCGGCTGCTGGCCGAGGTGCTCACTCGGCGCGGCTGGCGGGTGGACTTCCTCGGCGCCCATACCCCCACCCCGCACCTGATCGCACACGTGCACCAGACCAACCCGGCCGCCGTGCTGCTGTCGGCCTCGTTGCCCACCCACCTGCCCACGGCGCACCAGGCGGTGACCGCCGTGCAGTCACTCGGTATCCCGGTCATGGTCGGCGGCGCCGCCTTCGGAGTCGACGGCCGCTACGCCCGTCTGCTGCGGGCCGACGCCTGGGCCCCCGACGCGCGACGCGCCGCCGACCTCTTGGCCCGGGGTCTCACCAGCCATCGGGCGGTTCAGCGGCATCAGATCGACGACCTGCCCCACCTCGGCGACCAGGAGTACACCCTCGTCAAGACCCGCCGCACCACCCTGGTGCGGCAGTGTCTGGCCGGCCTGGACGAGCGTCTGCCCGCCATGCCTTCGTACAGCGCCGCCCAGCGCGAACGAACCGCCGAAGACCTCGCCCACATCGTGGACTTCCTCGCCACGGCCCTCTACGTCGACGACGTCGCGCTGTTCACCTCGTTCGTCACGTGGACCGCGGACATCCTCGCCGCCCGTCACGTGCCCGTCGCCGGCTTGCGCATGGGGTTGGACGTCCTGGCCGGGCAACTGCACGACTTCCCCCGCGCCCGCACTTTTCTCGACATCGCCGCCGACACCCTGCCCATGGCCCCCGCCCACTCCGGTCCGGGACTCACCGCATGACCTCGTACGTGCCGGTCGAGCTCTCCGTCCGCGTCCAGGCCGACGACGCCCACTCGCTGCACCTGGCCATCCGGGGAGACCTCGACTACGACTCCATCGATGCGTTCACCCACACGGTGAATTCGGCGCTGGACGCACACGCGGAGCAGCACGGGCCGGCCCTGCGTCATGTGCACCTGGATTGGGAAGGCCTGACCGCCATCGACTCCGGCGGACTGTCCGCTCTGATCGGCGTGGGTCGCCGCACACATTCCGCCGGAGTCACCGTGCACCTGCACCGGCAACCCGTCCACCTGACCCGCTTGCTCGAGATCACCGGCGTCGACGGGTACCTCACCGGGCACACCGACGCCGGCGGTCGGGCCGCAGCGGACGCGGGCGGCGACGCCGAATCCGCCCCCGTTCCCTGAGGGCCGGCGCCCGACGGCGGCCGGCCGGCGCCTCGCGTCCACGCGGCGGGCCGCGCGACGGACCCTGCCCACCCGCGCGGCGCCCGCCCGTCGCACGCGCCCGCGCGTTGTCCGGGTCGCGTCACGAGGTCGTCCCCGAGGAGCGCGCCCGGGCTCACGCGGACCGAGCCCGTGACACATGTCCACCCGCAACATTTGTCATCGGTCAATCATTCGATACGCTTCGCTTCGGACGGCGGGGCAGGGCAACCGGCGTCGAAGACAACGACATTGGTCGCGTTGCTCGGTCCGCTCGCCTGCGGTCGGGTGTCGCCGCTCGTCCGACGAAAGGAGTCGCCATGGGACATCGGCATCGGCCGGCGTCCGGTCGCGACGCATCCGCCGGACGTAGTCGACGTGCTCGGCGCTCCCGGCACACGATGAAGCGGGCGCACCGTGCCGCCTGCACGTGGCGTCCGGTCCCCTCAAGCGGTCTGCGCGTGCGGGGCGAGCGAGGCGTCCGGCATCTCGTCCAGAACCGGAATGGCGGCGTTTTGCAGGGATTCGAGCCCCTTGAGCAGCATCGCCCGGGATTCGCCCGACATGCGCGCGGTGACGACCGCCAGCTCCCGCTCACGGCGGGCCCGCAGATCCGCCAGGAAGGCGCAGCCCCGCCGGCTCAGCCGCAATTGCAGTTCGCGACGACTGCTGGCGCTGGGCAGGCGCTCGACGAAACCCACCGCCTGCAGGCGGTCACACAGGCGACTCGTCGAGGAGGGCGTCGACCGCAGGCCGTCGGCCAACGTGCGCAGGTTGATCCCCTCGTGCTGCTCGAGCAGAAACAGCGCGCGCAGCTGTGAGGTGGAAACGGGTGCGGTGGACGCCCGCCCCAGCAGCATTTCGAGCAACTCGGCCGCTGCGGTCGCCACGCGCGCGGTCTCGTCCGAATGGTCGTATCGAGAGGAGCTAACCCCGCTCACCGCCTTACTCTGACGCCCGAAACGGCCCCGGCCCCACGGCCGCGCCGTGACCACAATAGACGCTGAAAAAGCGGTTGATCCGACAGGCGGCCCGGGCCGTTCCACGGACACGCACGAGGGTGCCACCGCCGCACCCCGCAGAGAACGGCTGAAGACATACCGTGAACGCATCCGAGGAAGCCGAGCGCGCGCTGCGCGCCGCACCTCCGCATGGGCTGCCGGACGCCATCCGAAGCGTGCTGACGAGGCACTATCGGGCAGAATCCGTCGACCTGCTGATGGCCGACTACAGCCTGACCGTCCTGCAATCGGTGTCCGCGCTCCCGCACGCCACCGAACCCCTCTCCGTCGACAACAGCCCCCAGGGCCGAGCCTTCGGCGCGCAGGAGCCCGTACACGACGCTCAGGAAGACGCCACCGTCGTCCACCTCCCGGTGACCGTACGTGGCGACCGCCTCGGTGTACTCACCGTCGCCCTGCCCACCGACGCCTGCCCGCCGACGATCGTGGCCGAGCTCGCCGACATCGCCGAGATGCTCGCCCACGCGGTGATCGTCGCCGAGCGCGACACGGACGTCTACCTCCGGGCCCGGCGCAAGGATCGCCTGACCCTGGCGGCCGAGATGCAGTGGCAACTCCTGCCGGGACGAGCCTGCAGCCGCGACGAGTACGCCATCGGCGCCCAACTCGAACCCGCCTACGCCGTGCACGGCGACAACTTCGACTGGTCCGCCACCGCCGACCACCTCGTCCTGACGGTGACCAACGGCATGGGCGAGGGCATCGACGCCGCCCTGCTCAGCAACCTCACGATCAACGCCCTGCGCAACGCCCGGCGCGCCGGCATCCCCATCGCCGACCAGGCCGCCCTGGCCGATCAGGCCGTCTTCGCCCGGCACCGCGGCGACGCCTACCTGTCGGTCCTGCTGCTGGACTTCGAACTGGCCACCGGACGGGTCCAGGTGGTCGACGCCGGCTCCCCGCGCCTGCTGCTCCTGCGCGACGGGGCCGTGGCACCGGTCGACTTCGACGCGCAACTGCCCCTGGGCATGTTCGAGGAGACCGACTACACGGCGCAGGAGTTTTACGTCAGGCCCGGCGACCGTCTCGTGTTCGTCAGCGACGGCGTCCACGCGGTCGCCTCACCGGCCGGCGAAGCCTACGGCGACCGCGCGTTGGCCCGGGCGATCAACGCCACCCGGCTGTTGCCGCCCGCCGAGATGCCGCGCGCGGTCCTGCGCGAACTCACCAGCCACCGCGGACGGCCCGTCCCCGACGACGACGCCCTGGTCGTCTGCCTGGACTGGTACGGCAGACCTGCCACCGACCACCCACCGACCGAGCCCCCCGGCCGTCTCCCCACCTTCCCCGCGCCACCTCACGATCCGCGCTAACGACACGACGCGGCGCGACCTCCTCGCGGGCCGGGAGCGCTTCGCCGTCCGACGGATGCCGTGCGGATGTGGTCGCGGACTTCCATCGGATCCGCAATCGGCGGAACCATTGCCGGCGGGGGCGAGCGGGATGCCACCCTCGCTCGGCGTAAAGGCCGGAACCCAAGGCGTCCGGAGGACGTGGGGCCTTCAGTTTGACGTCCGGCTATGCGGTGGCACGTCCGTGCGGTGGTTTCGGGATCGGCCCCTGGAAGTGGTGGCCGTTGAGGAGCGCGTTCCCGAGGGGAGTGAGCGTGTGTAGTACGGCGTTGCCGTGCCGGGTGGTGGTGACGAGGCCGGCCTGGCGGAGGATGGTGGCGTGCTCGCTGGCGCTGGGCGGGGATGCGCAGATTCGCTCGGCCAGTTGTCCGGTGGTGCAGGGGCCGTCGCCGATGGCGTCGAGGGTGCGGGCGCGCGTGCGGCCCAGGAGGGCGGACAGCGCTTTGTCCAGTCCACTTTCCGGTGTCGTCAGCAGGCCGGCGGCGTCGGTGACGTTGCGGATGACGGGTATGAACAGCAGGACGGGCGCCTGATCGTCCGTGGGGCTGGTGTAGGTGATGGGCCTGGTCTGGCAGAAGGCGGAGGGAACCAGCAACAGACCTCGGCCGGCCAGTTCGACGGTACCGGTGAGTGCTCCTCGGCCGATCTCCAGAGTCGGGGCCTGCCAGCGGAATCCGGGCGGCAGCCCCGCGAGCATCGCTTCCACTCCGTGCTCCGCGAGTGTGCGGGCATGACCGGCCTGCTCGGCCTGTAAGCGTGACAGGATGCGCGGCCAATAAGGGGCTACGGCAGCGCGGTGAGAGTCCTGGAGATAGGCCACCAGTTCCTCGCGGTCCGCGCGGTGGTGCGCAATGTCTCCCCATGCGGTACCCGCCCACGGTCCCGTGCAACGCGAGTAGCGGACGCGGGCGTGGGCCGCTCCGGCGAGTTCGGCGTGCAGGTGGTCCGCTCGGGCCGCGCGCACAGCCTCGAGGCCTTCCTCTATCGAGGTTGACGCTCCCGTCACGGTGAACAGATCCATGAAGGCCTCGTGGAAGAGAGCCGAAGCCGGATGCGTTCGAGCGGCCGACTCGGCCTGGACCCTCTGACGCCAAGCACCGAACAGAGCTTCCCCCTGGGGCTGTTGCAGGGTCGTCAGGGAGAAGAACGTCTCGCCGAGCGGGCCCCACGTCGCGGCGATCCGAGTCCTGACCAGGTCTTCCGACGTGAACGTGATGCGCAGCACGAGATGTCCTTCTGAGGTGGCGTGAAGGTCATCTTCTCCGGATGCCTCGGACCGCGCCAAGGCGGTTTTGCGACAGGCGTTTCGGCGACGGCCGAAAGGGTTTCGGTCCGCGAGTGCTCCGCTGCCAGGATTGTCCCGAGGGTGACCGCACAGCCGGGACGGGCAGCCGAGCCCTCGGCCACCTGGAAGAAGTCACCCGCGTCTGACGGAGGCGGTCGAAATCGGCATGACCTCAATGAGGCCGCAAGGCGCCGGCGGCCGGATGCTCGCCGGACTCGCCGGACTCGCCGGATGTTCGAACGATGACGCTTGACAGGGGGTTCTTGATGCTTCGGCCCGCAAATCCGGACGATGTGGGAACGATCGCGGAGATCTGGCAACGAGGGTGGCGTGAAAGCCATCTGGGGCACGTTCCCGATACTCTCGTCGCCGTACGCGGCGCGACGTCGTTCAGGACACGGGCGCTCGAACGTATCAACGCCACGGTCGTCGTCGACACCGATCAAGCGGTGGCGGGTTTCGTAACGGTGATCGACGACGAGGTGGAACAGATCTACGTGTCGAAAGAGCGCCGCGGCATCGGGGTGGGGGACTTACTGCTCGCGGAAGCCGAGCGCCTCGTCGGCGCCGGCGGCCATGATCGGGCCTGGTTGGCCGTCGTGGGCGGCAACACCCGGGCCCGCAGATTCTACGCACGCAACGGCTGGACCGACGAAGGCTTGTTCGACTATCCGGCGGACAGCGTCACGGGCTCCGTCCTCGTCCCCTGCCACCGCTACATCAAGCCCGTCGCGAGACATCCGACGAGCCACTGACCTTCACTCCCCCGGCAAGTGCGGAGGACTCCGACGGCCATCGCGAGAACACGGGGTGCGTTCACAGGCGTGCGTTCGGGGAACGCGGGAAACGCGAGATCGTCTTCTCGCGAGACGGAGGGGACGCGGACGGCGCCGAGCAGCTGTTCGATGTTCTGGCCGACGGCCGGCCCGAGGCATACCGGCGGTTCGCCGCCGACTACTACGAGGTCGCCGTCGACCTCGAGGTCGTACGCCACGTCTATGCCCTGCGCCCCCTGTCACAGGCCCTCGTCTCGTCGCTCAACCCGGAGGCGAGCGTGGGCGAACTCGCCGAGGACTTGGCCCGGATCGGGTATGCGCTTCCGTGAAGGGCGTTGCCGGCACCCGAGGGCCGTGAGCGCCCGAAACAACCACCGACACGAGCCATGTCACCCGACCACCGACACCACCGGAGCCCAAGTCGTGGAGGACAGGCCGACATTCGACCTCTGCCCGGCCCCTAACCCTCGCCGTCGCACCGATCCGCCAGGACCGACGCTGCCAGGAACCACCACGCGGGACGCGGTCTTAGACTCGGAGTTGCGGCGTGGCACGGGGCTCGCCGGGCAAGGGGACAAGCGTGCGGAATCGAACGGACTCCCACTCGGCCGACGGGTGGACGCAGTACGACGAATACCTCTGGCACACCTGCGACATCGTGGCCGATGTCGTCACCGGCCAGGCGGACCGCCGCCCGCTCGTCGCGAGCACGGCCCGGATCGAGCCGGGTGAGCGCGTACTCGCGACCGGAGCGGGGGAGCATTTCCGACTGCGCGCGGTGGGCAACGGCAGTTACCGCAGCACCGGCGTGGCCGCGATCGGGAAGCCGGGGTTCGTGGTGGGCGCGCTGGCCCTGAACGCTTTGGGCAACGCGGCGCGCCGCAAGCGTGCGCAGCAGGACACCGTCCCGCGCTGGGTGCACGACGGCGGCGGCGAACTGACCATCACGCAGATGTCCGCGTACCTCGCGCATCCGCGCAACCCGCTGAGCCTCGGCTTCACCGGTCTCGACCAGATCGACCTGCCCGAGCCCGGCGTCTTCGAGGCCCGCTACCACGACATGTACGGCAAGGGCTACATGTGCGTGCGCGTCAACACCCCGTGGGCATCCCTGATGTTCGCGCTGGCGGCCCTCGCGGCGTTTCCGGCCCACCCACGGCTGCTGGGCGGCGCGTGGCTCCCTCCGGGTTTCGAGGAGCGCTGCGCCCACTTCGGCCGACCGGTACGCCCCGCCCAGCGACTGGTGTTGGGCCAGGGCTAGGACGGGTACTCATCGGCCGGGCGTCGGTTCCGCCGGGCGCCTCGGCCGTCGTGTCCACGTCGATTCTCACGGGCTGGGGCGTGGCGGACGATGGTGCGCGTGAACCTGTCCGATGGGAGTGCCGGGGCGGCCGTCGCCTTGACGCTGTGTGATCCGGCTTGGGTGCCGGACCTCGCGGCGCGGTTGCGCGAGCCGCTCCTGGACGCCCTCGCCCGGGCACCGCATCTGCCGCCGGAGCTCGTCCGGCGCCTGCCGGCGAGCGCCGGCCCCGAGGCCCACGCGGCTCTCGCCCGCGACACGCTCGCGCGCGAGACCGCGCTGACGGCGGATGTCGCGACGGAACACGCGGCACGGACGCCCGGTTTCCTCCGCTCCCCCGCGGCCCGCGAGCTGATCCGCCGCGTCCGTACCCGACTCGACCACGCCGACGCGTGGGTGGTCGCGGTGCGCCTGCTGCCCGAGTTCACCGGCACCCTCCTCGAACTCGTCGACACCGCGGCCACCGCGACCGGCCACTCCATCCCCGCGCCCTGATCCGCGACACACGCAGGGCGGGACCGCGCGTGGAAGACGTCGAGCAATGGGTCAAGACGCGTAGCACCGGCGGCCACTGGTCCGCCTGGCACCGGGCGTAGGTCGGACGGGCCTCAGAGGGGAGTGTGCACGACCGCCTCCGTGCCGACCCGATCCCGCACCACCTGCCGGAAATGGGCGCACCGGGTGAAGTCCTCCTGAGCGCAGTCGAGGGCACATTCGACGAGTTCGAGTGATGCCTGCGCAGCCGCGATACGAGAGCGGAGCGCATCGGCCTCTTCGCACAGGATGTTCCGTCGCTGCCCGGCATCGGCGGTGGCGACCAGCGCGCGGATGGTGTCGAGGGAGAGCCCTGCCTCCTTGCCTCGCAGGATGACGGCGACACGGGTGAGGTCGGCAGTGCGGTAGCGGCGGCGGCCGGCGGCGTCGCGGGCGGGGGCCAGCAGCCCCATCGCCTCCCAGTGACGCAGGACGTGTGTGGCCAGACCGAAGCGTTCGGCAAGGGCGCCGATGCTCATCAGGCCACGCTCACCGCCGACGAGCGTCTTGGATTCGCTTGACTTCATCCCGACATTAAGTCCCAACCTGATGCTCATGACCAGGGAAACGGAACAGACACCCCCGCCGACGGACCACCTCATCGCCCGGCTCGACGCCGCCGATCGCCTGCCGGGCGCAAAGGAACTGCGCTCCCTCTCCTACGACTTGCTCGGCGCCGGACCCGGAAAATCCGTCGTGGACGTGGGCTGCGGCGCCGGACGAGCCGTGGCGGAACTGGCCGAGCGGGACGTGCGGGCCGTCGGAGTGGACCCGAACGAGCGCATGATCGCGGTCGCCCGCGGCCGGTGGCCCGAAGCGGACTTCCGGATCGCAGGAGCGTACGAACTCCCGCTGCCGGACGCCTCGATGGACGGCTACCGCGCCGACAAGGTGTTCCATGAACTGACCGAGCCGGAGCGGGCACTGGCCGAGGCCCGCAGGGTTCTCACGCCCGGCGGGCGCATCGTGCTGTTCGGCCAGGACTGGGACACCTTCGTGATCGACTCCGACGATCCGGCCCTCACCCGCACCATCGTGCACGCCCGCGCCGAGATGACCACCAGCCCTCGTGCTGCTCGTCGGTACCGCAACCTGCTGCTGGACGCCTGGTTCGGCGACGTGACGGTCGAGGTGCACACGGGCGTTTTCACGGGGCCGACCCTGTTGCCCTTGCTCACCGGACTGGCCGAGGGAGCCTGCTCCACCGGCGCCGTCACGCGCGAGCGGACGGACGGCTGGATCGCCGAGCAGCGTGCGCGGGCCGAGGCCGACCGCCTCTTCCTGGCCATGCCGATGTTCCTGGCGACGGCGACCGCACCACGGTGAGGTGGGGCCACCCGATCGAGCCCGAGCCGCGGCCCCGCGTCCATGACCTGGCGCCCCGCCGATCGCCCGCTGTCCACCGCGCCGTGTTCTACCTCGACTCGGTGTGGGCGCCGGTCATCAGCGCGGCGAGATCCTCGGGGGCGAGGAAGGACGGCGGGGGCGGCGGGCCCCAGTTGAACAGGCCCTTGGCACCTTCGAGGACCTCGGGCGTCCACAGGCTGTCCTCGGGGATGCAGTCGAGATCGGAGTAGTACTCGCTGAAGTTGCCCGCGGGGTCCTTGAGGTACCAGAAGAAGTTCGAGCCGGCGTGATGGCGGCCCAGACCCCACACGTGGCGTTCCGGGTGGTCCTCGAGCATCGCGGCGGCGCCTCGGCCGACCTCGTCGATGTCGTCGACCTGCCACGAGGTGTGGTGCAGGTAGGGGACGGGGGCCGCGAGCACGAGCAGGTTGTGGTGGTCGGTCGAACAGCGCAGGAACGCGCCGGCGCCCTTGATGATGTCGCTGGTCTTGAATCCGAGCCCGTCGGTGAAGAAGGCGGTGGAGACGTCGAGGTCGGGGCTGCCGAGGACCACGTGCCCGAGCTTGCGCGGCCGTACCGGGCCGGTGCGCAGGACGCCGGGCGCCCGGCCCGCACGCTCCACGCGCCCGGGGCCGTTGTACGGGGTGGGCGGCGCCGGGTCCTGACCGAGCCTGGGTGCGACCTCCACGACGGCGCGCACACCGGTGGGCCGGTCGTACGCGGTCAGCGTCGCGCCGGCCATTTCACCGGCTGCGCCCAGGCGCTCCAGGCGCGCGGAGGCGGCGGCCAGGTCGTCGGGGGTGTCGACTCCGACGCGTATTTCGACCAGGCGGCGCGAGGCGGCGGGGACGATCCGCAGTTGGCGGCCCGCGTCGCGGGTGGTGAACCAGCCGTCGGTGTCGGGGCACAGACCGAACTCGGTGTAGTACTCGGCCGTTCGCGCGACGGCGGGGACGCCGATGGTGACGGAGATCAGGCGGTGCAGGGCCATGACGGTTCCTCTGCGGGGGCACGGTCCGGCGGGATGGCCGGAGAGTCGGGGTGATCGGATGGCGGGCCGGTGCACCGGGGGATCGTCCCACGAAGGCCCTGCCGTCACCTTCGACGGTGAGAGCGTCTTCGTTGCTCGGGCGCTGATCTCTGCGCCGTGCGCCATGTCACCGCCATCGCGAAGCCGACGGAAACGGCTGCCCGGAACGGCGCTCAGCCTCCTTCGAGTTCGCGGCGCACGGTGGCGGCGATGCGGGTGAGTGCGATCCCGAGGTGACGGCGCTGCGCGGCGGTGAGCGGGTCGAACACGAGCCGCTTCACCTGTGCGACGTGCTCCGGTGCGCTCTGCACGAGCTTCTGCCGGCCGGCGTCGGTCAGGGTGGCGAGGGTGTATCGACCGTCGCCGGGGTCGGGTCGGCGGGTGACCCAGTCGCGGGCTTCGAAGCGGTCCATCGCCTTCGACAGGCGGGGTTGGGTGCTGTCGCAGACCCGGGCCAGGTCGCTGAGCCGCATCGTGGCCTCGTCCGCCATGGACAGCCGGGCCAGGACCCCGTACTCGAAGTTGGAGATGCCTGCGTCTCGCTGCAGTTGTCGGTCGAGGGCCGCCGGGAGGGCGATGACGACCGTGAGCAGCGCCTGCCACAGGTCCTGCTGGTCGTCGTCGAGCCAGGGTGACTGGGTGTCCATGAGCCCCATCATACTTGCCCGGGAAACCGACATCACTTGCCTGGGCAAGCCTTCAGGGGCTAGGTTTTCACTTGCCTGGGCAAGTGACCGTACTTGCCCAGGCAAGTGAAGGAGCTGATTTCGATGCCCACCACGAGCAGCCTGGCCGCACCGAACGGCCCGGCCTTCCCGAACGGCTTGACCTCCCCGAACGGCTTGACCTCCCACGTCCCGTCGCACACACCGGCCGCGGCATACGACGACCTCCTTGCCCGGGTCCTGCCGCAAGCACGCCAGCAACGGGTGTGGAGTCCCTCCGACGGGCCCCTGCCCAGCCTCTTCGTCAGCCACGGCGCGCCGTTCACCCTGGACGATCCGCAGTGGCTCGCCGACCTCTTCGACTGGGCCCGGTCGATGCCCAAGCCCCGGGCCGTCGTCGTCGTCTCGGCGCACTGGGAACGAGCACCGGTCGCGATCTCCGGAACCGCGGCCGGCACCCCGCTCCACTATGACTTCAGCGGCTTCCACCCCCGCTACAAGACCCTCCCCTACCCGACTCCGGACGCCGGCGACCTGGCTCGGCGGCTCACGGGCCTGCTGGGCCGGACACCGGTGCACGAGTTCGCCGGCCGCGGCCTCGACCACGGCGCCTTCATCCCGCTCATGGCCATGTATCCCGCGGCCGACGTCCCGGTCGTGCAGCTGTCCATGCCCAGCCTCGATCCCGGCGCCCTGCTCGGGCTCGGGGCCCGCCTGCGGCCGTTGCGCGAGGAAGGCGTCCTCGTGCTCGGGTCGGGCTTCATGACGCACAGCTTCGCCGTCTTCCGCCGGCCGGAACTCGCCGCCGACACCACGGCCTTCGACGAATGGGCCGTCGACGCCCTCGCCCGGGGCGACGCCGACGCCCTCGCCGACTACCGCGTCAAGGCACCCGGCGCCGCGGTCGCCCATCCGACGGCCGAACACTTCGTCCCGCTGCTGCTCACCGTCGGCGCCGCCGACGACCCCGGCAGCGCCGTGAGTGCCATCGACCGCATGGTGATGGGCAACTCCACCCGGTCGGTACAGCTGACCTGAGCACCTCGACGTGCTTCACCTTCCCCCCGATCGCCTCGTCCGTCGGCGACGACACCGACACACCCTGGAGGAAAATCCCATGAAGGCAATACGTTTCCACGAGTTCGGCGGCACCGAGGTCCTGCGCTACGAGGACGTCGACCGTCCGGTCCCCGGTGCCGGCCAGGTGCTGGTGCGGGTGGCGGCCACCTCGTTCAACCCCGTCGACGACCACATCCGCGCCGGCGTCCTGGCCGAGATGATCCCGATCGCTCTCCCGTACGTGCCGGGGATCGACCTGGCGGGCACCGTCGCCGAACTCGGCGCGGACGTGACGGGCCTGGAGGTGGGCGACCGGGTCGTGGCGATGCTGCCCCTCGACACCGCCGGCGCCGCCGCCGAGTACGTGCTCGCCCCGGCCGAATCCCTGGCCCCGGCGCCCCGGACCATCGAGCTGATCGACGCCGCGGCGCTGCCGCTGACCGGCCTGGCGGCCTGGCAGACGGCGTTCGAACTCGCCGAGTTGAAGCCCGGTCGGACGGTCCTGGTCAACGGGGCCGGGGGCGCGGTGGGCAGCCTCGTGGTGCAACTCGCCGTCGACGCGGGAGCGCACGTGACCGCGGTGGACGCGCCGCAGCACGCCGACCGCCTTCGCGGCTACGGCGCCGACCGGGTCGTCGGCCCCCTCGACCTCGCCGCGGGCCCGGCCGCCGTGGGCGGTCCGTTCCAGGTCGTGGTCAACCACGTGCGCGTCTCCCCGGAGGAACTCGCGCAACTGACCCACTACGTCGCCGACAGCGGGATCGCCGCCAGCACCGCCGGCCCGATTCCCGAGGACCCCGCGCGCGGGGTGCGCAGCGCGAGCCTGTGGGTCCGCAGCGACGGAGCCCAGCTGACCGAGCTGGTCGCCAAGGTGGATGCCGGCAAGCTCCGGATCCACGTCGCCGCCCGCCGCCCGGTGGCCGAGCTGTCCGCCATGCACGAGGAAGCCGGCGCCGGCCGGCTGCCCGGCAAGACGGTCGTGCTCGTTCCCTGATCCCACCCTGCCCGGACCGCCCGCCGTTGGTCCTCGTCGCCGACGGGAGTCCGGGTGTTCACGCGGACCGCCGGGGGCGGCCCGATCGAGGAACGCGCGTAGCGCGGACTCGGGCGCCTCGGAGGCAACGGCCCGGGCGGGACCGGTCGGCCCGGCATGCGGCGGCCGACCGGTGTCGGTACGGGCGCGATCAGAGCTTGCGGGCGACGCCGCCGAACTCGATCCATTCGGCGGTCTCCTGGGTCGGCCCGGGCGTCGCGTCCGGGCGCCAGGTGGAGACCTCGACGAGGCCGGGGGCGAGCAGTTCCAGGCCGCTGAAGTACGTCTCGACGTCCGCCGCCTCGCGGACGCGGCCCCAGTTGCCCTGGGTGGCGGTGAGCATGAAGTCGCTGAGCCGCTTGCGTACTTCGGAGTCCGCCGAGACCAGGTGCGAGATGACGACGAAGCTGCCCGGGGCGAGCCGGTCCATGACGCGTTCGACCAGAGCCGCCGGTTCGTCGCTGTCCGGCAGGCAGTGCAGGACCGAGACGAACAGCGCCGCCGTCGGCTCGGTGAAGTCGATCAGCTTGGTCACGTCGGCGTTGTTCATGATCGCGTCGGTGTCCCGAAAGTCCGCGGTGATCACGGTCGTTCGGTCGTTGTCCGCGAGAATCGCGCGCCCGTGCGCCAACACGATCGGGTCGTGATCGATGTAGACGACGCGCGACGCCGGATCGATGCGCTGCGCTATCTGGTGCACGTTGTCCTGGGTGGGCAGGCCCGATCCGTGGTCGAGGAACTGCCGCACGCCGTACTCGCTCGCCAGCACCCGGACCGCGCGCTGGAGGAAACGCCGGTTGTTGATCGCGAGCGCGCGCGTGCCCGGCGCCGCTTTGGACAACTCCTCGGAGGCCTCGCGGTCGGCTCGGTAGTTGTCCTTGCCGCCGAGATAGTAGTCGTACATTCGTGCCACGCTGGGAACGCCGATATCGAACCCGCCCGGCGGGTTGTCCTTCGCCCGATCCCGGGCATCGTCCTGCGCGTCGATCGAGCGCTCTGTCATGCGAATCCCCCACGGATAACCGGCAATTGACTGCGCGTCACACGATATGAACACGCGGGCACAGCCTAACCGACGCTTGACCGAGTCCACATCCTCGACGCGGTGCGGTCCCGCGATCCGAGGCCGAGGGCGGGTCCGTCCGCCTTTCGAGTCGAACCGAGCTCAGCCGAGACCCCGATGAGCGGCCCACAACTCCCCGGCACGGCCGGCAGCGCCGGCGACCAGGGCCGCCAGTTCGGGCTTGTCGGGGACAGGGAAGGAGACATACGCGCCCCGACCGCCGCCGACCGGCCGGCCGTAGGCCTTCACGGCGAGGTGACCGTCCGGGAGAAGCCGGACGTTGAGTGTGGTCAGCGTGAACGCTTCACCGCGACGAGTGTCCGTCCAGCGGAGCGCCTGCGGGATCGTGACATTGATCGCGAGAGCACTCACTTCCAGGTCGCTGCTCATGGACGAATGATCTCAACACATGGAGGCCGTACTCAACGTACCGACCACCACGGCGACCCTGATCCGAGCGATCCCACCGAGCCGACCGATCCCACCGATCCGCGCGTCGCCCGAGCCCGCACGCCGGATCGTGCCACGTGATCCGTGCCCGGCAAGGCCTTGCCGAAGCAACGCGGACCCGTACCCCGACGGCTCGCCCTCGTACATCGGCCTCGGCGCGAAGCAGCGCCGACCTTGCCCTTGCACAGGGTCAGGGTCAGGGTCAGAGTACGGTCGGACCATGCGGCGAGCCGCTGGGAGTGGGTAACGACCACCATGCACTTGTTCCGGTCGTGGCCGGCTCCCGGAGGATGAAGATGTCGAGGATGCCCTGCGTCGTGTCCTCCGCCACACCGGGAATGCAGGGGCTGCGGATCGCGGTCACGTTCACCGGCCACCGATTCCCGACGAAGGTGTCGAGCCCGGCAGGTGACGCGCTGTCGGCCGACCCGGGGGCGGGCTCGGCCGGGTGGCGGGTGAGGTGACCATCGGCGATACCGTCGCACAGTCGGCCTGTGCCGGTTCGGGGATGCCGGGGACTACGCGTATCGCGGCCGTATCGAAAACGGGATACGCCCCCGCAACGGTCCTTCGTCTTCAGTGAAGGCATGGACCACACCACATCACCGCAGCCGGAGCCGTACGTCGTGCCGCCCGACGCCCACACGATCACCATACCGGCGCAGCCCGCCACGCCTCCCGCGGCGCCGGCGCGCGAGCCGACCGGCCGCCGGCGGGGGGTGAGGGTCGCGTGGGTACTGGGCGGTCTGCTGGCGCTCGGCGCGACGGGCGCCATCGGGGTCGAACTGCTCGGCGGCGACGGCGGGAAGGCCGATACCGCCACCCCGATCGCCGAATCCGCTTCGGCCTCCGCCTCGGCCTCTGCGTCCGGACCGCCGAAGAACGACGTGGACGCGCCGACCGACCCGAGCGCACTGACGCGACCCGCGTACACCGCGTACAACCGCATCAAGGCGGACATGGCGAAGGAGGGCATCACCCTCTCCCTCACCTCGGGCAAACGTTCGTGGACGCACCAACAAGAGCTGTGGGAGGAGGAGTTGAAGGCGAAGGGTTCGCGCCAGGCGGCGATGCGGCGGGTGTTGCCCCCGGAGATGTCGCTGCACGTACACGGCCTGGCGATCGACATCGCGCCGCGCGCCGCGCAGACCTGGCTCGACCGCAAGGGCTCCGCGTACGGCTGGTGCCGCCCATACGACAACGAAGCGTGGCATTACGAATACAAGGCGTCATACACAAAGGGCTGCCCAACACGCAAGGCGGGCCCGTGGGAGTGACAGCCGCGAGCAGTACCAGCGGTGGCACAGACCCACATACGCACCTCGCACGCAGCGGCCGCCGGGCAGCCGAATCCGGGAACCGGCCGGACGGACCCATCTGCCACGCCTGCCGCGAACGGGCCTTGCGGAACGGGGAGTTGGGGCTTCCCTCGGGGCATACCGCCACCGCCGTCGCCCCATCATGCCCCGCCACCGTGCGCAAACGCGCGACGCCGAGCGTACTGATCGGTCCGTGCACCCGGGGATCACGCCGTGATACCCATTCCCGACCCCGAGACTCGTCGATCATGTTCCGGATGTACCAGGGACCGTCGGGCCCGGGTCGGCGCCAGATGTCGTGAACCTCCGGCGACGGGACCTCGTCGGGCTCCCACGGACGCAGGCTGCCCGGGCGGATCGGCGGCCCACCATGGCCGGCCCGACAGAGCCTGCTGGACCACGAGCTGGTCACGCCGCAGCAGCAGGACATCGGTGTCGCCCTGGTTTCGGATTCGGCGGCCCACCGCGAGTTCGATCGCGAACCTCCGGCCGCCCACCAGCAGGACTCCAAGCCGGACAACCTCGCTCGGAGGAGCCGGATCCCACCTGGAAAACGGCAACGGCGACACCGAGGCTGGTGTCCGCGTGTTCGGGCCGCCGCGGGTGAGGCTGGAGAAGCGCGATCGGCATCAGGCCCAGCGCGTCAAGCCGCCGTTGACGTCTGGCTGGGCCGCGGTTTCCGTGATGAGGACGGCAGTGGTGACCGGGCCCGGGGTGCCACCGGTGGCCGAGCCGGCCACCGCTGCCCGGACGGCGCGGGCGACTTCCACCGGAAGGTATCCGGGGGCGACCGCGAGCCGAACTTCGATGTGCCGGCCGGGTGGATCGTCATGTTGCTCCACCTTGACCGGGCGGCTTCCCAGCAGGGTGGTGAGGTGGGCGACGCCCGGAACGGCCGCCGCGACGTCGGCCAGCTCTCCGGCGAGCCCCCGCATGGATCCTGTTTTTGTCGCAGGGGGCAAGCCCCGCGCCGCTGCGGCTTTCTGCGGGGCCCTCGGTACGGTCTGAGAATTCCCGCCTGTCTCCGGGCCCTCATGGAGATCGGTGACGCGCAAGTCGGCTGTCACGGTGGACAGGCCGAGCCGTTCGGTGGCCGCCTTGAGCAGTGTGTTCCTCAACTGGTCGGCGGTGTGAGGCAGTGGCTGCCGGAGGGATGCTGCGAACGCGGCCTCGATCCGGAGCGGGCCGGGCGGTAGCGCGCTGACCGGCGGACGGACGGCCGGCTCGGAGACGGGCTCGAGTGGTGCCGGCCCGATGCGCAGCGACTGCAGCCAAACACCGGGAACCTCGGTGGCAGCGCGCCCCAAGGCCCGGCCGGCCGCTTGCTCGGTAATCCATGTCCCGTCGTCGGGCCCGCCGAGCGGGAGCAGCCGGCCCAGGTCGAGCTGGTGCCGTACTGCCTGCGTCCACGTCTCGGTTCTCACCGACCCCCACCCCCTTTTCTTCCATGGCTGCGGTTCTCGCCGTGCCGCGTTGCGCCCGGAGTGTCCGCGAGGGGCCCGGGCAGGGACGCTCGGGCCACTCGTTGGAGCACTCCGCCTCACAGTCCACATGCCCGTCAAAACACCATAAATAGTCTGTACTCTTAATAAAGGTTGCAAATTGGGCTTCTGTGAGAGAGGAATGTCCCGATGACTGAGAACCCCGGCGCAGAGCCTGGCGGTGCGCCCGGTTCTCGCGGCCGTGGAAGTCAACATCCTGGTCAGCGACGTGAAGCTGCCCGACGAGGAGGACGAAGGGGAAGAGCGGCAGCGCATCCGCCGGCCGGGGCGGAGCAGCTCGCTTGAGTGAAGGAGCGCGTGATGAGCAGGGCTGTGGTGGGCTTGATGGTCGGAATGGCGCTGGGTTTCGCCGCGTATTTCGGTGGCTTCTGGGCTTTCCTGCTGGTGCTGGGGCTGGGCGTCGTCGGCCTCGCGCTCGGGCGGTTCATGGAAGGTGACCTCGAACTGGGCGACTTCGTCCGCCGCCGGGACCGGCAGGAGGGGACCCGCGATGACCGGCGACGGGGTCGAGGAGACGGGCTGCGGTGACGGGTGAAGCCGATCTGCGTCCGGGCCATCCTCGCGGGAGCGCGGTGCGATCATCGTCGCCGACCGGACCGTTGCAAGGATCGCTTCCCAGGTGGCGCACGAGGCACTGAGCAGGTTCACCGAATCGACCGGCCAGTTGCCACCCGGCCGCCGGACGCCACACGTGACCGCATCCGTGCGGAGGGCACCGGAGCGGAACACCCCGGGACCAGACGCCGAGTCTGCCGGCAGACGGCAGGGGCAGTCGGCAGGCGGTGCCCGGTGAGGCACGTATGCGCATCACCGTCGAACTTCGGCGCCGCACCGCTCCGACACCGCCACGATCACGCGCCCCGGGGGCGTGACTCGGCAGCACCGCCCACCCACTCGACGGTTGCCCCCTCGGTCGACCGCGTCAGAGCAGCCACGGGACCGAGGGAAGTCCCAGGCCTTCTCGCAGACCGGACAGGGCACGGGCGTCCGGTGATCGGGGCCGTTCGGCTCGGGCGGGGGAAGCGGTGCCTCCCCCACCGGTTGCGGGCCGGGGTGGGCGGGGTTCGACTGGGAGAAGGGGTCAAGAGCGCGCGGGCCGCGTGTCACCAGGGCTGTGTTGTCGAGCCCGTCCATGGACCGCCGGTCGGCGCCACGCACGACAGGAGCCATCCTCGTGGACGACTATCCGCTCCTCAACGCCTTCCTCACCATGTTGTGGCTGTTCCTGTGGATCCTGTGGTTCTTCCTGCTGTTCCGGATCATCACGGATCTGCTGCGTGACGACAGCCTCGGCGGCTGGGCCAAGACCGGATGGATGGTCTTCGTGATCGCCCTGCCGTTCCTGGGTGTGTTCGTCTACGTGATCGCCCGCGGCAGCGGCATGGGCAGGCGTGACGCCGCCCAGGCCAAGCAACAGAACGAGGCCTTCCAGGCGTACGTCCGTGAAGCCGCAGGCACCAACAGGCAGGCCACCGGCGTCGAGGAGCTCTCCAGGCTGGCGCAGCTCAAGAGCAACGGCGACATCTCCGCCGAAGAGTTCGAAGTGGCCAAGCGCAAGCTGCTCGCGTGACCCGACCCGGCGTGAACACGCAGCACTCTCGGGTACGGGCAGACGCCGGCGGATGCGCCGCCGGTGGCCCGAGTACAGGAGTTGACATGAGCGACGCACCGTACGAGCCCGGACCGATCGACTACCTGGTGGTGGAGTTCCCCGGAAGTCGGATGACCGGCGAAGGGCTCCCCCTCCTGGTCGATCTGGTCGACCGCGGCATCATCCGGATCCTGGATCTGGTCTTCGTCATGAAGGAACAGGACGGGTCGATCCGCGGCGTCGAACTCACCGACCTGACCGGCGACAGCGAGCTCGACCTCACCGTTTTCGAGGGCGTCTCCTCGGGTCTGCTCGGCGAGGACGAGATCGACGAGGTGAGCGGGGTCCTCGAACCCGGCAGCTCCGCGGGTGTCCTGGTCTACGAGAACGCGTGGGCCGGCCCGTTGGCCGCCGCCCTGCGGCGCGGCGGGGGCCGGCTCGTCGCCAACGGACGCATCCCGGTCGAGGACGTCCTGGCGTCGCTGGAGGCTGCCGAGTCCAACGCCTGAGTTCGCTCCCGACCGAATTGCGTGAGTCAAGGAGAAACACCATGCCTGGTCTATTGCGCGGTATCGCCCGCACCGCCGTGGTCGCCGGGACCGCCACCGCGGTCTCCAACCGGGTCTCCCGGCGACAGGCGGGCCGCTGGGCGGAGCAGGACGCACCACCGGCCGCGGCCGAGCCCGCCCCCGCGCCGGCCCAGCCGTCGTCGGACGACGAGATGAGCGGCAAACTCGCCCAACTCAGGGAACTCGGCGAACTCAAGAGCCAAGGCGTACTCACCGAAAGCGAGTTCCAGGCCCAGAAGTCCCGAATCCTCGGCTCGTGAGCACCGTCACGGGACTTCGGCCGCGAGACCTCTCCGGTCGCGGGGTCTTTTGGGTGGCAAGGGCAAGGGGCCCGGCTGGGTGGCAAGGGCAAGGGGCCCGGCACCAGGTGATGCCGGGCCCGCCCCCTGCCACGCATGGGCCCGCCGACGACCGGCGGATCCACGGGGGCGGCCCGCCTACTGGCGGGCCATGTGCATGCGCATCTCGCTCTCGGCGTCGACGATGAGGTCGCCGGACAAGTCGACGGTGACGCTGTGCAGGGTGCCGGTGAAGCGGAACGGCGCCCGGTAGTCGGGGGTGACGGCAGAACCGGGGTTGAGGCCGCAGGCCATGCCACCCGGATTGAACGCGATCGGGGTGGTCACCGGCATGTCGCTCCAGCCGACCAGACGGCCGTCGATGTACAGCTGCGCCCGGCCGGGTGCGCCCTTGCCCTGGGCCATGTCCGGGAGGCCGGTGGGCTCGAATTCGAAACGCAGCGCGTGTCGCCCCTCGGGCACGTTCTCGCCGGAGACCACGTGGTGCAGGGCCCGCTGGAGGTAGTTGTGGGCGTAGTGCAGCCGGCCGTCCTTGACGTAGAGGGACCAGCCGCCGGAGTTGGTGCCCTGGCAGAGCAGGACGCCCTGGGCACCGCCGGGCGGGATCTCGACGTCGGCGACGACGCTGTGCGGGCGGTTGAGGACGCGGGGCGCGACCGCGGCGGGCAGGGTCTGGGTACCGGGACGAAACGTGTAGCTGGTCCGGTCCTCGGTGATCTGTGGGCGCCGGGTCATCAACCGTTCCAGGGCGCTGCCGTCGATCGGCAGCACGTTGTACCTGCCGGCCTCCACGTACCACAGGGCGATCATCTCGATCAGCTTGCCGCGGTGCTCCCGGGCGAGGTTCCGCGTCTCGGCGACGTCCTCGTCGACGTGGTACAGCTCCCAGTGGTGGGCGTCGAGGTCGTCGAGGTCCGCCATGGTGATCGGAGTACCGAACGGCCGCTCGGCCTCGGCGAAGGAGGGGCCGGGCCAGGGGCAGACCGCCCGCCATCCGTCGTGGTCGATCGCCCGATGCCCGAACATCTCGTAGTACTGGGTGCGGTGGCGGCTCGCCGCAGAGGCGTCGTCGAAGGTGTGCGCGAAGCTGACCCCGTGCAGCGGTGACTGGGTGACCCCTCGGATGGTCGCGGGCGGTTCGATCCCGAGCACGTCGAGGACCGTGGGCACCATGTCGATGATGTGCGCGAACTGGTCGCGCACCTCGCCGCGGGCCCGGATACCGTCGGGCCAGTGGACGAGGAACGGGTCGCTGACACCCCCTCGGTAGGTCTCCCGCTTCCACCGCCGGAACGGCGTGTTGCCCGCCCATGTCCAACCCCACGGATAGTGGTTGAACGTGGCAGGACTGCCGATCTCCTCGATCCGCGCCAGGCTCGCCTCCAGCGTCTCGGGCGCGTTGTTGAAGAACTGCAGCTCGTTGGTGGTGCCGGTGACCCCGCCCTCGGCGCTCGCACCGTTGTCGGAGACCATCATGATCAGCGTGTTGTCGAACGCGCCGGTCTCCTTCAGGAAGTCCACGAGCCGCCCGATGTGGTGATCGGTGTGGGAGAGGAACCCGGCGTAGACCTCCATCATCCGCGCGGCCAGACGCCGCGCGTCCGGGGACAACGACTCCCACTCCGGCACGTCCGGATCGTGCGGGGACAGCTTCGCGTCCGCGGGCACCACACCGAGTTCCTTCTGCCGGGCGAAGGTCCGCTCGCGGTAGGCGTCCCAACCGTCGTCGAACCGTCCCCGGTAGCGGTCCGCCCACGCGGCCGGCACATGGTGCGGGGCGTGGGTGGCGCCCGGGCACAGGTTCAGAAAGAACGGCTTGTCCGGGGCGACCTGTTTCGCGTCGGCGATGAACGCCATCGCCCGCTCGACGAGGTCCTCCGTCAGGTGGTAGCCCTCCTCCGGCGTGGCCGGCGGCTCGACCTGGTGGTTGTCGTACACCAGGTCCGGATACCACTGGCTCGTGTCCCCTCCCAGGAACCCGTAGAACCGCTCGAAGCCCCGCCCCAGCGGCCAACGATCGTAGGGGCCCGCCGCAGACTCCTGCTCCGAGGGCATCAGATGCCACTTGCCGACCATGTACGTGTTGTAGCCCTGCTGCAGCAGCATCTCCGACAGGAATCCGTTCTCGAACGGGATCTGCCCGTCGTAGCCCGGATACCCGGTGGCCAATTCCGTGATCGCCGCCATGCCGTTGGCGTGGTGATTGCGGCCTGTGATGATGCACGAGCGCGACGGCGAGCACAGCGCGGTGGTGTGCATGTTGCTGTAGAGCAGCCCGCCCGCGGCCAGCGCGTCCAGATTCGGCGTCTCGATCGGACTGCCGTAGCAGCCCAATTGCCCGAACCCCGTGTCGTCGAACACGATGAACAACACGTTCGGCGCGCCCGCCGCCGCCCGCACCGGTTGCGGCCACGCCGGACGGGACTCCTCCGTCGTGCGCCCGATCACCCCCGGGAACCGCTGCCCCGTCCGATACTCGCTCCACGACGACTGCGCCATCTCGGTCTCCGTCCCACCACCGGCGCGAGCACGGTGATGTGTGTGCGGCTGTGCGGTCCGCCGCGACCACGGAGCCCTGCCACCGAAGTGGGATCCGTATCGGGCACGCGCGGGCGGGAGGCCCTGGCCGACGGCCGGAGCCGGGTCCGGCCTCCTCGACGTTAGGCCGTCACCGTCCCCACTGCGATCGGGGTGCGCCGTCCGGATGAGAAGGCCGTCGCCCGGCGCACCTTCGCGGAAACGCGGCCCGACGCATGCTCGACCGGCGAAGGGCTCCCCCTGGTCGATCCGGTCGACCGGGGCATCATCCGGATCCTTGATCCGGTCTGCGTCACGAAGGAGCAGCCCGCCCCCGCGCCGGCCCAGCCGTCGTCGGACGACGAGATGAGCGGCAAACTCGCCCAACTCAGGGAACTCGGCGAACTCAAGAGCCAAGGCGTACTCACCGAAAGCGAGTTCCAGGCCCAGAAGTCCCGAATCCTCGGCTCGTGAGCGTCGCCACGGGGGGCTGCGGCCGCGAGGGCTTTTCGGTCGCGTGAATTCTCCGTCACGAGGGGCCCGGCACCATGATGATGCCGGGCCCGCCCACTGCCATGCGTGGACTCGCCGACGGCCGGCGACTCGCTGTCACTAAGTGACTTTACGTGCACACCCTTCGATGTGCAACCATATCGTTGGCAATGCTCGACTCGGAGCCGTCGGCATGCCGGACACGCGCTTCCGTTCTCGGAACTGCGCGGTCGGGCGGATGCGTGACCTGCGAGATCCGTGAGGTCGATGTTTCGCGATTCGTGCGCTGGATCCGCACATCGACCTGCGGATCCAGCGCACGAATCGCGAAGCCCAGCGGGCGGGCGGGTGGGAGGTAGTGCCCCGACGCCAACCCGCCGGGGCCCTTCGCGCGCACC
>NZ_JBIBGL010000039.1:0-42725 GCF_042956465.1 Embleya sp. NPDC008237
GCTTCAACGTGTGGGTCACACCGCCGGCTGCGCGAAGGGGGTATTTCGGGTGCCACCCCTTCAACAAGCACGCCATCAACGTGTTGCACGGCCTCCAGTTCGAAAACAGGTACTGACCACGCTCGGCACACGCTGGAGACAGCCGACAGATCAGCCGAAGCCGAACGCGTAGTCGCAAGGGCCACCCACCGCTCGAACGCACCAAGGACCGACCGCACCGGGGATGGAGCGCGCCCGGGAAGGAGGTACGGGAAACCCGACACCGGTCGATACGGCTTCCTGTCACCGCATATTCGGGAAAATGTCACCATGATCAGCCACGAAAAACCCCTCTGACCAGCAGAGAACACCCCGACACCCGATGACACACGAAACCGAACAACCCACCGACACCCCCACCGAACCTCACATCGTCGTTTCCCTCGACGCGGCGGTCTATCGGATGCACTCTTGAAAGGCCGTTGCGCGCACTGGTTGTGACGTGTGTTCGGGAGGCGTTGATGGGCGTCTGGGGCGTGTCCATCGTGGTGCTCGGAGGATTGACGGCGATCGCACTCGTGCCGTCCGTGCGTCTGCTGCGGGCCCGGAGAGCGCGAAACCTCGCCGAAAAGGCGGTGGTCGAGCGCCTGATCGCCGCAGGACCGGGCGTGTACGAAGCGGTGCACTACGCCTCGGTCCCGAGCTGGTCGACCGTCGACGAGATCGTACTCGGCCGGCTCCATCACCAGGATCGGGTGCACGTGTCCCGGGAGGGCCTGATCACCTTCGCGACGTCGGGGGCCGAATCCCCGATGCCGGAGGACCCCCTCCTGGCGGCCGCCCTCGCCGCGGTGCGAAGGCGACCCGACGGCATCGGCCTGTACGAACTCCGCGAGGACGACGCCTATCGCGCCGCCGAGCGAACCCACGCGCCCCGGCCGGTCGAGACGTACTTCGCAACCGACACGCCGACGCGGCGTACCCCCCTGCGGGACGGCATGCAATCGGTGATCTTCCCCTGGTCGGCGGGAGTCATCGCCTACCTGACATGGTTGCTGTCGTGGGACACGGCCCACGCCGTCCGGTCGGTGCTGTTGATCGTGCTGATCCCCGTCCCCGCCGCCATGGTCACGACGGCGCTGCTCGTCGAAACGTGGCCGCCCCGCCTTCGGCCCTGGGTCAAGATGCTTCGGGACCACTGCGACGAGGTGGTGCTTCGGGAGACACGTGATCTCGACCCCGCGATCGCAACGGCGGTGCGACGGCGTCGCGAGCGTCCTCTCTCCGACGCGAACGATTGCTCATCGTGCACTTCGGGCTGCTTCGTCGGCTGCGGCGGACCCTCCCCCGAACCGCCCGCGCCCCAGGACCCTCCGATGACATGCGCATGGTAGGGGGCACGGGAAATCGTCGACGGGAATCGTGCGACCCCAACCGAACGGCGGGTAGACCCCCCGAACGGGCATGGCGGGCGGCCAACGCATTCGCTACTCGCCCGCATCACAACAGGAAAACACGACAGCCGGAGGGCACGGTCGGCCGACCACCCACACCGCCCGGCTCGGGCAGGACACGCGCCCGGGCACGCGCGGGTGGGCTTTCACCGGGCAGTGGCCTGCGGGCCCGGGTCGGGGGCACCGGGGCATAGCACGCCCGGGACACCGCCGGCTCACGCGGCTGCGGCCAGGCGGACGGCGTGCGCCACCAGCGCGGCCGCGGCGGACCGACGCAACGGCACACCCCACGAGACGGTGGTGACACGGTCGTTGCGGCGCAGCACGCCGCGGCCGTCCTCGTACGCGAGGGTGACACCGCGCAGGCCGGGCAGCCGCTCGGGAACCACCGTGGCGGGTCCCGACGGGGACACGGCAAGGTCGGCGGCCAGGTGCCGAAGGTGGTGTGCGTCGTGGTCGCACGGTCCGTGACAGACGACCCCGGCCGGCCGGGGGCCTTCCGGCGTTTCGTACAGGGCGTGGCGTGTACCGGTGCCCGGCCGCCTTCCGTGTACGACCGCCGTCGCGGCGGCGGGATTGTCGCGGGTCAGCCAGAACGCCTGGCCGTCGTCGTCGTGCCACGCCCAGCCGATACGGACGCCGGGGGTGCGGCGAACCTCCTGCCACGTCGCCGGGATCGCCGTCCGCTCGTCGGGCCACGCGTACAGGTCGAGCGTGCCGCGGCCCGAGGCCGGATCCGCCCACATCGCCCCCGGCGTCGGCGGCAGGGGCCGCACGCGGGCCAGGAACACCGCAACGCCCGCCATTCCAGCCCGCCTTCCCGCGCCAGGACACGGGCCTGCACCGGGCATCGCCCGCACCACCCCGGCGCCAGGCGGTGACAGCGTTCGTACCCTCCCCAGCAACGCATGCTCACCGCCGTACGCCTGCATGGTCAGGCCGGCGCCTGCGTCGACGACCCGGCGCCTGGGCACACCGTCGGCGGCGAAGACGTCGGAACCCGGCTGGACCGGCAACGACTCAGCGGCGCGAACCTGACACCGGCGCAGCGGGCGGCGCTGTCGGGTGTGGGTGTGGAAGTCGACGTCGGCGAGCGGGAGGAGCAGTCGGCGACGTCGGCGAGCGGGAGGAGCAGTCGGCGACGTCGGCGAGCGGGAGGAGCAGTCGGCGACGTCGGCGGCAGGGGCGGCGCGGCGGACCGGTGGACCCACACCCCCGCAGCGGCCGCGTTCCGGGACCGGAGGGACACCTCCTCGCCGGAGCACCCCGTCCACGGGTTTTCCCAACGGAACCGACCATCCGTCCCAGATCCTGCAAAACCACAGCCCACAGACCCGACAAAGCCGAGCAAGACAGCAAAACCCAGGCCACGCAGCCAAGATCCAAAATCCCGGATCCTGCAAGCCCAACGGTCAACACACGATCAAACGACAAGAACTTTCAAAACAGCCGGGACGGAGCAACCAGTACGCGCCGTGACTGCGGCCGGCGTCCGGCACGCGGAACCCGGGGCCGTCGGCGCCGAACTGCCGGTGACGGGTCATCGTGCGGTGAGGACGTGCGCCCACGGCTCGTCGATGTCGGCCAGGCCCAGCACGGCGACCACGTTGTCGAGCATTCCGGCGCCGAACCAGTGCCGCACGGCGTCGTCGTCGCCCAGGAGCTGTCGAACGGTGGCGACCTGTTTGGCGTAGCACCGGCGTACGGCCTGCCCCACGAGCGGCTCGCCGGCGGCGCAGTTCGCGTGCATGAGGAAACGCAGGATGCTCCGGTCCGCGACGAGCGCGGCGTAGGCGTCACGCGCGGCGCCCAGCGCCTCCTCCGGCTCCGGCCCGGCCCCACCTGATGCCGGGGCGTGGGCGACCAGCGTGTCGGTCATGACGACCGACACGTGGTCGACCACCGCCGCGAACAGGGCTTCCTTGTTGGGGTACAGGCGATACAGGTACGGCTGGGAGACGCCGGCCCACTCGGCGATCTCGTGCGTCGTCGTCCCGTAGAACCCCTTTTGCGCGAAGCAGTCGACCGCGGCGGCCATGATGGCCCGGCGTCGTTCGTCGCTCTTGGTGCTGGTACCGGCGGCAGGCATGGGCGTCAGTCCAACATGGCCTGGGGTCAGGCGCCAAACGTGACGCTGCGGTCGGAGGCGGCCGGCACCTCGGAGGGTGTGAGGGCCTCGATCGCGACCAGGGGGTTCCAGTAGTCCAGGTAGTGGGTGATGCGTGCGTCGTCGTCGGTGCGGACGACCGAGATGCAGGTCTGCTCGTACGGCTTGCCGGTGGGCAGCGCCGTGCCCGTCGAGCGGAATTCCGCGACCACGAGACTCGGATCGACCGTGTCGTGGAACACGAGGTCGACGAACCTGACGTCGAAGGTCTCGGGGAAGCCGCGCATGTGGGCGAGCAGGGCGTCTCGCCCGATGACCTGCTTCGGCACGCCGTCCGGGGCGTACGGAAACTCGAGTACCGCGTCCGGGGCGAACAGCTTCACCCACTCCTCGGTGTCTCCCGCGGCGGTGAGGCGCAGGTGCTCGGCCACGGCGTGCTGGGCAACGGCGCGGCGGGCGTCGTCTTCCGTGCGTGTCATGCTCACTCCTATGTTAGTGGTCGACCGATAACCTACTACGGCCGCGATCGGTGTGGGTGGTCGGTGTGCATGGTCAGCCTGCCGACACCGGTCTCACGCCTCGTTCATCACCCTGCGGCAGCCGATCGGTCACCTCACGTCAGCCGGCGATACAGGGATCCGAACCACCGGTACACGCACTCCGTCGATTACCGTCGCCGACGACCAACCACCGCCATGACACCGACCATTCACACGCCACGACAACCACCAGGCACCCCCGACAGGCCACCCGGACGCCCTCCTGCGGCCCTCACGCCCGGATCCGCCGCCACCAACCCACCAGCCGGCACAACGCCCCACAGCGCCATCGACAAGCCCGACGCCCGATCAACAACCCGACCCGAAAGTCGTAAGGAAAACCCGACGGGAAACCGAAAGGCACCACAGGAACCGCCACGCCCGCGACCCCGATTCGCCTCAACCACGCCATGGCCCGCCGACCAGGGTCGGTCGCGAGCACGTCGACCTCCCCCGCGTGCGTCCACGGGTTCTCGACGGCGTCGACGATGTTCGGATCGGAGGCCAGGCGCAGTTGCGCGGGTCGGAACTCGCCGGGGCCGGGTGTGGTGTAGCCCAGAACCACGACCCGAAGACGAGTCCCGGCCGGATACCAGCCGTCCGTGTCCCGCCACGCCGGCTCCGCGTACTCCGGTTCCAGCAGGCCGACCTCGCCGTTCGGCATCTCGACCATCATTCCGAAGGGGCGGTGACGGACCACGACCGCCTCCACCACCGCGCCCCGCGAGTACCCGTTCGCCATCGCCACCGGTCCCCCAGCCCTCGTCGGAATCCCTCGCCGTACGATCCGCGAACGCCGCGACGACCCTGGGACGGTCCCGGAAGGGAATCCTCAATCGCGACGCGCAGCAGGTCGTCGCTCTGGAGGGTCCGGTGGTGCGGCTGGTGGACGAGCGGGGTGTGGTCGCGTCGATGCTGGTCGGGTACCTGTGCGCGGCCCCGGACTTCGCGCTGGTGGGCGCGGCGCCCGTGGCGGGGGTGCCGCGGTGGGGGTTGTTCGAGGCGGTGCCGTTGCGAGAGCGCGAGCGGGTGCTCGCGTGGCAGCGGCACATCCACGAGATCGAGTGCGGGTTGCCGGACGGCCCGGGCGGTGTGGGGGTGGCGCGTGCGCAGTACGGCCCGGGTCGGTCCATGGCGGAGCGGGAGCGGGCCAAGGCCGAGGAGATGCGGGCGTCGGGGTGGGCGGTGAGTGTGGCGACGGTACAGCGGATGCGCGGCCGCTATCGGCGGCAGGGATTGTGGGAGCTGGTCGACAAGCGCACCACGCGCGGCGCGAGTGCGACCGGGCGCAGCGACGAGCCGATGGTGGTGGCCGTGTTGGAGGCGTTGCGGCGGCAGCGGGGGCGGTCGAAGGGGACGGTGGAGGGGTTGCGGCGGTTGGCCGGGGAGATCCTGGACCGGGCGCACGGGCCGGGCGTGGTGGCCTTGCCGTCGCGGGCGACGTTCTATCGGTTGGTGAACGCTCTGGCCGATCCGGCGGAGTTGCCGGGGCGGCCGGCGCGGACCGCGAGCGCGACGACGCCGCCGTTCGCTCCCGTGGGCGCGTCGCGGCCGGGTGAGCAGGTCCAGGACGACACCACCCGCCTGGACGTGATGGCCGCCCTGGACGACGGCCGGTTGGGGCGGCCGGAGTTGACGATCGCGGTGGACGTGGCAACGCGGAACATCGTGGCGGCGGTGCTGCGGCCGGCCGGTACCAAGGCGGTCGACGCCGCCTCGCTGCTCGCGGAAATGGCCGTGCCGCATCCGACGCGCCCGCACTGGCCCGAGGCGTTGGAGCTGTCGCGGGCGAGCGTGCCCTACGAACGACTGGCGGCGATCGATGGGCGGTTGGAGGGCGCGGCGGCGAGGCCGGTGATCGTGCCGGAGACGATCGTGGTCGACCGGGGCCGGGTGTTCGTGTCGGAGGCGTTTGTGGCGGCGTGCGAGACGTTGGGGGTGAGCGTGCAGCCCGCTCCGCCGCGCAGGCCCGCGGCGAAAGGAGCGGTGGAGCGGACGTTCGGCGCGATCAACACGCTGTTCTGTCAGTACGTGGCCGGGTACACGGGCTCGAACACGACCGTGCGCGGGCACGGTGTGGAGGACGAGGCGTGTTGGACGGTGCCGCAGTTGCAGGAGTTGCTCGACGAATGGATCGTCTGCGGGTGGCAGAGCCGGCCCCACGAGGGACTGCGACACCCGATGACGCCCGGGGCGGCGCTGACGCCGAACGAGATGTGGGGCGCGTTGGTGGGGGCGTGCGGGTATGTGCCGGTGCCGCTCACGGGGCGGGATTATGTGGAGTTGCTGCCGGTGCGGTGGCATCGGGTCACCGACCGCGGGATCCGTATCGACCACCGCACCTACGACCATCCGGTCCTGGGGGCGTGTCGGGGACGATCCTCGGGAGTGGTCGCGCGGCAGGGGAAGTGGGAGGTCCACCACAACCCCCACGACGGCCGCCAGGTGTGGATCCGTTTGCCCGGCGGGGAGTTCGCCGAGGTGCCGTGGATCCACCGCGACCACGTGAACGCCCCGTTCGACGTCCACGCGTGGAGACACGTGAGGGAGAGCGTCGAACGACGCGGGGACCGTGAGCGGCACGAAGCCGACCTCGCAGAGGCCCTCGCGGCGCTCCTGCGCGAGGTCCGCCCCGCCGCGGGGCCCGCCCGCGGCGAGAGCAGTGAACGCAAGGGCACGGCGGCGGGTCGGGCGGTTCCCGGAGCGCGCCGCGTCGTGGGGCAGGCGGGAAGCGGGCACGACGGGCGGGCCGCGAACTCGGCGAGTGTCACGGGATTCGCCTTCCCGGGGCGGGCACCGGGCGCGGCGGCAGCCGACGGTACCGGCGCCGGCGCCGGTGTTGGTGTTGGTGTTGGTGTTGGTGTTGGTGTTGGTGTGGAGAGTCCGGATGACCTCGACCTCGACGACGGCGACGAGTTCTTCGGCGAGGACACGGACTCCGACTCCGAGGCGGGGTCGGGTGGGGTGTCCGGCGGAGGGGGCGGTGGCGGGTTCGGGTTGTACGACGCGCACGCCGAGGCCGAACTGTGGTGACCGGCACGGAGGCGGCGGACGGGCGCCGGCCGTCGCCGGCGACGTAGGACGGCTTCCGGGACTTCGTCGACCGGCCGCCCGTCACACCGCCCGAAGCGGGCGCGGCCGAGCGCGGGATGGAGGAACGGCTGGCGTATCACTCGCGGTTCGCGGTCGTGCGCACCCCGACCATCGACGCGATCTCGCGGACGGTGCGCACCCTGATGATCCTCGGTCGCCACCGGGACACCGGCGCCCGGCCGTGTGTGATCGCCGGCGGGCCGCCGACCACGGGCAGGACCACCGCGCTGCTGCAGGTGGGTCGGGCGTGCCACCTCGCCGAGGCCGCCCGACGCGGCCGGGGGGGGTGGAGGGGTGGGTGCCGGTGGCGTACATCCTGGTCCCACCCGGAGCAAGCGCGAAGGCCTTGGCCGGCGAGTTCGCCCGCTTCCTCGGGGTTCCGGTGACCGCGAGGACGACCCAGGCGCAGATCGTCGACGCCGTGTGCCACACCTATCGCGAGGCGGGGGTGAGGCTGGTCGCGATCGACGAGATCCACCGCCTCAACCCGCGCACCACGACGGGGGCGGAAGCCGTCGACCTGTTGAAAGACCTCACCGAACGCATCGGCGCGACGTTCGTGTACGCGGGCATCGACGTCACGGCGACCGCTTTGTTCAGTGGTGTGCGGGGGGGCGCAACTCGCCGGGCGCGCCACGGTCGTCGACTGCGGGCCGGTCCCCCTCGCCGACGGGGGCGGGCGGACGCCGTTCCGTGACCTGGTCGCGGCCATGGAGGCGTGTCTGGACCTGCGGGCACACCGGGCGGGGACACTGCCCCGCGCGGCGTCGTATCTCCACGCCCGCACCGGCGGACGCATCGGCAGCCTCGCCCGCCTCGTGCGCCAGGCCGCGATCGCAGCGATCCTCGACGGCACCGAGAAAATCACCAAAGGCGGCCTCGACGCCATCGTCTTGGACCACACCGCCGAAGACCACTACCGGCCCCGAGCCGGCGGACGCGTCCGCACCGGCGGCCGCACACGCCGACACGACACGTGAAGGCGACCAAGGCGGTCCCGGAGTCGGCCCCGGGGTCGAAGTCGGGGTCGAGGTCGGGAGGACTCGCGCGACACGACGACAAGGACCCGCGGGGCCCGGCCGCCGAACCCGCGCCACGGGATCGGACCGGCACACGAGCGGGCGCGTTCCGTGTCGCGCCCCTGCCCCACGAGTCCACCGCCTCCTGGGTCGGCCGCGTCGCGGCGACGTATCGGCAGAGCGTGCCCGAGTTGCCGGACGGCATCGGCATCACCACCACGGGCGCGCGGGGCGCCGACGACTGCGACACGACCGAGATCCACCTCGACGACGCCGCGTGGCACCGACTCCCCGTCTTCACCCGAGTCCCCCGCCACCACCTCGCGCGAGCACTCCCCCACCTCGAACGGCCACGGAACCGGAACCCGGCCCGAACACCGGACACCGTCGGGACAACTGTCGGGGCGACCGGGGCCGGCATCGCCGCGTGGCACCGGCCCGACCCGTACGAACAACCCTCGTGGGCGTGCCCGTGGTGCACCCTGCGCCACACCCGCGGCGCCACCGCGCGGGCACGGGCGTACCTGCCCGCCCACCGCGTGTGGTGCCCGCGGCACGCGTGTTGGAGCACCGGCGGACCCCGGCCGCGGCTCCTGGACACCCGGGGTGTGCCCGAACTCGCCCACACACACCGGGAACACCGAAGGCTCCTGCGCCGGCCGAACGCGAACACCGCCTACACGTGGGCACAGGCGATCGTCACCCGCTGGTACGACCACGAGCTGTATCCCACCGGCCGGTGGCGGGCACGACGACACCGCCTGGCCACCTTCAACCGAGACCACACGCCGACGCGGTGTCGTGTACGGCCTCGCCGGGTGCGGGCGCGGCCGGGGCGGTGGTGTCCTCCTTCGTCGCCGTGGGTTCGCCGTCCTGTGCGGGTTCGCCGTCCTCGGGCGCGGGCGTCCGTGTGCCCGGGGCCGCGTCGTCGTGCGCATCCCGCATCTGCGTCGCGTCGTTGGCCTCGGTCGCCTCGGGTGCGGGGTCGACAGCGGCGTCGGCGACGGTGCTGTTCGTGTCGGCGGTCGCGTCCGGGTCCGGGTCGGCGGTGGGCGCGGGCGTGGTGTGCCAGCGGGTGGGCTGCGGCTTACCGTCGACGCGCGGGGTGGTTTCGCGGCGTACCGCGCCCCGGGCCTCCAGTTCGGCCAGGAGCTTGGTGACGGTGGAGCGGCCCAGGCCGGTGGCCTCGGACAGGCCCGGTGCGGTGAACCCGCCCTCGGGGGCGGTGTCGGCGAGGGCCGTGCGCAGGCGTTCGGCGGCGGACGTGCGGGTGTTCTCGGGCATGGTGGGGTCCCTGTCTCGACGGTGCGGATGGGCCCCCGGCCGGGGTGGCCCGGCGCGTGGCCTACGCGGTGTCCCGGGCTTGGCTCCATGGACGCTCTGCCCTGCCCGCAGAGTCAAGTCGCCTTCCCCGCCAAGCATTTCGTCGCGGCCGAGTCCGGGCGGGTGTTGTCCGCCGTGACCCGTCTCCGGATTCGCCATGGGAGATGCCGGCGGATCGATGGAATGTCGCGGATTCCCGGCCCGCCGTCATGATCGGCTCATGGGCCTTGACGGTGGTGATCGCGTTGCCTGCGGGAATCCTTCTCGAGACCGGAGCGCACTGGCTGCGTTCCCGTCGCGCGCAGGAAGACGCGATCGAGAGGCATCCCTGGCAGGTCTGGCCCTGCCGGATGGAGGACGTCCACGGCACCAGTCCGCGCCGCGCCCAGGTCCTCCGGCCCCTATGAGTTCGGTCGACCTGTGCGGCGTGTGCTGCTTCTGGGCCCCGACGGCCGAGCGGTTCGCCGCTACCTCACGGTCATTCCGGACGACGTATGGCCTTCGACCACCGACGGACTCGGTGCGCTGTGGATCTGCGGCGACCTACGCTCGGCCATCGTGTTCGCCACCCCTGGCGCCGCCACGTGCTGGCCGGGCATCCCCGAGCCCTCCACACCGAGTACACACCGCGACCCGGAGTTCAACTCGGACGTGATCAGCACCATCGCCCGAGAGGCCGGAGCAGCGGCAGCGCTCGAATGGTTCTGACCACCGCAGCCATGGTGTTCGCGACGGCATGACGCGGTCGAGGTGCGCGATCGCCGATCGCCGCCGGGCACGGTCTCGACGACAACTGCGCACCTGCCTGGTGACACGTCTCGTGTCATCGCCACCGACATCCCATGTCGTTTCGCTGTTGTCGGCTGTGAACCGCGTGGCACACGACGGCAGAGGCGCGGGTAACGCGTGTTACCCCGAGTAACACGCGCCGTTACCCTCGCAGGTCACCGCTCCGGGCGGGCGTCGACGGGGGTGTCGGCGGGTGGTCGTTGAGCCAGGCGCGCAGGTGGACGGCGCGGTCCTGTTTCAGGCGCAGGGTGCGGCGGATCAGGCGGATCAGGCGGATGGACGCGGGGCGTCCGGTCTCGGTACGGGTGTGTTGGTCCAGGCGCCACGCGGCCAGGTAGAGGAAGCACGAAACCGAACTCGCCCGACTTCAGGGGCACCGCTTGGTCGTGTGCTCCGAGGTCAACCAGGACGCCCGTTTCGACGAGGCCCGGGGCCCGGATGAAGCTCTTGACGGGCGGCGACACGCTCACCGCGAGGTTCATGCGGCAGGACCATTTCACGTTCACGCCGACCCACCACCTGTGGCTCATGGGCAACCACCAGCCCCAGGTACGTGCCGGTGGCGACTCGTTCTGGCGCCGGCTCCGACTTGTTCCCTTCACCCGCACCGTGCCACCCGGGCAGGCAATCGAGAACCTGTCCACAATCCTCGTCGCCGAGGAAGGCCCCGGCATCCTGGCGTGGATCGTGGCCGGCGCCAGCGCCGTGTTCCGCCCCGGCGGCGGCCTCGCCGAGCCCGAGTCCGTCATGGCCGCAACACGCGTATACGCGGCCGAGGAGGACGCCCTGGGGCGGTTCCTCGGCGAGTGCTGCCACTTCGGTGGTGGCGACCACGTCCGCACCGAGACCAAGGTTCTGCGCGCCTCCTACGAACGCTGGTGCCACGCCGAGGGCGAAACGCCCATTGCCCCAAGCCCGTTCGGGCGCGAGCTCAAGCAGCGCGGCATCACCTCAAAGATTGACAGCAGAACAGCAGATGTGTACATGACGACCCCCGCGCGCACATGCGCATACGCGGGAGTGACGAACGACCGAAACGCAAGTTGCTGTTCTGCTGTCATGCCGTTCTGCCAGCCCCGGGCGGTGCCCGACGACGCGCCGCCCGGCCTGGCTCGACGACCGCGACCCCCGCACAAACAAGGTCCGCGTCGTGCCCTGCCCGGTCCCATGCGACGACGAACCCGAGTTGTTCCGACGGCGTCATGCTCTGGCCAGCGGCCGAGCGCGCCGCCGCAATTGGCCGCATCCTCGACACCCACGTCCTTGGCCGAAATCACCGTGCTGCGTGGCGATCGGGAACGAGCCGACGCCGCAGAGACCGCGCTCGCGCCCGAACGCGCGGTCGTCGCCGAGTGGATCCGCGCTGCAAACGACGGCGAAGGCAAGGACGTTGACGACCTGATGTACGCACTGGAGCACGCGCACGACACCCCCTGACACGCCGACGGCCCGCCCGACATGAAGCCCATGGCCAACCGCGACCACCCGATCGTCGGCGAACACCACTGCCCCGGACCCGCACCGCCCCCGGTGCCCGAGCCCGAACCCGACCGCCTGTCCGGGCGGGCCGAGGCCCCAGGCGCCCACACCGTACGACCGCAGGAGCAACCAGTGAAGAGCACCGATATCGACATTGACACGCCGCCGGCCGACGTCATCGCCGAGCACTGGGCTGACCTGCGCGCAGCATCGACGCCCGGCACCCGGCGACCGCGGGCCAGCCACATCGGGCGGCACCTCGCCGACGCGATAGCCGAGCGGGACCGGATCGAGCGCGCCGAACGGTCGACCCTCGGCCGCGGCGCCTCCCCGGCCGCCGCCGACCTGTCCGCCGTCCAGGTCGCGCGCGTCGCCGAACAAGCCCTGCCCTACGTCGAGTCCGAGGCCCGCGCCGCCCTCGGCCTGACCATGTACAGCCGGCCCACCGGCAACCCGCTCACCGTGCCGGCGGCCTGCCGAGACCTCGCGATCTACCGAGACTGGCTCGGCGGCGACCAGGTCCGATGGGTTGATGCGACGCTTCGTCCGTCGCCCGCCGGGTCGTCGCCGTGCTCGGCCTCGGCGACGACCGCCCGCTCACCCTGCTCCAACCGTGTCCCTGGTGCCGGTCCGCGCTGGTCGTACACGCGGCACACGCTCTCGGCCCGCATGTCGAGTGCACCGGTCGCATCGACGTATGCGAGGCGCCGTGCACCACCTGGGTCCAGGGCCGGCCGATGTGGCGGTGGAACGACCTTGCAGCGCTCGGGCAGGCCCTCGACGCACCGATGCAGCAGGACGGGCCGGCCCTGGTCGACGACGCCGAACGCGGACGGCGTGCACCACACCTCACCACGGCCGAGCAGGACCGGATGCGGGCCGAACTGACACCCGGCGCCGCCTGATCAGTTGCGATGCACGCGATCACGATCTCACCTAATCGAAGTTATCCACAGCTTGTGATTCCGGCATGCCCGGATACACCCCCGAGCCAAGCGGCCCGGGGTTGTCGCGGATTTTAGTAGTGCGGCACAACCCAGAACGCTTCGAGCCACCTAGCCTCGCCCGTGGTGCCGATTGTGATGTCCGACAGCACTCCCGTGCCCACCCAGTTCGGGTTGTTCATGATGTGACCCGCGCCCTCGAACGTGCCGTTGGTCGACCGGAAGTTAATCGCCTCGATTGCCGGTCCAGCCGTACCGGGTGCCCCGAACCTGATCGTGTAGTTACTCACAACCGTCTTCCAACTGCCCCAGCCCATCCCGGCGAAGTGAACCCTGACTTGAGCCTGCATGACCGTTGGCGCCATGAAGATGAACTCCACCGATTCAAGCGGCTCGCCCAGTCCCGTGGTTCCCGTGAAGCCCGACTCTGCCGGGCTGCACAGAAAACGGTTCATGCCCACATTGCGAGTTTCAGACGAATAACAAAGATTTACGGTAGAACTGGCCGACTGCTGCCGTTTAGCAAGTATCTCCGGCGGTACCGGTCCTGTGCTGAAGAGCGCATCGGCAGCAGCGCTACTCGGGGTGACGGGGGGTGGACTCGGTTCGGCCGCCTGCGCGGTCGGCGCGAGGCCAAATGCAGCCATCGCAACGACCGCTAGCGAAACGACTGCTTTCACGCGGATTCTCATGATTTCCTCCTCTGGCGGCTCGGGTCAGCCGCGCATAGGAATTCAACTGTCTGAACAATCCGCTGGAACATGATCTTTTGAGCCTGGATCACGCAATGTTCGGCTCGAAACCTCGGCAACCTTTTGGCCAACTCGTTTGTCCGCCCGCGCTTCCCCAGCGCCGCCCACCGCATGCCTGCGGACCTCCCGATCGGCGGGCCGAGTTCGGTCCCGGCGTACAACCTCCCGACCGTGCCGCCGGTCTACCAGGGAACATCAACCCTGGGGGCACAGTGCGACGCATCACCCGGCACGCAACGCCCGCCGCGGCTACGGCCGCCGGCACCGCGCCGTGTTCCGGCCCGGAGTCCTGCGGCATCCCAGCCGTCCGGGCCGTCCGGGGGCGGGTCGGGGACCTCGTCCTGTTGGGGAGCGACGACCGTGGCGGGGCCCGGTGGTGGAGGCGGTGCGGGTTTCGGCACATGGGCGTGGTGCGGGAGTGCCGGTGTCGGGTTCGGGTGCGTTGTCGGTGGGGGTTGGAGGAGCTGATTCCGCAGGTGGGTGATGAGTTCGGTGATGCGGCGGCGGTAGGCGGCGACGGCCTCGGCCAGGAGCATCAGCAGGATCGGGGGGATGGAGTGCAGGACCACTGCGGCGGCGTCGGCGTCGCGGGGGACGCCGACGCGGCCGGTCGGCCACCAGGCGGTCCAGGTGTTGACGGTCAGGGTGGCGATGCCCGCGTACCAGCGCAGCACGCTCCCCCACGCAGGCGGCCGCACGTGGTGGTCGGCCAGGCGGGAGTCGGTGAGCAGGCCGGTGGCCAGCGCCAGCGCGAGCATGGGGTCCAGCAGCCAGGCGATCGACGTCGAGACGCCGTGGTCGCGGGCGAAAGTGGTCACGTTGACGGCGGTGAACACCAGCGCGAGGGCCGCCACTCCGACCAGTGCGGCGGTCAGGCGCCGCAGCAGGGTGCGCAGCCGGGCGATCTCGGCTTCGACGGCGTCGGGGGTTGCCGGGGTGTGGTGAAGGTGGGTGGTCATCGCGCCGCCGTGGGTCGGGTGACGCCGAAGAAGTCGTTGCCGGGGTAGCGGATCGGGCCCAGGCGGACGGGGACGCCCGGGCGGGGCGCCTCGATCATGCGGGTGGCGTCGACGGCGAGTCCGACGTGGTGGATGTTGGACGCGGTGCCGAAGAAGACCAGGTCGCCGGGCTGGATCGGGGTGCCGGGTGGAAGGCGTGGCGTCGAGTAGTACTGGTCCTGGGCGACGCGCTCCAGGGTGATGCCGGCTGCGGCGTAGGCGGCCCTGGTCAGGCCGGAGCAGTCGTAGCCGCCCTCGGCCGGGCCGTCCCCGCCCCACACATACGGGGTGCCGAGGGTGGTGCGGGCGAACGCGATGGCCTTCGCGACCGCCTCGTTCGGCGGCGCGCCGCCGGCCGCGGTCGAGGGTGCGGCGTATTTCGCGGCTTGGGCGAGGACTTGGTTCACGTACCAGTCGGCGTGGTTGTAGGCGAAGATCGCGCCGCGCAGGTTGCGGCTGTCGCGGGCGCCCTCGGCGCAGAGCATGCGGGCGGCGGCCGGGATGGCGTCGGCGGGGTCGTACACGTTGGGGGTCGCGCCGGGTTTGGTGCCGGGAGGGTTGTACACGGCCCAGGTGGAGGCGATGAACTGCATGGGTCCCATGGCGCCGGAGCCGTTGGTGCCGGAGGTGACGCCGGGCAACGGGCTGCGGCCGTGGTCGGTTTCGACCTTGCCGATCGCGGCCAGCACGGTCCACGACAGCCCCGGGCACGTCGCGGCCGCTTGTTGATACAGGGTCAGCCTCCGGGACGGCGAACCCGAGATCGCCGTGGCGACCGCTACCCGTTCCCTCGACCTCGCCAGTCGGATCGACGCGCCCCGGTGTGTGACCATGGTGCGAGACCTCGAACCGGCCTTCAGCCCGCACGCGGACGCGACCGGTGTAGCCGAACTCCTTGAAAGGCTCAGAGCCACCGGCTGACACCGATGTTGCCGTTGGAGTAGCTCTCAGGCGGCGGCCGGTACTTCCTCTTCCGCGTCGAACTCGACATCCAGATGCGGGTCGAACGCGTCCGGGGGCACGGTGAGTTCCGTGGTGGCGTAGGTGCCGAACCGCATGATGTAGTCGGTCAGGTACGGGCTGATCGAGGCCAGGTCCCCTTTCAACCACGGCAAGATCAAGGTCGAGGTCGACGGCGAACGGCCAGGGTCGAGGCCACGGTCATCGACATGAACGCATCCGTGTCCGGCAATGAGATCCGCCACCGTCGGCGCGACGTTTGTCGGTGGGGGTGGCAATCTTCCGTGGAGCGAGAAGCTACGAGCGCTTGGGACTCTCGTTCGACGTGGTTTTCGCCGCCGGGCGTCGGCGCCGGGGTTTCGGAGCGGGGGCAGCCTCGGCGTTGTGCCGGGGGCAACGTCCGCCTCCGGTGGCCTTCGCGCAACGCGTGCCGTCGGGCTGGGTCGCCCCACATTGCGTCGCCGGGTCGTGGACGTGGCAGTAGCCCGATCGTCGCGCGCCGATAGGGCACGGCTTGCCCGCGTTCGTCTTCGCCTTGCACAGGCCGTTCGCTGCGGCCGGGGCAAGTTTGCGCGGGTCGATCTTGTTGGCCTTGACCCGTGCCGGGTGCACTCCGCCCGGCGGGCTCCCGAAACACTTCTCGCCCTGGAACGCGTAACACGTGGGGCACTTGCCCTTACGTCGGGGATCGGCCTTGCGCTTGGGAACCCGGCACACGGTCATCGACGTACCGACGCTGCCTCGCATGGCGGCGAGTGTAGGGATGGGCGCCCATGGCGGGGCCGAAATCGCGCTCGCCCGAGGAATCTTCCCCCAGCAATCCCCCGGATGGCTCAACCGGCAGCCCAGCCGTGAGAGTGGGTATGGCCAGCGGAATGTGACCGACCGGAACGAGTGCGGACGGTATGACACCGTGCGTGAGCCGGATTCCGGCATAACGATCACGGGTCTGAAACGGCGCTCCGACTCAAGCGCGCGGCGCTGGGGAGCAGTCCACCATGCGGTGATCTCACCGCCTCCTCTGGGTGGACGCTGGGCCAGGCGGCGACCACGCCCCCGGCGAC
Source organism: Embleya sp. NPDC008237 (assembly GCF_042956465.1). Lineage (NCBI taxonomy): Bacteria > Bacillati > Actinomycetota > Actinomycetes > Kitasatosporales > Streptomycetaceae > Embleya > Embleya sp. NPDC008237. The sequence goes on from NZ_JBIBGL010000039.1 coordinate 16,501, forward strand.
CACACCCGGTGACATCCGACGCATCATCTCGACATCACCCGCACGAACACTGACCACTCGATCACCGGTGTTTACCAGTCAAGCGACCGGATCACCCCCGGCGGCCCCACGCGGCGACGGGTTTCGGCCCGGGTCGAGCAGGGCCGCGTGCTGTCGGTGGCGGGTGTCAGGGTCGGGGCGACGAACACCGGGAGGGGATCGGCGTGTTGCCCAGACTCGAATCGCACCACGAGTACACGGTCGTGGTGATCAGGACCGACTACACCGACGACGCGGCGTGGGCCGAGGTGACGGCGGAGTTGGCGGAACCCTGGGGCCCGGACGACGACCTCCCGGCGATCGTGCTCCTGGTCGACGATCCCGCTTGGGCGGACGCCGAGCCCGACGACGTGCTCGCTGCGGCTCGACGTGGCTCGCACACATCCGTGGTGTTCGTCGCCGACCGGCACACCATGTGGTGCGACGACCATCCACTGCTCGCCCTTGACCCCTGGTACGACGAGGAGGATCCGGACCCGATCGACATCGCGTCCCCGCGCGCATTCCGGATCCTGCCGGCCGCCACCCACCGTGTGAAAGCCAACCTGGCTCAGGTAAACCTGTTCTTCGCGGAATTCGCCGAGAGCGCCCACGCCGACCCCGACGGCGTCCTGCGCTGGTGATGGCGGCGATCGCCCTCCGTCGGTGCGGCATCGCGACCCCCGCAGCACCACCGCGCGCGGGTCGCCCGGGCCATCGACGGGCAAGCCGGCACACGGCGGACAGCGCGTCCCGCGGGCGTCACCCTGGAGCCGATACGCCCCCAGCGACCACACCCGGTGACATGCGACGCCTCATCTCGGCGTCACCGGCACGAACACCGACCACTCGATCACCGGTGCCTACCAGTCCGGGATCCCTAAGGCCTGTCTGATAATGATCTTGTGGTGTCTCGGGGTGGGTTGACGGATGCGGCATGGGTTCGGATCGAGCCGTTGTTGCCGGTGGTGGACGGTCGTGGTCGGCCGTGGCGTGGTCATCGGCAGGTGATCGACGGGGTGTTGTGGCGGTTGCGGACCGGTGCCCCGTGGCGGGATGTTCCGGCGCGGTACGGACCTTGGCAGACGGTGTACGAGCGGTTCGTGCGGTGGGAGGCGGACGGGACGTGGGCCGCGCTGCCGGAGCATGTGCGGGTGCGGGAGGACGCGGTCGGTCGGGTCGACTGGTCCGTTTCGGTGGACTCCACGGTCGTCCGCGCGCACCGACACGCGGCCGGGGCGCGTGGAAAGGGGTTGCGGGCGGGGACGAACCGGGCGGCGTGGAGCGTGCGGCGGCGGGCCCGACGCATGCGGGCCGCGAGGGTCTCGGCCGCTCGCGGGGCGGGTTGACGACGAAGCTGCATCTCGCGGTGGACGGGCGGGGGTTGCCGTTGTCGATCGTGGTCACCCCGGGGCAGGCCGGGGACGCGCCGGCGTTGGACGCGCTGCTCGCCGGGATTCGCGTGCCGCGGCTCGGTCCGGGTCGGCCGCGGGTGCGGCCGACCCGGCTGATCGCGGATCGGGCGTACTCCTCGCGGGCCATCCGTGCCCGGTTGCGGGCGGCGGGGGTGCGGGTGGTGATCCCCGAGCGGGCCGATCAGCGGGCGAATCGTCGCCGTCGGGGTCCTGCGGGCGGGCGTCCGCCGGCGTTCGACCGGGAGGCGTACCGCGAACGCAACGTCGTGGAGCGGTGTTTCGCCCGCCTGAAGCAGTTCCGGGCGATCGCGACACGTTACGACAAGCTCGCCGCCCGCTACACCGCAGGTGTCGTCCTGGCCTCACTGATCCTGCGGCTCCGCGAACCACAACCATGATCGTTTTGTCAGACAGGCCCTAGTGCTCGGGTTGCGTCGCGGTGTTCGCGGCGGGGTCCAAGTGGAGGCCGTCCAGGTTGTACATCGCGGCAAGTCTTCCGTCACCGAGGTCGACGATGAGCCGCACGTGGCTGGGCACGTTGTGTTGGTCCTTCACCGCGCGGTGCCAGCGCCCGGGGGCGATTTGGACCTGAACGGCGGGCTGGTCGCGCAGGTAGGCCAGCCGGTTCGTCGTGACGGAGAACCACAGTGGCGGGTCGCCCGGGAACGGGGATACGGGTGGGGGATCGTCCTGTGTGCGGCTCGCCGCACACAGGACGGCGACCTCGTCCCACGCCGTCTCCAGGCGTTGCTCCATGTTGCGGAACTCCTCCTGCCACACCTCGCGGAGCATGGTCAGTGCCCCGTAGATGTCCCCCTCGGCCCCGAACGGATCATCCTCGTCCTCGTCCAATAGGTCCTTTATGACGGCTGTGAGTCCGGGGAACATGGCCGTGAGCGCGGCCTCCGGGTCGAGCTTGATCGTGGGGGCCGTCGGGGCGGGAACCGCCGGTGGCGGGGCGGCGAGGTCGGCGCGCCACAGGGCGTGGAAGCGTGCGACGGTCGCGTCCTCGTCGGGCTCGCGGAAGGACAGCGAGACCAGATACCGCACCGCGGTGTCGAGGCGGGACCACGCGGGGACCGAGCGCCCGTGCAGGAGTTTGGCGAGGGTCTCGTGGCTGACGGTCGTGGGGAAGCGGTTGTTCCGGTTGATGCCCTTGGCGAGGTTGCGGGTACCCGGGCATCCCGCCTCGGTGTACAGCTCGTGGAACGCCGCGACCAGGTCGCGTCTGGGCCCCGGCGGCAGTCCTTCCTCGTTCGGCATCTCGATCGCCATGTGCGGCATCGCCCCCCGACCACTCGTGTCCGTCCGGCCTAATAACGCCAAGTCTGGTGCCGGGGGCGGGTGGAGCGCAGGCCAAGTACCGTTCCCGTTCCGCCCGGTCGCGGACGGTTCGGGACTGTTCCGGGACGATCCGCGCCCAGGGCACGGAGGGCACACGGCGGGCGGCCCAACGCTTGTCCCATGCCCCGCACCGTCCGGTGACCGGGGCGCGGACCGCCCGCCCGAGGGCGGGCCCCGGACCCCGGGAGCCCGAAATGCCCGTCGACCCCGACAACCCCCAGCCGCACGAGCCGTTCGACCTGCGCGCCATCGTCCTGCTCGTCCTCGCCGGCGGCGCCTGCCTCCTGGCCTACCGCGACCCCGCCCGCTGGGGTGTCGCCCTCGCCGTCGGCGTCACCGTCCTGCTCGCCCTCCACACCCTCGTCCGCCGCAACTGAACGACGATCGCCGCCGCCGCGCATTGCCGCGCGGCATGCACGTGCCGTGGACCCGACGACTTCGTGTCGGGCGCGGCGGCGGCGTACCGGGAACGCGTCGGGAACCTCGAGGTCCCACGCGGGCATGTGGAGTCGGTGGTGGCGTTCGACGGGTGGTCGGAGGACGTGCGGCTTGGGGGTGTGGGTGACCACCACCAGGTCCCGGCGACCGAAGCTCCCGCCGGAGCGCATCGCGGCGTTGGACGCGCTCGGGATGCGGTGGGTGTGAGGTTCGAGTGAGAAAGGAACGGCCCCGACCACTGTCGGGGCCGTTCTCGTCGGGCCGTGCGAGCGCGGCCGGGCCCGGCCGGACGACGACACGGAGCAGGACGGCGACGCGGAACGGGTGGAGCGGCGCCCGATCCTGCGGTATTCGACACAGCGGGATCCGGTGGACCCCTCGGCGGGAGAGGACCCGCGCCGGGCCGCCGGCCGGGCGCACCACCCAGGAACGGAAGCCGTCCCACTTCGGCTCGAACACCCCCGCGCGGGGAAGCGCTTCGACCGGGGCGGCCAGTATCGGCTCGGACGGGACCGTGAACGTCATAGGCGTGCCGGTACCACCCGGTGGCGACCGTCACGCCGCGCAGGTAACGGATCCGTTACCGGGGGTCCCCAGTAAGGGATTCGTTGCCCGCGCAGGTCCTCCGCAGGACCGGGTGTTACCCCAACGGACAAGACGAGTCGGGTCAGGCGTCCGTGGACGCGTCCCGAATGCCGTACGGCTCACCCGCGGACGCGGCAAGCCCGCCGCGCTCTACCGCCCCGGCCCGGCAACCACCTTGCGCCACCGCTGCTTCGACCTCGGCTCGACGGACATCCCGGTATCACGGGACCGTGACGGTTCGCGTACGTGGCGCACCTGCCGGCCGGCCTGACCCGATGTCAGGATCCTGGGGGTACGCGCACCATCCTCGAGCGGGGGGTCGAGCGATGTTCGGTCGATTCGTCGCCGAGCCGAATGGAACGGCTTGGGCGCCCCCTCCCTCGACACCGCCGGGCGGATCGAGGTGGCGGCGAGGTGTGCGGATCGCGGCGGGCGTGGCGTCGGCGGCGATGGTCGTCACGGACGTGTTCATGTACTTCGTGTACCGGGACTGGCGTGCCGACCTGGCGTCCCGCATCGACGAACCGGCCAAGCGGCCTTGCGGCTGACCGACCAGCACGTGCCGGTGGGACACGGCGCCACCGGCGTGGCGATGAGGTCGGTCCTTGTCATGGTGCTGATGGTGGTGCTCGCCTGGTGGTGGGCCGTGCTGGTTTCCTGGAACCGTGCGGTCCGGCGCGGGAAACGCGGCGCGGCGTGATCGGCTCGGCAGCGTTGGAGGCGACCGCGATCGTGGCCGCCGCCGTGATCGCGCCGGCCCCGATGATCCGGCTGTGGCGTTCGATGGGTTGCCCGTGGCTCGGAACGACCGACGAACGGATCGAGCACGAAATGGGCTTCGTACACGAGCGGATGACGTTGTCGCTCGTACACGCCGCAGGCGCCCTGTTGATGCTGATCGTGGTGACCCTGACGACCCGCCGCCGCGAACGATACTGAGACCCTCGGTTCGGCGTGACAATGGGGCGGTGGGTGTTTACCGTGTCATGCGGTATCCCGACGGGGGCGGCCTGACCGCGAAACAGCGGGCCCAGCGGAAGCAATTGCGGTTCAAGGCCGCCGAGATGTCCACGCGGGTGTGGCGCTGGCGCCAAGGCCCTGCGAATGTCACGCAAGTCCGCGTACCCCTGGCAAGCGGCTCGGGCCAAGGTCCACGATCGGCGCTGCACCGGGCCACACTGGGTTGGTGAATCCGCAACTTGTCGAGATCATCGACGAACTCCTCGCGATCGTTCGGTCCGGCCCCCAGGACGTGGACTGGCAGCCGTACTACGACAACGAACAGGAACTCGTCGACGACCTACACGACCATGCCGAGCGAATGCGACACGGCGACGACAGCAGGCTGCCAGAGCTGAAATTCTCGCTGCTCCCGACCGGTGACTTGAACGAGATCGCTTTCAGCAGTGGTTGGGGACATCACTACGTGAGACTGGCCGACCTGTTCGACGAACTCTATACAGGGACCTGCCGACCACCGCGCAAGCCGAACCCGTAGAAGATCGAGCGGCTGGTGAGATGTTGCCCTCGCGTCGAGCGGATCACAGGCCGACCGCGGGCCCCATGCCCAGTGGTGCACGGTCACCATCCGTGCCGGTCGGAGCCTGCATCCCGCCGTGCGCCGCATCGGTAACCCGAAAGTTGACCACGCTTCCGGGCTCGGGCGTTGTTCGGCTGTTGATGACGACGCGGTAGGGCAGTCCCGTCGGTTCGATGACCTTCGCGATGGTGCGGGCGGTCGGGTCGAACGCGAGCGCCTCGGGAGGGAGCGGCACGATCACGTCGTGCGCGACCTCGAGGGCTTTCTTGAGGAGTTCCTCGTCCTGCAGGCTGCCCGGGATGTCGATGAAGACGTGCTGAAGGCCCTTGTCGCTCTCCCCCAGGACGGCCGCGCACACGGCCCCAGGTTCAGGGTCGTCGTGGTCTTGCCGACGCCACCCTTCTGGTTCGCGATGACGTGGACCTTCGCGCCGGTCCCCCTGAGAGCTTCGAGGTTCTCCGGGGTCTCGTGCTCCTGCGAAAAATCGAAGGGCAGGCTGGTGATGCGGTTCGCCCACCAGACACTCGATGCCTGGGGGGGTCGAGCGATACGACCTAGACGCTTGCCATCTGCTCCGTTTGCTTCCCGTGGGTTCCGGTACTTCGGGCAGGGAGCAGTTTTCCGGACAACTGGGCCGTGAACGTACGCGACCCGGCTTTCGCCGCAACATCTCACACGACCGGCCCCTCCACTCCCCCGGTCTTTACCGCCGTCAAGTTCCCCTCCCCCAGCCCGAAACCGTGACATTCCCGAGTGAACGGGTCGCACGGGCAGACGCGTTGCCCGGGCGCCCTCGCTTCGAGGGACCAAACGCCGGGTGGTCCCGGTCGACGTCCCCGCGGCCGGAATCGGGCGAGCCGCCACCGCAACCCGCACCGGCGCTCCGGGATGCCTCCGCTCCCCCACCGCATCTCCGGAGCAAAACCGGGCGGATCCGCCATGGGCTCGGGGGCACACATGTGGGGCATCCACCGGCGTGGGGTGGACCTTCACAGGGCTCGACTTCCTCCTGCTCTCGTCCTTGCGACTCCGCCCTTCCGGATCGGCGACCGTCCAACGCCGTCCCGGCGGGTCCGAACATCGACGCCGGCGCCGCAGGCCGGCACCGCGAACGGTCGTGTCGACACGGGCCCACCGCCGGGGAGCGGACTTTACGGCCGTCAAGTTCCACCGAGACGACAAGACTTCGGCCCGGCCCTTCTCCCCCCGCGTGCGGGAGCCCGAATCCGCGAACCCCGGCTTCGGACGTTACGGCCGTCAAGTCCCCGCAGCGGCCGCCGCCTCGAGAACCGGCCGGGGGTTCGAACCGATCATCACCCGGGATGTCCCGGCTCGGGGCGAACCGGGACTCCTCGGCGGCCGGGGGCTTCGAACTTCCCGGCCGTCAAGCTCGTCGAGCCCGGGAGCACGGCGAAGTACAGCCGTGGATCGGGCTGTCCTCGGCGAAAACCTTCCTCGGGCGCGCCGACGTGGCCAAGGCCTTCACCGGCCTCGGGTGTCCGGGCTTCGGCCCTGCCCCGATCGGTCGTCTCACCGGCGGCTACCCGGCGGGGCGGTCCCGGTCGTTGTCCCGGTCGCGGACGGCGGGCGGCCCACCGCTACGACCGGTGTAGGCACCGTAAATGGCGCCCACCCCCGCGCCCATGACGACCAGGGAGTCCGGAGCGAGGCCACCGACCAGGACGAGGACGACCCCGGCCGCCAGGACCGCGAGGAAGACGAACCGATCGATCCCGGCCCCGTCCTGCGGGCCTCTGCGCCTGGGCTTGTCGTTGTTCATGGAGTTCTCCCCTTCGGTTCACGCCCGCCGCGGGGCACGAGGGCCCGGACGAGCGGCCGCTCCTTGCGGCGGTCCCAGCGAAGCGGCGGCGCTCGTGTTGCCGGAAGCGCGACGAGGTGTTGCCGCGACGCAACACCCCGGATCCCGCGGAATCCGCCAGGATGGGTCGTGAAGGACCGCGTCGACTGGGGGAGCTGCATGGACGCGCACGCCGCGGAGGAAGGCCGTCTGCTCGGCGGGATCGGCCCCTTGGCCTGTCCCGCGCATCATCGCGACTTCGTACTGTGGGCCCGCAGGATGTGCATCGACGGCGGGTGGGAATCCCTCGCCGCCCTGGACCGGGCACTCTCCCAGGACGATCCTCCGCTCGAGCCCTACGGGCGAAGCGAGCTGTCCCGCATGCTCCGCGGCGAACGCATCGCGAACAAGGCGGGCTTTGCCGAGCGTCTGTGCGCCGCGCTGCACCGGGCGACCGGGGAGGATGTCCGGAACCGGACGGCCGAGGGACGCAGGCTCTTCCACGAGGCCACCCGGGACTCGCATCCGGACCGCTACCAGGCCTATCTCCTCGGCGAGCAACTCGTCGCGATGGACGCGGAGGTCACCGCCCGGGCCGCCCAGGCCGCCCGGCGGGAACACGAGTTCAGAATTCGGCTGGCCGCTGTCGAAGACGACCGCGATGTTCTTGCCGACGAACTACGTGCCGTCGGTCGCGAAGGGTCGGACGCGGCAGCGGCCGCGAGTACCCGTCTGTACGCGCTCGAGACGGAGAACACCCGCCTGCGCGCAGCCCTCGACGCCGCCCGCGCCGACCTCGAGCAGGCCGAGAAGACCCACCAGGGCCTGCTCGGCCTCCTCCGCCGGGCCGAGCAGGCCGCGATCGACGAACGCGAGTCCCGTCTCGTCGCCCAGGACGATGCGGCCGCCCGGATCGCGGCGCTGCGTCTGGAGGCGCGCGAGTACGCCGACCTGCTCGCGCCGACACACGCTCCCGGGGCGGCCTTTCGGCGCGAGGCAACGTTCTCGTGGGGCGACGAACCCGTCGATCCGGAGCGGGAGTGGGGTGATGCCTCCCGTGCAACACCCTCCGAGCGGCCCGTTCGCGAGGAGACGTTCCGGTCCTCGTTCCCCGGCGACCCGATCCCGTACGGGCACGAGTTGAACGGATGGCCCCGGACGATCGGGTACTGGGTGCTGCTGGTTGCGTCCGTGTGCGTGTGGGTCGCCGGCGAAGTCGTGTTGTGGATGCCGGACATGCCGGGTTGGGCCTATGTGTGTGCGGGTGTGGCTCTGGCCGTCTCCGTCGGTGCGCTGCATTTCCAGGTCAGGATCCGCGAGGTGCGCTGGAGGTTCGGGCCGCAGGTGGGGCGGTGGGCCGACGCGTTGTGGACCGTGGCGTGGATCGGTTCGCTCCTGGCCGGGTTCATCGCGAATCCGCTCGTCCGGCTCGAGGGCCGTCTACCGCTGCCCTGGTAGGTCGGCCTGCACGGCAAGACCTCGACGTCGGGCGGCCGCCAGGAGTCTGTCGGCATCCTGGTTGGGGCAGGGACTTTACGGCCGTCAAGTTCCTGTCGACGCGAGCGAACCCACGATCCGGCTCTCCGGACTCCCCGTGGACAAGCCGCGCTCCGTGTGATGGTCTCGGCTTGAGGCTTTACGGCCGTCGAGTTCCGTAGGTCACCGGCTCGGCTTCGTAACCGAGAGCTCGACTTTGCCCGGGAACCAGAGTGTTGCCACCGACTCCATCCGCATCCTGGCCGCGAAGCGGGACCTGAATCCGCCGTGGAACCGGTCACCACGGCGATGTTCGCCGCCCTGGACGAGTACGCCCGCCGGCCCCGCACGAGCCGGTCGACATCGTCACCGAGGACCGAGTGCCCGCGCCAGGAACGCGCGGAGACCGACGGCCACTCCACCGCCTGCTGTGCTTCGTCCGCATCCACCCGCAGCGGCTGTGGGACGGCCCGCAAGTCCGGACGTTGCGGCAGCTCTTCCTCCGAACTCCTTCATCGGCCGCCGCAGCACGGTGCGATGGCGCATCCCGGCGGAGAGGGACCTACCCGGCGATCGTCTCGCCTTACGACCCGATCGCCCGCCACGGGCCGGAACGACCCGCCGGTAGGGCTTCGCCGCACACGTCACCCAGACCTGCGAGAAGGGGGCGGCCGGCCTCATGACCGACGTCGCCACCCCCGCGCCGCCGTCCAACCGCGATCAGCATGACGCGGTCTTCCCATGCAGGCCTCCGGGGCTTACCCGACCGCACGGTGTCGGCACCTTCGCGGCGGAGCATCGTCACCAGCTTGTGGAACTCGCGCGGGCTGGGCCGGTCAACGGGGCCGTCGAAGACGACTCCGACGCCGTGGTCACACGCCACGCCAAGATCATTCCACTGCTTCACGATTCTCCTGCGCGTAGACGTCCCGGCAGCGTTCGACCTGCTCGGTGACCTGCTCCATGAACCAGCGCATGATCTCGAACGGGATGACGTGCTCGTCATGGCTGTGGATGTGAACGGTCGGCTCCAAGGTCGGATCCTCGTCGGGGACGAACGCGGCCAGAAAGCCGACCCCGTGCGTATGAGTCGGTCCACCGGGGATCTCGGCCCACGCCGCCGGCGCCGGCACGGCCTCGCTCAGCTCCAGGGTCCAGGCATCGTCGGGTCCCGCGTAGAAGGACAGGACGGCGTAGTAACGGCCCGCGTGTTCTCTCAGCTCTGCCGACATGTCCGCAGGCTGCCATAGCCGTCGGGCCGACGTCGCGCGGATATCCGACCGAGGACCCCGCTTCTCGGAGCCGCAGCGACACGGCGCGACCAGCGGTAACAAGACCACCCTTAGAAATCTCCGACAGCGTCAAGTAATGAGCGAGTTTCCGGTCCCGTCACCACTCCGGAGCGTGGGCCCGCGCGAGCCGAGGATTTCCGGCGGCCCTCGAACTGCGGACTTTACGGCCGTCAAGTTCGTCGGACACGCGGGTGACGCGGCCCGGCGCCGCGTCGGTGCGCCGGGCCGACGGGTTCGAAAATGACCCCACCTCCTCGGCGACGCCTGCCCGCCGTTCCAGTCGTGCGCTCCTGCGGCGGCCCGATTTCGTTCCTCGGAAAGGGCCTCGCTGGCCTTGGCAGGCGACGGTCGATAGCGGTCTCCTGCTTGCCGGTTGATTCGCGGTGGTCCAGGCTTGATGCAGCGTTCGGGGGTGGGAATGCGCACAGTCGCCGGTAGGTACCGGTTGGAGACGCGAATTGGTTCGGGCGCCGCCGGGAGCGTATGGGCGGGCCGCGACACAATGCTGGACCGCGAGGTCGCAGTCAAGATCGGACGGGTCGTGGACGGCATCGACGACCTGCGCGACAGCCGCGCGCGGTCGGAGTATCGCTTCGCGGCGCGACTCGAACACCCCAACATCGTGCGGATGCTCGACATTCTCCATGAGGACGGCGAACCGTTCCTCGTCATGGAACTGCTGGACGGCGAGTCGCTCGACCACGTCCTGCGCCGACACCGTCTCGACATCGGCCAAAGCTGCGCAATCGGCGTGGCGCTGGGCACCGCCCTCGACGTCGCCCACCGGGCCGGAATCGTGCACTGCGACGTCAAGCCGAGCAACGTCGTCCTGTGCCGCAGCGGCAGGGTGGTGCTCCTGGACTTCGGCATCGCCGTGGACTCCGTGGTCGCACGCAACCGTACCGCCAGCGGCCACCTGATCGGCACACCCCTGTACATGGCGCCGGAGATGATCGCCGGGTACGACATCGGCGCCGGCATGGATGTCTACGCGCTCGGCTGCGTCGTCTACCGGATGCTCAGGGGGCGCCTGCCCGAGGAGTTCGACGGAGGCAACATCGCCCGCGTCCTGATGGCCAAGTTCCTCCGGGACATCGCTCCTCTGACTCCCGCGGACGTTCCGGGCATCCCGCAGGCGCTCGTGGGGTTGGTGGGCCGGATGCTGGAGCGCGACCCGACCCGGCGGCCGTCCGCGAGCGCATGCGCGTCCGCCTTCGCCGAGTGGTCCGACGAAATCCCGCTTCAGGGCCTGCTCGTGGACATCAAACACACCACGCCGATCCCGGCGGGCGAATCCCCCGCCGTCGACCGCACGTCCTCCACGCCACGCACCTTCCCGGGGTCGGCAGGTCTGGCCGTGGCGGGCGGCAACAATCGGTCCGTCGCCGAGTTGGGGGTCGTCGAGAGACCTTGGTGGGCCACACCCGCGCTCAGTCACGCACTACTGGACGAGGCCGGGCACGCGGAGGCGGGCCCGTCGCCGCACTCCACCTCACGGCTTCCTCGACGACCTTCCATGGAGCGCATCGACAGTCGCTTCCACGAAGCGGTTGCCCTGGCGAAGCGGGGCGAACTGTTGCCCGCGCTGAGGTTGCACGAGGACATCGCCGAGCTGCGTGCCACACTCCTGGGCGCCGACCATCCCCTGACACTGGCCGGCCGCTTCTGGGTGGCGTGGTGCCTGGGCGCCCTCGGAGAACACGACCGCGCCGGTGCGCTGTTGCGCCGCGTCGTCGAACAGACGGAAACGACTGCACTGACAGAAGCCACACGCACCGCGGTATCCGGGTCCCGTACCCGACGGGAGCCCGGACTCTGACCTTGCCGGATGGGGGAACATCGGATGTACCTTGAGATCATCGTCGACCACCCGGATCGGGAGGGCGAACTCCGCGCTCTGTACGCGTGGTTGCTGGCCGATGAGCGGCTCGCGTCGACGGGTCCCGAGCTCGCCTCGTCGCGTCCGATCGGGGACGGCGAGATGGGGCCGGGTCTGGACCTCATCCAGCTCGGCATCGACGGGGGCCTCGGGATCGCCAACCTGGCGCTCGCGGTGGCGACCTGGCGCAGAAGTCGGGTCGAACCGCCGTCCGTGGAACTCAGGCGCGGCGAGGTGTCCGTCGTCCTGCGGGGTGCCGACGACGACGATGTCCGGCGCATCATCGCCGTCCTGGATCAATGACACGCCGAAGGAAGCCCACCGGGAACCCGTAACCATCCGGCATTCACGACAAGGACGGGGAGAACCGGGTGCAGCAACCCCCAGACCCCGCGGCGTCCCGCGCGGTCCTGATCGGCACCGCCGGGTACGCCAGCCTGCCCGAACTCACGGCGGTGACACGGAACCTGGTCGCGATGCGCACGATGCTGTGCGACGCGGAACTGTGGGGACTGGCGGATGCGTCGTGCCGGATCATCGCGGACCCCGAGCGGGCGGCCGACGTCGTCGACGGGGTGGAGGAGGCGGCGCGCGAAGCGAAGGACACGCTCGTGGTGTATTACGCGGGCCACGGACTCCTGGACGCCGACAACATCGATCTCCACCTCGCGCTGCGGCATTCGCGGGAGTTCCGCGGGTACACGGCCCTGTCCTACTACTACATCCGCCAAGCCGTGTTGCGCAGCCCCGCAAGGCGCCGGATCGTCATCCTCGACTGCTGCTACAGCGGCCGAGCAGCACACCCGTTGATGGGCGCGAACGACGTCGACCTCGCCCGGCGCGCGGACGTCGAAGGCACGTATGTCCTGACGTCGTCAGCCCACGACGCCGTCTCCCTCTCACCCGCCGGAGAGGTACACACCGCGTTCACCGGCGAGTTGCTCTCGATCGTGCACGACGGAATCCCCGACGGGCCGGACCTGATCGACCTCGAAACCCTCTACACGCACCTCGACCGGCGACTGCGTGCCCGCAACCGTCCCCCTCCGCAGCGGTGCAATCACAACACCGCAGGCCTGTTGCCGCTGGTGTGGAACCGTGCCCGCCGGGCGCCCCGGAAGAACGCCATGTCGGCGGCGGACGTGGCCGCGAGCGCATGGGACGTCGGCACGCGTCTGGCCGATGTGCTGGGCGCGACCGGCCACAACCGCGAGGCCGCCGAGATCCTGACTCTCCTGTGGAGCGCCCGGGACACCGACAAGCCACCCGACGATCTCCATCTGCACCTGCACCTGTCGCAGCTGTTCAACGAACTCGGCCAGGTCGACGAGGCCGAGGAGGTTCTCCGGGAGGCGTACGTGAACCTCGACGACAGTCACCCCCGCGACGTGCTAGCCCAGGTGTCGTTGGCCTTCGCCAGGCTCATGCGCGAGCGCGGCCACTACGCGAAGGCATGCGACGTGCTGGAGTCGGCCGTCGAATCACTCGGCGGCGCGCCGCCGCCAACGACCCAGGCCCCCACCGCGAACGCGGGGTATCCGGGCGCCGACGACATGCATCCCGAGGTGGAGGAGACCGCGAAGCCTTGACCGCTCGCCGTCCCGAAATCGACCGACGTGCCACGTCTTCGGATGTGTGGGCCCTGCGGAGCGCCCAACGCGGGAAAACCGTTCTGCGCATCCTGCGGGACCGCGCGGGACAACGGGTGACCCGGCTGCCGGCGACGGTGGCCTCGTGCCGGTCAGATGCGCGGGTCGACGAGTACGGCGCGCTCGTCCGTCAGCGGGTGGGCATCACTCGCCGCCCTGGACCGGGCACCGGCCCAGGGCGATCCCCGCACGAGCCCTACGGGCGCAGCGAAGTGTCCCGCATGCTCCGCGGTGAACGCATTGCGGCGCGGGCGAGGCGATCGCGCAGGCGGGTCAGCCGGTCGATCTCTGCGTCGAGCGCGGCAAGTCTGCGCGCGACCGCCACCGATGCGGGGGATTCCGCGCCGGGGAGTCCGTCGGGAGCGGCGTCTGCCGCGTCTGCGTCCCCACAGCGCGGCGCCGTGTCGTCCGCCAGCAGGTCCAGGCGAGACGCGAAGCCGCGCACGTCCTCCACGGTGAGCCCGAGCCGCAGCAGGTCCCGGACGACGCGGACGCGAGCGACGTCGATCGGCTCGTACTCGCGCTGCCCCGACGCACTGCGGGCGGGCGCGGGAAGCAGGCCGCGCTGCTCGTAGAAGCGCAGCGCCCTGGGCGTCGTGCCGGCCGCTGCGGCCGCGTCCCCGATCCTCATGTCCCACCCGTCTCGTCCCCGTCGTCAGGGCTCCACCACGACCGTGCCGAAGTGCCGCCCTTCCAGCAGTTCCTGCAACGCCGCCGGCGCACGGTCGATGCCCCGCACCCGAACGCAGGGGAAGCGGATCCGGCCGTCCCGCAACCAGGCACCGAACCGCTCCTCCCACTCGGCGGGCACGTCCGGGTGGTCGGCGCCGCGGTATCCGCGCACCGAGACCCCTCGGACGACGAGCCGATACGTGTCGATCTCCGCCGGCGCGCTGCCGCCCGCACGGTCCGCGGACAGCTGCCCGGACAGCGCACCGAGCAGGGCGAAGCGTGCGCCGGGACGGGCTGCGGCGACCGCGGCCGTCAGCTGCTCGCCGCCGACGGTGTCGACGACGACGTCCACTCCCTCGGGCGCCGCCTTCGCGAGTTGCTCGCCGATCGGAGCCCGCCCGCGCACCACGACCGCGTCGTAGCCGAACTCCGCCCGCAGCCGCTCGGCCTTCACCGCCGAACCGGTGCTGCCGATCACGCGACCCGCGCCCGACAGCCGGGCAATCTGCCCGGCCAGCACCCCCGTCGCTCCCGCCGCGCCGGTGACGAAGACGGTTTCGCCGTCGCGCACGGGAGCGAGTCGCGTGAGCGCACCGTATGCCGCCGACCCCGTCGACAGGTGCGCCACCGGGTCCGGGAGCCTGTCGCCCGCGACGGTGTATCCATCGGCGGGCAGCAGCGCGAACTCGCGCCAGCCCGCAAGGTGGACGACGGTCTCACCCGGCCGCGCCGACGCTCCCTCGCCCGCCGCGACGACCTCGCCGACCGCCGGGCCGAACAGCGTGTCGCCCGCACGCAGCGGCGGCAGGGGGACGCCGTCGGTCTCGTCACCCATGAGGGTCCGCAGCCCCGGGAAAACCAGGAAGTATCGGTTCCTGACGAGGATTTCACCGGGGCCGGACTCCGAGATCGGCACTTCGACGACCTGGAGGTCGGCGGCCGTCGGCAGCCCCGGTGGGCGTACGGCGAGGCGGACTGCACGTGTGGTGCGGGGCAGGGGTGTACTCATCGCGGACTCCTCGACTTTGGCCGTCGTTCGATGCCGCGGCACGGCCGCTCCGCCGTGACGCCGTGGCGACGCTAAACCCTGACGTGCGGGTCAGGGGCAAGCCCGTGCGCGGCGGGGCGGCCGGTCGGGGCGGGACGGAGACGGCCGGCGGGACTGGCCGGAGACGCGGTGCGGGTGCGGTGGCTCTGCGAGGGAGTGATCCGGACGGGCGTGCCGCCGTGCCGCAGAACAAAGAAGGGCCCTCGCATGCGAGGTGCGCATGCGAGGGCCCTTTGGAGTAGGGGTTGCCTATCGGGCTCTCGCGGGATTCCGAATCGGGGATCACCACGTGCGGAGGGACGGAGGGCGGGTGTGCGGTCCGGCTCGCGAACTGCCGCGCGCGGGCTCGGCAGTCGTGGTCGTGCGTCGGCCCGTTCGGCGTTCGGCGCAGACGGGGTGGCACGGTCGTCCGCGCGGGGACCGTGCCCGGGTGTGGGCCTTGCACAGGTCGCAGGGCATCTCCGCGGGTGCGGTCATCCAGTGCTCGGGCAGGGCCGCGCAGGTGTGTGCGTGCCATTCGGCGGCGAGGGAGGCGGCCTCGGCCGGGCTGCGGGTGCTGATGGAGGCGTTCTCGCCGCAGTCGTTGCAGAACCAGGTCACCGTTCCCAGGGCGAGTCGGTCCCGGGGCGGGACGATCCGCATCGACCCGCGTTCCCAGGCGGTCGGCAGGGTGTACGTGGTGAGGGGCGGGCTCGTCGTCACCGGGCACACTCGCGTGAGAGCCCCGGCCAGGGCTCGGCCCTTCACTCCCTGTGCGGTCGCGGCGGTCGTCATGGCGTTGAACAGATCGGGCCGGAACACCTGCTGCGCGTAGGTGAACAGCCGGAAGGCCCGGTAGCAGGCCATGAAGTCGTAGCTGGGGGCGACCACGCGGCAGAGCAGGAGGCTGCCCAGGCCGCCGATCACATCAGCGCGCGGCACCAAGCCCGCAGCTCCGTCGGTATCGGGAACGCTTGCGGTCCAGGCGAGGCCGCTGTCGGCTCCGGAGGCGACCCACCGATCCTGCCCCGGCGCCTGGGTGCGTGAGCAGCCATTCCAGGATGGCGCGAGCTCCGTCAAGGATCTGTCGGCGCTTTCGGTGGTAGTCCCAGTTCCGGTAGCGGGTCTCATCCGGCCGGTTCGGCAGCGACGGGAACAGCCCAAGGATCCGGTCGATCGACCAGCTGTCCCGCTCGCCGACCCATGCGGCCGTCTCGAGAAGGTGATCGTGCCGCTTGAAGGTGTGCGGTCGCCGTGTGCCGGCCGGCCCCGCAGGCTGAAGGTCGAGCTGATCGGCGGTCACAGGCTCCCTCCGAACAACACCTCAAGGTCGGTGGGTTCGTAGCCGATCGCAACGGGTGAAGGAGGCTGGTGGGCACGCCGTTCACATTCGGCGAGGTGATGCTGGACCCGACGGATCACGGCGGCTTCGTCCTCGACCAGGTAGATCTCCGTGGTCGACAGGTCGGTGCGTGGCCGAGGATCTCTTGGACGTCCCTGAGCGAAAGCGCCTCGTCCCGGGCCATACGAAGTGCAGCGGTGTGCCGCAGGTCGTGCATCGACCAATTCGCGCCGAGCAGCGCGTTGGCCCGTCGGAACACTGCCCGCAGCGCCTCGTAGTTCAGTGGATGCCGGCGCAACCCGCTGTCATGGTCGCGGCGGCTCAGGGTCTGCCAGACCCTGTCGGTGGGGTGGAGCGGGGCGCCGAGCTCGGCGAGGTAGAGCCGAAGCCAGACGAACGCGTCCGACACCGCAGTCGGCGGTGACGATCGGTGTCGAACTCTGCCTTGCCGGGCTGCTGTACGCCAACGACTATGGGCGGGTCGATGGGTGGCGCTGCGGCTCCGGTGTGAGAGTCGCCTGCGGCGCGCAGGTCGTTGGGCACGGTGGACTCAGCCGGGGTACGGGCGGCTCCAGGTGCAAAGCGTTCGCGCGACGCCGGTGAGCGAGTGCTTGCGTTCGCGGATGGTGCGGGTGAACCGCACCCGGCCACCCACGGGACCGGTCAGGGGTTCGTCGGAGCCGTCGAAGTGGGGCGTTGGCACCTCGCGTCCGCAGGCCATGACCGAGGTGCGCAGCGCTCCGGAAGCCGCTCGCGCTGTTGGACGCCCAGGCCGCGGACTCGGCGGTTCTCGGAGATAGCCGACTCGACGAGAAGTTCGGCGGCGCGTGCCTTCCCGATGGCCGGGAGGGATTCGAGCAGGACCCGGACCGGCATCTTGCCCACGGCGAGGGTGTCGGTGGCCAACACCTCGCCCAGGGACAGCCGGCCGCTCTTGAGTGCCGCCTTCACCGCGGCTCGTTCCCTGCGGACGGCGGCGGCCTTGGCGAGCGCGGCGCTGCGCTCCTCGGGACTGATCGTCGGCACGGCCATCGGGTACTCCTCGCGTGATCCATCCGGAACGGGCCCATCATGTCCGCGACGTCGGACCGCGTCGCCCCGGTGTGCCCGAGGCCCGGCGGGTGTCGGACACCGGCTCCAGGGTGGGGACATGAGTGCCCGGGACGGTATCGCGTGGCTGCGCGAGGCCCACGAGTTCGGAACCGACTACTGCGTCACGTTCGCCCGGGGCCTGGAACCTCTGGAGTTGCTCACCCGCATGGGCTGCGACCCCGGCACGGCCGCGCCGATGGGGCTCGTCGACGCCACCGAGACCTACTTCGACACCGGCGTCGAGACCATCCGGGCCGGCACCTCCCGCGGATGGGCGTACGCCGTGGAAACCACCGGGAACCGCGGATTCGAGGACGGAGTCCTGGACGCGGTCTCCGCCGGCACCGAGGCGGTACTCGTGTACGGCGACTGCAACCCCGCCGCGTATCTGATCCACGCCGAGAACGGCGAGGTCGTGTGCGGTTTCGAGGCAGGTGCTCCCGGGGCCGACCCGAAGTCCTGCCGGAGCATTGCCGCTCCGGCAGGACTTCGGCGTATTCCCCGGTCAGGAACGGTGCAGCGGGCGGCCTACTCGGCTTGGACGCGATTCCCGGAGTGGCGAAGAACGACTCGGCGAGTGCGTTGTCCCGACACCGAACGGTCCGGTCGACGGACAGCCGAATCCGAATTCCCCGTCATGGCGCGCAAGTTCCCGGCTGGCGC
Source organism: Embleya sp. NPDC008237 (assembly GCF_042956465.1). Taxonomy (NCBI): domain Bacteria; kingdom Bacillati; phylum Actinomycetota; class Actinomycetes; order Kitasatosporales; family Streptomycetaceae; genus Embleya; species Embleya sp. NPDC008237. The sequence goes on from NZ_JBIBGL010000039.1 coordinate 34,731, forward strand.
GAGGTCGCGAGGTCGCGAAGTCGCGCGCACCGGGGTTCGACGGCACCTCGGGCCTGGCCGGCCCAAATGTGACGATCGAAGCGGCGTCGAACCCCTGGCTGTCGATCCCCCCGCCGCGCCGTGGGCGGGGCTGATGGATCAGTAGGTCAAAGCCGGGCTGAACGCACTCTTGCCGACACACCAGATGTCGACGTTGTTGGGATTGTGGTGCATCTTGACCGACCAGTTCGTGGCGCTGGGCGGACTGGCCGACTGGATCACGGTCATGGCCTGACCGGCGGAGATCGTGCCCGCCGTCTTGTTCAGCGGACCCAGGTTGACCGGACCGAAGGGGCCGGACGTGCCGGCGGTGCCGCTGAAGGTGACCGTGCCGCTCGGTCCCCCGAGGTTGGCGGTGATCGCGAGGTCGCCGTTGTTGATGGTGATCAGCGGCGCGAGCGCGATGGTGGCCGAGAGCTGGTGCGACGCGTTGGTGGTGAACGTCGCGGTCTTGCCGGTGTAGCTGACCCCGATCGAGGTCACACAGTCGTACTTCGCGGTGGACGGGCCGCCGGCCGTGGCCGTGCCGCTGAGTGCGACTGTCGCGGCCATGGCACCGGCGAAGACGGCGGCGCCGGCCGCGAGGGCTGTGGATCGTGACATGGAAGGTGCCCCTTTCGACAGATACTGCGGAAGTTCCTGTCGGCGCATTTGGAGTGAATCCGAAGTCTCGGATTTCGTCAAGCACGATCGGAACGCAATTCTCCGCCGGCGAAATCCACGATGGGAGATTCATGATCGCAATTCACGACCAGTCACATCGGCAAAGAATATTCGGTTTCCCGGGTATTTCCCGATCATGGTGACACGTGTCGAATGAATCGGGTCCCGTCTCGCTCTTGACTACGGATGATCCAAATGTGCGAATGGTTCGCTACGCCTTTCGTTTCCGACGGGCTCCGAACAGGCCGTCCGCACCGGCCGTCCACACGAAGGAGCAACGTGTCAAAACGGTTATCCCGAAGATTGACCCGCCATCGCTGGGCCGCCTCGGTGGCGGCGGCCGCCCTGGCCCTCGGCGGCGGTCTGGTCGCCCTCGCGCCGTCGGCGGGCGCGGGCACCGTAACCCCGGTCATGCGGTGTACGACCCCGGTCGGCGCCCCGGAGGGGCAGCAGCAGTTCGAGGTGACCCTGGACCCGACGCACGGTGACGGTGCCACCTCGATGCACGTCGTGGCGGGCGGGAGTCCGGCGACCAGCCCGATCCCGATTCCGCTCGCGACGATCAAGTCCGTCTACACGTTCGCCATGTCCGGCGGCACGACCGGGGACCTCTCGGTGGCGCCACCGTCGTTCGAAACGCCGATCGAGGTGAACACGCCCATCGTGCCGCCACCGTTCACCGTGCCTACGACGATCGTCGGCGCGGCGGCCGGGTCCACGGTGGACCTCACCCTGAAGTCGATCGTGGTGCAGACCATCGTCGGCGGAAACCTGCTCGCGACGGCGACGTGCGTGCCGATCTCCGGCAACGGCGTGGTCGCGTCGTACACGGTCGAGCAGGGCAGTCAGGCGCCCACGCTGACCGCGACACCGAGCACCGTCGACTCGAACTCCCGGGTCACGCTGTCGGGCGCGCACTGGCCGGCCGGTCCGGTGGGGTTGACCATGTGCTTCCCCGAGTTCGGCGGATTCTGCGACAACGGCTACTCGACCATCGCCGCGAGTGACGTCAAGGTCGTGGACGGCGTGCTGTCGGGGTGGGTGCACGTCGCCGGCGCGGTTCCCAGTACGGCGGCGCTCCTGAAGGTCACGTCGGGATCGGTGGCCCTGGAGGCGCCGTTGACCGTCGTGTCCGTACCGGTCGGCGGGCGGGGGCTCGTGCTGAGCCCGAACACCGGTCCGGTCGGCACCCGGGTGACCGTCACCGGTACCGCGTTCTCGCCGAACGCCCAGATCACCGTCCAGCCCCAGGACGAGCCCGGGGCGCCGACGGAGGACGCCGTGACCACCACCGCGGACGCGAACGGCTCGTTCACCGCGACGTTCACGGTGACCGCCGCGACCACCGCCGCGGTCGCGGCGTACGAATTCGGCAACCCCGCGATCGGCATGCGGACGCCGTACACGGTGGGCGAGGGCCCGGCTGGGCTGACCCAGTCGGTCAGTGGGCAGATCAAGCCCGGCGGCCTGACGATGTCCCAGGCCGGCGGCCGGATCGACTTCGGCAGCGCGACGATCGACGGCAAACCGCTGCGCCTGAACGCCGCGCTCAACCGGGTCACCGTGGTCGATGCCCGAGGGACCGACCTCGGGTGGTCACTGACCGGCACGATGTCGGAGCTGACGGCCGAGAACGGCACCGACAAGCTCCCGGCCGGGAGCGTGGCCTGGACCCCCGCGTGCGTGGCGGTCGATGGCACGCCCAAAACGGTCACCCCCGGTACTCCGGGGCCGCTCGGCGCGACCCAGGCCCAGTTGTGCGTGCAGACGCCGGTCGCGGGTCGGGCCACGGGCGGCAGCGTTTCGGCGGACGCCGCCCTGACGTTGACGACCCCGGCGTTCGTACGTCCCGGGACCTACTCGGCGGCGCTCACGCTGAGCCTGAGTTAGCCGAGCGGGAGTCAACCAAGCTCGAGTCAACCAAGCGCGAATCAACCGAGCTTGAGATGGTCGACACACCGAGTCGACGCGTCGGGATGTGCAGATGTCGACGCTTCGAGACGGTGCCGCTTTACTCGCCCGGTGGTGGGGGACGACTCGGCCGATACCGGCCGGCGCCCGCGCCACCGGGCGTTTTCGTACAGGGCGCAGGATCGTGATCGGCCGCCCGGAGCAACGGCGTGGGGCCATCGCACGCTTTTCGCGACCGCCCGGTATCGCGACCCCTCGGGGGGACAGCGGGGAATGCGTCGACACCCTCGGGGCGAAAGATTCGGCGAACAGGCCGTGAGGACGTCTCGCTCGCCCGAGTAATAATCCAGGGATCGTGAAAGATTATGGCGTTTTTTCCGATTGTCCGTTTCGCGAGATTGAAATTATGGCGAGCCGGATCATGCTCTCGGAGTGCTCGGGCCTGGTCTCGTGGTCGCTGGCCGTGACGGGGCATAGGGCCTTGAATCCCAGCGACCTGGGTGTATTCACCCGTGAGGTTGGTGACGCGGCTGGCGGGTGGGTGGCCCTTGAGTGCGGTGTGTCCGCGGTGGTGATTGTAGGAGTGCAGCCAGGTCGGGAAGGCGTCGCGTCGTTCGGTCTCGGTGCGGTAGGGCTTGGCGTAGGCCCATTCGTCGAGGAGGGTGCGGTTGAACCGCTCGACCTTGCCGTTGGTCTGCGGTCGGTACGGGCGCGTGCGCTTGTGTGAGATCCCTTGTCCGGCAAGGGTGTCGCGCCGGTCGTGGGACTTGTAGCAGGAGCCGTTGTCGGTCGGGACGCGCCGGACCGTGATGCCGCGGGAGGCGAGGTAGGCGTGCGCCCGTCCCCAGAACGCAACGGCGGTCTCCTTCTTCTCGTCGGTGAGGATTTCGCTGTAGGCGAGGCGGGAGTGGTCGTCGACGGCGTTGTGAATGTAGCCGTATCCGGCGTTCGCGCGGTTCTTGCGTCCGGCGGCGCGGCCGAGGGCCTTGTGGCCGCCGCCGTCGGGGATGTTGCCGAGTTTCTTGATGTCGACGTGGATCAGGTCGCCGGCTGCGGGGTGTTCGTAGCGGCGGATCACCCGCCCGGTGGCCCGGTCGAGGTGGGTGAGGCGGGCGAGGCGGTAGCGGGTGAGGACGCGGTGCACGGTGGCCGGGTTCAGGCCGAGGAGGTGGGCGATCCGGGCCGGGCCCCAGCGGCGGAGCACGCGGACCTTCACGATCCGGCGCTCGGTCCGGGTCGGCGTCCTGCGCGGGCTGTGGTGCGGCCGCGAGGAGCGGTCGACCATCCCGGCCTCGCCGGACTCGCGGTAGCGGGCGGCCCATCGGGCGGCGGTGGTCACCGACACCTGGAAGCGTTCCGCGGCCCGTCGCAGCGGCCACCGGTCGTCGACGACGCAGCGGGCCGGACGCAGGCGGCCGGTCTCGGTCCCGAAAGCGGCCGGAGGCGGCGCCCGACGGACCGCCTCGACTGGACGCCGCGAGTCGGGCGAGTTCCCATGGAGACGGGGCCGATCGACTCCGTGGCCGGTGCACACCGGAACTGCCGCAGCCCCCGGCACCCCGTCGGTGACGTCCTCGAGGATTTTCGAATGAACGTCCGGCAGGATGAGCAGGCAGCAATCCGGCATGCGGCGGCCCGGTTGAAATGCGCCTTCCCCTCCGTGGATCCGGCCACCGTCGACGCGCTCGTCGAGGCGGCCCAGGACGCGCTGAGGGACGCCCCGATCCGGACGTACGTACCGATCCTGGTCGAACGGCGCGCCAAAACGATGCTCGCGGACGGCGTCACGCCCCCGGCACCGGCACCGTTGCCGCCCGACACCGAGCCCCGGGGACACGGGGCCACGGCCTGGCACATCGTGGATCGGTGAGCCGAACAGGCGGTCACCCCGGCACGCATCGGCGCCGTGCCGCCGAGAAGCCGTGCTGCCGGGCGCGTGGGGGACGGCCCGAAAGATTCTTCGGAATTTCCCGCGGAGTCGTGTCGAGAACGGGAGAGCGACTCCGACCCACCCGTGAGAGCACGCGCGAGCCCGGCCGAACCCGTGCGAAGCACATCGACCGGGCACCGCCGATCCGCGGCGGTGAGTCTCATCGCCGTTGTCGACAACATGGGAGGAACTCGTGACTCAGCTATTGAGGGTGCAGAACTTCAGCGTCTCCGCGGACGGTATCGGCGCCGGTGAGGATCAAACTTTCGAGCGCCCGTTCGGCCACGTCGAGCCGGAGCGGCTGTTCGCCTGGGCCGGTGCCACGGCGAGCTGGCCCATGCGTACCGATCCGGGGGGCAGCCGGGGCATCGACGACCTTTTCACGCGGGACTACCCGCGTAACATCGGTGCCGAGATCATGGGTCGCAACAAGTTCGGGCCGCAGCGCGGGCCCTGGCACGATCACCAGTGGCGCGGCTGGTGGGGCGACGAGCCGCCGTTCCGCACCCCGGTGTTCGTCATGACCCACCACGGGCGTCCTTCGTTCGCGCTCTCCGACACTACGTTCCACTTCGTCGACGGCGACCCGGCCACGGTTCTCGAACAGGCGCGGGAGGCGGCCGGGGGCAAGGACGTGAGGCTCGGCGGCGGGGTCACCGTCATCCGGGAGTTCCTCGACGCCGACCTCGTCGACACCATGCACGTGGCGGTCTCGCCGATAAAGCTCGGGTCCGGGCTGCGACTGTGGGAGTCACCCGACGAACTGCTCGACCGCTTCCACCTGGAGGTCGTGCCCAGCCCGAGCGGCGTGACGCACCACATGTTCTGGCGGAAGTGACACGAAACTCGCCCATGTGAAGCGCACGGGGCCTCCCGGCCCCCCAGGCGTGGGTCCGGGTCCCGTGGGCCTCTCGGGTCTCCGGTGTCGATCCGTGGTCCGGGGCCTCCTGGTTTGGTGCTGGCCCAATTTTTCCGTCGCACAGTGGCACTGCGCCCTGGTCGTCCCGGGCCCTCGTCCGGTCGACGGCGGTATGCGGTCCGGCCCGGTCACTGCGAGCGTTGCCGGGCGCCGTACCCGTGCGCGGTGGTCCGGTCGGCTGCGGCGCGCTTCGCGAACGACCCGCAGTACGCGCTGCTGTGGGACCGGCCGGCGACGTCGTGAGCGCCATGGCGGATCGAGGTGCCGCGCGGCGGTGGGTCGAGTGTCGTGGGGCGACCACCGGGATCGGCGGTCGGGTGTTCAGGCAGGGACGGGGACCCGGGCGGGCAGGTGGTGGCGGCCGGCGTCGGGATCACCTTCCCGGACGTACCGCTCGTGTTCGGGGATGGTGATGCCGTGGTCCCAGCGGTTGATGTTGCCGTGCGCGGTCCACCCGTCCCAGGCGGTCTCGAATGCGTCGAACACGCGCCCGGGCCCGCCCTGTTCGGTCCGAGCGCCGCCGTCGGGCAGCGTGGTCACCACGGCCCGGGAGGCGATGCCGTCGAGGAAGGGCCGGACGGCGGCGAGGAACGCCGGTCGCAGGTCCCGAAACGCGCGCATCTCCTCGTACTCGTGGAGGAACCGCTCCCCGTGCCGGCGTTCGCCGATGGCGACGCACTCGTCGTCCGCGTCGCGGGCGGTGTCGCCGAGCCATTCCAGCAGTCTCACCAGGGTCGGGCGGCGCGAGGGCGCTGCGGCGTCGGGGTCGAAGTCGCCTACGGTGAGGTGGGGTTGGTCGAGGATGGCCGCAACGTGCAGGGCAACCGTCACGGTGGCTTCGTAGATGGTGTTCTGGTGCATCACCTCCCCAGCAACCCACATCCATCGACTCCCAGGGAATTCCAGGATCTCCAGGGAAATTTCCATACCCTCGAGATCCGTTTCCGAAATGTCGACCGTTAGATCCCATCCCGGATTGTCGACCGTTTCGAGTCGAATCCCGTACTCGTGCTCCCAGTCGCCGTCACACATGGAGGCATACCACGATTCGAGATGTTTCATATGTCCCATCCTTGGCAACCCGGCAGCTCTGGCAGCTTTCCCGGCAGAAAATCGCGAGCCGTGCCGTCCGGAAGGTCGATGTGCCGAGTCTTCATCTTTGATCCGTCAGGGTTCGGGTGCGCCGGACCCTCAAGGTCGACCACTCCACAGGCCAGGTTGGCGGTCTCCAGGTGCTGGTCGGCCTGGTCCCGCCCGAGAGCGGAACCATCGAGCGTTCCGTAATACCCCGGCTCCCCCGCGGCGTCAGCCTCGGGGAGCTCCTCGACACCATCGACGCCGCGCCGCCGGCCCGCTCACGATCCGCCGGCGCGAGAACACCGACGGCGAGGTAAAGCAAGGGCGCGCCGGCCGGAGGCGGCGAGCCGTGCCGCATCCGGTCGTCAACTCGGCCGACTCCGCGCGGTCACCGCCCGGGAGGTCGAACGCCGGCGCCGTCAACGCCGGCGTCGTCTACGTATCGGTCCGATGCCGCAGTGGGCTCGGGGGCGTGCAGCGAACCCCGGCGGGTGGACGTCGACGCCCGATCGAAGTATCGAAAGGTGAGGCTGACGCGGCGCCCGACCGTCCGCTCACGCGGCACCGCATGGCTCCAACCGCGTTGCGTCACGCCCGTCATGAGCAGCAACGAGCCGTGTTCCAGCGCCAGTTCCTTCTCGTGGACGCGATCGAGGCTGCGGAACACCAGTCGGCGCGTTGCGCCGAGCGAGACGATCGCTATCGCGCTGCCGGGGACGAGGTCCTCGTACGAGTCCTGGTGGAAGCCCATCGTGTTGTCGCCGGTCTCGTACAGGTTCGCCAGGCAGTTGTCGAACGGATGACCGGCATGCTCCTCGGCCCGGGCGGCGATCGCGGCGATCCGAGGGGGCATCGGAGTCGCCGCATAGCGCTGATTCGCGTAGTTGTACGGCACGCCGAAGCCGGCCGTCCGCCGTGCCCGCATGCGCTCGTCCCAGACGACCTCGGCCGAGACGAACGCCAAGTCGGCGTCGGGATCGGCCGATACGCCGGGGAGGAGACGGATTCCGAGGGGTGGTGGCGCCATCGTCTCTCCGAGTCAGTGCCAACACGGTGAGCCGTGGTGCGTGGTCGTCGCCGAGATCGTCCCTGGCCGCTTCCAGGTTCACAGCGGTGCTTCGCCGCGGACCGCTCCTCGGCCGGGACAGCCGTGCGGCCCGAAGGCTCGAAGTCGATCAGTGTCCGGACGGCCGATGCTCCTGTGCCGCACGAAGGACGTCACGACCGACCCTATGAACCTGGCTCCATGATCCGCCAAGGATTTACCACGCGGTCTCGTCCCGACGTCGAGAGTCGATTCCCCCTCGGCGGGCCCACCAGAGGTGCTGTTGTGCACTGGATGAGTACCTGTTTTCGAACTCGAGGCCGTGCAACACGTTGATGGCGTGCTTGTTGAAGGGGTGGCACCCGAAATACCCCCTTCGCGCAGCCGGCGGTGTGACCCACACGTTGAAGC
>NZ_JBIBGL010000040.1:0-41266 GCF_042956465.1 Embleya sp. NPDC008237
GGGGGTGTGTGTTGCCGTCTGGTTCGGGTGGTTTTTTTTTTGGTTTCGCGGGGGTTCTCCCCCCCATGGCCCGGGGGCCCCCCCCCCCACCAACCCCCGAAGCCGATCTGCCGGACTGATGGAAGGAAGTGCCCCTACGACATCCCGCCGGGCCCTTTCGCGCTCTCCGGCCGGTGGCGATGTCGGCAGTTGCGCGATCATGACCAAGGCAGGGGTCGACGAGGTGATCGAGAGGGCAACGGATGCCGGCCCTCGGCCACTTGGCAGTACCGGTCGCATGCGAGAGGCTGCCGGAGAGGCGACGACAGTGATGCGCCGCCTCGGGAAGACGCCCGGCCGGACGGTCGAAGGGGCGTCCGGCGTCTCAGGGTCCCGCCTCGGCGGGGTACGCCGGACCCCGTTCGGGCTCCGCCGCCGGGCCGAGGCCGGGCACCTCGGACAGGGATGACAGGCGGCGTGGACAGCACGCCCGAATTCTCCGCCCGGGCGCCCGGTTTCCGATGCCGCGCAGGGCCGGACGCCACCCGACCGGCCGCCCTGTGCGTGCTCGCGGGACGGCGTCGTCGCCGCCGTGCGCGGGAGACCCCCCGGCGCGGTTCGCGTGAATCGGATAGTGGCCGTCGGTGCGAGTGGCTACGTTCGAGCGCCATGATCAATCGAATATCGGTACGGCGCAGGCGACGCGTGGTCATCGTCGTTGCCGGAGCCGTCGCGATCCAGGTCGGATTGGGGGCCGGCGCGTTCGCGGCATGGGATACCGCCGGCTCGGGGAAGGACTCCGCCGGCCCCCGGACATGTACGAGCCGCCCGAATCCGGATGCACCCGAAGCCGGCGAGGAGCGCAGCTGCTTTTCGGTGGACGCCGGCGTCGACCACCCGCTCGCGGTCGGCGAGACCGCCACCGTGCGATTCGAGGTACGGTCCCAATTCGCGGCCGGGAAGGTACGCGTGGAGGCGGACCTGCCGGCCAACCTCGCCTGGCTCGAGGCGCCCGTCGGACTGACCCGGTCCACGCATCCCTCCCCCAACCCGGTACACCTGGGCGGCATCGAACGCGCCGCGACCGTACGCACGTTCAAGGCGGGGCAGAGCACCACGTACACCGGACGGATCGTCGCGAAGGCGGCCGGTCCGGCGGAGATCAAGGTACGCGCCGCCGCCGACCTGCGTACCGGAGTGGACGCCGCGGAGGACCTGATCCCGCTCACCGTGGGCGCGGCGCCGGGCAGGTCGAGCCTGGGCGCGGAGCGGTCGACCGATTCCGACTCGGTCGAGGTCGCGGCGGACGTGGCGCCGCAGGAGTCGACTCCCCATCTCGCGGCGGAATCGTTGTCCACGGCCGGCCTGCCCGCACCCGCCGGGGACGATCCGGTGGTACCCCGGGCCCGGACCGCCGCGGCGGCGGCGGCGACCGCGTGCGCGACGGGCAAGTGGCTGTACGTCGACGAGAAGGGCGTGACCAAGCCGGTCGTCAACATGACCGTCGAGGCCTGGGACGCGGACACGAGCAACGCGCACGACCTGCTCGCCAGTGGCCTCACCGGCACCAAGGGCGAGTACAAGCTGTGCTTCGACAACGCCGAGAGCAACAACAGCGGCCAAGACGTCTACGTCAAGCTCACCACCACCAACAAGAACTGGCGCGTCCAGGCGACCGGCACCACGAACGCCTTCTCGTTCACCACACCCACGGTCGCCAACGTCGCCAACGGATCCACCACCGCCTTCGGCAACCGCAAGCCCACCCAGGCCAACCGGATGCGCGCCCTGCACGCCTTCGACGCGCTCAACGACGCCTGGAAATGGGTGCCCGGCAACACCTGTTGGGACGCCCTGGACACCACGTGCCGTCAGGTCGTCGTCAACTGGGCACCGGACTCCACAATCGGCAACTACTTCGGGAACAAGCAGATCCACCTCAAGGCGGATGCTCCCGACTCGCACATGACCGTCGTGCACGAACTCACGCACGCCCTGATGGCCGACGTCTACGAGGACTACGCGCCGCCCATCCCCAATTGCAGCCCGCACGGCGTCTCCGCGAAGTCCTCGACGGGCTGCGCCTGGGTGGAGGGTTTCGCCGAGTGGGTGCCGGCGAGCGTGTACAAGGATCCCTTCTACCGGTGGCCCAGCGGTTCGTCCCTCAACCTGGAGACGCCCACCTGGAGTACGTCGGGCTGGGACGACGGGGACACGGTCGAAGGCCGCGTGGCCGGTGCGCTGATCGACCTCACCGACACCACGAACGAGGGTTCCGACGTCTATGGGGAGGCCGCGCCCGGAAACGTCTGGAACACCTTCCTGCGGCACCGCTCCGCGACGTTCGCGGAATTCTGGCAACACCGCAAAGCGGACGGGTATGACACCTCCGCCAACGGCCCGCTGAAGAGCCTGTACCAGAGCACGATCGACTACTGACGAACGCGCCTCCCCCGTTCCGCACGCCCGACGCGCGCGGAACGAGGGAGGCACACGTCACGCGGCCCGGACAAGCGCGGCGAGCGCACCGGCGGGCGAACGGCCGGCGCCGCCCGGCTCTGTGACCGGACGGCGGTACCGGCGGCACGTGTCACGCCGATCCTGCGGACCGCGGGCCGGGGCGGTCAGTCGGCGGTGCTTCGGGTGATCCGGTCGAAGTGCACGAGTCCGTCGTTGAACGGCTCGACGCCGGTGATGTGCCGGCTGTGCACGGCCGCCGCCGACGCTTCCAGGTACACCCAGAAGGGCATGTCCCGGTTCAGCGCCGTCTGCACGCGTGTGTAGGCGTCCCGGCGGACCTTGGGGTCGGGAGACAGTCGGCCCTCGCCCAACGCCTTGTCGACGGCGGAGTTGCTGTAGCCGGTGATGTTGTTGATGCCCCCGGTGATCAGGAACTGATGCATGCTCGGTTCCACGTCGTCGGCCCACAGTTGGAAGACGGTTGCCTCGAAGTCGTGCTTGGCCGAGGTACGCGTGACCAGCGACGCGATGTCGACGACGTCCACGATCATGGTCACCCCCGGATATCCGGCCAGCGTCCGCCGGATGTACTCGGCGATGTCCCGGGACTTCGGGCTGTCCGGTACCAAGTAGTGGAAAACGAAAGGCTTTTGGCCATTCGAGGTGAGCTTGGCGAAAAGTTCGCCCGCCTGCGGGGGCTTGTTCTCCACGGCCGCCAGGTTGACGTTCGCCAACGGGGAACTCGCGTTGAAGATGCCCCTGGCCTGAACGCCGAGACCCTTGTAGAAGCGGCGGTTGAGCTCCTCGCCGCTCAGCGCCAACGCGATCGCCCGACGGGCGTCCGCGTTGTCGAAGGGGGGCTTGCGCAGGTTGAAGGCGATCATCAGGCCGCCGTTCAGCAGTGTCTCGTCGACCGTCAGGTCCTTGTCCCGGGCGTCGCCCAACACGGTCGGGTCGGTGGTGACGGTGATGTCCGCCCGGCTCTTCGCGATCGACTCCGGTGCGGCCGCGATGTTGCGGTCCACCCGGAACACGAGTTCGTCGAGGTGCGGAAGCCCCTTCTGCCAGTAGTTCTCGTTGCGCACCATGCGCAGGTCTTTCCCGGGCTCCCAGGCGGCGAGTTTGAACGGGCCCGCGCCGATCGGGGTGCGCTTGAGGGCGGCTCGGCCCTCGGGGGTGGAGACGAACTTCGTGGGGGCGACGAACGCGAGGTTGCGGGCGACCATGTGGTCGAAGTTGGCGTTGGCGGACGGAAGTTCGATCCGCAGCTGGAGGTCCGACACAAGGATCAGCTTGACGTCCCGCAACACGCCGCCGACCAAGGAATTGACCGTCGGATCCCGATGGGCGTCCCACGTCGCCTTCACGGCGGCGGCGTCCAGGACCGAGCCGTCGGAGAAGCGCAGTCCCGCGCGCAGGGTCAGCGTCCAATTCGTGTACTGGGCGTCGCTGGTCAACGACTCGGCCAGCTTGGGGTGCACGGTGCCGGTCGCCGGCTCCGTCCAGACCAGGACGTCGTACAGCGCCGACATCCGGTTTCCGTCGGCCACGTTCGGATAGCTCGCGCTGAACGGGTCGAGGCCGCGCGGCTCGCCCGGAAGGAGGAAGACGGCCGACCCACCCGCCCGTGGTGTACCGGATGCGTCGGAGTCGTCGTCGCCGACGAGCCCGCATCCGGTCGTGGCGCTCAGGCAGATCATCGCCAGGGCCAAGCCCGGCGCCAAGGGGCGCAGTACGTTTCGAAAGGGTCCGACGTTGCGAAGGAGGCCACCGAGTCCGGTGGTTCTTCGTGTGGTTCGCGGCGCGAACGGCACGAGGTGTGCACCTGCCCTGTATCGACGAGATATGGATACCGTGCGTCGCCGGCCAACCGGTCGAATCGTCGCGAAGGGGGGCGAGGGATCGCCTGAGTGCGTGCGCCACTCGCGTCGCTTTTCCGCGCGCCGCATTTCCACGCGGCGCACGCCTCGCGTGTCGATCCGTCCGGCGCTACCGGGACGTGGCGAGAACGCCGCGGGACACGGGCGGATCACGCCCCGAGCCTCGCGGCGCAACAGAAGCTATAGGCGCATTCGCGAGGCGGCTATCCATCCGACGCGAGATGCCGCCTCCCGCGGACTCCGGCGTCGCGACCACGGCCCCGGACCAGGGGCGCGCATCGGCGCCCGGGCTGCGCCCCGACCCCGTGCGGTGGCTCGGCCGGTGTCGCTCCCGTCGGGTGGCGCCGGACCGATCGGTGTGGCCGGGTGCGGTCAGCCGGCCAGGTCCTCGGCGTTGCGATCACGCAGGGCCCGGATCCGGGTGCCCCGGCGGTCCGAGGGGTCCGGCTCGCGGGACACCCAGCCGGCGCGTTCGAGTCGGTCCAGGACGCCGGTCATCGTGGCGGCATGGAGACCGGCGCGGCGCGCCAGTGCGCTCGGGCTCAGCGGGCCGTGGGCGTTGACGAGGTCCAGGCAGTCCAAGTCGACGTCTCGGAGCGTCAAATGGGTGCTGACCTGCCGGTTGAGCAGGGACAGCTGGAGGCTCGGCGCACGCAGTCCCTCTTTGACGTCGACGGTCGCCCGGCGGCGCCGCCGGTCCGCGTCACCCGCATCGCGGACGGCACGCGGCACCCACGAGCCGACCCGGCCACAGCACCCGGGCCCGGTCTCGGCGACGCCCGATCGGTAGGTCGCCGGTGGGCGCCGTGGGGGCCACCGGCCGGGGCGCGCTCGATGCCTCACGCCTCCAGGCGGCTCAGCGCTTGCATGGCCTCGCGCTCGATGCGCGAAAGATCGCCGAGGATCGTGCCGGCCTGCACGAGAAGTCGCGGCTCGCCCGATTCACCGGCCTTCTCGATCAGTGCTGCCACTTCCGTCCACAGGGTGGCTGCCTCGGTGTACAGCGTGTGCCCGGTGCGCAGATGGCCGCTGTCGAGCACTTCGGTGCACTCGGCGAGGAAGTCGCGGTAGAGGTTCCGGAACAGGGCGCCGCCGGTGCCGGCCTTCTCCATCAGCAGGGCGGCCTGTGGCAGGTCACGCTGCGGGGCGTCGGTGCGCTGGAACCATGTGCGCACCAGCTTGCCGGCCTTCTCGATGCCGCGGTGGCCGAGGTTGGCGATGGGCGGGTCGAGGAACGCTTGGGCACAGCCGGTGATGGCGGGGATGATTTGCCCCTGCGGCGAGGGCGGGTTCCTCGGAGCGGTGAGGGTGAAGGAGCGGTGCTTGGCGGTCATCGGGCCGCGCGCGGCCCTGGCCCGGGCGAGGCCGGTCAGGCTCGTGGCCACCGCTCCGCCCTGCTGGTCGGTGTCCACCAGGTAGGCGAAGCGGTCGTCGTAGCCGTACATGGCGACGACGTGGCCGCCGAAGTGGACCTTCGATCCGAAGTAGTCCAGATGGTAGCTGTCGAGTTGCAACCCGACCGGTCGACCGGCGTCGATGACGGCTGTCACGTTCTCCCACGCCCTGCGGGGGGAGGCGGTTTCCCGGACCTGGAGTTCGTACCCGAGTCCGGTCGCCAGGTTTTTGGTGAGGTCGAACGGCTTGACCCGTCCCCCGAGGAAGGGGAAGCCCATGCTCTTGCTGTCCCAGTAGATGAAGGACAGGCCGGAGCCGAGGCCGAAGAGCATCGGCTCGGACAGATCGAGTCCTTGGTGACGCAGCAACACCCCCAGAGTCGTCGTCTCGCAGTGCTGCGTACCTCGGGCATCGATGTCCGTCACCATGGTCACGCCGTGTTCTCCTCGCCAGGAATCGTCAGCCGGCTCATCGGTTCTTCGTGCGGTGCCGGTTTCGCCCGACGTGTCCGCGGCTCGTGGCCGGGCCCCGCGGATGAATTCGGCGCGCACACGGGGGAGATCATGCCGCGCGCGGCCCTGCGAAGCGAGCCGGCCCCGGCCGCCGCCCGCGAAGACTTCGACGTCGCCCCGCACACCGGGATCCGCACCGCGGTTCGGCCGGCGGCCGGATCGCCGGAGTGGCGGGTCACCGGGCTCCCCGAAGGCGAGGCCGCGACCCTTTCGGGCCGCCTGCCGCACGGATGCACCGCGCCGCGCGCCGTCCACTCGGTGGACTCGCGTTCCGAACCCGCCCGCGGCCGGCTAAGCTGGCGGACGCAGTCGGTTCGCCCTGCCCGCCAGGCAGACGCGTCGCAAGAGGGAACCCGGTGTGAATCCGGGACTGCCCCGCAGCGGTGAGTGGGAACGACCGCCGTCAACAGCACTGGGCCCGCGCCGGGCCCGGGAAGCGACGGCCAGTAGGAGTCCGCCTTTTCGGTGGGCACGCCCACGAGTCCGAAGACCTGCCACTGCCCGTGCGCCGCCGAAGCGCACGGTGATCTCGGTGACCTCGTGGGCGGGTCGGCGGACAACCCGGTGGGACACGTGCGCGAGTGCGCCGAAGTGGCCCCCGCGGTTTGCCATCCCTTCGCGCCTTCGATTCGTCCCGGGATCCCGGAGACAACTCGCGAAGGAGAGTTCCGTGACCACCAAGTCCGCAGCCGCGGCAGCACGCGCCACCGTGTACGGCTACCCCCGACAGGGCCCGCGCCGAGAGCTGAAGAAGGCCATCGAGGGCTACTGGGCCGGTCGGGTCACCGCCGACGCGCTCGGCGACGCCTCGGCCGAACTGCGCCACGCCAACTGGCGTCGGCTCGCCGATGCCGGGATCCACGAGGTTCCCACCGGTGACTTCTCGCTCTACGACCACGTCCTGGACACCAGCGTGATGGTCGGCGCGATCCCGGCCCGACACCGTGCCGCCGTCGAAGCCGACGCCTTGGACGGCTACTTCGCGATGGCGCGCGGCACCCGGGATGTGGCGCCGCTGGAGCTGACCAAGTGGTTCGACACCAACTACCACTACCTGGTCCCCGAACTCGGCCCCGACACCACGTTCTCCGCGAACTCCGTCAAGCAGGTCGCCGAGTTCGCGGAGGCCACCGCGCTGGGGCTGACCGCGCGCCCGGTGCTCGTGGGCCCGCTCACCTTCCTCCTGTCCGCCAAGCCCGCACCGGGCGTTGCGGCCGACTTCCGGCCGCTGACCCTGCTGGACCGCCTGTTGCCGGTGTATGCCGAGGTGCTCGCCGACCTGCGGGCCGCCGGCGCCGAGTGGGTGCAACTCGACGAGCCCGCTCTGGTCCAGGACCGCAGCTTCGCCGAACTCAACGCCACCGCACGTGCGTACCGCGACCTGGGCGGTCGCACCGACCGACCCAGGCTGCTGGTCGCCTCGTACTTCGATCGTCTCGGCGAGGCGTTGCCGATCCTGGCCAAGGCCCCGATCGAGGGCCTCGCCCTGGACTTCACCGGTGCCGCGGCCGCCAACCTGGACGCACTGGCAGCGGTCGGCGGGCTGCCCGGCAAGCGTCTGGTCGCCGGCGTCGTCGACGGCCGCAACGTGTGGATCAACGACCTCGGCAAGTCGCTGACCGTGCTCGGCACTCTGCTGGGCCTGGCCGACCGCGTCGACGTCGCAGCCTCCTGCTCGCTGCTGCACGTACCCCTGGACGCCGACGTCGAGCACGACATCGACCCGCAGATCGCCCGCTGGCTCGCCTTCGCCCGACAAAAGACCGCGGAGGTCGTCACTCTGGCTCGCGGCCTCGGGCAGGGCACGGACACCATCGCGGCCCACCTCGCCGCCAACCGGGCCGACCTGGCCGCACGCAACGCCTCCGCCCTCACCCACGACCCCGCCGTGCGCGCCCGGGTCGCCGCGGTCACCGAGGCGGACGGCCGCCGCGACCAGCCCTACCCCGAACGAGCCGCCGCCCAACGCACCCGCCTGGGCCTGCCGTTGCTGCCCACGACCACGATCGGCTCCTTCCCGCAGACCGCCGAACTGCGCACCGCCCGCGCCGACCTGCGCGCCGGACGCATCGACGACGCGGCCTACGAGGAACGCATCGAAAACGAGATCCGCGAGGTCGTCTCCTTCCAGGAGAAGGCCGGGATCGACGTCCTGGTGCACGGCGAACCCGAACGCAACGACATGGTCCAGTACTTCGCCGAACAGCTCACCGGCTACGTGGCCACCCGACACGGCTGGGTCCAGTCGTACGGCACCCGCTACGTGCGCCCGCCGATCCTCGCCGGCGACGTCTCCCGCCCCGAGCCGATGACCGTGCGCTGGACCTCGTTCGCCCGGTCGCTGACCGACCGACCGGTCAAGGGCATGCTCACCGGCCCCGTCACCATGCTCGCGTGGTCCTTCGTCCGCGACGACCAGCCGCTCGGCGTCACCGCCCGGCAGGTCGCACTCGCGCTGCGGGACGAGGTCCGCGATGTGGAGGCCGCCGGGAGTTCGGTCATCCAGGTGGACGAGCCCGCGCTCCGCGAGACCCTGCCGCTGCGCGCGACCGACCACCCGCGGTATCTGGCCTGGGCCACCGAGGCCTTCCGCCTGACCACCTCGGGCGTACGCGCGGCCACCCAGATCCATACCCACATGTGCTACGCCGAGTTCGGCGACATCGTGCGGGCGATCGACGACCTCGACGCCGATGTGATCAGCCTGGAGGCGGCCCGCTCGCACATGCGGGTCGCCACCGAACTCGCCGCCCACGGCTACCCGCGCGAGGCCGGACCCGGCGTGTACGACATCCACTCCCCGCGCATCCCCGGTACGGACGAGGTGGTGGGCCTGCTGCGCGAGGCGCTGGCCGCGATCCCCGCCGAGCGCCTGTGGGTCAACCCCGACTGCGGCCTCAAGACCCGCGACTGGCCCGAGGTCCGCGCCTCGCTGGAGAACCTGGTCGCGGCGGCCCGTGAGGTGCGCACGACCCTCCCCGGTCCGCTCTCCTGACCTGGGCCGTGTCCGGCGGACACGGCCCAGGGGTCGCCGGGGCGAGACCTTGCGGTCCCGGCCCGGCGGCCCCTCCGCGACCTGCTTCCTGTGGACCTCGCGTTTCACTCGGCTACGAGCCGACCCGCGGCCTCCGGGTCCGAACGCGCGCGGTCACATCGCGATCCATTCGCTCGACGTGGTCACCTCGTCGAGGACGTCGGCAAGGGGCTCGACGCCCAGGCCGGGGCCGGTGGGGACGTCGAGGTGCCCGTCGGAGAGGACGAAGGGCTTCGTGAGGTCGGTGGCGAAGTATCGGCTGGAGCCGGAGGTGTCGCCCGGGAGGGTGAAGCCGGGCAGGGCGGCCAGCGCCACGTTGGCGGCGCGACCGATGCCGGTCTCCAACATCCCGCCGCACCAGACGGGGATACCGTGGGCGCGCGCGAGGTCGTGAATGCGGCGGGCTTCGAGATAGCCGCCGACGCGGCCCGGTTTGATGTTGACGACGGAACAGGCGCCGAGGGATATGGCCGCCGCGGCGTCGGCGGCGGACCTGATGGATTCGTCCAGGCAGATCGGGGTGCGCAGCAGCTTGGCCAGTGCGGCGTGCTGGACCATGTCGTCGTTGGCCAAGGGCTGTTCGATCAGTTGCAGCCCGAAGTCGTCGAGCCCGGCGAGGTGTTGCGCATCCGACAGCGTGTAGGCGGCGTTGGCGTCGACCTGCAGGAGCAGATCGTCACCGAAACGTTCGCGCACGGCACGTACCGGGCCGAGATCCCAGCCGGGCTCGATCTTCAGCTTGATCCGGACGTAGCCCTCGGCGATGTACCCCTCCACGGCGTCGAGGAGTTCGGGCACGGAGTCCATGATCCCGACCGAGACACCGCACGGGACCCGCTCCCGAACGGCACCCAGGTAGGAGCCGAAGGATTCACCGGCACTGCGGAGCCCGGCGTCCAACACCGCCGTCTCCAGCGCGGACTTCGCCATCCGGTGGCCGGTGAAGGGCTTCAGGACACGTGCCACCGCGTGCACGTCCAGACCGTCCCTCGGCAAGGCGGGAATGAGGAACCTGCGCAGGACGTGCCGGGCACTGTCGACGTACTCGGAGGAATAGCGCGGCTCGGACATGGCCCCGCACTCGGCCCAGCCCTCGTGGTCGGCGGTGACGACGCGGACCAGCAGCACATCGCGGCTGGTCTCCACACCGAAGGAGGTACGGAACGGCGCGACGAGCGGCATCGCGATCCGACGCAGCTCGATGCCGGAAATCTTGGTCTTCACGACTGGTGGCTCCTCTGCGGGCGGTCAGGCATGGGTTGTGGTGCGTTGGACCACGTATCGGCGGCGTTCGTGGAAGCCGATGACACGGGCACCTTCGGCGAGCAGGCCGCCCAGGGTTTCTCGTACGGCCAGCCGCCAGGCGCGGGCGGCGCCGGGATCCGTGAGGCGCAGAGCCTCGATGTCGTCGGGGAGGTCGACGAGTACGGTCTCGGCGTCGGTCGCGGCGGTCTCCGGGCGGCCGTCGTGATTGCGGAGGCCGTGCACGGCGCCGGCGGGCAGTTCGACCACCTCGGGCGGGGAGGGGGCGGTGAGGTCCCAGGCGACCAGGACCCGGTCGGACTCGTCGCCGCCGTTGATGGCGTCGTCCATCAGGCCGTAGAAGGACGCCAGGTACGCTTCCGGCCGAGCGCCCAGCTTGGTCAGATTGAAGTAGGCGTTGCGACGGACGAGCGGGTCGTAGGTCCAGGTGATGCGGCTGAGTCGATGGGCGAGCGCCCACTGCCGCTGGTGCATCTTGAGGGCGAGGCCCACGCCGCGCCCCACCACGGCGCCGGTGATGTGGGAGTGCAGGCTGATGCCTACGGGTTCGCCGAAGAAGGCGACCGACGCCCCCACCAGACGGCCGTCCTCGTATGCTCCGGCCACGTAGTTGCCGGAGTGGGAGAGCGCCCGCATGACCTCGGCGGAGATGGGTGTCCTGCCGGATCGGGACCCCCAGATGTCGGCATAGAGGAGGCTGACGGCATCGAAGTCCTCCATCATGTGCAGTTCTCGGATTACGGACACTTCCTTACGGTTCGTCTTCAAGGCTTCTCCGGATGCCGAGGGCTCCGAGGCGAAGGTGGCGGGGCACCGGCGCACGTCGTCCTCGATGAGCGGGCGGGAGCACGTGGGCCGGAAGCGGACCCGCGTGCACAAGGATTCGGGTGTATTCGTGCCTGCGTGCACTTCCTCGGCGAGGCGTCGGTGGCGCATGACGACGACGGCGTCGCACGCCTCTTCCACGACGCGAGGTTGGGCGACGTGAACGACATGGTCGGGAACTCGGTGCGCGGGTGACGGCGATGCGCCGACGCCGGACGCCGGGGGCATCCGGAAGCGGCGTGCTCGCGTGAGCCGGGGTGGACAGGTCTCCGGACGGCACCACTGCGAGTGTGTGTGTCCCCGCCTTCGTGCGGCTTTGTTTCACGGTACGAGGATGTGCGCGCCCCTTTGGACGGCGGAACAAGCAGGCGGGCTTCCCGACGGCGGGAACCGCTGCGATCGCGATTCGGCGAGCACGGAGTACGTCGGGACGACGGTGGCCGCGTGCTGCCGCTTCCAATGATCCCGACCACTTCGAGGACCGGTCCGAGATCGGGCCCCGGTGCCGCGCATCCGCACCTCTATAGCCAGTCTCACAAAGCATCCGGGGAATCTCTGGACGGGTATCGCATGTACCCGGCCGGCCCGGAAGCGACGCTGTCCGCATGCACAATCCAGCAAGCGTGCGGCCGGCACCGCCGGTAACCGCACCCACCACGGCCCGGGCCGGCGCGACCGGAATCACCCCGCGCACCACCGCCCCCGCCGGCATCCATCCCGCATTCCCCGGCCCGCGACCTGCGACTCGGACAGGGTTGTCTCCCGCGCCGTCGCGAGGCCTGACGGAGTCCTTAGCGGCCGTCGTCTGAATCCCGGTTTCGGTACCGGCCATCTCACGAAGGTGGCGGTACGTGTCCGCCTCGGGCGGATCATCGCCCTCTCCGGGCCCTGCATCGTCGGCGACAGGAAGGTGCGCGCAGGTGTAGGCGCCGACCAGCCGGCCGGCGGTCTGGATAACCGAACTCCCTTTTCCAGCAGGGTCGTTCGGCGCACCATGCATATCCATGCGGGCGGCCGGAGCTCCGGCACCCGCTTGATCGGAACGTCTCCGACTCCTCGGCCCGGCAGCGTGGCGCCGAGATGTCGGGGAGTTCCACAGCAGGGGCGTCCGCCCTTGTGGCCGACCAAGTGATGACGCCGCCACGGCGGCAAGTACCGTCCGGCCGGCGCCGGTTGAGAGGAGTCCCTGTCAGATGACGGCACCATTGCACGAGCCGATCGCGGAACCGGCCCCGAGCGCGGCCGAGGAAGCGGCGGCAGTCCGGGGCAACGCCGAGCCCGTACAGGGCCGTTCGTTGGGGCGGATCGCCTGGGAACGGCTCAAGCGGGACAGGCCGGCGCTGACGGGTGGCACCGTCATAGTCGCGCTCGTCGTGATCGCGCTGCTCGCGCCCGTGATCTCGAACCTCGTCGGACAGGATCCGGACGTCTACCACGAGGACACGATCGACCCGCTGTTCGGCACCCCCAGGGGGGCGCTGGGCGGCATCAGCGGCGACCACCTGCTGGGTGTCGAGCCGGTCAACGGCCGGGACATCTTCGCCCGGATCCTCTACGGTTCGCGGATCTCGCTGCTCGTCGGTTTTCTGTCCGCCCTGGTGGCGGTCGTCCTGGGTACGATCCTCGGCATTTTGGCCGGCTTCTTCGGCGGCTGGGTGGACGCCGCGATCAGCCGCGTCATGGACGGCCTGCTCGCCTTTCCGCAACTGCTGTTCATCATCGCGCTGGTCTCGGTCATGCCGAGCGAGATGCTGGGCATGACCGGGTCGAGTGTCCGCGTCTTCGTGATGATCCTGGTCATCGGCTTCTTCGGCTGGCCCTACATCGGACGCGTGGTTCGCGGCCAGACGCTGTCGCTGCGTGAACGTGAATACGTCGAGGCCGCCCGCTCGTTGGGCGCCGGACGCTTCTACATCCTGTACAAGGAACTGCTGCCCAACCTGGTCGCCCCGATCGTCGTGTACACGACGATGATGATTCCCACGAACATCCTGACCGAGGCCGCGCTCAGCTTCCTGGGCGTGGGCGTCAAGCCGCCCACGGCCTCGTGGGGACAGATGCTCTCGAACGCGATCGATTACTACGACTCGGATCCGCTCTACATGATCGTTCCGGGCGTGGCCATCTTCATCACCGTCCTTGCCTTCAACCTCTTCGGCGACGGCGTGCGCGACGCGCTCGATCCCAAGGGCTCCCGCTGAACTGCCGTACCCCGGGCGGCCCGCGGCACTTCACACGGGGTCTGCCATCACATTCGGAGGATCCGAGATCATGACTACCCAACGCACCTCAGGGCGGCACAAGCGGGCACTGGCCGCTGCGGCCGTGGTCGCCGGGCTGCTTACCACGGCGGCGTGTGGCGGCGGCGACACGACGAGCGGGGCCGGCTACGACGCCGCCGGCACCAAGGTCGTGAACGCCGGCACCGCCAAGGGCGGCACGCTGAAGTTCGCCGGCACCCAGGACGGCGACTCGTGGGACACCACGCGCAGCTACTACGGCTTCGCCTGGAACTTCATGCGGTACTACAGCCGCCAGTTGGTCACCTACAAGACCGAGCCGGGCAAGTCGGGGGCCGCGCTCCAGCCCGACCTCGCCGCCGACATGGGCAAGGTCTCGGACGGCGGCAAGACATACACGTTCACCCTGCGCGACGGGAGCACCTGGGAGGACGGCAAGCCGATCACCGCCAAGGACGTCAAGTACGGCATCGAGCGCCAGTGGGCGCAGGACGTGCTGTCCGGTGGTCCGGTCTATCTCAAGGACATCCTCGACCCCGACGGCGAGTACCCGGGCCCCTACCAGGACGAGTCCGCCGACAAGCTGGGCCTGAAAGCCATCGAGACACCCGACGACAAGACGATCGTCTTCCGACTGCCGCAGGCCAACAGCGACTTCCCGCAGATGCTCGCGATGCCGGCGGCCTCCCCGGTACGGCAGGACAAGGACACCAAGTCCAAGTACGGCCTGCGTCCGTTCTCCAGCGGGCCGTACAAATTCGCGTCCTACGAGCCGGGCAAGAGCCTGGAACTGGTCCGCAACACGCAGTGGAAGGATGCCTCGGACCCGGTCCGCAAGGCATACCCGGACACCGTCAGCGTCAAATTCTTCTCCAACGCCAACGACTTGGACCAGCGACTGATCGCCGGCGACTACGACCTGGACCTCAACCAGTCCGGTCTGTCGCCGCAGGGCCGCCAGACCGCGCTGAAGCAGCACAAGGGCAACCTGGACAACCCGCTCTCCGGCTACGTGCGTTACGCGGCCTTCCCGCAGAACGTGAAGCCGTTCGACAACGAGCACTGCCGCAAGGCGGTCATCCTCGGGGCCGACCACCTGTCCCTGCAGACCGCACGCGGCGGCCCCGTCGCCGGCGGCGACATCGGGACCAACATGCTGCCGCCGACGGTCCCGGGTACCGAGGGCCGGACGTACGATCCGTACGCCATGGCCGGCGCCGACAAGAACGGAAACGTCGCCAAGGCCAAGGAGGAGCTGATCGCCTGCGGCAAACCGGACGGCTTCCGCACCACCATCGCCGTCCGCAACAACAAGCCGGTCGAGGTGGCCACCGCCCAGTCCCTGCAGGCGTCGTTGAAGAGGATCGGCATCGACGCGCAGATCGACCAGTACGACGGCTCGCAGACCTCCGGCATCGTCGGCAGTCCCACCAACGTGGAGAAGAAGGGCTACGGCATCGTCATCGACGGCTGGGCCGCGGACTTCCCGTCCGTCCAGGGCTTCGGTCGGCCGCTGTGGGACAGCAAGTACATCCTGGAGAGCGGCAACGTCAACTACGCCCTGATCAAGGACAAGGCGATCGACGAACTCTTCGACGCCTACGCCCGGGAGCCCGACGAGGGCAACAAGGCCCGGATCGCCACGCAGATCGACCACAGGGTCATGGAGGGCGCGTACTACCTGCCCTTCACCTACGAGAAGTACCTGAACTGGCGCTCCGGCCGCCTCACGAACGTCTACATGACCGACGCGTACAACGGTTACGACTTCATCAGCCTCGGTCTCGAGTCCTCGAAGTGAACTCCGGCGCACCCGCCGAACGGCACGAAAGGCAGGTGAAGGCCGGCGCGGCGTGATCGCGGGCCGCCGGAAGCCCCGGCGGCGCGTGATCCGCGGCAGGCCGTAGGCTGTGCTCGCTTACCTTATCAGGCGGCTGTTCGCCGCCGCAGTGATGCTGGTGGTCATCATCCTGGTGGTCTTCGGCATCTTCTTCCTCGTCCCCCAGTGGGCGGGTGTCGACATCGCCGCGAGCTTCGTGGGCAAGCAGGCCGACCCCGCCGCCGTCGAGGCCGTGCGGGAAAAGCTCGGCCTGAGCGACCCCATCCACCTCCAGGCATGGGAGTTCTTCAAGGGCATCTTCGCCGGCCGCACCTACTCCACCGGCGGCGACGTCGTCCACTGCTCCGCACCGTGCTTCGGCTACTCGTTCAAGAGCGAACAGGCCGTCTGGCCGGTGCTGACCGACCGCTTCCCGGTGACCCTGGGGCTCGCGCTCGGCGCCGCCGTGTTGTGGCTGGTCTTCGGTGTCGCGGCGGGTGTGCTCTCCGCGCTCAAGCGGGGCAGCCTCTGGGACCGCAGTGCGATGGTCGTCGCCCTCGCGGGTGTGTCCCTTCCCATCTACTTCACCGGCATGCTCTCCCTGGCGACCTTCGCGTTCGGGCTGAAATGGTTCGACGCGCAGTACGTGCCGCTCGGCCGGAGCCCGAGCGGCTGGTTCGGCGGCATGATCCTGCCGTGGATCACCCTCGCCTTCCTCTATGCGGCGATGTACGCGCGCATCACCCGCGCCACGATGATGGAGGTCCTGGGTGAGGACTACATCCGCACCGCGCGCGCCAAGGGCCTGCGGGAGCGGACCGTCATCGGAAAGCACGCCATGCGCTCCACGATGACGCCGATCCTCACGATGCTGGGCATGGACCTCGGCGCCCTCATCGGCGGCGCGATCCTCACCGAGTCGACGTTCAACCTGCCCGGCCTCGGCCAGGCCGTGCTGAACGCCATCAGGAACCAGGACCTGCCGGTCATTCTCGGCGTCGTCCTGATCACCTCCCTCTCGGTGCTGCTGGCCAACCTCGTGGTGGACGTCCTGTACGCCGTGATCGACCCCCGAGTGAGGCTCGCATGACCGAACCCGGCACGAGCGCGACTGCGGTGGGCGGGCCCGCCGCCGCTTCCCCCGCTCCGCGTGCCTTCCTCGAAGTACGCGACCTGAAGGTGCACTTCCCGACCGACGACGGTCTGGTCAAGTCCGTCGACGGGCTCGGCTTCCAACTGGAGAGGGGCAGGACCCTCGGCATCGTCGGCGAGTCGGGCTCCGGCAAGTCGGTGACCTCGCTCGGCATCATGGGCCTGCACACCGCCGGCCGATACGGCAGGCGCAAGGCGCGGATCTCCGGCGAGATCTGGCTGGACGGCACTGAGCTGTTGTCGGCCGGACCCGACCACGTGCGCAGGCTGCGGGGCCGCGAGATGGCGATGATCTTCCAGGATCCGCTGTCCGCGCTGCACCCGTACTACACGATCGGCCAACAGATCGTCGAGGCGTACCGGATCCACCACGACGTCGACAAGAAGGCCGCCCGCAGGCGGGCAGTGGAGATGCTCGACCGGGTGGGCATCCCGCAGCCGGACAAGCGGGTGGACAACTACCCGCACGAGTTCTCCGGCGGCATGCGCCAGCGCGCGATGATCGCGATGTCCCTGGTGAACAATCCCGAACTGCTCATCGCGGACGAGCCCACCACCGCCCTCGACGTCACCGTCCAGGCGCAGATCCTCGACCTCATCCGGGACCTGCAGAAGGAGTTCGGCTCGGCGGTCATCGTCATCACGCACGACCTGGGCGTCGTCGCCGAACTCGCCGACGACATCCTGGTGATGTACGGCGGCCGCTGCGTCGAACGAGGCCCGGCGGAGCAGGTGTTCCACGAACCCCGGCACCCCTACACCTGGGGCCTGCTCGGTTCGATGCCACGCCTGGACCGCGAGCAGCAGGACCGGCTCATTCCGGTCGAGGGCTCCCCGCCCTCGCTGATCGACCTCCCGTCCGGCTGCGCCTTCAACCCGCGTTGCCCGTACGCCGACGTGCCCGAGGGCGACGTCACCCGCACCGTACGCCCCGAGCCGACCGAGGTCGGCAGTGGGCACTGGGCCGCCTGCCACATGACGCGGGAGCAGCGGGAGCGGATCTGGATCGAAGAGATTGCGCCGAAGTTGTGAGTGATGACGCGAAGGACGACGCAGTGAGCATCCCTGCACATGGCGACGGCGGCCGGACCGGTGATTTCGGCTCGTCCGAGACCCGCGGTACGACCACCCTCGCGGCGGACGCCGCGCCCGGCGAGGTTCTGCTGAGGGTGACCGGGCTACAGAAGCACTTCCCGATTCGAAAGGGCCTCTTCCAGCGCCGGGTCGGCGCGGTGCGCGCCGTCGACGGCATCGACTTCGAGGTGCGCTCGGGCGAGACCCTGGGTGTCGTGGGCGAATCGGGCTGCGGCAAGTCGACGATGGGCCGGTTGATCGCCCGACTGCTCGAACCGACCGCGGGGACCATCGAGTTCGAGGGCAAGGACATCACGCACCTCGGCGTGGGCGGCATGCGCCCGATCCGCCGCGACGTGCAGATGATCTTCCAGGACCCGTACTCGTCGCTGAACCCGCGCCACACCACCGGCACCATCGTCGGCGCCCCCTTCAAGCTCCAGGGGGTCGAACCCGAGGGCGGCATCAAGAAGGAGGTGCAGCGACTGCTGTCGGTGGTCGGCCTCAACCCCGAGCACTACAACCGCTATCCGAACGAGTTCTCCGGCGGCCAGCGGCAGCGCATCGGCATCGCCCGCGCGCTCGCCCTCAGGCCCAAGCTGGTGGTGGCGGACGAGCCGGTGTCCGCGCTGGACGTGTCGATCCAGGCCCAGGTCGTCAACCTCATGGACGACCTGCAGCGGGAACTGGGCCTGACCTACCTGATCATCGCGCACGACCTGTCCGTCGTCCGGCACGTCTCGGACCGGATCGCGGTGATGTACCTCGGCAGGATCGTCGAACTCGCCGACCGGGACCTGCTCTACAAGGCGCCGATGCACCCGTACACCAGGGCGCTCATGTCGGCCGTCCCGATCCCGGACCCGCGGCGCAGGAACACCGGGCGCGAGCGCCTCCTGCTCGACGGCGACGTGCCCTCGCCGATCGCCCCGCCCAGCGGCTGCCGCTTTCACACCCGGTGCTGGAAGGCGACGCGGATCTGTACGACGACCGAGCCGGCTTTGCGGGAACTGAGGCCCGGTCAGCGGGTGGCCTGTCATCACCCGGAGAACTTCGCCGACCAGGCCCCGCAGGACCCCGTCCTGCCGTCGGTCGCGAAGCGGAGCGCGGAGCCGGGCGCACCCGGGTAGCCGCCGTGACGCACGTACGGCCGGCCGGTACCGATGACACGGGTACCGGCCGGCCGCCGGTCCGGGCGTACTCGCGACGCTCCGGTACCGCCTTGCCGGGCCGAGAGGGGAGTTCGGCCGGTTGCCGTCAGCGCAGGTCGCGCATGAGTTTGCTCATGATGGAGTCCACCTTGTCCGAGTCGAACGATTCCGAGCCGATCAGCAGGGTGACCGCTCGTCGGCCGTCGTCGGTGACGGCGTTCCTGAACTTGTGGCCGCTGGACATACTGCCGCTGTGCCCCCAGAGGACAAGCCCCGGGAAGGGCTCGTGCCGCTCGACTCCCAGGCCGTAGCGCTCATTCGCGACGTCTTCCGAAACGGTCTTCTTCATTTCTGCGAGTTGCGCCGGAGCCAGCAGTTTTCCGGTCAACAGGGCGGTCCAGAAGGCGGTGGTGTCCGCGCCGTCGGAGATCAGCGCGCCCGACGCGTCGGCCTCGGAGGTGTTCCATTCCGTCCTGTCCACCAGCGTGCCCTGCCGATCCGCGTAGCCGCGCAGGTCCGGCTTGGGGATCGTGGTGCGGTCGCCGGCCCAGCGGGTCTCGCACAGTCCGAGGCGGTTGATGATCCGCTCCTCGATCTCGGTGCCGATGCTGCGTCCCGTGACCTTCGTGACGATCAGGCCGGCCAGGTTGTAGTTGGTGTTGGAGTAGGCGAAGCCGGACGCCGTCCGGTCCGGCTTGGGCAGGGTGAGCGCCTGCCGGACAGTCTGCAAGGGCTCGATGTGATCCCAGCGGTGCGCGTCCTCGTCCTCCCAGAACGGGGCGTCCAGGTAATCGGGCAGGCCGCTGGTGTGCTGCAGCAGCTGCCGGATGGTGATGCTGCGCCCGTCGTACAGCCTGGTGCGGACGAGACCGGGCAGGTGGTCGTCCACGGTGTCGTCGAGATCGATCCTGCCCTCGCCGACGAGCTGGAGCACGACCGTGGCCGTCCAGGTCTTGGTGTCGCTGCCGATGCGGCTGTGCTCGTTGCCGACGGCCCTACGGCCCGTTCCGAGATCGGCGAGACCGACACCGCTGTTTCGGACACCGCAGTTCGGGCTCTTGACCGTCACGCTGATGCCCGAGACGCCGATGCCTTGCAGTGACTTCAGGGCTGTTCGGATGGGCGCGGTGTCACACTGCGCTGTCGTGGTCGCCTCCGCGGGCAACGTGATCAGAGAGGCTGCGCATGCCAAGGCCAGGACAGCGCTCGTTCGGTATCGCATGGTGTCCCCTTCTCTTTTTCCGCAGTACTGATGCGTGTGGCGTCATCGACACGGGCTCGATGTCCCGACTCGGCTCGATCCCGAGCACCCGCACGAGGGACGGCGAGGGTGGCCGTGTTTGCTTGCGCTCCACGGGGCCGTGGAAGGTACGGTCACTGGGCATGCCCGCCGCACGCTTGCTGGATTGAGCATGCGGCCAGCGTGGCGTCTGGACTGGCCGGATACATGCGGTACCCGTCCAGAGATTCCCCGAATGCTTTGTGTGTCTGGCTAAAGAGGTGAGGATGCTCGATACCGGGGTTCCCGATCTCGGACAAGTCCTGGAAGTGTTGGGCACGTCGCTGCTGCGGCCGCTGACCGTACCGCCGGAAAACCCGGTTCCGGTCTCGGGCGTACTCATCTTCGAGCGGCGGGCCCCACTTCCGCTTCCCCCCATCCGAGACGCGATCCTGCTCGCCGTGGGAGTGGGGATGGTCGAGGCGCAGGCGATGGAACTGGTCGATTCGGCGGCCGAGGCCGGGTATGCCTGTGTGGTGGTGAAGAGTTTCGGCGAGCCGGTCACTCGGCTGGTGGAAGCCGCCCAGCGGTCCGGCATCGTGCTGCTCGCCGCCGACGAGGCCGTGGCCTGGCACCACTTGGATGCCATGATCTCCTCGGCCCTCACCCCGACGGAGCGTTTCGGGCAGGCCGCGGGTGCCCCGGCCGTCGGCGATCTGTTCGCGCTGGCCAACGCGATCGCGGGGATGGTGGGAGGGGCCACCGTGATCGAGGATCCGCAGCGGCACATCCTCGCCTACTCGACGCTGCCCGGCCAGGCCGTCGACGAGGGCCGCCGCCAGGGCATCCTCGGCCTCCAGGTGCCGGACGGTCCGGAATACGACGAGCAATACCGTGTGCTCACCCGGGCGGGACGCACGTGCCGGTTCCCTGCCGTTCCCGGGGGTTTTCCGCGTCTGGGGATCGCGGTCCGGGTGGGAAGCGAGGTGTTGGGTTCGATCTGGGTCGTCAACGCCGGGGAACACCTGGACTCCGTCGCCGAACAGGCCCTGGCCGATGTGGCGAACAACGTCGCGCTGCACCTGCTCGCGGCCCGCACCACGGAGTCCGCCGTCCGGCGCAGGTACGCCGACCTGTTGCGTCGGCTGCTCGCCGATCCGAGCAGTGTCTCCGTGGTGGCCCCACAACTCGGCCTGGACCCGAACTCGCCCGTCGCGGTGGCCGCATTCGCCGTCGCCTCGGTCGATGCCGAGGATGTTCTCACCGCCCAAGCGGCGACCCGGCTCGCCGACTTGGTGAGCCTGCACTGCGAGGCGCGCTACGGCAGGCACGGCTGCGCCTTGATCGACGGAACGGTCTATGCGCTGCTGCCGAGCGGGCCTTCGCCGAACGCGCACCGTGAACTCGTCGCCTATATCGCGCGGCGGGCCCACAGCGCGCTCCGCGTGCCCGTCCGGGCCGGACTCGGTTCGCTCGTCTTGGGACTGCGCTCGATCGAGAGCTCACGCGCCGACGCGGATCTCGTCCTGCGTGCGCTCTCCGAGCGGCCGGGTGCTCCGGAGCCGTGCCAGGTGGCCGCGATCGACGAGGTGTGGGCCGGCGCGACGCTGTCCGCGCTCGCCCGGATGCTGGCCACGCACGAGGGGCTCCCCCGCGGACTCGGGCCGGCGGTGCGTGCCCACGATCTCGAGCACGGCACCACCTATGCGTCCACCATCCTCGCGTACCTGGACGCCAACGGCGATGTCGCCGCCGCCTCCCATCGGCTGTCCGTGCACCCGAACACGATCCGGTACCGGCTTTCCCGTGCCACGGAAATCTTCGGCTTCGATCTCGCCGACCCGGACGAGCGCCTGGTGTTGTGGCTGCGGTTGCGGCTCGGCGACCAACTCGGCTGGTAGGCCCGATCGGCGCGCCGGCCCACCTGCCGCGCGATCATGCGATGCCGGAGACCGGCGATGGAGGCGAACTCGGCCCGCCCGCCTCCATCCGCCGCCACCGCGCAGCGCCCGCAGCGGTGCGGTGGAGCCGGGTCGACCAACGACCCGAGCAACGAGGCATGAGGGGGCAGCCGTTCCAGGACGTGTCGCCGCCACGCACGCAACAACGGGACGGAGCCCCGGCGTAGGACCCGCAGGCTCATCACCGCCTCGCCGATCCGGAAGCGCGCGGTGGTGAGCGAAGGCCGGCCCCGCCAGGTCCCGCGCCGTGAAGTGGATGCGCAACATGCGTCCCCCCTTGTCCGTTTGCCCGGCACCGTGGCCCCGTGGCCGGTGACATTCGGCCCCACCCGAAAGCGGTTGTCGCCGTCGGCCTCGACCGAAGAGGCTTTACCCAGGCGCAACGCACGAAGCATCGACTCCCGCGCCCATGGCGGCGCCGGCGCTCGGGCTCCGCGCGGGCGACGAACCCGGCACTGCGTCCCGCAGGAAACGGTCGGTGACAACCAGCCGGACGAACGAACCCGCCGGGCCCAAGTCCAGGACTGTGAAAGGAAATCCCCGTGACCGGGAACCACGAGGCGGCGGCCGGCGACGGCTTCCGCTACACGATCACCCGCACGCTCGACGCCCCCGTTGCGGACGTCTGGCAGGCATGGACGACCGCCGAGCGATACGCGCAGTGGGCGGGCGCGAAGGACGTCACCCTCGACGCCCGAACCGACGGCTCGTGGAGCGGCACCGTGGTGCTCCCGGACGGTCGACGGTTCCCCATCACCGGCTCGTACCGCGAGGTCGTCGAGAACCGGCGCCTGGTCGTCGCGATGGACGTACCCGGCGGCGCGGAGCCCGCCGTCATGACCGTCGAACTGACCGACCGCGGCGCCTGCACCGACATCGTCGTCTCGCAGACCTGCGACAGCGCCGAGGAACGCGACCGGACCGAGGCCGGCAGCAACATGCTCCTCGACGGCCTCACCGCCCACCTCGCGAATCGCTGATCCGGGGCGGCGGCGCCGGCCGGTCACC
Source organism: Embleya sp. NPDC008237 (assembly GCF_042956465.1). Classification (NCBI taxonomy): domain Bacteria; kingdom Bacillati; phylum Actinomycetota; class Actinomycetes; order Kitasatosporales; family Streptomycetaceae; genus Embleya; species Embleya sp. NPDC008237. The sequence goes on from NZ_JBIBGL010000040.1 coordinate 22,973, forward strand.
ACCCGACCGGACCGGCAGCCGCCCACCGCCCCGGCCGTGGGCGGCTCCACGACCCACACTCCGTACGATCACCCGACCTGCGAGGCAGGAGACAACGACCATGGACACGGAACTCGATCCACGATCGGCACGTACTCCCGCGGAGTTCGTCGCGACCATGCGCCGGTTGCGCCACCGGACGGGGCTGAGCTACCGACAACTGGAGAGCATTGCCGAGGCCAACAGGGACGTGCTGCCCCGTGCGACCGCGGCCGCCGCACTCGGCCGCGACCGCCTCCCCCGGGACGAACTCGTGGCCGCCTTCGCCCGTGCCTGCGGCGGTGACGAAGCCACCGTCGCGATCTGGGTCTCGGCCCGTCGACATCTGGCCGGCACCGTCGAAACCACCTCACCTCGCACCGGCGTCGAACCGGCAACAACCGTGCCACCAACGGTTCTTCCACGAGCCGACACCCACAACCGCCCGACCGCCAACCTCCCGATCACCAACCTCCCGGGAGCCGATCCCGCAGTGGCCGATCCACCGCCGGCCGTCGACGTCGAAAGCGTGCTCCGTGGTTCACCGGCAACGCCGCGCCCGGCCCGGGGCATCCCCTCTCCACGCCGCGGTGACCTCCCCCTGGGATCGATAGCGGTGCTGTGCAGCGCGGTCCTGGGCGCGGTGATTCTCTGGCGCGGCAACGGCGAAGGCGGCCCGAATCCCCGCACCCGGCGCCGACGGTTGGGGCAAATCGGCACCGGTGTCGTGGGGTTCGGTCGTGGACGCCTCCTCAGGCGACCGTCGGACGCACCACGGGCTTGGCCGGCGCGGTAGACGAACGCGATTTCCATGCGCTGCATGACGACGTCATCCTGCCGTCGAAGCCGCCATGATGCGTGTGTCCGCCAACCGTTTTCGCGCGGTCCCGGTTTCAGCCGACCCGGGGGACCGTGACTTCCGCGACCTGGCCGGACTCACCCCCACACAACTGTGCATTCTCGCGGACGGTGCCGCCTCCCGAGGCCAACCCCCCCCCCCGCGGAAGGACGCCTGGCCAACGTCTTCGACCCCTGAAACCGCCGCCCGGCGGTCCGGTTCGCCGCAGGCCGAGGCGGGCCGGATGTCCGGTTCCTCGCCGGCCGCCGCGGGCCGGGTGCCGCGGCGGCGTGCTCCTGCTATCCGGACGTCGCGGAGTGCACGTTCACGCGCATCCGTGTGGTTGTTCCGGTCTCGGTCGAGCGGATCTGGAGCAGGTCACAGATCTGGTTGGCGATCCACAGTCCGCGTCCGCCGTCCTGGTCGGCGGTGGGGCGGTGTCGGCCGGCGAGTGGGTCGACGACACGGCCGGTGTCCCGGATCTCGCAGATCAGGTGGGTGTCCTGGCGCCACAGGGTGATCGTGCCGCTGCCGCCGCCGTGCACGACACTGTTGCCGGCGATCTCGCTGATCGCCAACAGGGCGTGGTTGACCTGGGGACGGGGCACGTCCGACAACACCGTGCGGACCAGGGTCCGGACGCCGGCGAGTTCACCGGAGGCGAACGCGAGCCGCTGTGCGTGCGCGGGTGCGGGGGGCAGGGCGGGGCCCAGCAGGGTGGCCGCGTAGTCGTCGGGGCGCGGATGTGGGTGGTCGATGCGGGCCGCGCCGTCCAGGACCTGCGGGTGGGAGTGGCGAACCGCCTCGATGGTGTCGGGTCCGAGGGTGGTGGTGTCGTACGGGCACAGGAGTTGCCACGGCACGCCTTCGAAGGCGAGGTTGAGGAGGGTCTCGTGGTGGCGGCACTCGACCAGTTCGGCTTCGTCGCGGCCGGCCCAGATCGGCTCGCCGATTCCGCGGAAGCTCCGGGTGCCCTGCTCCCGGGTCCATTGTTGCCATGTCGGGATGATCCGGGCGGGGTTGCGGCCGACGCGTTCCATGTCGATCCAGGTGACCTCGTTCGCGTCGGCGGCCAGTTCCTCCCGCAGGGCACCCGCCCGGGGTTGGATCACCGCGACCGCGACCGCCTCGTCCGCGGCCAACCCCTCGCGCACGAACCGCGCCGTGCGCGCGACGAAGTCGCCCAAACCCGCGTAGAGCAGGGCGTCATGACGGAACTCCGAGACCGCGTTCATCCGGTCGTCACCCTCTCCAATGCCAGGCCGGGCACCTGCCCCCACCCCGCCAGCTCGACCAGATCGCACAACTCTTCCGAGGCTTGGCGCAGGACCAGCCGCCGCCCCTCCCCCAAGGTGCGGGCGGTCTGCACGAGGGTTCGGACGCCGGCGACGTCGATGAACCCCAACGACGACACGTCGACCAGGACATCCCCCGGCTCGGCGCCCCGCTGCGCTTCCAGCGCGGATCGCACGTGCGCGCAGTTGTCCAGGTCGACCTCTCCCAGGAGCCGGACGCCGGGCTGCGGCGAGTTCCGCTCGACACGAAGCACGCCGTCGTCGTAGTCAGCACTCACGTCTGTGTCCCTCGTTCGCCGGACGCTTGTGCAGAAGATACTCGATACCGAACCCGCGTCGCCGCCCCGGACGAAGCGCGGGGCGATGCGTCCGGGGCGTGCCGGGCGTCGGCCGGCCGATCGGCAGCGCACGAACGCCCGGGGCGGCGCGAACCGTTCACCGGCTCGGCTCCCCGTGCCGGCCCGGGGCGGGGCTTCCCCATCGGCGAGCCCGCGCCGCCGCCCCGCCCGCCTGCTCGTCACGAATGGGGTTCAGGGCGAAGCGTCACGGCCTCGGCCGGGGGTGGATCGTCGGGGTGGTCGGGTGAGGGTGATCTGGCGTACGAGCTGGTGCAGGCAGACCGTGGTCGCGACCGCGGGCAGGACGGCGACGACGACGCCCTGAACGGTCATCGGGGCGTGGGTGAGGGAGAGCGCCATGGACAGGCCGGCGAAGGCGGTGACCACGATCCACGAGTGCAGCGCCCGACGGCGGTGCAGGCTGGAGCGCAGGATCGACAACGAGGCCACCACCCACGGCCCCTGGACCAGGACGGGCCACCACCGGGCCGGGCCGGCGGTGAGGCCGGCGGCATGGCGCAGCGGCGCGAGGGTGATCAACGCGCCGAGCACGCTGATCGTGGCGACCACCACGACGCTGACCACCACCATGAAGTGGCTGAGCCGATCCACTCGCCGCACGCCGGTGGCCGGCCGGGCGATGGTCGGGGGCCGCCGGCGATGACTGCCGGATCCCCGTTTCGGCGCGGGTAGTTCGACGGTGGCGACCACGTCGTCGACCGGTTTCCCGAGGAACCGGGCGAGGTCGGTCTCGAATCCCGGATCTCCTACCACCGCGAACGACGAGGAGAGTCCGTCGAATGTCGCGGCGGCGTTCGGTGTCGGCCACTGCCCCACCTCGGGGGAGGATGCGGCGCCCGCAGGGAATTGCATAACGGACGGGGAGTAGGGGTCGTATCCATAACCTTCGTACATGGGCCTGATTCATTCAAGGGCTCGGGCGTTGCCGGGTGCCGAATACAGATTCCCGCTGCGGCGGACGGTTCCGGAACTCACGAACGTCGATCGTCCAGGACGTCGTCGAGGCGGCGCGCGTACTCCGCGGCGATCAACACCATCGTCAGGGCGAACTGCTCCATGTCGGCGGAACAATGACGAAGCAGGACGCGATACCCCGCGCGGTCGATGTACGCGTGCGGAGATCGTTTGAGGAACGTCGCCGCGCGAGGGGTGAGTACCCAATCCCCCATGGGGAACGTGCGTTGGGCAAGCGCGGGTGAAGCCGCAGCGGAGTCGGATGCTCTGGGAGTCACGCCGGGGGTAACGACTCGCTCTCGTCGTGGGCTCTGCTCCGAACCGGTGAACGGCAACCGCGATTCGTGTCCTTTTCGAGCCCGCGTTGTACATTTCCGAACACCGTATCGCCGGAGCGTTTGCCGCCGAGAACGCAAGTTCCTTGCCGGCGCCGGGAAGCGTGACCGTTCACCCGAGGCTTTCTTTACCTTCGCAATGGGCAACACACGAGTCGGCAAAAATTCGGGTCGCCCACCGAACGGCGGGACTGCCTTCCGCCCGTTGTGCGTAGGCGGGCCCAGTGTCGGGGTGGCAACGACCGTGCGAGCGCCCGGGATTCCTCGGCCCCGAGGCGGGCAGCACCGGTGCAGTGCGGCGTGGTGGTCGCGTCGGGTGGGACAAGCGACCGGCTCCGGTCCCGGGGCACCGCGAAATGGCTCGACGTCGCCGGACGGCGCCGGGAGTTGACGGGGTCGTCGATCGGGTGGTCCGCTGCGTGCGCCGCGAACCCCCGGGTGTCCCAGGGGTGTCGGCGACGACGAGGGGCGGCCGCCCCGGCAGGGGGCGCTCGGGTGGCGCGGGCGGGTGGCGCGGGTCGTATCGCCGTGTGGCTACGCACCCTCCTGCGCTCCGCCATCGGAGTGGCTTGAATTCGCCGCTCTTGTAACCGGATTCACGCGTATGGGTTACTGAGGACATCCAACGGTAGGTGCCCATCCTTTCGGGGGACGCGACAACCGACGCGTCCGTGAGCGCCCCTTGACCGGGAAGCAACCGGCATCCGCGTCGGATGTGGCGATGGGCTCCCCCGCAGGGGCCTTGGATGGGTCGGCCGGTGCCGAACCCGGCACCGGTCGATCCGGTGGCTCGATCCACTCCAGGCTCCTCTTCGGATGTCGTTCTCGTCCAGCCCTTGCCCGGGGCTTCACCCAGGACCGCCGGACGTCGGCGCCGTGGTCACGATCCGCTCGTGACCGGACGGCGGTCCGCAAGGCAATCACCGGGACCGGCGCGATCGCCGGGAGCGGCGGATATCCCGTTCCACGAATCCGCAGGACGACCACAAGGGGACAGTCATGCCCATCTCACCCAATCAGGGCTCGACCGGGGGCGGAACCCTCGTCACCATCACCGGCACGAACCTCTCCGGCACCACCGCGGTGAAGTTCGGAACCAAGCCGGCCACCAGCGTCACCAACGTCTCGCCCACCCAGGTCACCGCCGTGTCGCCGTCCGGTACCGGTACGGTCGGCGTGACCGTGACCACCCCCGGCGGCACGAGCAACCCGATTGCGTTCTTCTACGTCGGGGCACCGTTCAAGTCCTCGCTGAGCGACACTTCCGGAGCAACCGCCGGCGGCGAGACCATCTCGATCAACGGCACCGGCCTGTCGACCGCCACCAGCGTGGCCTTCGGCGCCAATTCCGCGGTCCCCACCGTCGTCTCCGACAGCCTGATCAACGTCGTGGTCCCGGCGGGAGCGGCGGCCGGTCCGGTCGGTGTCACCGTCACCACGGCGGGCGGTACCAACAACGGCCTGTCGTACACCTACGTCGACGGCCCCGCCGTCACCACCATCGCCCCCAACGAGGGTCCGACCTCCGGCGGCACGGCGGTGACCATCACCGGAACCAGCCTCGGCAGCACCGAACAGGTCACCTTCGACGGCTCCCCGGCACCGTTCTCGGTCATCTCGGCCACCTCGGTCTCCGCAGTGACGCCCCCCGGCGCCGTCGGACCCGCCGACGTCGTCGTGACCAACCCCGCCGGCTCGGCCACGGTCGTCGGCGGCTTCACCTACGTCGCCGGCCCCGGCATCTGACCCGATCCCCGGCGGCCGCCCACCGCCGGGCACACCGGGACATCGGCCCGGACGACGCGACGTCCGCGTCCGAGGACGAAACCCGACGACGAACACCGGACACCGAACACCCGCACCGAGCCACGGCACGCGGCACACTCTCCGGGCCGTGGCTCCTCCCTGCCGGACAAAGGACCAAAGGCCGTGAATCATCCCGAGTACCAACCCATCACCGGCTCGGAAGCCCTCCTTGCCGCTCCCGTCGTCTCGGTGCTCTCCCCCGCCCAGGGGCCGGCCTCCGGCGGCAACACCGCCACGCTCGGCGGCAGCGGGTTCACCGGGGCCACCGCGGTCAAGTTCGGCACCACACCGGCGACTTCCTTCACGGTGGTCTCCGCCACCCAGATCACCGCGGTCGTCCCGGCCGGGCTCCCCGGACCGGTCGCCGTCACCGTCACCACCCCAGGCGGCACCAGCAACGGCATCACGTACACCTACGTCCCGTTCGTCTCGGTGCTCTCCCCGGCCCAGGGGCCGACCCCGGGCGGCAACACCGTCACCCTCGGCGGCAACGGGTTCACCGGCGCCACCGCGGTCAAGTTCGGCACCACACCGGCGACTTCCTTCACCGTGGTCTCCGATGTGCAGATCACCGCGGTCGTCCCCGCCGGACCCGCCGGACCGGTCGCCGTCACCGTCACCACCGCCGGTGGCACCAGCAACGGCGTCACCTACACCTACATCGGCCAACCCGTCGTCTCGGTGCTCTCCCCGGCACAGGGACCGACGTCGGGCGGCAACACGGTCACGCTCACCGGGACCGGATTCACCGGCGCGACCGCCGTGAAGTTCGGCACCACTGCGGCGACTTCCTTCACCGTGCTCTCCGCCACCCAGATCACCGCGGTCGCCCCCGCCGGACCCGCCGGACCGGTCGCCGTCACCGTCACCACCGCCAGTGGCACCAGCGCCTCGAACATCTTCTACTTCTATGTCGCCGCGCCGGTCCTCACCGGGGTCGACCCGACCCGGGGGCCGACTTCGGGCGGCAACGCCGTCACGCTCACCGGCACCGGATTCACCGGGACCACCGCGGTGAAGTTCGGCACCACGGCGGCGACTTCCTTCACCGTGCTCTCCGCCTCCCAACTCACCGCCGTCGTCCCCCCGGGGGCGGGCACCGTTCCGATCACGGTCACCACCGCGGGCGGCACCAGCAACGGCCTTCTGTACGCGTACGTTCCCGCACCCACCCTCACCGCCCTCGTCCCGGCCCAGGGACCGACGGACGCCGGGTCCGACATCACCCTCACCGGCACCGCCCTGACCACCACGACCGCCGTCACCTTCGGCGGCACACCCGCTGCCTTCACCGTGGTGTCCGACACCACCGTCACCACAACCGCGCCCGCGGGACCGGCGGGACCCGTCTCCGTCAACGTCACCACATCCGGCGGCACCAGCAACTCCCTCACCTACACCCGAGCGCCGTCCCCCATGATCTAGTGCCGCACCCCGCACCGGCATCTACCGTGCTCCACGGCATTGCCCCGACACCCTCGGCGGTGGGTGGGGCGAACGACCGGGCACGGGCCGCGAGTCAGTCCGTCGGTGGCACGATCGACTGTCGGTGGTGGAAGTGGTTCTCCGGGTCCCAGGTCTTCTTGGTCAGTTGCAGGCGGGCGTAGTTGTCCTTGTAGTAGAGCCTGGGGTATTGCGGCGCCGGGTCGGTCGCGATCCCCAGGTCGACGTCGGGATAGTTGACGTAGGCGCCGTCCGTGGTGAGGTCGTGCGTGGCGTCGCTGATCTCGGGGACCCCGCCGGTCTCCGCGTAGACCGCCTCGTAGAGGCCGCGCAGGAAGTCCAGGTGCGCCGAATCCTGGGCGGGATCGGTCCAGTACGTCTGATATTGCAGCTTGAGGACGGAATCCCGCTGTGGGACCGCCGTCTCGTGCGGCCGGACCGCGTTGATGCGGCATCCGTACGAGTCGATCTGGACCAGGGTCTGGGTGAGATCGACGTTGGGGACGTCGCGCGTCAGCCAGGTCCACATGGCCGCGATCTGCGTCGTGGTGAACGCCTTGCGGTGGTAGGCCGACTTGTACTTGCCGCGCTGGTTGGGGCCCGATCCGTTCAGCGTCTGGGTCGCCTGCAACCAGGGCATCCTGCGGTGCTTGTCCGGGTAGGGCAGGAAGTGATCCCCCACGGTGTACATCTGGGTCGTCGACTCGGTCCGCAGGCCCGCCTCGACCGCGGCGAGGAAGTCTTCGACGGGTCCGATGTCCTCCCCGGCCCACTGGCTCGAGAGCACGACGTTGCCGTTGCTCTTGTGGGTGAGTTTCAGCAGACTGAACAGGTTCTGGTAGAGCGGCTCCTCGGCGCCGCTGTGGGTTTCGAAGAACCTGCTGTAGTTCTCCACGAGTTTGGTGAAGTCGTCCGGGTTCTTCGTCAACTCGGCCCACGGCCACGCGATGCTGCTGAGCCAGACGTTCGGCGGCGGCGTCGGGATGGACTCGGCGAAGTAGTAGCGCAGGACGACACCGAAGTTCCCGCCGCCACCACCGGTGTGCGCCCAGAAGAGGTCGGACGTGGGGGAGCCGGGCGGATCCGAGCGGTGTGCCCGGGTCACCACGGCGCGGCCGTCCGCGACGGTGACGACGTCGACCTGGACGAGGTGGTCCACGGTCAGACCGTCGCGGCGCGAGAGCACCCCGTATCCCCCACCGCAGACGTGGCCGCCCGCGCCGACCGAGTAGCACGAGCCACCCGGAATGGTCACACCGTACCGACGAAACAGGGTCGTGTAGATGTCCCAGATCGTGGCGCCGGACTCCACGCCGTAGGCGGCCTTGCCGTACTTGTCCTCGGTCTTCCGGACGCCCTTCATCGCGCTCATGTCGAGGATCGCGCCGCCCGTGTTCTCCACGAAGTCCTCGTAGCAGTGGCCCCCACTGCGTACGGTCGGCCGCAATCCCTGTCGCAGCGCCTCGTCCACGCCCGCGACCACGTCGTCGTCGCAGGTGATCACCTGGATGTAGCGCGGGCTACTGGTCCAGCGTTGGTTGAAGCCCTGACTCAGGGTCTCGTACCGGGGGTCGTCGGGGAGCACACGCGAGGCGCCCGACGCGGCCGCAGCCCCACCGGCGGGACGGGGGTTCGCGGACGGGCCCGGGGTCTCCGCCGCCCGAGCGTCCCCGAGCCCCAGACCGGCGATGGAGGCCCCTGCGGCCACGGCTCCGACGGAACCCAGCAGATTTCGTCGCGATACCTCGTGCGGCATGTCTCAACTCTCTTTCGCCGAATGGCCGGGAGAGCACCCACACTCCACCGCACCCGGCCGAAGCCCGGCGTGACACGCGCTGCGAGCAGCCAGATCCCCCCTTCCGGGCCGGCGCATCCTGCGGCCGCCGGGGGGGCAGGCGCGCCTCTCGCGACGCGCGCCTGCCGCACCCGCCGCGCCCTGGGCGACGGCGCCGACGCCGCCCGGGCGCGTACTCGTCTACCCGAGTGCGACCTGCGGCCGACCGGCGCGGGCCTCAATACCACACGAGGTGAGGGCAGTTCCTAAACGTACGCCCACCACACCCAGCCCTTGACCCCACTGGCGTTGTGCTTCACGTAGTACCACCAGTTGGCCTCGCCGGCGTCCTTCTGGCAGTACACGGTGACGTCGGCACCCTTCTGCAGCAACCGAAGCACCGTGGAGTTGGTGCTCGGCTTGGATCGCAGCCGGACGTTGCTGCCGGAGATCTCCGCGACGTGGTCCCTGAAGTCCTGGTCGCACGAGGGGTGCGACGCGGCCGACGCGCCGGGGGCCACGACGACCGCGCCACCGGTGAGGAGCAACGCGGACGCGGTCGCCATGCCGAGTCGACGTCGAAGCGTCATGGACTTCCCCCGGGACTCTCGGTTTGCCGTACTGGATTTCATCGAATGCCCGTTCCTGCCCGCAGACCTGCGGACGACCTGGGTCGGCGGCGCATCGGCCGCCGCGTGATCACAGTCGGTGGCTCACGCTAGTTCCGCATCTCACGGCGGGCTATCCGTATCGCGCACCCCGAGTGCACAGGGGAAAGCGACGGGCCGGTCAGCGGTTGCGACGCGAGGCACATGTCCACCTCGCGGTCTCCCGGACGCCGCACCATGGCATCGGCATCGGCCTGGACCAGTCGGACATCCACGCCCGGGTACTCGGCGTGGAAACGAGCGAGCAACTCGGTGACCGTGGGCAGTGTCTCGGCCGCCACCGCGGCCTCATGGGCGGGCACGACGCGAACTCGACGCAACGGCGCCGGTGGACTACGGAGGGCATCCGGACGATACTGACCGATGAATCCATGCCCGGCCGGTTCTCGTCGGGTCGCCCACCGGCCGTGGGGAATCGAGGCTGTGGTGTCCGTCCGACCGCGTGAGGAACTGTTGGCGGCGGCCTTCGTGGATCTCGCGAACACGCTGGTACGCGATTTCGACGTCATCAACTTCCTGCACACCCTCGCGGAGCACTGCGTCGAACTGCTCGACGTCGCGGCGGCCGGCGTCATGCTGGCCACCCCCGAGGGCCGGGTCGTCGAGGCCGCGGCCTCGGACGAGCGCACCCGCGCCCTGGAGTTGGCGAGCATCGAGTGGGACGAGGGGCCGTGCCGCGACTGCTGCCACACCGGCGCCCCGGTCTCCGACGTCGCACTGGACACCGAGACGGCACGCCAACGGTGGCCGCGCTTCACCCCCCACGCGCAGGCCATGGGCTTCACCTCGGTGGTCGCGGCCCCACTGCGCCTGCACGAGACCACCATCGGCGCCCTCAACCTCTTCCGGAACCGCTCCGGCCCGCTCGACCAGGCCCAACTGCGCCTGGGGCAGGCGCTGGCGGACACCGCCACCATCGGCGTGCTGCAACACCGCGCCGTGCACGAGCAGATGACCGTGGCCACCCAGCTCCAGGCCGCGCTGGACAGTCGGGTCGTCGTGGAGCAGGCCAACGGGTTCCTCGCGCACCATCGCGACATCGGTGTGGATCAGGCATTCCGGCTCCTGCGCGCGCACGCCCGCGCCCGCAGTCTGCGCCTGACCGACGTCGCCCGGGGGATCCTGGACGGCACCGTGGATCCGGCCCTGATCGGCCCCGGTGCCTGACACTCCGGGTGGTGTGACCGCCTCCAGGCGAGGGCGTCCGCGATGACCACGGTGCCGCAGCGCGCGATGGCCCGGTATCTGCTCGCCCAACAGGCCCGAGCCGGCCCCGGCCTGGGCCCGCTCCCGCTGCCCGAGTGTGCCGAGTCCCTGGGCCTGGACGGACTGGCCTTCCTCCTGGCACCCGGCGGCCCGCCCCCCGAACTCCTCCAGTCCTGCGGTGACTTGACCGCCCCGTTGGAGGACCTGCAACTCACCCAGGGCCAAGGGCCCAGCACCGACGCCGCCCGCGGCACGCTCTTCCTCGCCGCCGACCTCTCGTCGATCCCGCCGACCCGCTGGCCCGGACTGCTCCCTGCCATCACGGACCTGGGCGTGCACGCGATCTTCGCGTTCCCCCTTCGGGTCGGCGTCATCGTCCTGGGCGTACTCACCGGCCACCGCACCACACCGAGCCCGATGACCCCGGGCCAACTCACGGACGCGTTCGTCCTGGCCGGATCCCTGAGCTCACTCCTCATCGGCACCGCCGCACACCCCGACACCCCCACCGCATTGCTCGCCGAAGGGCAGGGACTGCACTTCGCCGAGGTCCACCAGGCCACCGGCATGGTCAGCGCCCAACTGGGCGTATCCCCCGCCCAGGCCCTGGTCCGCCTGCGCGCCCACGCCTTCGGCCACGACACGCCCCTGCTGGAGACCGCCCGCGCCGTCCTCGGCCGCCGCCTGCGTTTCCACACCGAGGACGACGACGACACGAGGACAGGCCGCCCCTGACCGGCGTCCGGCCCACGAGGACTGTGACCGGAAGCCTCCGGCCCGACTCGGATTTCACCGGAAGAGGACGACATGACGCCCATCGAAACGACCCGGGACCCGACCACCTCGCACACCGCCGCCGTCTCCGACGCGGTGTCCGATCCGCAGCGGATCGCCGCGGTCACCGCCAGCGGCCTGCTCGACAGCCTCCCGGACGAATTCTTCGACGACCTCGCCCGCCTGGCCCTGACCATCACCGGCGCCCGCGCGGCGTTCCTCACGGTCGCCGACACCGAGCGCGCCTTCTGGAAGAGCGCCATCGGCATCGATCCGGACGCCGCAGCCCGCGAGAACCCCCTCTCGGACAGCCCCTGCCACTTGTTGATCACCACTCGCGCACCCCTGATCGCCGAGGACGCCCACTTCGCACCCCGCGTCCACGGATTCGAAGTCCTGTCCGCCGCCCGCATCGGAGCCTGGGCGGGCTACCCGGTCTTCTCCACCGAAGGACACGTCCTCGGCGGCTTCTACGTCATCGACGCCCACCCGCGTCCCTTCACCACGGCCCAACTACAGGCACTGCAGACCGTGGCCCGCGCGGCCTCCTCCGAGATCGCGCTGCGTCAGGCCCTGGCTCTGGCCCGGGACGCCGGCAGCGCCTCCGCCGCGCTGGCCCGCACCCTCCAGGACAACCTCCTGCCACCGCGCCTGCCCACCGTCGCAGGCCTGGACGCCGCCGCGATATATCTGGCCGCCGACGTCACCGGCACCGACATCGTCGGCGACTTCTACGACCTCTTCCACACCCGCGGGAAGAACTGGTGCGCGGTCATGGGCGACGTCTGCGGCAAAGGCATCGAAGCCGCCAAGATCACCGCACTGGCCCACTACACGATCCGCACCGAGGCCACCCAACACCCCGCACCCGCCAAGATCCTGCACCGCCTGCACGAAGCCCTCGTCGAACAACGCACCGACGACCGCTTCCTCAGCGCCGCCCTCGCCCTCCTGCGCCCGGGCCCCGACGGCATCACCGGCCGCCTCTCCAGCGCGGGCCACCCGCCCCCGTTGATCCGCCGCGCCGACGGAGGCGTCGAGGAAGTGCACTGCCCCGGCACCCTCGTCGGCGGCTTCATCGACGACGTCCGGCTGACCGAGACCCGCTTCCGCCTCGACCCCGGCGACGCCCTGCTCCTGTACACCGACGGCATCACCGAAGCCCGCGCCGGACGCGGACACCCGATGTTCGGCGAAGAACGTCTCGCCGAAACCCTCGCCGAGACCCGCGGTTCGGACGCCGCGAGTACCGTGGAGCACCTCTCCCGCGCGGTCGCCGCCCACGCCCGCGGTCACGCCTGCGACGACACCGCCCTGATGCTCCTGCGAGCGCCACCCATATCCTGAACCGCCGCACCGCGCTGCCGCGTCCAAGGCGCGCGGCAGCGAACGCGAACGGGGCCCCGGTCGGAAGATGTTGACCGAGGCCCCGCACGATGTCGGGCACAGCCCGCACAGCTCACCCCGAGTGACTGTGTGGACCCGACGAAGGGCATCTACCCGGCCGGGGCACCGACCACTCGACGACGCGCAGGTCGTCACCCGAAAGAGTCGCGGGCGTATGAGAGTTCCACTCGCGCCGCACCCACCCGATCGCGCCGGTCGCGGCCCCACGGAGCGAGCCCCGGCCTTGGCCCCGGAGACGGGTCACAGGCCGAGACCCGAGGGTCCGAGGTTCGAAAGGCGACGACCTGTGATCGGAAATGTCCGCCCTGTTACCCGAGTGCGACATGTCCGTGATCGTTCGTAGGCCGTACCCCGCGTCCGCGCGGGCAGCCACACCGGCATGAAGCACAACGATCCGCTTCCGAAGTCCACCGCCGACGCCGACGCGTTGGCGGCCCTGGTCGCCCAGGCACGGCAGTGGAGCGACCCGCGGCCTCTTCCGGATCGGGGATGGACGTTCCCGGAAGCCGTCGCGGACGCAATCACCGACCGGCTGCGACGCCCCTCGCCCCGCCTTCGGGCGATCCGGGCAGGATGGCGCCGAACCCGCGACGGAGAAGGCCGGTTGAACCGCCCGTAAGCGACCTCCACGCACGACCCGACACGACGTCCCCCGAGCCGAGTGGGTGCGTCGAACCCACGGCCGACCGGCGTGCCCCTCCCCGTGGCGGAGGGAAGCGGCGCCCTACTCGTCCCCGCGCCGCGAATCATCGGGCGGGCGGCGGCGGATCGACCAGGCCGCCGACGCCGGAGCGCCCGGCCGGGACGCCGACGATCCGAACACCGACGTGCTCCCGCACGGATTCGCCGAAAACGCCGGCGACTGCGTCGGTGATCGCCCGGATCAACTGCCCTGCGGCGTCCTCGATTCCCGGCAGGTGCAGCGCGCCCTCGCGCACGTGCAGCGAGACGGCCGGGGCGTGCACACCACCGGGGGCGCCACCCGGCACCCCGCCGACACCCCAGCGATGCCTCGGGATGCCGAGGATCTCCACGACGGCCATCGAACGCACCCCCTCGCCGTACACCCGCACCAACGCCTCGGTGAGCGACCGGACCAACCGGCCCTCGACCTCCCCGTCCAACTCCTCCTCGTGAACACCTACCTGGAAATGCGGCATCGGATTCTCCCCTCGCCGGCTTCTTCGCCTACGCCGAGCACAACTTTGCTTTGCAAGCAAAGCATCTTTGCTCACAAAGGTAAACCGCATCTGCCGCATCGATCAACCGGGAGCGAGTACGGCGGCCGGACCCGGGGCCGGCTCGACCTCGGAACGACCGCCGGGTGCGTAACCGGGCCGAGCGCACGCAAGGCGGCAACGAGCAGGTCGCCCGGTCCCGCCCGCCGCGCGCCCTCCCCATCCGGGTCGCACCGCAGCAGGCCGCGGAGTCGGATCCGGCTCCGATATCCCGTTCGCGCGACCGTTCCGGCCGGATGACGCGAGGCCCCACGGGCCCGAGTTCGTGCCGAGGACCTCCCTGTACCGTGGCTTTTCGGCCGGCGCCGCAAGGCGTGTGCACGGCCTTGAACGAAGGGTTACGGGGATTTGAAAGTCACGGGGAAACGCCGAATATCGTTGGTCGCCGCGATCGCGGCGACCGCCGCGATCGTGGGCGGATTGCAGCTCTCGGGCTCGGCGTTCGGCGACCAGAGCGATCAGGACGCCAAGCCGACCGCCGAGGCTCCGGCGCCGACCCAGCAGGCGCTGGAAGGGCTCGAGCCACCCGACTCCGGTTGGTCGGATGTGGACGGCACCGCGTTCGTCAACGGCCGAATGACGATTCCCGCAGTCGGCCCCGCCCGGCAACGGGCGAGCATGTCCGCCGCCGCGGCGGCGCCGTCCGGGCCCGGGTGGAAGTCGGCCGGCGCGACGAAGCTCCTGTCGACCGGCTACACGATCAAGTTCTACGACCAGAAGTCCGTCGACTGGCTGGGGCCGTACGTCAAGCGCTCCGCAGCCGAGATCCAGCGGGACACCGCGCTGCCGATCAAGGTGGACACCAAGCCGGTCGGCCACGACTACGTCCGCCCCAAGGGCGAGATCGTGATCGGCGCGTTCCTGAACCCGTGCGTGACCACCACCGACGGCAGTCCGTGGAAGATCGTCATGGACGGATCCGGTACGCCGGGCTGGAGTTGCGGGTTCCACTCGCGCAGCACTCCGGACACGGTGACCAGCGGGCACGCGTACATCAACACGTCCTTCTTCACCACCGACGGCAAGCCCATCGCGCGCTTCGGCGAGGTCGGCATGCGGAATCACATCAGCCACGAACTGGGCCACACCCTGGGCCTGGCACACGCCGACGACGCGCCGAAGACGTGCGTCAAGGGCACGGACTCGGGCGAGACCCCGGTCATGTGCTCGGTCGTGAACGCCTACCCGGACTCCCGCGCGGGTCAGTACGTGCAGCAGTTCGACGTGCAGGGCCTGCGCTCGCTGGCCGCCGCGGCCGGCGCTCCGGTGTCCCCGCAGGGCAAGGTCACCGGCATCGCCGGCAAGTGCCTGGACGTCAAGGGTGGGAAGCCGGCCAACGGCACCCAGATCCAGATCTACACCTGCAACACCGGCCCGGGCCAGTCCTGGATCCTGCATCCGGACGGCACGCTGCGCTCGATGGGCAAGTGCCTGGACGACGCCCGCAATGCGAGCACCGAGGGCAACAAGATCTCGTTGTGGGACTGCAACGCCTCGGCCGCCCAGAAGTGGAAGCTCGACGCCAAGGGTCGGATCGTTCACGTCGCGAGCGGCAAGGTCCTCGACGTCAAGGGCGGAAGCACCGCCAACAGCACCGTGGTGCAACTCCACTCCGCCAACGCGGGCAAGGGCCAACTCTGGAACGTCCCCAAGTAGGACGAAAGCGCGACCGAGGCAGGACCGAGGAAGCGGGACGGAAACAGGACCGAAGCAGGACGGCGGACACTTTGGTCGATCGGTGACGCGAGCCCCGGCAAGCGCACCCTTCGGCAAAGCGGCCCGGGTCGGCTCCACCGACCCGGGCCGCCACGTGTTCGCCCTTCGGCCCCACCCCGCGACTTGCCGCGCTCGGGCAGCTTGTGCCCTTCCCCGGCCGCCGCCCGCCCACCGGCGATCAAAGCCGGCCGGGCGGTGGTCCGTCGGTGGCGGCCTCTTCCGTGGCCAGCAGGCCG
Organism: Embleya sp. NPDC008237; assembly: GCF_042956465.1. NCBI lineage: Bacteria > Bacillati > Actinomycetota > Actinomycetes > Kitasatosporales > Streptomycetaceae > Embleya > Embleya sp. NPDC008237. The sequence continues at coordinate 39,040 of NZ_JBIBGL010000040.1, forward strand.
AGCGCTGTTCTCAGCATGGCCGTGCTCCAGTTGAGCGGCGTATGGGGCGAGGGGACGATCAGTTCGTTGCCCTGGTCGTCACGGTACGTGACATGGCATTCCGGGACGCGGTAGGGCGGCACTTTCCTGACGTGGTAGCCGTCGTCCTCGCGGAGCACCGCGTGCCACTGGTCCTCGCCGGTGACGGCGGCCAGCAGGGCATTCAGCTGCCGTACCGCGAATTCGCGGTATTCCCGGGCCTGTTCGGGGTCGCTCCGCCGCGTGTGCAGACTTCGGCGGGCGCCCCATGCGGCCAGCTGTCCGAGTGGGTGCGTCCAGGCGGCTTCGCGCCCCTGCGGTGTCAGGCGGCCGCGCAACTCCTGCTTGCGGTCCAGGTCCACGTCACCGCCGCGGACCTCCGCGTCCGCCCGTACCTCGTCCTTGATGGCGCGGACGATCGCCTGCACCTCGTGCGTATGGAAGTTGACGCGCTGGTAGGAGTCCCCCGCATAGCGGATGAAGCCACCGGTGACCGGATCCACGAGGGAGAGCAACGCGTCGAGGACCACGGTCTCCACCTCGCGCGCGGTCATCGGCCGGGCCGGCTCGCCGATGGGGACGCGGGCTTCGGCGAGCAGTTCCGGCAGGCCGTACATCAGCAGGTACACCAAGGACGCGTCCGCCCGGCGGTGTCGGATCGAGTCGAGCTCGTAGTCGGGTGACTCGAACGGGATCCTGCGGCCGATTTCGCGGAGACCGGCGTCCACCATCGTGCCGACTCTCGTGCCGAAGTCCTCGCCGTCCGCCAGGAAAGCCAGTTTCCCGTTCTCGGTCAGCACCCTGATCCTGTCGAGCAGGGCTGTTTCGACGGCCATCACCGAGGTGCGCCGCGCGGCGATCTCCTCCCACGATCCGGAGCTTTCGTACCGGGGGAATCCGACCGCCCGCAGGAACGGCACCACGAAGCGAAGGAACTCCCGGTGCGACGGCAACAGTTCGTCGGTTCCGAGGAACCCCCGAGCCACGGCGTCCAGGACGAGGAACGCCAGCATCTGGAACGAATCCTGCTTGTTCCGCCAGGAGTTCGGCTTCTCGGCCTCGAGATCGTCGAACCACAGGGATATGTGCGGCCACTCCTCCTGCCCGGTGTCCCCCCGCTCCACGACGGCGGCGAACCGGGCGAGTTGCGCCGGTGTCGAGATCAGGTGCAGCGCGCTGTGGATCAGTTCGCGCCCGATGTCCCCTTCCGTCGCGTATCGGACCGGGTCGCTCAGGAAGAGCTCCATCATGGCGCTCGCTGACTGCACGTGATCGCGCAGGTAGAACATCGTCGACATCTCGCCGTGCCGCACGGTGGGATCGGCGCCGATATCCGTCGCCGCGACGATGGACACCCGGCGCGCCGCACCGTCGACCCGGACGCTCCCCGCCTCGATCACCGGCAGATCGAGCGCGCCCCGCTCCTTCAGCAGCGCCTCCACGGCGCGCAGGTGCGTCGGCGAGTCCCCCGCCTCCACCAAGCGTGCCGGAGCCCGATCGGCGAACCGGATCCCGGCGCCTTCGGTCGCCCGGTACGCGCGACTTTTCGCCATCAGCTCGCGCAGCAGGACCCGGTCGTACTGCCGGTGGGATGCGGACACACTTGCTCCGTCGTACGTGGCCGGCGCCGGTACGGCACGGCCTGTGGATCCTGGGAAAACAACGTCACACAACGTCACACCGGGCATCGCGTCGACGTCGACAATCCTCGGCGCGATCCGTCCGGCGATGATCCTCCCACGGCACGGAATCGGTCCGCCGGGGAGGCGGGCACGTCCGTGGCGATGGGCAGGCGATCGGATCCGGGCCCGCCGCGCGAACGCGCGGGAGCGCGGGAGCGCGGAAGCGCGGGAGCGCGGGAGCGCGGAAGCGCGGGAGCGCGGGTTGGCACCCTGAAGCCGGTGCTCCAGGCATGGAAGGCGCGCCTTGCCGCCGGCCGGTTCGTACATCAGTACGATGCTCCAGTGACGAGCGACGCGGCGACCGGTCAGCCGATCCGCAAGCAACTGCCGGAGCGGGATGCGGAGTTCCCCGGCAGCCCCGGTGCCGCACGTGCCGAGGCCGCAGGTCGGGGGTGGAACTGGTCACCGGCTCGATTACGGCATCGGGGCCGTCCGCAGACCTCGCTGCGCGAGCGGTTGGTGCCCTCGTACACCGACAACAGCCCGTACACCGGCGGCGGCTGGCTGCCCTGCATCCTGGTGACGCT
>NZ_JBIBGL010000041.1:0-27450 GCF_042956465.1 Embleya sp. NPDC008237
TCGGATGAAGTCACCCCACCAGCCCCGGAAACCCCCACACCCGACTGACACAACCATGCCGCAAACCCACCGACACACCCCCACCGATCATCAGTGCTCGTGGCGGACATCCGGGACACCGAGCTCAACCAGGCCCGACGCGACGCGCGGAAGGCGTTGGACGAGAAGAGCCCGAACGCGCCCGGGCTGGTCGAGGCATGGCGCGGCAAACGCCTCGCCGCGCTGCAGACCGCGCTGTTGAACACCGCGCGCGAGAACAGGCTCCGGACCGTCATCACCTTCCATCACCGCGTCGCCGAGGCCCAGGCCTTCGCGTTGGGGCTCTCCGACGTCGGCCGACGGCTGCGCGCCGAACTACCGGACAAGGCCCCTGCGGGCGTGCGCGCCGAATGGCTCCACGGGGACCACCCCGCCGAACACCGCCGACGCGTCCTCGGCCGGTTCGCCGAACCCGGCACACCGGGTGATCTGTCCGTGGTGGCGAACGTGCGGATTCTGGGTGAGGGCATCGATTGCGCCGCCGTCGACGCGGTAGCGATTTTCGATGAAATGTCCAGCATCGTGAACATCACCCAGGCCCTGGGCAGGGCCCTGCGACAGCAACCCGGACAGGGCAAGACCGCCGCCATCGTCGTCCCCGTCTTCCTCGACGACCACGAACACCCCGACGACATGCTCCTCTCCGACGGACACCGGTATCTCGTCACCGTGCTAAGCGCTCTGCGCGCCCACGCCCCCGAGATGGTCGAGGCACTCGCCGTCCCCCAGGCCACCGCACACGGCGCAGCACGGACATTCGCCGAAGCCGGGCCCGACGACGACGCGGGCGGCACGGCCGGCGGCGGAGCGGGGGGCAGTGACACCGAGGATGCAAAGGGTGCCCTCGGGGCGGGTGCGAGCGGGGCCGGGGCGAACGCTGCCGTACAGGGCCCTGGTGGGGTCGTGGAAGGCGCGGCGGGGCCGGGGGGTGGTGACGGCCCCGGGGTGGAGACGCGGCCGTTCCTGCGGTTCTCCAGCCCGCGGGACCCGGTGGTGGTGGCGGACTTCGTGCGGCTGCGGGTCATCGACCCCGACGAACGCGACTGGATCCGCGGCTACCTCGCCGCCAGGCGGTTCCTCCGGGCACACGGCCACCTGAGGATTCCGCTCGACGCGCGCGACGAGCACGACCACGACTACCCGATCGGGCAATGGGCCGCCGTTCAACGACGCGAGTACGTCGCCGGACGACTCGACGCCGGCCGGGTGCGCAAACTCGTCATGCTCGGCATGGTGTGGAACCACCCCGACGCCGCCTTCGACGACGGACTCGCGATCGCCCGGCGCTGGGCGCAGCGGCACGGACACCTCGCCGCACCACAAGGCGCCGTCCAGGACGGGGTGCGCGTCGGGCAGTGGCTCGCCAACCAGCGGCGCGGCGGGGTGCTGGACGGGCGCCCCGAACGAGAAGCCGCACTCCGGGAGTTGGACCCGTGGTGGCGACCCGACGGATGGACCATCGCATGGCAGCGGGCCGCCAACGAAGTACGCCTGCACCTGGCGCGGGGCGGGTCCTTGGAGGAACTCACACCCGGATGGACCGCCGGCGGCGAAGACATCGGACGCTGGGCGCAGCGGCACCGGCGAGCGGACGTGAGGGCACGACTGCGCCCCGGACAACTCGAACAACTCGACGAACTCGGCATCCGGGCCGAGTCGGAAACCGGCGCGGTGGCGGGCGGTAGCGGCGCAGCGGTGGTCGGGGAGGCCGGTGAAGCGGGCGGCGGCGTGGAGGACGGCGCGGTGGCTGCGGGCGACGGCGTCGGCGGCCCTGGGGCCGACCGCGACGGGGCCCGGGCGCCGAGGCGCGGCCGGGGCGCGTGGGAGACGGCGTTCACCGCGGCCGTCGCCTACCGGGAGCGTGAAGGCGACCTGGACGTGCCGCGTACGCACGTCGAGACCGTGCGCCTGGCGGGCGGCGCAGCGGCGTTGGTGGGCGGTTCGAGGCCGGGTGTGGCGGACGGTGGCGAGGCGGTCGAGGTCCGGTTGGGCAAGTGGGTCAACAACCAACGCACCCGGCGGAGTTCGTTGAGCGAGGAGCGGGTGGGGCTGCTCACCGAACTCGGCATGCGCTGGTGAACCGTGGTGTCGGTTCCGTGTCGGTGTTGGTCATGCACGGAGGTGGTGTGTCAGTTGGTGTTCTCGTCGCGGATCATTCTGCGCAGGCTGGTTCGTGTGGCGGCCAAGTCCTCCTCCAATGTGGTGATGCGGGCTTGGGAGGCGTTGTCTTGCGCGGTGGCGCGTTGGAGTTGGTCGGTGAGTTGTCGGTTCCGATGGGCGAGTTCGTTGATTTGAGCTGTCGGGTTCGGGGTTTGGAGATCGTCGAGTTGCCGGCCCAGTTGGTGGCGAAGTGCGTCTTTGAGTCGGTCGCGTTCCGCGCGCAGTTCCTTGATTTCTTGGCGAGCGAGTTCGAGTTCGGCGCGGAGTGTGGTGGGGCTGGGTCGGGATTGTGGTGAGGGTTGAGGGGTGGTGCGGGTTTGGCGGAGTTGGGCGGCTTCGATGTGTTCGCGGACGCCCGGGGCGTAGGTGAGCCAGGTGGAGACGCGTGCCGCTCGGGCGACGGCGGTGAAGGTGATCGGTTGCGCGTCGTGTTCGAGGGCGGTGATGGCGGTGAGTGCGCGGGCGCGTTTGTCGAGGCTGTCGCGGCGTCTGGCCTGGGCGAGGCTCTGGGGGTTGCCGTGGCGGTTCATCGCGGGGTGTCCCGGGGGGTTGGGGTGAGGGGCAGGAGGGTGTGGGTGTCGCCGGCTCGGGCTTTGCGCAGGATGGTGCTGGCTTCTTCGATCCGGGTTCGCTCGGTATCGGGTAGGGCCTGCAGGTGCGTGCGCATGCGGTCGACGACCTGCTCGTAGGCGGTGATCTGGGCGGTGAGTGCGGTGGTGACGAATTCCGCCGTTCTCATGGCGTGTGCGGTCTCGCGGTCCGCTCGTAGTTCGTTGATGTGCTGTTCGAGCGCGGGAAGGTAGGAGGGGTCGGGGCGGTAGAAGCCGCAGCCGGCGCATTGGAAGCGGATGGGGCAGGCTTCGCCGCCGGCCTTGACGTTCGATGGTTCGGTGCAGCCTCCGTAGGGGACGGCGACCGAGCGCATCTCGTAGGCCGTCGTGGAGCAGGGGCTTGGTTGTCCGAGATGGTCGACGACGTGCGCGCTGAGTTTGGAGACGGCTTCGCGTTTTCGCTTCAGGGAGACCGTGTAGTAGTGCTGGGTCATGGCGATGGTTTTGTGGTCCATCAGTTCTCGCAGGACGTCGACGGGGGTGCCGGCGTCCGCGTGGCGCTGGGCGTAGGAGTGGCGGAAGGCGTAGGGGTAGATGCGGGAACGGTCGAAGGGGAGCGGGTTTCCTTGCGCGTCGGTGCCTTCGTCGTGGAGTTGGGGTAGGGCGTCGACCCACAGGCGGATGGCGTCGCTGAGGTATGTGCTCGCGATGTGGCCGGGGTCGCTGAGCGGGGTGAGGGCCGGGAAGAGGTAGCGGTCGCCTTTGGTGGGCAGGTGGAGGTCGTCGCGCAGTGTCTGCCAGCTGCGGATGGTCTGGGCCATCGCGGCGGTGATCGGCAGGCGTCGGCGGTGTCGTCCTCTTTTGTGGTTGTTCCAGATCAGTGTGGTTTGGCCGTTGTCGGTTTCCAGGCAGTCGCGAGGCAGGGAGACGATTTCCAGAGGGCGGCGTCCGGTATCACGGAGGACGATGTAGAGGGTGCGGTACATCAGTTGTCGAGCCTGGGGAGCGATGTCTCGGCAGCCGTAGGTGTTTCCGGTGCCCAGGGTGTCGAGGTGGGTGTCCAGTTGTCGGATCACGGATTCGGGGACGGCTTTGCCGATGAGGTCCTCGTTGGGTTCCTCGACGCTGATGGCGTGTTCGACGGGAACGCGGGTGAAGGTACCGGGCAGGTCGTCGAGGGTTCCGCAGCGGCGTCCGTAGTCGACGAGTTGGAAGAACGTTCCGATCAGGGCGTGTCGGAATCCGGCGGAGTAGCGGATGTCGTCGCGTCTGCGTGCGGTGCGGAAGGCGTCGACGACGGTGGAGGCGTCGGCGAATGTCAGCACGGTGGGGTCTTCGCCGGCGTCGGCGCGTCGGCCGAGGGCCGTGGAGGCGATGACGGTGGCCTGCAGGGTGCGTTGGAAGAGTTGGGTGTTGGGTCGGGCGGTGACGGCCCAGTGGTGGAGTGCGCGGCGTAGCCAGGGTTGGCGGATGGTGCGCAGGTCGACGCTGCCCGGTTGATGGCGGCGTTTGCCCGAGGCGGTGTGACGTAGCCCGAGGACGCGGAGGTCGATGACGTCCCGGTCGATGAGGGTGATGCCGTTGAACTCGGCGTATCCGGCGTGGGCGGCCGATTGCAGGTTCTCCAGGGTGCGCAGGGCCGCTTTGTGGGGTTTGTTGAGGCGGTCGGCGTTCGTGTGGTCCAGGAGGGTGGTGGCGTCGGCGAGGTCGCGGATGACGCCTCGGATCCAGTGCGGTTCGAGGGCTCGCGTCCATTGGTCCATTTGTTGGACGGCGTAGGCGAGTTCCAGGCGCAGCGTCGTGGGGAGGGAGAGGAGGCTGAACTGGTGGGGGGCCAGTTGTGGGGGTTGGTCGCGGGCCCATTGCGGGGCGGGAGTGGGGTTGAGGCGGTTGTTCGCGCTCCAGGCGCGCCAGTGGTAGTTGCATAGTCCTCGGGCGCTCAGGGATCGGCCGGTGCAGTGGGGTGCCATGCAGACGGACGTGTGCGTGAAGGGGGTCGCGCGGTCGCGCAGCCAGCTTTCGAGGGTATTCCGGCGTTCGTGGTACCGCCAGGTTCCGTAGTGGGTGGCGCACAGTCCCCGGCAGTGTCGGGGTCGTACGCATCGGATGCCGTCGCGGGTGATGCTGCATTGGGCGGTGACGGCGGCTTTGGGGGATCTCAGGCGGGGGACGGCGAAGGTGGCCGCGAACTCCTCGGGGGTCAGGCCGGAGTCGAGGCGCTGTTGTCGGCAGCGGGAGCAGAACGTCGCCTGTGCGCGGACGACGACGGCGCAGCTGCGGGTGCGGCAGCGTGACGAGGAGGTGCGTGGGTTGTCCAGGTCGCCGGTGAACAGCCACTGCCCGGCGTCCCACTCCCCCGGTCGCCAGGAGGGGTCGAGGTGGTCGCGCAGCCAGGTGGACCAGGCTCGGGTCCGTGGTTGGGGTGGGGCGGTTTCGGGTGTGGCGGTGGCGCGCGCCGGGGTGGTGTTCACGTCTGTTCTCGCAGGGTTTGGAGTCTGTCCACGGCGGCGCGTGTCTCGGACTCGGTGACGTGTCGGTAGTGGTCCATGGACAGCGGGGACGCGTGGCCGAGGAGGTGTTGGACCACGTCGCGTTCGACCCCGTCGCGCAGCCATTGGGTGGCGGCGGAGTGGCGCAGCATGTGGGGTCGGGCGGGATGGTCTGCGGTGCGGGCCCATCGGTCGAAGGCGGCCTTGGTGTTCGGGTAGGACAGCGCGCGTCCCAGGGGTGCGCGGAAGAGGTTGACGAAGACCATGGGGTTGTCCGCGGCTTCGGGGACGCGGCTGCGTTCGTGTTGGTAGTCGGTGTAGAGGGTGACGAGTTCGGGTGTGACGGGGATGGTGCGGGGGCGTCGGGATTTGGCCAGGGCCCGGTTGGGGTTGTCCGTGCGGCGGTGGACGTGGATGTGGGGGCCGCGGGTCGGGCAGCCCAGGGCGTGGGAGGAGGCGAGGAGGTGGAGGTCCTCGCGGTGCAGCCCCAACGCCTCGCCGATGCGTAGTCCGGTGGTGGCCAGGAGGGCGATCAGGAATCGGTCCCGGGCTCGCGGCGCGGTGGTGATCATGCGGCGGATCCGGTCGCGGGAGAGGTCCTGGTAGCCCGACTCGGTGACGCGGAACCGGAACGTCGCCGCCTGGACGTGGCGCCATTGGCCGTGCTCTCCGGTGTCGTGGCCCGGTACCGGCCGGCGCAGGAGTCTGGGCGTGGACAGCAGTGTGGCGGTGTGTGCGGGGACCCAGCCGTGCAGTGATCCGAATCCGAGGAAGTCGGTGATCGCGGTCATCACGGCGTTCGCGGTGTTGTGGGTGCGATATCGCGGCGTGGTCGGGCGGATGCGGGTGCTGCGAGGCGGAAGCGGTTCGGTGATCAGCCATTGCTGGAGCCCGGACAGGGTCATGAAGTCGGGGGCCGCCCAGTCGATGTGATGGCTGTGGCAGTAGTTGAGGTAGAGGGCCAGACGGCCGGCGTAGGCGCGTTCGGTGTTCGGGGAGCGTCCTTTGTTGCGCAGCCCGGTCAGGAACGCGGTCGTCTCGGTGTGCAGGGTGTAGGTGCGGGTGTCGGCGACCACCCATCGTTGCAGGGCCGTTGTCGGGGAGGTCGAGCGTTCCGCGACGAAGAAGTGCTCCACGTGCCGAACGTAACCAGCGCTCGGGAACGGCCGGCGGTGGTTCGGGACAGCGGCACACGACCGGGTGGGAGACAGGTCGAACATGCCTCACACTCGAACCACATCCAGATAAAATCCGCGCCTGTCGATGACGCGTCTGGCAGCGCACAGGCCGATCGCGTACCCGAAGAGCGTTGTTCTCTTTTCTGGGCCCCCTGTGGTCAGTGATTTCGTCTCTCGTTTTGGTGTGGTCGGGGAATCTCGATGATGAGCGTGCGTACGTTGACGTCGCGGCTCCTGCAGAGTGCGTGAGCCTGGTCGGTGAGATGGTCCGTGAGGCTGGGCAGGCTGTGCTTGTCGGCCTTCTTCTTGCGCCAGTCGCGGGGAGCGTTCCACTGGTCGATCGGATACCAGCCGACCAGGTACACACCGACGTCGGTTCCTACCCGGTGCATGTAGGAGTCGATCAGTTGGGTCTCCTGGGCGTGGAGGAGGTCGGCGTTCCACGGACCTTTGACTTCGATCACCAGGCACAGGGTCTTCGCGTCGTCTCCTTCGTTTTCTCGGCGGTCGGCGTGGGGTGATGCCTGGATGAGGATGTCCGTGCGTTCCCCCGCTCCGTAGGGGTCCGTGGGCATGATCATGACTTCGCGGTTCACGGTGATACGGCGGCCGCCGAGGCGGAGGCGCAGTTCGTGGTCGAGGTAGGCGCACAGTGCGGCTTCGGGTTTGGGACGCCAGGTGTCCTGGTCGGGCGCGTCGTCGAGGCGCGGGTGCTGTGAACCCGATCCCGGTTTGGGGGTTCGGTCCCACAGGAGTTCGCCGTGGGGTGGCAGTTCCTCGGCGATCCGGTGCAAGGTTGCGCACACGACGTCCTGGAGGTCCGCGCTGTTGTGCACGAGGCGTCGGTGGGGGTGGGCGAGGACTGCGATCACGTCCGAGGGGGCGATACCGGTACGTGCGGCGGTGATCGCCTGGGTGCGGGCGGCGATGAGGGCGGCACGCAGGTGGCGTCGGCCGGGGTGGCGATCGACCATGCGTTTGAGTGCGAGTACGGCCTCGTTGGTTGCCTTGGTGGCCAGCGTGTGGGGCAGGGAGGCCCACCAGTCGCGCAGTTGCTCGGTGGGACCGACCCAGTGTGCCCCGGTGCGGTAGACGGGTTCCTCGGTGGGGACGAGGGGGTCGAGCCGTTCGTAGAGTTCGGCCAGTTCTTCCTCCGCGAGTTGCGCCTCGACGCGGCGCTGCAGGTGCTCGGAGGTACAGGCGAGGGCGAGTTCCTCCGTGAACGCGGCGTCGTGGTCGGTGATTTGCCGTACCCGTGGCCAGAACTCGGTGGCGTCGGTGGTCAAAAGGGCCAGGGCGGCGCGCACGGCGAGTGTGCGTTGAACACCTGTCGAAGCGGCGTGGTGGTCCACGACGGCGGCGGCGAGGTCGCGTGGCGTCGGACTTCCGTGGTCGATCAGGATGGCGAGGAGGTGGGACCACGTTCTCAGGGCCGCGGCGCGGGCCTCGTCCGTGTCGGGCAGAGCCGGCGGGGCCGGAGAGCGGGAGGTGTGTTCTCCGGGGTCGTCGGGGTGTGTGGGGATCGGTGCGAGGGCGTCCTGGAGGTCGTGTGCCAGGTTCTCCAGGAGAGTGACGGCCGTGGGCGACAGCGCTACGGCGTCGAGTCTGCGGGTCTCTCGGCCCCGGGCGAGGTCGCCTCGGACGAGGCGGTCGAGGTCGCGGCCGAACTCGTGGGGCGCGTACCGGGCGGCCCGGCGGCGCAGCGTCGCCTCGGTTGTCGCGCTCGCTTCGTCCCAGGTGGTGGAGCCCTCCCCCAGGACGGCGCCGGTCCACGACGCCCAGACCGCGGGGGGCAGTTCGTCGAGTCGGTTCCTGCGATCGAGCCACGCCAGGGCGTGGTGTCCCGCCCATGCCCGCAGGTCGTCTCCCCCCTCTGCCAACCATGTGTCGGCGTGATCGTGTTCGTGGTGGAGATAGCGGGACGCGCCGTCCAGAAGTGCCGCGCGCTCGTCGGCGTCGAAGACGCTCATGCCGGGCCATGTCTGTGGGTCTGCGTCGCGTGGGGTGTGACCGCGGCCGGTGGCGGGATCGAGTTGCAGATTCCAGAACAGGCCGGGGAAGACGGTCGTGTCGCCGGACACGAGGTCGCTCAGGGCCTGCCTCTGGCCCGCGACGAAGCCATCGGATTCGGCCCATCGGCGCCGTCCGGCGCCGTGTGAGCGGCGGAGTCGGGCGGCGAGGTCACCGTTAATGTCGATGGGGTCGTAGGCCCATCGCAGGTGGGGCCAGGAAGGGTTGTCCCGGCGGTCGTAGGCGAGTTCGTACAGGGCCGGGTCGTCGGGGTCGAAGAGATGTGATGCCAGGTGGCCGAACGCGTTCGCCGTGGCGCTGTCACCCGTGTGCAGTGCGTCGGCGGCCTGATCGAGGGCCCAGGCGAAGTCCGAGGCGGTGAGGAGTCGGGGCCGTCGGGCGTGTTCGGGTGTTTCGAGTGCCCGCAACGAGAGAGGGATGGGTTGGTGCCAGGCGTGGACGATGTTCCGGGTCGCGTAGGCGGGAGCTCGGTGGCGTTGTACGCACTCGAGGATCAGGGCTCGGGCGAGATCGCGGCGCAACGAGGTCACGGCGGTGAGTTGCGGCCTCTGAATGCCTTGGGGGTCCAATGCGCTGGGCAGGAGGAGTTCTCCCCCCTGGGAAAAGCGCCGTGCGATCAGGGTGGCCATGGCGGGCAGGTGTCTGGTGGGGTCGTGGTGGTCCGCGGCGCGGGCGATGGCGGCGTCCAGGAGCAGGCCCTCGTCGCTGTGGGAGTGGAATTCGAAGCGCTGGGGGTTCGGCGTGGACGCGGGCTCGAGGTGAGGGCGGCGGGCGTCGCCGTCGCCCCGTCCGGTCGGCTCGAGCGCGGCGATCGTTTCTTCCTCGTCGTGGGGATCGCGTTGCCATACGGCGTTCATCCAGGCCAAGAGCACGGGGATCTGCTCGTCCGTGCACGCGTGGGGAATGTCGTTGAGGAAGTGTGTGTAACCGCCGTCCCAGCTCTTGGGGGCGGGAGGTCGCAGGTGCGTCAGGAGTTCCTCGATGGGCAGGTGTCGCGGCCACAGCAGGGACAGGAGCGTCGCGCGCAGGGAGCGGTCGGGATCGCCAGCGGTGGGGCCCGTGTCGGTCTCGTCGGGCAGGTCGTGCAGGGCTTCGCGCAGGACCGGCGCCGCGAGGGGTTCGTCACCGGCGAACGCCGCGTACGCGGCGATACGGCGCTGTCCGTTCGGCCGCCGGGGGTCCCGGACGATACGCAGGAGTGACGGTGTCAGGGCCGCGGAGGGGCAGTCCCGGGCGAGGCGCAGCGCGATGCGTACCCGTGCGGCCGCCATGCCCCGGTCGTCGGAGGGATCGCCGGGGGTGGGGGTCAGGGCGGTGATCAGTTGTGTGTCCAGACCAGGATGGTCCAGGTCCCAGCGTGAGAAGTACCAGCGGGTGTCGGCGAGTTCGACCTCGTCCGCGTGTTCCAGGAGGCGCTCGACAATCAGCTTCCTGACGGCGTCGGAGCGGACCAGGGCGCTGTGGGCGATCAGGCTCACGGGGTCCGCGTCCGACAGCCAGTCGGTGCCTTGTGGATCGAGCGCGACCAGCCACGCGGCGGTCTCACGCAGGGGCGTCGGGACGCTGTGGGTGCCTTCGTCGGGGGTCCTGACCAGGAGGAGGTCGGCGAGTTGCTCGGGGCGTGTTCCGCGGTCGAGGAGGTACCTGGCCGCGAGGTAGGCCGCGACCGAGGAGTGGCGAAACGAGACGCGATCGGCGCCCGAGGGCGTGAACAGGGCGGTACGCAGGGCCTCTTCCACCACAAGGGCGGTGACTTCGAACGTCAGTGTCGGGCCGGTGGTCTCGGTGCCGCCGACCGCGGACGCGATGTCGAAGTCCAGAGGGTGGGACGCGGTGGCGAGAGCACCGCCCAGCCACAGCGTCCGCCGGCCGGAGAGCAACATCCAGGCGGCGACGCGGCCCGCGACGACCAGGCGTTGCTCGACGGTCGTGGTGAACGGGCGAGGCTCGCTGCGATCGGAGGCGTGCTCGTAAGCGAGGAACCGGGTTCCCGACGCGAAGAGTTGCGGTGGCCCGCCGGCGAGTCGGCCTTGTTCACGATAGGTACGCACGAGGAACTCGAGCGTCAGGGGCACGCTCGCCAACGCGCCCGCCCGGGCGTCGACGGCCGCATTCACCACGTCCGTGCCGACCACCCCGGCGCTGTCGGCCAAGGCGACCGCCTCCGCGTGGGTGAGAGGCGCGAGATCTACCAGGGGGCACGCTCCGAAGCAGTCCTTAAGGACATCCGCGAGAGCCTGTTTGAAGTCCGCCGATCGACACGCGAGGAGGAACCTCACGCCGCTCGTGTCGCGCGCTTTCAAGGCGCGCCGCAGGAAGCCGGGCAGCCGTTCGAGCATGGGACTCTCGTCCAACTGGTCAATGACGAACGTGACAGCGGGCCGCGCGATGTCCCGGTCCGGTGGTCGTTGGCCTTCGTTCCCGGTGGCGCCGCGTCGAGGCAACGCTTTGAGAAAGCGTCCCAGGAGTTCGAGACAGGAGTGTTCGGTCAAGTCCGCGCCGTCCACCCACACACACCCGGGACCGCCCTCCGGGACCGCAGCGGGCTCGTCGAGAGGGACCAGACCACGAGTCAGGTCACGCAGAAACCACGTCTTGCCGGCGCCGGGCTCACCGAGCACCACCAACGTCCCCGCCGCGGCGATCTCGTCCGCCGTCACCGGCGATCCCGACGACAAGCCCGAACGCGGGGAAGGAAACCACCCTGCGGCGCGGAACCCGTCGTCATCGACCGGGAACCCGTCCCCCAACGGATCCCCCGCGTCGGAACGCACACGACACAACCGGGACACACGCGTCGTGAACACACTCGCCACCATCACCGGATGGTGACAGGCCCGACCGACGAACCCCGAATCGACACACACCCCGAAGACCACCCACGCGCGCGGGCGCGGCGCGCATGCCGGCACCGCCCACCGCGAACACCGAAACGATCTCATCCACCACACCACGGCCGAGCGACGCCCGGTCCAGACATCACGCCGTCCCTGGACTCCCCCACCACGAAGTCACGCGCCCCGACCGGGCGGACCACCGGACCCCACGCCACGTGAACCGGACGCCCCCGTACAGACACCACCGACACCGAACCCGGGGGCGACGCCTACATCCACACCAAACGCACCTCAACAGAAGCCGACCTACAGATAATCGATTGCCCGGCCGTCGACGCGGTGGCGATTTTCGATGAAATGTCCAGCATCGTGAACATCACCCAGGCCCTCGGAAGAGCCCTCCGGCAGAAACCGGGACAAGGCAAGACCGCCGCCATCGTCGTCCCCGTCTTCCTCGACGACGACGAACACCCCGACGACATGCTCCTGTCCGACGGACACCGGTACCTGGTGACCGTGCTCGAGGCTCTGAGGGCCCACGCGCCGGAGCTCGTGGAAGCCCTCGCGGTCCCCCAGGCCGGCGCACGCCACGCGGCACGGGCGGCCGTCGACGACGCACCCGACGACGACGCGGACAGCACAGCCGACGGCGGCGCAGCGGCGGGCGGCGTGGGGGCCTCCGAGGGCGTGGATGGGGCGCTGGAGGGCCCGGTCGGGCCGTCGGGTGCGGATGGGCCGGGCGCGGGCGTGGAGGTCGAGACGCGGCCGTTCCTGCGGTTCTCCAGCCCGCGTGACCCGGCGGTGGTGGCGGACTTCGTGCGGCTGCGGGTGATCGACCCGGACGAACGCGACTGGATCCGCGGCTACCTCGCCGCCAGGCGCTTCCTGCGGACACATGGCCACTTGAGGATTCCGCTCGATACGCGGGACGGGCACGACCACGAGTATCCGATCGGGCAGTGGGCCGCGGTCCAACGACGCGAGTACGCCGCGGGACGCCTGCACAAGGACCGGGTGCGCAAGCTCGTCATGCTCGGGATGGTGTGGTCGCACCCCGACGCGGCCTTCGACGACGGACTCGCCGTCGCGCGACGGTACCTCGAACGCGTGGGGCACCTCGCCGCACCACAGAACGCCGTCCAGGACGGCGTACGGGTGGGTCAGTGGTTGGCGAACCAGCGGCGACACGGCGTGATGGACAACCACCCCGAACGCGAAGCCGCGCTGCGCGAATTGGACCCGTGGTGGAAGCCCGACGGATGGACCATCGTTTGGCAACGCGCCGCCGACGAAGTGCGCCTGCACCTCGCACACGGCGGCAGCCCCGACGAGCTGGTGCCCGGGTACATCGCGGGCGGCGAAGACATCGGCAGATGGGCGCGGCGGCACGCCAAGCCCGCGGTCTGGGCCAAGCTGCTGCCCGGACAACTCGAGCAACTCCACGAACTCGGCATCACACCCGAAACCGAACACGGGCACGGCGCAGCGGCGGGTGAAGGTGACGCGGCGGGCGGCGTCGAGGACGGTGTGGCGGTGGCCGCGGGTGTTGGTGGCGCGGAAGGTGGCGGCGAGAGGGTTGCCGGCGCGGGGAACGGCGTGGAGGAGGGCGGTGCGGTTGTTGGCGGCGCCGGGGCTGCCCCGGCGCCGAGGCGCGGGCGGGGCGCGTGGGAGACGGCGTTCGCCGCGGCCGTCGCCTACCGCGAACGCGAAGGGGACCTCGAAGTACCCCGCGCACATGTCGAGACGGTGACGGTGAAGACTGCGGCCGGGTCCGAGGGCGGCGCGGGCGAGGGCGGCGGGGTCGTCGAGGTGCGGTTGGGCAAATGGGTCAACAACCAACGCACCCGGCGGAGTTCGTTGAGCGAGGAGCGGGTGGGGCTGCTCACCGAACTCGGCATGCGCTGGTGAAGGGGCGGCGTCGGGTCGGGGGGTTCGTGTTCGGTGAGTGTGAGATTCGAAGTGAGATCGAGGGGGGGTGGTGGAGGTGGCTGGGTCTAGTTGCCGGAGCCGAGACGGCTGAAGGCCCAGCGGAGCACTTCCTGGTCGACGTGGGTACGGCCGGTGCGTTCGAGGGCGGTGTGGGTGTGGGCGGTCAGGCGGGCCCAGTTGCGGAAGTTGCCGTGGGCGGCGTGCTGGTTGGCGTAGGCGATGTCGTCGGGGTCGGCGTCGGCCCAGATGGGGTGGTAGAGCGGGATGACGTCCTGGACCTCGTCGGGTGTGAGGCGGGTGAAGCGCTGCCAGATGAAGATCCGGGAGGACAGCATCGGCTCCTTGCGCAGGGTCTGGTGGCAGCCGCCCCACCAGCACGCTCAGAACGCCCTTTGACCAGCCCAGACACCCCTACCGTGCGATACCGATCAACACACCACCACCACCACACCACCACCCACATCGACGACCTCGGCCCCGGTAGCCGCCGGCAATCCACTTCGAGTCCTTGCGGGTGCGTGCGCTCAGCCCGGGCCGTTGGGATGGGTGAGGTCGTAGGCACGGGAGAGCTTGCGGGGGACGACCATGCGCCAAGCATCGGCGACCAGTTCGCGGGCCTCTGTCGGGTCCAGTGCCGTGAGTTTGGCGTGAACCCAGTTGAAGCGCGTGTCCGACGCCGATGGCATTTGGAACTTGTGCGTGCTGCTCGCGACAAGATCCGCCCGCGCCTCCTTGGGGAACGCGAAGCCCATCACGGTCTCGTCGAGGGAGAATGCCACGTAGACGATCTGCCCGACGCGGAACTTCAACCTGCCGTTTACGTATACCGGATACGAGCGCTCCAACTCGCGCCCCAAGGCTTGAACATCCTCGATCACTGCCATGCTCGAAACTCCTTGGTCCTGCGGCCGGGACGGGCCGACGGTCCGCGCATCGTCCGGTATCCCCATCGCACTACTCGGTCACGAGGTCGACTGGGAAGACGACACGGAATCATCGATTCTCGCTTTCACCGGCGGCCATGTAGGAGAGGTGGTCGGGGATGGGCACCAGGGCGTCCTCGGGGAGGATGGCCGACTCGGTCAGCATTCCGTCGAGCGAGCCGCCCGGTTGCGGCAGGTATGCCGGTTCCAGCGGGCCGTCCAGTCACAGCGGGAGCAGTGCGGCGATGACGCGGTCGCCTGGGCGCACCCGCCGGGCATCCGGCCCGACGATGACCTCGCCGCACGTCCGAGACCGGCACGACGTCCGATTGGACGGGCAGCACGTACTGCCCCCGTAGCACCAGAAGTTCGCGGAAGCCGAGTCAGGTGGCGTGGACCGCGACCGCGACCGCGACCTCCCCCTCCCCGGGTGTGCGTGGTTCGAGCGTGCGCAGCGACAGGCCGTCGATTCCGCCTGTGGGAACCGTCAGGCGAGGCTGTGGACACCATGTCGGCCGGCCCTCACCACTTTGGGGTGTCGTTCATTGTGTGGGTTCCGGTGCTGCCTTGCGGGGCATCAGGGCGACGAACGGGAGGCTGAGGGCCGTGGCGGCCATGACGACGACAAGAGTGACTTCCATCGCATGGTTCAGTCCGGAGCTTGTGGCTTGGAAGAAGACCGACGTGACCCCGGCCGAGCCGATCGCTGAAGAGAGTTGCTGGATCGAGCCGAGCGAGCCGCCGGCGCTGCCGGCTTCGTCAGGCTTCGCGTCGCCGAGAGCGATGGTGGGGATCGTGGCGAAGCAGAGGCCGGTACCGATGCCGATGACGACGAACGCAGGGGCCAGCGCCCAGAGGGTGATGTTCGTCCCGGAGTGATCGACCAGGGCCAGGACCCAACCGCATCCGACGAGGGAGGCGGCCAGGCCGATGAGGACGAGCCTGCGACCGAGCTTGGTAACCAGGCCACCCATGGCGGCGAAACTGGCGGCGATGAGCCCCGCGGTGAGCGGCACCAAGCCGAGCGAGGCGTCCCGCGGGCCGGCGTGCAACCCTTCCTGCAGGAAGAGTGACAACACGAAGAACAGGCCGGTGCCGGCGGCAAAGGCGATCAGGCCCACGATCATGCCGGAGGTGAAACCTCGGTTCTTCAAGAGTGACGGCCTGATGAGCGGGTGAGTTGCCGTGCGCTGACGGTAGGCGAATGCAACGAAGGACATGACGCCGACGGCAATCGAGACGACGGGGAGGGCGCTCCAGCCGTTGGTCGAGCCCTCGATCAGGCCGTACAGCAGCCCGAGCATGGTCGCCGCAAGCAGGCCGGAGCCCCAACCGTCGACAACGGTGGACCGGTCGCCGTCGTCCTCACGCGGCAGGATCTTGGCGGCTGTGATCAGTCCGATAACGCCAAGGATGATGTTTGCGAGGAAGATCGGGCGCCAAGACAGCCCAAACAGGTCGGCGTTGATGATGAATCCGGCCAAGACCGGCCCGAGGACACTGGAGATACCCAGAACCGGGCCGAACAGCCCAAAGGCCTTGGCGAGCATGTCGCGGCTGAACGTTTTCGTCATGATCGCCATGCCTTGCGGAACGAGTAGGGCCCCGAACGCTCCCTGAGCAACCCTGGCGGCGATGAGCAGGGCCGGGTCGGGTGAGAATCCGATGACCGCCGAGGTCAGGGTGAATCCGCCCATGCCGACCAGGAAAAGCTTGCGCTGGCCGAACTTGTCACCCAGCCGTCCGCCGATGAGGAGCAGGACGCCCATGGCGAGCATGTACGCCGGCCCCACCCACTTGATCAGGCTCTCACCGCCGTTGAGTTCGCGGGCGATGGTGGGGGCCGCGATGTTCGTGATCGTCCCGTCGATCACGTCGACGGCGTCGGCAAGCAGCACCAGCCCCAGGATCATCCACATCCGGCGTGTGGTGACCGCGTCCGGCGACGTCAAGGTAGTAGTCATAAGGGACGTCCTTCTGGGTTTCGTCGGGAGCGCCGCTTCCGGCGATCTCTCGTCCCTACTACGAACACACCGGGTCCGATCCGACACCGCCTTCGAATTCTTTGACACGGACACCCCTCAGGCCCGGGCAGGTTCAGGGGTCGCAGCTTGTGGTCTTTGGGGGGCGTCCCCTTGTCACCGTCGACCGCAGCCGGGTGGGAACCGTCTGGAGATAACGGTGGTGGGTCTCGGTGCGGAGCATGGTGCACGGCGCCCACCGCGTCGTGGACCAGGCGGTTCAGGGCGGCGTTGTGTTCTCCCGTCGTCGCGTGTGCGCCAGCGGTAGGCCCTGCTGGTCGGATCGGACAGGGCTGCGAAGTCGGCAAGGAGGGACGTTCGTTTGAGTTTGTGGCTGCCGGTGGGGGTCGGGTGGTCGCTTTCGACGCCGCCCGAGGGGAGTGACCGGGACGATCCCGGCACAGGTGGAGGCGTCGCCGCGTACGAGCAGGATGCCGCGGTCCCGATGCCGGGCAGGGAGGTCAGGACCGCCGTCCGCTACGACATGACCCCCGCGAGCTGCGTTGGGTCTGGGGAACAACTCGACCTCGTTCCTCCGTGCCCACACGCGGATTTGGGGGCCCGTGTGGGCGAGCAGGTGATCCATGATCGCGTGGATCGGGGCGCCGTCCGGGCGGGCTGCGGCCTGTGGAGGTCACTCCGGCCGGGTGGACACCGCGGCCTCGGGGTGCAGGACGCACCCACCCCGGTCGTATCGCGTGTGAAACGGAGAAACCCCGCTGGGGTCGCTGTTGAAGCCCGGTCGGCCGACCGTGCCGTGTGCAGCGAACACGTGGCAAGGGCCGCCGCGGCGCGGTGACGACGGGTTTCTCCTGGTTATATTGCATGGATGCGACTCGCTGACGGCCACCGAAGCCGTCATCGTCCGAGACAGGCCCTGCACGCCGAGGTGACCGCCGGGCGGCCGGTGTTCTTCGCTCATCCGCACTCGTCGTGGGAACGCGCCGCAACGCGACCGCAACCGGATCATGCGCGAGTTCGTGCCCAAGGAAGTCGACGTCCCCTCCGACCCATCCGATCGTGGATACCAGGGGGTCGGTCAGAAAACCCGGCGCGGTCATCCACCCCATGCCTGGTAGCAGATACTTCCTGCGTCTGCACTCGCCCCGCCTTCCGACACCGGCGACGCGGTGCGTCCGAAGCCTCGCCGGCGCCGCATGGCGATCGTCTGTGCGCTCGGCGTCGCGCAATTCGTACTCGCGACCAGGCAGTCGCAGTTCGGACGAAGGTGCAATCCGTCGCCGGCCCGGCTTGTGGAACGCGTCGGCAGGCGCCCCGGGGCCCAGCCGACGCATCACGCGGGTTCGGTTGGGATCCCCGCTACCGCAGTTGGTCGCGTCGGCGGGTCAGGTAGGCGGTCTCGGCGGTGTTGCCCGCCAGTTCGATGGCCTTGTCGTAGGCCGCGCGCGACTGATGACCGCGGCCCAGCCGGCGCAGCAGGTCGGCGCGGGTCGCATGGTAGGCGTGATAGCCGGCCAGCTCGTCCTCGAGACGGTCGACGGCCGCCAGTGCCACCTGCGGGCCGTCGAGTTCGGCTACGGCGACGGCCCGGTTGAGGGCGAGGATCGGGGAGGGGTCGAGGCGAACGAGCTGGTCGTAGAGGGCGAGAACCTGCGACCAGTCGGTGTCGCGGATGTCGCGGGCGGAGGTGTGTACGGCGTTGATCGCCGCGAGAATCTGGTAGCGCCCCGGAGCCACCCCGGCAGCGGCGGCGGCGAGGCGCTCGCGCACCAGCCGATGGCCTTCGGCGATCAGTTCCGCGTTCCAGGCCCCACGGTCCTGCTCGCCAAGCGCGACCAGTTCGCCGCCGGCCGAGATCCGGGCGGTGCGGCGGGCCTCGATGAGCAGCATCAGCGCCAACAGCCCGGTCACCTCACCGTCCTCGGGCAGGAGGGCGCGGGTCAGGCGCGTGAGTCGGATGGCCTCGGTGGTCAGGTCGTGTCGGATGGGGTCGGGGCCGCCGGCCAGGTAGCCCTCGTTGAACACGAGGAAGAGTACGGCGAGTACGCCGGAGACACGAGCCGGGAGATCCTCGGCGGACGGCACGCGGTAGGGGATGCGCGCCGCCTTGATCTTGGCCTTCGCGCGGGTGATCCGCCGCTCCAAGGCGGTCTCGGTCACCAGGAAGGCGCGGGCGATCTCGGGCACGGTCAGACCGCCGACCATGCGCAGCGTCAGCGCCAGGCGGGTCTCATCGCCAGCGCCGGGTGGCAGCAGGTGAAGATCAGCCGCAGGCGGTCGTCGTCGATGGCGCCGACAGGCTCGGGCGGGTCGTCGTGGTGTGCCATCCGAGCCTCCCTGTGCTTGTCGTCGCGTTTGTTCTCGCGCCGGATCCGGTCGATGGCCTTGCGGTTGGCGGTGGTGGTCAGCCAGGCACCGGGGTTGGGTGGTACGCCGTCGGTTGGCCAGCGCTCGACGGCGGTCGCGAACGCCTCGGCCGCCGCCTCCTCGGCGATGTCGAGGTTGCCGAAGCGCCTGGTCAGGGCGGCAACCACCCGGGCCCATTCCTCGTGGTGGGCCCGGGTGACCGCCGCCTCGACGTCGCTCACCGGAACGGCCGAACCTCGATCTTCCGATCGCAGACCTTCGACGCCTCGGTGGCGAGCTTGAGCGCCACATCCAGATCGGGGGCCTCCCACACCCAGATGCCGGCGAGGTACTCCTTCGACTCCACGAAAGGCCCGTCGCTGAACACCGCCTCCTCGCCCCGGTTGTCGATGACCGTGGCCGCGTCCGTGTCCGCGAGTCCGCCCGCGAAGACCCAGTGGCCCTCGGCGATCAGTCGTTCGTTGAACGCGCTGACGGCGGGCCGCCTGTCCACGCTGCCAGGATTGCTCTTGTCGTCGATCACGGAAACCAGGTATTGCATTCGAAGATCATCTCCTGTGGTGTACAGGACAGCGTGATTCGATGGTCTGGGACTTCAGGCCGTTGTATACCGCGGGCGCCCGGCCGGCTTGTGGACTTGGATCGTCACGCCCTTCGAGTCGACGCGCGACTCGACCGGGTCGAGCGCAAGATCCCGACCGGTCTCCGGGAACAGTCTCGCGCCCTGACCGAGGATCACCGGGATCACGATCAGAACCATCTCGTCGACCAGATCGTTCTCCAGCAGCCACCGGATCAGGGCGCCACTGCCGTGCACCTGCAGCTCGCCCCCGGGCTTGGCCTTCAGCTCACCGATGGCCGCCGCGAGGTCACCGCGCAGGACGGTCGTGTCCTCCCACCGCGGCGTGGTGAGCGTGGTCGAGGCAACGTACTTGGGGGCTTCGTGCAAGGCCACGCCGATGGGATGTGCGCGCATCTGGTCGATTGATCCCCACGAGCCGGCGAACAGCTCGTAGGTGTGCCGGCCGAACAGGAACGCGTCGGCGCGCTGGTAGGTCTGCGTGATGAACGTCCTGGTCTCGTCGTCGCCCTTCCCCCGGGCCCATCCGCCGCGCTCGAATCCGTTCCTGCGGTCATCCGAGGCGGCGCCGTTTCCCTGCATCACCCCATCGATCGTGACCTGGGTCATGGTCGTCAGCTTCATGATCGCGGTTCCTTCGACTTGGCGCCGCCCCTGGTGGGCGGCCTCACCCCTGCTACGAACACCACCGCCCCGATCCGACACCGCCCCCGGATTTCTTCGAAGAATCTTTCGGGGAAGCCGGTCGTCATCGATCCGGCGGCCCGTCCGCCCGACCGGCAAACGACGGAGTACGCCTCCGGAGTCGGGGACGATCGATGACGAAGTTCGGGAAGATGTCCCGAGGCCACACCGGGAGGACGCTCTGCGCGAGCATGGCCAGGATCTCGGCGCGGGTCCCTCGTCGCCGTCGAACGCGACGGAGAACTCGACGAGGTACTACCCGGCGCGAAGGCACCCGCCGCATCGTCGCCGCGTTCGAGGGTGATCCCGGCACTCGAACGCTCCAGCGCCCGGTTGAGTACGGGCGTTCAGACCGTGGGCCGAGGGTGTTCAGGAGCCGGGAAGTCGGCCCACGGACTTGGCAGTTTTGGTCAGCGTCCCAGCCTTCCGGCGGGAAGCACGTTCTGACCCACCGTGTCATCCCCGCACTTTGGAGGCGCGACAGGAATCACTCCTGTCGCGCCTTTCTTCCTGTCCGGCTACCGGCCACCGGAGCCCCGCCTGGCAGCGAAGTGCCGGCGAGGGGCGGTTCGCCGGAAGGAATCACCGGCCGCTGTCAGAACCGCAGGTCACGCCCGGGGTGGGTGATCGGCCGACCGCGAGGCGCTTTCCGCTGAGCTGCCGGGTGGTTCAGCGTTCGGCGCCGCCCGGTGATCCGAGTGCTTTCTGGAAGACCGGCGAGAGCTGGTCCATGGCGGTGGCGAGCCAGTCGGTCAGCTCGTCGGGCAGTGTGTCGTGCGTCCAGACCAGCCGGGTGCGCCCGGCGTCGTCGGCGAAGACCTGCATGGAGGTGTTGTCGTGCTCGACCTCGTCGCCGACCCATCCCCACACCATCCGCCGGGCCTGCTCGTCGTGGGCGATGAGCCGCTCCCGTGCCGTGGTGCCGTCGGTGAACGTCAACTCCCGGACGCCGGGCTCCACCAGCCTGCTGTCCGTGAACACGCCGGGTCCCATGCGCAGCGGCCCGTCGACGAAGTCCCTGACCGCGTCCCAGACCTTCTCCGGTGCCGCGTCGATCCTGATCTCCCTGCTGACCGATCCCATGACCCCACCTCTCATACGAGTAGACCTGTCTGTCTACGTAGGGAATGCTAGACAGTCCTGTCTGGTACCGTCAAGGGTGCACACGAGGACATCCGAAACCCCGGCACGACGCCGCATCCTCGAGACCGCGTCGACCCTCTTCTACGCCGAGGGCGTGCGTTCGGTCGGCATCGACCGGATCATCGCCGAGGCGCGGGTGGCGAAGGCCACCTTCTACCACCACTTCCCGGCCAAGGACCAACTCGTCCGCGCCTATCTGGAAGCCGAGTACGAGCGCCAACGCACCGCCGTCGAGGCCGTGCGCACAGCGGCGGCGAACGCCCGCCAAGCACTGTTCGACATCTTCGGGTTCCTCGGCGAGAACGGTGCCGGACCGGGGTTTCGCGGCTGCCCGTTCACCAACGCCGCCGCCGAATACCCCGATCCCGCCCACCCCGTGCGACAGACCACCGCCGAGTACCGCCGCTGGAACCACACACTGTTCCACGACATCCTCACCACCATCGGCAACCCCACCCCGCACGCCACGGCCACCATGCTCATGATGCTCCGCGACGGCATCGTGGTCGGCAGCGACCTCGACGACCCCGACACCGTGCGCCCCGTCATCGACAACACCGTCACCCGGATCCTCGACCAAGCACCCTGACATGTGCCGTGGAGGCCGATGGATTGCCGTGAGAGGAAGCGTCTTGCCTGGGTCGATCGCAACGAGCGCGACTCCCGGCGCATCGCCGGCGGGAGCGCTCCGCCCCCTCGGCCCGTGAACGCATCGCCAACACCACTCGACCACGTCGAGAGAATGCTCGGACACGCCGTCCTACGACCACGGTTTCGTATCTCGCTACCGCTCACGCGGACCCGGAGGCGGCGAGCCCGGCCTCCTCCGGGCGGGCCGTGCAGCGACTTGTGATGGACAAGGGGAACTTGCGATGAAGTGGAATCTGCGCCGGGCGGCAGCCCGGCGCGACATCTTGCAGCTCAGCGACCTGATCGCCGCGTTCCGACAGGTCGGTTTCAACCCGCCGTTGAGCAAGGTCGCCGCCTTGTGGAACACCAAGCCGATCTCGGTCCGGCTCGACGACCTGGACAAGATATGCGCGGCCCTGGGCTGTACGGTCGCCGATCTGCTGGAGGCCGAACCGCCGGCCGTCGGCGACGAAGACGAGCGGAAGATCGGCCGCCGGGCGATCGGTTCCGGTCACGAACAGGGTGGGCCGGTGCGGCCGACTCCACGCCGAAGCGGGGGCGGCCCGCGGCAGTCGCCGCCGCCGAACTGACGCCGAGTCGGCGGTGGGATCGCCCACCCGCACGCCCGCCCCCACCGCCCGAAGGCGATGGGGGCGGGGGCGCCCGACGGTCCGGGGCCGTTCCGGCTGTCAGTCGATGATCGCAACCTCGTCTTCGGCCGCGTATTCGACGGTGTCTCCGGAGGAGTAGGTGACACGGACTCGACCGTTCGGCGTGTCTGTGACGGCGTGCCCGGTGCGCGGCCCACCGCCGAATCTCGGGACCTAGAACGGCGCTTCGGCGTCCTGGGGAACGGAGTAGGCGGCCAATTCGGCGAACTCCAGGGCGACTTGGGCGCGCAGTCGCGCGGTTTCCTCCGCGTCCCGGCGCCGGGCTTCCTCGCCCGCGGCCTCGGCGGCCCGGCGCTGCTGCTGCTCCTCGGCCGCCCGTGTGGCTTCGGCTGCTTCGGCGGCCTGTTCGTGGGCTGCGCGGTCTGCGTCGATGCGGTCCCACTCGGCGAGGGTGTCGAGGGCGGCCCGCGCCGCGGCCTCGGCTTCCGCGTGGCAGGTCGCGCACACACCGTCCTGGGGCACGGTGCCGGGGAACGGCCTGCCGCAGTCGTGGCACTCCGGGAGCGGGGCGCGGCCGGCGCCGGTGCGGCCGGTGGGGACGGTGCGTCCGGCGAGGCGGTCGGCCCGGCGGTCCGCGCGGCGCGTCTCGCAGGCCCGGCACGGGATGTGGCCGGGCATGACGCCGTCCTCGCAGGAGGGGTCGGCGCAGTACGGGGTGGGGCCGATCAGCTGGACCGCGACGCCGACCGCACTGCGGAGCGTCCCGGCGTCGTGGGCCTGGGCGTAGCCCCAGCCGTACCAGCGGCGGGCCGCGCGCTGGGCCAGCTGCTCGACGGTGCGCGACTCCAGCGCGGCCAGCACCGCCGGCCGGCAGCGGCCCGGGATGTGGTGGTGGGGCAGGAGCGCGACCAGGGCGGCCGGCAGCACGGCCTCGACCGCGCGCACCGCCGCCGCCTGGTCCCGGGTGAGCTTCGGCCCGGCCGCCTTGCCGGCCGGGGGGGTGGCGTCACCGGTGACGCCACCCTCGTACCCCCAAATTTGGGGGTACGAGGATTCGGCGTCCGCGTCGCCCGTGCGGGGCCCGGGTACCGTCGCCGCCGTTCCTGCCTGCGCCTTGCCCGCCGCGGCGCAGCCGCTGTCGCTCGCGTGCGCACTACCTACGTCAGGAGTGCTACGCACGTCACCGGCGCTACGCGCCCCCGGCGCTTCTTCTTCGTCTTCTACAACCTCCGTCTTCTTAAAGACTCGGGGGTCACCCGAGTCCCGGGAAACCCCCGAGTCGGGGGCGACCTGCGGTTTTGCCGCGTTTTCGCAGGTCGGCCCCGAGTCCGGGAATTCCCCGACTCGGGGAATCGGCTTCTTCGCGGCCGCTGCGGTGGCCTTCCCGGCGAGGGTGGTGAGCTTGGCGGCCCGCGCGATCGCTGTCTTGGTGGGCGGGATCACCTGGACGGTTCGCACGTTCGGGTCGTCGGCCATGAGCACCAGGAGCGCCGCGACTTCCTCGTCCGTGGCGGGAGTGTGTGTGACCGTGGCGAGCCCGTGCCGGATCGCCACGCTTGGGCTCGACAGGCCGGTGTATCTGATAGTCCTGGCAAGTGACCGGCGGACACGATCCGTTGGGCTCGTCGTGGCGGTGGCGGACCGGGGGTGGGGCATGTCCCAGGGGTGGAAGATCACGGTCGTGGTGATCGCGGGGTTGGTGATCGTCTCGACGCCGTTGCTGTGGTTGTTGGACGGTCCGGACACGGGGCAGATCGTGGGCGCGTCCGTTCAGGGGGCCACCGGGGTGGGCGCGCTGCTGTGGGCCCTGCTCCGGCAGCAGCCCACACCTCCCGCTCCGCCTCCCGGGAACGAGGAGGTCGTCGATACCGGCAGCGCCGAGGCGACCGGTGGCGGTGACGCCCACACCGGCATCAAGGGCCCCGCGGGTGCCGGTGGCGGGTCCGCGCGAGCGGAACGCACCGGCCGCGCCGTCGCCGACGGCCCCGGCAGCAGCGCCGGCACCGGCATCGACCACCGTCCCTGACAGGGCCCACCACAACCACCCACCGGGACGCACCGGAGAAGGCAAGGAAGACACTGTGCGATGGCGCCGACGCGGCCGCACACCCGCCCCAACCCCCGCCGCACCCGGCACCCCGCCCGTCGCTGGGGAAGCGGTGGTGGTCGCCGACAGTGGCAACGCCCACGCCACCGACGGCGGGACCGCGGTGTCCGGCCACCGCGGACCACCACCCACGGAGACCACCGGCGCGGGAACGGTGCGCTTCGAAGGAACCGGGACCGCCACCGCGTCCGCGCCCCACGCCGTGGCCATCAGCGGCAACGTCCACGTCGCCCACGTGGACGTCCACGCCGCGACTCTCCCGGAGCCGGTGCGGTGGCCGCTCCAGCCCAATCCCGTGCCGGCGCTGGCCTCCGCGTTCCAGGACCGCGCGGGGTTGCGCGAGTGGATCGACCGGGCCCGGGCCGACCACGCGAGCGTGGTTCTCTCCGGCGGCGGCGGCACGGGCAAGTCCCAACTCGCCGCCGCCTACGCCCACCGGGCCCGGGCCGACGGCGTCGACCTGGTCCTGTGGGTCAACGCCGCCGACACCGAACAGGTGATCACCACCTACGCCCGCACCGCCCACCTGATCGCCACCCCGGGCGCAACGGGGCAGGATCCGCTGGACGACGCCCGGGCGTTCGTGCACTGGCTGGCGACGACATCGCGTTCGTGGCTGGTGGTCCTCGACGACATCACCGACCCCCGATCGCTCGAACCCTGGTGGCCACCGGCACCGTCGCCCTCCGGCCGCGGGCAGACGACGGCATCCACCCGCCGCCGCGAGGCCCTGCTCTCCGGCGGCGACCGCGCCGTGATCGACGTCGACACCTACACCGACACCGAGGCCCGGGCGTATCTGCGCGAACGCCTCACCCACGCCGCACACGCCCACCTCCTCGACGAGGACCTCCCGCGACTGGCCCGGGAACTGGGCCTGCTGCCACTGGCCTTGGCGCACGCCGCCGCTTACATGATCAACGAGGACGTGACCTGTACGCGATACCTGCGACTGTTCACCGCGGGCGCCGCCCGCCTGGACAAGCTCCTGCCGCCGGACGCGGACACCGAACGCTACGGCCGCCCCGTGGCCGCAGCCCTTCTGCTGTCCCTGGACGCCGCCCAACGCGCCGAACCCGCCGGGCTCGCCGCCCCCGCCCTCACCCTCGCCGCCTTCCTCGACCCCGCCGGACACCCCCGCAACCTCTGGACCCACGAAACAGTCATCCACTACCTGAACACCCACCGCGCCCCGGCCCCCGACACCGACCACACCCGGGTCGACTCCGAAGACGCCCATGCCGTGCTCCGACTGCTGCACCGCTACGGCCTGATCACCGACGACTCCCGCAACGACCCCCGCGCCGTACGGATCCATGCCCTCACCGCCCGCGCCGCCCGCGAAACGACCCCAGACACCGAACTCCCCGCCGTCGCCCGCACGGCCGCCGACGCCCTGTTCGGGTTGTGGCCCGCCCAGGACCACACCGATCCGGATCTGGCGGCCGTTCTGCGGGCCAACACGGACACCTTGACCGCACACGCCGGCGACCTCCTGTGGCACCCCCACGGCCACCTGATCCTGTACCGAACCGGACTAAGAGGTCCTAACAGAAACCGTGTTGGGTGTGACTATCGGCTTGTTGGGTCGTTGTACTGGATGTGCGCAAAGGTGAGCCTCGTCCGTGGATCGTTTCGGACGAACTGTGGTCCCTGATCGAGCCGTTGCTGCCCGAACCTGCCCCGAAGTTGACGCGTGGGCGGCCTCGGGTGCCGGATCGGCAGGCGTTGTGCGGCATCCTGTTCGTCCTGCACACGGGAATCCAGTGGGAGTTCCTGCCGCAGGAGTTGGGTTTCGGGTCGGGGATGACGTGTTGGCGGCGTCTCGCGGCCTGGAACGAGGCCGGCGTGTGGGATCGGCTGCACGCGATCCTGCTCGCGAGACTGCACGCGGCCAAACAGCTCGACTGGTCCCGGGCGGTGATCGATTCCAGCCACGTCCGGGCCGCTCGAAAGGGCCCAAAAGCGGGCCGAGCCCGGTCGATCGCGCACGGTCGGGCAGCAAGCACCACGTCCTGGTCGAAGGGCAGGGAATCCCCCTCGCCGTGTCCCTGACCGGCGGAAACCGCAACGACGTCACCGAACTCCTGCCCCTGCTCGCCAAGGTCCCCCACGTCCGCGGACGAGTGGGACGCCCTCGGCATCGACCCGACGCCCTCTACGGCGACCGTGCCTACGACCACGACAAATACCGCGGCCCGGTCCGGGCCCGGGGTGTCAAACCGGTGATCGCCCGACGCGGGCATCCCCACGGATCCGGCCTCGGACGCGTGCGCTGGGTCGTCGAGCGCACCATTTCCTGGCTCCACGGCTTCCGTCGTCTCCGTATCCGTTGGGAACGACGCGACGACATCCACGAAGCCTTCCTCGGGATCGCTGTCTGCCTCATCACCCACCGGTTCGTGAAACGCCTTTGTTAGGACCTCTAAGCCTTCTCGACACGGGTCTGCACAGCGCCTCGACCCCCCACTGGGAACGCACGACCGCCGACGCCGAACGGCTGCTGGGCGAACACCCCAACACGCTGACGGCCCGGGCGAACCTGGCGATCTCGTACCGCCAGGCGGGGCGGACCGGCGAGGCCATCACCCTACTGGAGCAGGTGCTGGCCGACCACGAGCGACTGTCGGGCGCGGAAGACCCCCACACGCTGTCGGCCCGGGCGAACTTGGGCGCCTTGTACTGGCAGGCGGGGCGGACCGGCGAGGCCATCACCCTGCTGGAGCAAGTGCTGGCCGACAACGAGCGGCTGTCGGGCGCGGAACACCCCAACTCGCTGACGGCCCGGGGGAACCTGGCGGTCTCGTATCGGCAGACGGGGCGGACCGGCGAGGCCATCACCTTGGAGGAGCAGGTGCTGGCCGACCGCGAACGGCTGCTGGGCGCGGAACACCCCGACACGGTGACGGTCCGGGGGAACCTGGCCGGCTCGTATCGGCAGACGGGGCGGACCGACGAGGCCATCACCTTGGAGGAGCAGGTGCTGGCCGACCGCGAGCGACTGCTGGGCGCGGAACACCCCAGCACGCTGACGGCCCGGGCGAACCTGGCGGTCTCGTATCGGCAGACGGGCCGGACCGACGAGGCCATCACCCTGCAGGAGCAGGTGCTGACCGACCGCGAGCGACTGCTGGGCGCGGAACACCCCAGCACGCTGACGGCCCGGGCGAACCTGGGCGCCTCGTATCGGCAGACGGGCCGGACCGACG
>NZ_JBIBGL010000041.1:27549-38074 GCF_042956465.1 Embleya sp. NPDC008237
CAGGTGCTGACCGACCGCGAGCGACTGCTGGGCGCGGAACACCCCAGCACGCTGACGGCCCGGGCGAACCTGGGCGCCTCGTATCGGCAGACGGGGCGGACCGGCGAGGCCATCGCCCTGCTGGAGCGGGTGTTGGCCGACCACGAGCGGCTGCTGGGCGGGGAACACCCCGGCACGGTGGCGGTGGCGGATGCCTTGCGCAGGTGGATGAGCGAGTAGGAATCCGCAGTTGTGTGCAAAGTCCCGAGTGTTTTCGTCGGGTTCGGATACGGGTGCTCGGCGCTTGGCCGACGGGCTCTTCCTTGTCTTCGTCGGCAACGTGTCGATGAGGGCTCAGGATTCGTTCACGACTTCCCCGTGTGTGACGGGCCGCGGCTTCGGGCCCGGGCAACGGCGCTTGCCCGAGCCGAGCGACCCTCGCGCGGCGACGGCGGTATCGACGTCATCGAGATGACCGATCGAGGGTGGATCGTCGATCAGATCAAGTACTTCACGACGACTCTGAACAAGGATCACAAGCGGCAGATCACCAGCTCCTACGAGCGCCTGCGGAAGTTCGCCGCCGGCAAGGGTGCCGTCGTCGTCGAGTGGCGCTTGGTGGTCCCGTTGAACCCCACGACCGAGAACCTGACCTGGTTCGACGGCCTGACCGCACGCGCCGGATACCCGTGCCACTGGCGCGGGTGGACCCATGTCGAAGGCCTCGCCGCCGCGTTCCCCGAGGTCGTCGACTACTACCTGCACGACGGCAAGGCACGCATGGCCGCCCAGTTCGAACGCGTCATGCGCGTCATGGGCCTGCGCGAAGACCCCTCACCTCTGGGCCCCGTCGTGCCCGCGAGCGACATCGCACGCGGGCTGGACGACCTCTATCGGGCGCTGAACACCCACGATCCCCACTACGAGTACTCGTTCGGCATCGACAGCGAACGCCCCGACATCCCCACCGATCCACGTCTGGTGGCCGCCACCCAACAACAGACAACCGCGGGCGGCCCCTGGATCACGTTCAAGATCCGCTGGCGCTACCCGCAGGCGGTCCAGGATCGGCCCGTCACGACGAACCTGAGGATCGCGGTCGAGCCCGACAGCGACGCGGCACGCGCCATCGACACCGCCGTGACCTACGGCGCGCCCCTGCGCCTGGACAGCGCGGACGCCCACACCTTCCGGTTCGACGTCGACTTCCCCCACGGTCTGGGCGGCGAGTTCACCCGCGGCGTCTTCACGATGGACCCGCTGCCGCACGAGAACGCCGTGCCCTACGAGCTGCGCCTGCAGGTCCTCGACGAACAGGACACGGTCACGGACACCGCCCTGCTGTCCATGGAACCGGCCACGCTCGGGTATCACCGGCAGGGGTTGCGCACGGTCGGGCGGGAGGAACACGGCGTCTTCGACGTGGAACTCCTCGTCGACGTGGAATCCCGCGGCTTCCACATGAACCTCGCGATGCGCGACCTCACGGGGGCCTCGCCGCAGCGGATCCTGCCCGGCCTGACCGCGGCCGCGCACTTCCGCGCGCCCCATCGGTTCCGTATAGCCGCGGCCCACGGCCCGATCCGAGACGTCCCCCTGTCCATCCCCGGGACCGACGGCGACGAGCAGGAGTTGGTGTCGCCGGCCCTGCTCGCCATGGTCCGCGCCCTCGCGCACATCCAGGACCACACCAGCGCCCGGGTCACCGTCCCCGACCCGACCCGGACCCTCCACGCGGACGTGCGCCGACTGGTCCACACCGCGCGCGTGCTCCGCGAAGGAACCCTGGCCGGCCCCTGGCGCGGGTTCGAGGTGCCCGGGCCCGTACCCGAGCCGCTCAAGCCGTTCGTCCTCGCCGGTGACCCCATCGCCTGGGCGATCCACCGATCGCTGGACCTCGTCCTCAACGGGGTCCACATCCCCCTCGGACACGAACGCATCACCCTGAGCTCCGCACGCGTCGAACAACGCGACGGCGGATACGCGTTCATTCCCGACGGCGACGACACACAACAGACCACACACCACCCCGAGCCCTTGGAGAACCACGACCCACCAAAGCCTTCAGCAGGGTGACAACCCCTCCGGCCGCAGGCTCACCCCGTGATCGACACCGGCGCGGGGATGGGCCAACGGCGGCCGGTGCCACCGGCCCACACGAACTCTCCTCGGTGGTAATCGTGACGCCGTGGTCCCAGCGGCGAATGCGCCCGTCGCGATCCCAGGCGTCCCACGCGGCCTCGAGTTCGTCGACCAGGCGGCGCGGGCCGCCCTGCCCCGCGCGGACACGACCGTCGGGCAGCGTGGTCACCATCGCCCAGGAGCGGGCGCCGTCGTGGATCCACGCGTTGACGACGTAGCCGGGTTCGACGTCGAGCGCACGGCGCGCACGGCCGCCACTGTGGAGGTGCGGAACGAGCCGGAGGAGGAGGGGCGGCAAGCCGACGTCGGGAACTGCGTCGCGGGATCGGTGGTCGGCTGCCAGACTGTCGATCCTGTCGATCACGGGGCCGAGGGGGGTTCGTGGAATCGTTCGACGAGGGTCTGCGGTGTCAGGACGTACACGCCGGGTTGCGCAATGTGGACCCGAATTCGGGGTCGTTGACTCCGTTGGCGGACACGCAGTTGATCGGCATGGCCGGGAGCCTGGCGGCGCTCGTTCGCGGGCAGGAGGTCATCGATGACGCTCAGGCGTTGCGCGCGGTAGCCGCCGAGCAACTGGACGTGAACCAGTTCGCGTTCGACGCGGTGGTCGAGGCCTTGGCGGAGATCGGGTTCGTGGAGGGTGTGCGGCGTACCAAAGGCAAGATCGTCGGTTTCACGGAGAACGTGCCGTACTACGGTGATCTGTACGCGCAACTGGGTGCGGCGTGGCGTGCCCGGGGGCCTTCGGAGATCGAGGAGCAGATGGTGATGCTCGTGGATCATCTGTCGGAGGGCCCGACCGCCGAGGAGGAGGTGGCCGACGAGGCCGGCTTGGACTCGTCGGCGATGTCTCAGCTGTTGGAGGTGGGTGAGCGTGCCGAGTTGGTCAAGCGCATTCAGCTTCCGGACGGTGATGTGCTGTACTCGCCGTTCTTCGGCTTCGAGAACCCCCAGGTGATCTCGGACCTCGTGCGCGATCACGGTGCGGGCGAGCTCGCGGCCGCGTTCGCCGCGGTGAGCGGTGAGCAGGGCCTGCCGGTGGGCGACACACAGCCTCTGCTCCAGGACGCGATCGCGCGGGGGCTGCTGATGGCGCCTTCGGTGAAGCGTCCCGACGGGGTGATGCAGCCTTTCGCCTCTCTCCCGTACACGCTGGATCGTGAGCTGCTGCGCGGTCGTAAGCCCGTGTTGGAGAAAGCGCTGGCCGTCCTGGCGTGTCTGCGCTGCGGGCAGCACTTCGGCGGCGCGACCGGGTTGTCGGCCGGGGCGATGGTAAACAGCATCGACAAGCTCCTCGACCCGCATCAAGGGTTCCTGCGGCCTCACGGGTCACACGCGCGGCAATACCACCTGTTGCTGTCGAACGGTCTTCTCGCGTTCGATCCGGATACGCGACCCGACGGAAAGTGGGTGACACCGAGGTTCATCGACACGCCGGACAATCGCGAGGCGATGCAGATCGCACGTGATCTGATCACCTTCGGGGAGCAGCTCTCGGGTCGGGTCGGCGACGAGCAGGCACGACAGATGTTGGCCGCGGGTCAGTCGTTCGCCGCGCCCATGCAGACGATGCACCGCACCCGGGCCAAGGCACCGGTGAGCGTGAAGCAGTGGCAGGCCGTGGCCAACGCCGCGCTCGGAAGGGGACGTGCACGGTGAGCGAGCTCGACCTGGGGCTGAAGGTGGCCTCGCGCAAGCTGCTGTGGCGAATGGGGTACACGACGCGCCTGGACGTTCAGTTGCGCGGTGTGCAGCAGCCAGCGCAGTCGCCCGGTCGTGGAAGCAGGGGCTCTGCGGCGCCCGAGGCGTTCACGGATCTGGACGTCCTGGGATTCACCGTCGCGGGCGGTTTTCGGCTGCAGAGCGCGATTGTGGACTGCAAGACCAGCCCGAAGGGCTCGACGAGTCGCATGTTCTGGGTGCGGGGCGTCGCGGACTTCTTCGACGCCGACGCCGCGTTCATGGTGCGCAAGGCACAGCTCACGGACGCCGCGCGCCAGTTGACGTCGCGGTTGAGGATCTCCGCGCTCGACACGGACGACCTCGCGCGCCTGGACGAGCTGCATCCCAGCACCTTGGACTTCGCCACGGAACCGCTGTCCTGGCTCTTCCGGCCCACTACCGCCTCGGAGTCACTCGCCGCGTTCCGCGGGCTCGATAAGCGGCTCGACCCGCTCCTGGAATACCGCGAGTTCACCTACTGGACGACCGAACACCACCACAACCCGATGCGCCTGGTCGACGAACTGGCCGCTGTCGCACCCCACTTGGATCACCGCAATCCACAACACCTGGCGCTCGTGTTCGATTACGCCTGGCTGTATCTCCTGGCCTTGGGCCACGCCGTCGAGAGCGTGCGCGCCACCCATGTGGCCGACCTCGACCGAGGACTCCAGGAATACTTGTTCGGCGGACCCACGGGACTGAACGAAAAG
Organism: Embleya sp. NPDC008237; assembly: GCF_042956465.1. Lineage (NCBI taxonomy): Bacteria > Bacillati > Actinomycetota > Actinomycetes > Kitasatosporales > Streptomycetaceae > Embleya > Embleya sp. NPDC008237. The sequence continues at coordinate 32,109 of NZ_JBIBGL010000041.1, forward strand.
CGTGGTCTCGCCCAATTGCTGGCCGGCATCAAGGACGCGGGAGGCATGCCCAAAACCGTCGACGTCGACCTGCTCCCCCCGTACTACCCCCGCCTGCGCGAACTGGTCGTACGCGTACTCAACACCCCCGACGGTCTCCTCCCGACGCTGCGCCTCCTCGAATTCACGAGCACGGTCACCGCCTTGGGGCGTCGCATCGAAACCCCTGAGGAGATGGGTGGTCTCTATGACGGAATCGCGCCCAAGCGAGCTGCCGATGTGGTCGGATTCCTCGTCGGAAGCGCCGGACTCGATTCCGGGTTCCGCAACCGGGCCCGCGCCCAACTCCTGGGAGAACGGCTCGAGTAGCCACCTCCTGGTTCCTCACGCAGGTAGGACGAGTTGGGGATGTGGTGAGCGTGAGGCGGGTGTGAGATCCAATTCGGTGCGGGGTGCTCGCCCGGTCGAGCACACGGCGTACCCGCCGAGTGTACGGTTCCGGCTCGGGTCCGTACGGGCCCGCAGGGTTGCTCTTTCGAGCGTGCGTCTTTCGTCTCGTTCGGGTGAACCGCCCGCCCCCGGGGCGGGTCGGTGCCAGGGTGGGCGAGTGCCATTCGTGCGGCCGGGCGCGCGTTCTCCCCGTGGGTAAGGTCGTCGGTTCCTGCGAGTTCGACGAGGTCGGGGCCTTGTCGAGGCCGGGAGGGCGGCTTCGACGGCGACGGCTTGATCGTCGCGGAGGTGACGCGATAATTGCCTCGGCTCCACCGGGCGGGTCCGGCGGCGCCGTCGCGTTCGACCGGGCCCGGCGCGACGCCGACATGCTCACGCCCGTGTCGCCCCGAACGCCGCGAGGGCGCCGGCGGTCGCGCGCTCGGCGGGTTCGAGGTTCATCGCCTCCTCGATGACCGCTTCGAGGTCGGGGTCCGCCCAGGGCCGCGCGTCGGCCAGCGGGATGCGGCGCCGTCCGGAGGCGATGTCCTCCAGGACGTCGGCCGCGCTCGCGTGAGGGCCGGCGAAACGGTCCGTGGCGGGCGTGGCGCCGGTCCAGGCCCAGCGGATCGCCGCGGCGAGACTGTCGTCATTTGCGGCGCTCACTGGCCGCTCCCCATACCGTCCCCGGTCTCCCGGCCCCTGAGCTGATTGGCAAGCCGCTTCACCTTCCGGCGGACCCGCTCGCCGACGAGCTCCGGCTGTGGGACGCCGGCGACCCGAGCAGCTTCGAACCAGTTGGCGACCCCGGGACGGCTGCGTGCGATGGTCACCATCTGCTCTTCCTCAGAGAGAGCCTTCAGGATCGCGATCAGGCGCAGGTCGTCGAAGCCCTCGAAGCCGCTGTCGACGGAGGGCTGCCCGGAGAGCACGTCGTACAGGGTCATCCCGTCGCCGAGCGGGGCATCGAGCAGTCGCACGTTCTGCCGGTTGGCCCGGCGAAGCCAGATCGGCTTGAGCTGCCTGTTGATGACCCTGGCCTCGGCCAAGAACTGGTCCACCGCGTCGGGGGAGAGCCGGCCTTCGGTGGAGAGCGAATCCGCCCAGTTGCCGAGCAAAGCGGTGGAGACCGGCTCACTCCATCCGCTCCACCGTCCCAGCCCCTCCGAGACGAAAGCGCGGAGCGCAGGCCCATCCCCGGTCCGCGCGGCCTCGCGGGCGTTCATCGCCCGGACCACATCGGGCACCGGGACGCCCACCGCCCGGAACCCGGACTCGATCGTCTGGTTGTCCGGGTGGTCGGGCTTGAGCACCGCCATGCCGGTGGTGGTGGTGATCATCGTGGGAGGGGTTCCGCGGTCGAACGGCTCAGGCAGCTCGAACGCGCCGTCCAGGTCGAGGGCGACGGTCCCGTTCTCGCGAAGAGTCACGAGCTCACCTTCGGCCCCGGTCCAGTCGACCGGGAACAAGGCCATGACCGCCCCTGCGCCGTCCGGATCCCAGTTGAACCGGTTGATCCGCTCCGCGATGTCGGTGTGGATGGAGTCGTCGTTCTCGACCATGTAGTAGCTGGGCGTCAGGTCCTCGGCGGCCATGGGCGCCTCCTTACGGCGGTGGGGAATCCTTCTCCTCTCAGCGGTGGCGCGGGCCCGATCCGACAACCAGCCCCGAAAGTCACCCTGTGTTCTGCGTCACATGGCCATCCTCCGGTACTGCGGAGAGGGCCCCGCGGCGCAGGGGGCGGTCGTCCGCCGCGCGCTCGGCCGGATGCTCCATGTCGGCGATGGCCTGCGCCGAGTTGTTCGCCATCTACCATGCTCAGCCCCGCCAAGTGGAGCGCTCAATCCGCCAACTGAGCCCAAGCACGGTAGTTGTCATGTCCCGTCTCAAATGATCTGGTCTGCGGGTAGGGCTGTGACCTGGGGAGACCGGATCGACTGAGACGCCGGACGGCCAAGAATCTCAGGTGATCCGGTCCCGGGCGGTGGGATGCCGGGTGTTGTCTCAGGTGATCTGGTCCGGTGACGCTGCTTCGAGCTGAACCAGGTCTGGGAGGGTGGCGGCCACGACTGGTGGTTCCCAAAGATCCTGGTGTGGCCGGCGGGCTGCTCTCGCGCGTCGACGAACCCGGAGAGGAGTGGGTGGAGAGTGATCACGGCCTCGGAATCGGCCCGGAGCGGGTCGGGAGCGGGTGGATCCAGCCGACTTCGTAGCGTGGAATGCTGGGTCGATGAGGTTGATCGGTACTGACGGGCACGGCATCGAGTTGGGTGTTGCGGGCTACCAGTTCCCCGACGCGGTTGATCCGCAACAGCGGCAGAGCTGGCTGATCGTCGAGGGGTCCGCCCACTGTCCTGTGGGGACATGGTCCTTCCGCTGGCAGGCGTTGACCGCGGACGACGCCGTCGCGTTGGCGCTGTGGCTCGGTCGAGCGGCGGCCCGACCATCGGATGCCGAACACGACGGCCGTGGCCATTTGGACTTCACCGAGCCCAATTTGGCCTTCGACTTCACCCGGTCCGATTCAGGTCTGGTCGAACTGCGCGTCGGCCTGGACTTGGAGTTCTCACCTCCCTGGCGATGCCGGTCCCGCTCGGGCGAGCCGTTCGTGGTCACCTGCCAACTGGCGGCCGAGTCGTTGTCGAAGGCGGCGGCCGAATGGACGGCCGAGATTACGCCGTATCCGCCTGCCGGCAGTGCCACGCGGACCAGATCGACCGAGACGGCGAGCGAATCGGACCGGATCAACTGAGACTGGACCAGGTCATCGGAGACGGGACATGTCACCGACGATGGGTCCCGACCTGCGGTTTCTCGCCGACGAAGCACGCTTGTTGTCACCGAATCGGCGCGCGACTTGTCACCAGCAGCAGACAAGGCACGGTTGTTGTCACCGGCCGCGCCGGCCCGCCTGCCTCCCGAACTGCGCGGAACTGTCCATCCGCGCGTTCTCAGCCGACCTGGCCTGTGCGAAATCTCGGCGTGGCTGGCGAAGCGGATCCGATCAGGCACTGGTTCGCGCCGCGACTGACCGGGCCATGAGCTCGGCGGCCTGGCGGACCTGTGCTGCGTACGCCCCTGGCTAGAACGGGGGCTCCAGGGTGAACTCGCCCTCAGCAGACCAGGGATCATCCTGCTTCCGCCGCTCCGCTGCCTCCCGTTCCCGCTGTTCGACGGTCGCGCGCGCCTCGGCGATCGTGGGGATGGAGTCGAGGGCCTCGGCCGGACGATCGTGCCTGATCAGCATGTCGGGCAAGTCGTGGTGAACCAAGTAGTGAGTGGAGGAGCGGAGCAGTGCGAGGGCCTCCTCCAGTCGTCCGTCCCGCTCCAGCAGCCGCGCCAGCGCGGTGTCCCACCGGCCCGGCTCCCGCCTGTTGAGGGCGGTGGCCCCCGAGATGCCCTCCGCGCAGCGGCCCGCCTCGCCCAGCAGCCAGAGCCGCAGGTGGCGGACCTGGTCCGGGTGCTCCTCGACGTATGCGTCGGTGAGCCCGTCCAGGAGTTCGAGCGCCCGGTCGGGCCGGCCGTCGTCGACGAGCAGTTCCAGCGCCCAGTGGAGGAAGTTCCAGCAGTCGTAGTACTCGTAGGTGGGCCGACCGATTTCGACGGCTTCGTCGACCCTCCCGCGGCGGACGAGGAGGCGCATCAGTGCCGCCCGGTCCTTCGGGTGGTCGTGGGCCTCGATCCCCTCGCGCAACACGATCTCCGCCTCGGACGCCCGCCCCGCGTCCTCCAGCGCCTTCGCGTACACGTCGAGAGCGGAGCGGTGGTCTTCGGCAGCCAGGGCCCCCAACTCCTCGATCAGGCCCTGCCGGGCGAGGAGTTCCGCGTAGTACTCCGGGAAGTTGACGGGGTGGCGCCGGCCCGAGGCCCACTCGGCACGCAGGACCTCGACGGCCTCGTCCGCACGCCCGGCCCGCTCCAGGACCCGGGAAATCAGCAACAGCACGTCCCACCGGTAGGTCCGGCCCGTCCCGCAGGACTCACCGCACCGCTCGCACGCCCCGGCCTCCGCACGCTCCCCACGCTCCGCTTCCCGCGTGAGCAACCCCAGGACGAGGTCGTCGCGTCCCCGGCCCTCGGTCACCTCGACCAGGCGGGACCGGAGCCAGTACTCCCCGAGATGGGGCGTGAGCACATCGACGGCCTCCTCCACCCGTCCGGCCTTCGACAACAGCTCGGCGTAGCGGGCGCACACGTGGCCGTCGCCCAGCTCGGCGGGGTCCGGACGCACCATCACGAGTGCCTCGTCGCCCTCGCCCCGGCGGATCATGATCTCGGCGGTGACCCACTCGGCGGCCCGCCAGCCGATATCCGTGAACGGGTCCACCAGGGCCAGCGCCCGATCGAACTCCCCGGCCGCACACAACTCCCGGGCCGCCGCCTCCGCACAGTTCCAGTCCCCACGCTCCCGCGCCGCCCGGATCAGCAGTTCCACCTGCCCCAGGTCGAGGAGGGTCCGCACCATCCGCGGGTAGACGCCACCATGGTTGCGCGCCTGCCAAGCAAGATCATCGATGTTCACGCGGGCACCCTACGAACTGCCACCGACAGCCTTCGCCCAGCCGCGGCCGGAGTGCCGACACAGACCCCGCTCGGCGCGTCCGTGTGCTTGGTGACAACAACCGTGCCTATGTGACAACCAGCGTGCTTCGGCTCAAGACTGTGCCACGGCGGCTGAGACCCTACAGCATGTAGGGTCCCACGGCTCATGGCCGCCACCGAAGCCGTGACCAGCGGTTCCTTCGACTGTCTCACGCTGTGGCCGGCCGCTCAATCTCACGCCCATGGCCGCTGTCGGCATCCATGAGGAGCCGGACAAACAGCAGCCGATCATCGGCCTACCGGTCGCTTCCCGGGAACGAGACCTCGGCCAAGGCACCGACAATCGCCGGAACTCCTCGAGCGTCAGGCAGCCGACGAAACGATGCTCCTCGACCATGCGTCGTCCATCGAACTCGTCGACGTACCCCAGGAGTCCGAAGGCTTCCACCCGATCCGCGAGCGGCGGACCGTTCGGGGCCGGCGCGCATCGGACGCTCCACCCGACCCACCGAACCCCGGTCGGGACACACTCGCCGACCGCAGACATCGACATCGCGCGGCCGAAGCGTCCGGAAACCTGGCCCACCATGCCGGTCGTTCCGCCGGGAACCGCTTCCCGCCCCGACGACGGGGGACGCCGACGATCCCGCCTGGACGCTGCTGAGGGAACTGAGCACCCGGGCACGGGAGATCGCCGCGCGGCGGGGGTTGGCGCGTGGACAGTGAGGGCGAGTTCTGCCCCGACTGCGCACCCCACGTCCGGGTGGACGAGGACGACGAGGACGACTGGTCCCACCTCGCTCATGCATGGCCCCTTGCCTGCTCTGGACCCAGCGGCTTCCGTCCAACACAGCTGGGCAGGGGAGTAGACCTGCCTCTGGCGGCGTCGCCCCTTCGGCCCGGGGTGGCCGCCCTGAGGCCTGGGCCGTTCACGAGTGAGGCTGACGTGCGAGAATGGGTCGAACTGATGCTCGGTTTCCCGTGTGTTCAGTGATCGCTTCCCGCCGGCCGTGAGC
>NZ_JBIBGL010000042.1:0-31570 GCF_042956465.1 Embleya sp. NPDC008237
CCTGCACACCGACGGCCACACCGTCGACTGGTCCCGGCTGTTCACCGGCACCGCCGCCACCCTGACCGACCTGCCCACCTACCCCTTCCAACACCGGAACTATTGGCTCTCGCAGTCGTCGTCGGGTGGCGTGGTCTCGGCGGGGCAGGTGGCCGCGAGCCACCCGATGCTGGACGCGGTCGTGCGCATCGCGGGTGCCGACGATGTGGTGTTCACCGGCCGTCTGTCCGCGCGGACGCACGCCTGGGTCGCCGAACACGAGCTGGGCGGACGGGCGTTGGTGCCGGGTACCGCGCTGATCGACATGGCGATGTGGGCCGGCGACGAGGTCGGCTGCGCCGGTGTGGCCGAGATGGTGGTCACCGCGCCGCTGGTCCTGCCGGAAACGGGCGGGGTGCGGGTCCAGCTCGTGGTGAACGAGTCGCAGGACACCGGGCAGCGGCCGTTCGCGATCCATTCCTGCGACGAGGCCGGCGAGGAGTGGACCTGCCATGCCACCGGTCTGCTGGCCTCCTCGGTCCCGGAGCCGCGATTCGAGCTGACCGAATGGCCGCCGGCCGGTGCCGTGCCCCTGGCGACGGACGGCTTCTACGAGCGGCTCGCGGAGAACGGCTACGTGTACGGTCCGACCTTCCGTGGATTGCGGACGTTGTGGCGCCGCGACGGGGCCGCCGGCGCCGAGTTCTTTGCCGAGGTGGCGCTGCCGGAACACACGGACACGGCACGATTCGGGATCCATCCCGCCCTGTTCGACGCGGCCATCCACCCTCGGGTCTTCGCCGCGGTCGCCGACGCGGGCGAGGACTTCACGCTCCTGCTGCCGTTCGTGTGGAACGGGATCACCCTTCATGCCACCGGCGCGACCGCGCTGCGGGTACGGGTGGTCATCGACGGCGAGACCGAGGGCGGGACCTCCTGCCGGGTGCAGATGGCCGACGAGGCTGGACAACCGGTCGCCGAGGTGCAGTCGGTGGAGGCGCGCCCGGTGTCGGCGGACGGGCCGACCGCGCGGGACGAGACGGCCGGCTCGCTGTTCGGCGTGGACTGGGTCGGGGTCGAGGTGGGCCCGACCGAACAGGCCGGGCGCTGGGCCCTGATCGGCGCTCCCGACCGGTCGGTGGACGAGGTGTTGACGGTCGACCGTCGCGAGACGTGGTCGGACGCGGCCGGGGCCGACGTCCTGGTCGCCGTCTACGCCGCCCGGCCGGCCGGCGAGGTCGTCGCGCAGGTGCACGAGACGGTCGTCGAGGCGCTGGACCTGGTGCGGGAATGGCTGGCCGACGACCGGTTCCCGGCAAGCCGGCTCGTCGCGGTGACCCGTGGCGCGGTGGTGGTCGGCGGGGACGACGCCGCGCCGGATCCGGTGGGCGCCGCGGTGTGGGGTCTGCTGCGTTCGGCACAGTCGGAACACCCCGACCGGATCGTGCTGGCGGACGTCGACGCCGACCCGGCCTCGCTCGCGGTTTTGCCCGCGGTGCTGGCGGCGGGCCATGATCAGGTCGCGGTGCGCGCCGGCGCGGTGACCGTGCCACGCCTGGCCCCGCAGCCCGCGGTGGACGCCGCCGGGCCGGAGTTGGCGCCGGCCGGCACCGTCCTGGTGACCGGCGGAACCGGTGCGCTGGGTGTGCTGTTCGCCCGGCACCTGGTCACCGGGTACGGCGTCCGGAACCTGGTGCTCACGAGCCGACGAGGCCCGGACGCCCCGGGGGCGCAGGCACTCGTCGAGGAACTCACCGCGCTGGGCGCCACCGTAGGGGTGGTGGCCTGTGACGTGGCCGACCGCTCCGCGCTCGCGGCCGTGCTCGACGCGATCCCGGCGGAGCACCCGCTCACCGGCATCGTGCACACCGCCGGCGTCATCGACGACGGCATCATCACCGCACTCACCCCCGACCGGATCACCACCGTGCTCCGCCCCAAGGTCGACGCCGCATGGCATCTGCACGAACTCACCCGGGACCGACCGCTCGCGATGTTCGTGCTGTTCTCCTCCCTCGCCGGCACGCTGGGCAACCCGGGCCAGGCCAACTACGCGGCGGCCAACCACTTCCTCGACGCGCTTGCCGGGTACCGTCGCGCGCACGGCCTTCCCGCGCTCTCGCTGGGCTGGGGTCTGTGGTCCGTGGCGGGCGGCATGCAGGCCGAGGTCACCGCGGGCGGCCTCGACCACCTGCGGCACACGGGACTGCGGCCGCTCTCCGCGGCGGGCGGCGCGGCGCTGTTCGACCGGGCGCTCGCGGCGGACCGCCCGGTGTCCCTGCCGGCGCGGCTGGACCTGCGGACACTGCGGGCCGGATCGGCTCCGGTCCCGCCGATGTTGCGCAGCCTGGTGGGGCGTTCGTCCCGCCGGGTGGTTCGGCAGGGCGCGGGCGGCCTGCGGGCACTGGCCGACCGGCTGGCCGCGTTGCCGCACCAGCAGCGGCACGAGCAGGTCGCCGATCTGGTGCGCACCGAGGTGGCCGCGGTGCTCGGGTTCGGCTCCGGCGAACGGATCGGCGAGGGTGTGCCGTTCCGCGAGTTGGGCTTCGACTCGCTGACCGCGGTCGAACTGCGCAACCGGCTGGCCGCGGTCACCGGCCTGCGGTTGTCGCCCGGGGTGGTGTTCGACTACCCGACGGTCTCGGCGATCGCCGAGCACCTGCTGTCCGAACTGAGCGGCGACCTGCCGGCTTCGGCCTCGGCCGTCGCCGCGTCGGTCCCCGGTCCGGGCGGCGAGAACGAGCCGATCGCGATCGTCGGCATGGCGTGTCGCTTCCCGGGCGGGGCCAACACCCCCGAGGAATTGTGGCAGTTGGTGGTCGACGGGGTCGACGCGATGGCGGACATGCCGGACGACCGCGGCTGGGACATCGAGCGGCTGTGGGATCCGGATCCCGACAAGCCCGGCACGTTCTATCCGCGGGCCGGCGGATTCATCGACGCCGCCGCCGAGTTCGACGCCGGCTTCTTCGGGATCTCGCCCCGCGAGGCGCTCGCGATGGACCCGCAGCAGCGGTTGCTCCTGGAGACCTCGTGGGAGGCGCTGGAGAGCGGCGGCATCGACCCGCAGTCGTTGCGGGGCAGCGACACGGGCGTCTTCACCGGGTTGACCGCGCAGGGATACGGCGAGGGTGGCGACAGGGTCGAGGAGAGCGCCGAGGGGTATCGGCTGACCGGCTCGACGACGTCCTTCGGTTCCGGCCGGATCTCCTACGTCCTGGGGCTGGAAGGCCCGACGATGTCCATCGACACGGCGTGCTCGTCGGTGCTGGTGTCGCTGCACCTCGCCGCGAACGCGGTGCGCAGCGGCGAATGTGCCCTGGCGCTCGCGGGCGGCGCGACGGTGATGGCGCAGCCCATCGGGTTCATCGAGTTCTCCCGGCAACGCACCCTGTCGCCGGACGGCAGGGCCAAGGCGTTCGCGGAGTCCGCGGACGGCACCGGGTGGTCGGAGGGTCTGGGCCTGTTCGTGCTGGAGCGGCTGTCCGACGCCCGGCGGAACGGACACCCGGTGCTCGCGCTGGTCCGGGGCAGCGCGGTGAACTCCGACGGCGCGTCCAACGGCATGACCGCGCCCAACGGCCCGTCGCAGCAGCGGGTGATCCGGCAGGCGCTGGCCAACGCCGGCGTCGAACCGTCCGAGGTGGACCTCCTGGAGGCGCACGGGACCGGCACCCGGCTCGGCGACCCGATCGAGGCGCAGGCGCTGCTGGCGACCTACGGTCGGGATCGACCGGCGGACCGCCCGCTGTGGCTGGGGTCGGTGAAGTCCAACATCGGGCACACCCAGCACGCCGCCGGGGCCGGCGGGCTGATCAAGGCGGTCATGGCCATGCGGCACGGCCTGATGCCCAGGACCCTGCACGTGGACGAGCCGACATCCGCCGTGGACTGGTCGTCGGGTGCGATGGAACTGCTGACCGAGGCCCGCCCGTGGCCGGAGCTCGACCGGCCGCGCCGGGCCGCGGTGTCCGCATTCGGGATGAGCGGCACCAACGCGCACGTCATCCTCGAACAGGCACCCGACGACCCGCCCGCGGCCCCGGCACAGGTCGCGGTGTCCCTGCCGGCGGTGCCGTGGGTGTTGTCGGCCAAGTCGCCGCAGGCACTGCGTGCGCAGGCCGACCGGCTGCTGTCCGTGTCGGCCTCCGACGCCGCGCCGAACCCGCTCGACATCGGCTTCTCGTTGGCGACCCGCTCGGTGTTCGACTACCGGGCGGTGCTCGTCACCGGGGGAGGCGCACAGGCAGCGGCCGGGCTGCGGGCGATCGTGGCGGGCGAGGCGACCGTGGCCCGGGACGGCCGGACCGCGTTCGTGTTCACCGGGCGGCCGGTCACCGACCGGTTCGCCGACGGACCGGAACGCGACCTGTACGAGACGTTGCCGGTATATGCCGAGGCGTTCGACACGATCCTGACCGAGCTCGGCGACAAGGGGGAGGACGCGAGCCTGTTCGCCGCAGAGGTGGCGCTGTTCCGGCTGGTCGAATCCTGGGGTCTGACGTTCGGCTGCGTCGCCGGGACCGGGATCGGCGAGATCGCCGCCGCCTACGTCGCCGGGGCGCTCTCGTCGGCCGACGCCGCCCGGCTGCTGACCACCGGAGACAGGGGCGACGTGACGTTCGCCGAACCGCGGATCCCGGTGGTGTCGCCGCACACCGGCCGGCCGCTCGTCGCCGGCGACCCGGCGGGGTCGATGGGGTCCTCGGGGTCCGAGGGGATCGCCGCCGCCGAGCGGTGGATGGACGAGCAGCGGGTGACCCGGTTCGTCGAGTCGGGCCCGCGGCGCACGATCGAGGGTTCGGTGCTCCTGCTGCGAGACGACCGGCCGCAGGTGCACACCGTGCTCGACGGCCTGGCGGAACTGTTCGTCGCCGGGGCGTCCGTCGACTGGGCCGCCGTCTTCGCCGGAACCGGGGCGCGCCGCACCGGCCTGCCCACCTACCCGTTCCAGCGCGAGAGGTACTGGCCGGCCGAATCCGCCGACGCCGCGAGCCTCGACCCGGACGCCTCGGAGCACGCCCTGCTCGGCGCGGCCATCGCGGTGGCGGGCCGGGACGAACTGGTGTTCACCGGTCGCCTGTCGCTCACCACGCATCCCTGGTCGGCCGACCATGCCGTGGCCGGCGTGCCGGTGCTGCCCGGGTCGGCCCTGGTGGACCTGGCGATCCGGGCCGGCGACGCGAGCGGCTGCCCGGTGCTGGCGGAGCTCACGGTCGCCGAGCCGCTCGTCCTGCCCGACCGCGGCGGTGTGCAGGTGCAGGTCGTGACCGGCGCCGCCGACGAGGCCGGGCGGCGGACGGTGGGCATCCACACCCGGCCCGCCGCCGGACCGGGCACGGACGGCGCGGCGCGGGACTGGACCTGCCACGCCACCGGCCTGCTCGCCCCCGCCGGCGACCGGCCGCAGGTCGACTCGGCCGGGTGGCCGGTGGCCGCGGCCAAGGCGGTGGACTGGGCGTACGAGGACTTCGCCGACGCGGGTCACCACTACGGCCCGGTGTTCCGGGGTCTGGAGTCGGTGTCGCGCCGGGGCGACGAGGTGTTCGCCGAAGTCCGGTTGCCCGAAGGGGCGATCGCCGACGTCGGGAGATTCGGGATCCACCCGGCCCTGCTGGATGCCGCGGTGCAGCCGCTGCTGATCGGCGCCGCCGAGGTCGAGCCGGACGGTACGGCCCTGCTGTCGCTGCGGTGGGAAGGCGTCGCCCTGCACGCCACCGAGGCGACGGTCCTGCGCGTGCGCCTGGCGCCCGCCGGATCGCGGGGCTTCCGCCTCGAGGCGGTCGACGAGGCCGGACTGCCGGTGCTGGTGGCCGAGTCGGTGCGGCTGGTCCCGGCGCGCGTGACGCCGAGGGACGGCGCGGCGACCGCGGCTCCCGATCGGGCCTCGCTGTTCGAGCTGGGCTGGACCCCCGTCCCGCAGCGGGCCGACGACGAACCGGAGAGCCTGCTCGCCCTGCTCGGCGGCGACCCCGGCGACCCCGGCGACCTCGCCGAGGTGGCGCCGCTGCGGTTCGCCGACATCGAGTCGGCGGCGGCGTCCTACACCCCGTGGGATGTCCTGCTGGTGCAACCGTCGCAGCCGGGCGCCTCGGCCGGCCGACCGGCGGACGTGCACCGAGCCGTGGAACGGGCGCTCGGCGTGGCGCAGTCCTGGCTGGCCCAGGAGAACCTGCCGGACAACCGCCTGGTCGTGGTGACCAGGGGAGCGATGACCGTCGGGGCACAGGACGAGGTGCGCGACCCGGCCGGGGCCGCGGTGTGGGGTCTGCTGCGGTCGGCCCAGGCGGAGCACCCCGACCGGATCGTGCTGGTCGACCTGGACGACGACCCGGCCTCGACCGAGCTGCTGTTCGCTGCGGCCCAGGCTGGGGAACCGCAACTGGCCGTGCGGGCCGGGCACATGCTCGCGCCGCGGCTGGTGCCCTCGACCGCGTCGGACGGGCCGGCGCCGACCCTCGCGACGTCCGGCACCGTGCTGGTCACCGGCGCCGACGGGCCGCTCGGGGCGCTGTTCGCCCGGCACCTGGTCACCGCGTACGGGGTCGAGCACCTGGTGCTCGCCCATCCGCACGGGCCGGACTCGGCCGCCGAGCGACTGCGGGACGAACTGGTCGGTCTCGGTGCCACGGCCACCGTGGTGGCCTGCGACCCGGCCGACCGGACGGCCGTGCGCGCGCTGCTCGCGGACATCCCGGCCGAGCATCCGCTGACCGGGATCGTGCACACCCAAAACGTCCTGGACGACGGGGTGTTCACCGCGCTGACCACCGAGCGGGTCGGGCACGTGCTGCGGCCCAAGGTGGACGGGGCGTGGAACCTGCACGAGTCGACCGCGGACGCGCCGCCCGCGCTGTTCGTGCTGTTCTCCTCGGTGGTGGGCATGCTCGGCAGCCCGGGGCAGGCCAACTTCGCCTCGGCGAACGCGTACCTGGACGCGCTGGCCACGCAGCGTCGGGCGGCCGGACTGCCCGCGGTATCGATGGCCTGGGGCCGGATGGTCGAGAGCGCCCAGTCCGGCCTGCGGGTGATCGCCGAGGACGAGGCGTGCGAACTGTTCGACGCGGCGCTCGCCACCGGGCACGCCGTGGTGGCGCCGGCACCGCTCGACCCGGTCGCGCTGCGCCGCGACACCGCGCAGATTCCGGTCGTGCTGCGCGGGTTGGTACCGCGCGCCGAGCGCCGGAAGGCGAGCGCCGAGCTGCCCGCCGACCGGTTCGCGGAGATGACCAGGACCGAGGCCGAGACGTACCTGCGTGACCTGGTGCGCGCCGAGGCGGCGGGGGTGCTCGGGCACGCGACACCGGAGAACGTGCAGTGGGAGGTGTCCTTCCGGGACTCCGGATTCGACTCGCTGTCCGCGGTGCAGTTCCGCAACCGGCTGGCCGAGCAGACCGGCCTGTCGCTGCCCACCACGCTGGTCTTCGACTACGCCTCGCCCGGCGTGCTGGTGGACCACCTGCTCGAACGGCTCGCCGTCACCGACGGGGTCGGCCGCCGCTCCGCCCTGGCCGAACTGGACAGGCTGGAGGCCGTCCTGATGGCCGTCCCGGTCGAACCGGTGGACGAGCGGGACTCCGGTCACACGGAGATCGCCGCCCGACTGACCGCCATCCTCGCCCGCTGGAACAAGACCCGGACCGATGCGCGGCCCGACGCGGTCGCCGCCGGTGGCGGGTTCGACCTGGCCGCCGCGATCGAGACCGCGACCGAGAACGAGGTCTTCGACTTCATCGACCGGGAGCTGGGCCGCTCCTCCGCCAACCCGAACCGCTGACCACCAGGAGATATTGGTGAACGCACCCATCCGTTACGCCGAAGCCCTACTGACCGGAATGCTCGGCACCTTCGGCCTGGACATCGAGTATGTCCGGGCGGAGAAGAACACCCTGTACTGCCTGGACGACGCCGGCACGGAGGTGCCGGTGCTCGACCTGGTCGGCGGTTGGGGCTCGCTGATGCTCGGGCACAATCATCCGGAGATCGTGGCGTACGCGAAGGAACTGCTGGACACCGGTTGGCCGGTGCACTCGCAACACTCCTCGCACCCGGTCGCCGACCGGGTCGGCGCGGTGCTCAACGAGATCATCGGCCGCGAGTTCCCCGGCGCCGAGCCGTACCCGATCATCTTCGCCAACAGCGGTGCGGAGGCGGTCGAAGCGGCGGTCAAGCACTGCGAGTTCGACCGCGTGTTGCGGATGAAGAGCCTGTTCGAGCAGATCGAGTGGCACGCGGACGTGGCCCTGAACGCGGTGCGCGACGGGGACGCGGCACTGCCGGACGACACGTCCCTGCTGCCCGGCGACGTGCCGGCGCCGACCGGCATCGAGGAGTTCGCCGCGCTGCTCGGCGCGGTGGCCGCGCACAACGTCGCGCAGGCGGGGACCGGCCCGGTGTTCTTCGCGCTGGAGCGGGCGTTTCACGGAAAGCTGGTCGGCAGCACCCAGTTCACCTACAACCCGCTGTTCCGGGCGGCGTTCGCATCGCTCGGGATGACGGTGAAGTTCGTACCGCCGAACGATGCGACGGTCTTCGAGAAGCTCGTGACCGAGCAGCGGGTCACCGTGCTCGACGTCGAGGTGCTGGACGGCAGGGTCACCCTCGTCGAGCGCGACTTCCCGGTCCTCGCCGGACTGATCGTCGAGCCGATCCAGGGCGAGGGCGGGATCCACGAGCTGACCGGTGAGTTCGTCGCCCGGATCCGGCAGATCTGCGACGAGGTCGAGTGCCCGATCGTCGTGGACGAGATCCAGACCGGGATGGGGCGGACCGGAAAGTTCTTCGCGAGTTCCCACATCGGGCTGCTGGGCGACTACTACGTGCTGGGCAAGTCGCTCGGCGGCGGCATCGCCAAGACCTCCGCGATGCTGGTCCGCCAGTCGCGCTACCGCCCGGAGTTCGAACTGGTGCACAGCTCGACCTTCGCCAAGGACGGTTTCTCCACGGCCATCGCCCTGCGTACGCTCGAACTCCTGGAGGCCGACGACGGGGCGGCCTACGATCGCGCCGCGGAACGCGGCGGGCGAATCCTGGGCATGTTGCGCGAGCTGGCCGCGGAGTTTCCCGACGTGGTGGCCGACGTGCGCGGGCGCGGACTGCTCATCGGACTGGATTTCGCCGACCAGAGCAACGCCTCGTCCCCGATCATCCGGGAGAAGGCGCGGGCCGGTCTGCTCGTCTTCCAACTGGGCAGCTACCTCCAGTTGGCCCACCGCATCCGCACCGGGCCGACCGCGAGCGTGCCGACCATGTTGCGAATCGAGCCGTCGATCCACATCGGCGACGAGGAGATCGACCAGCTGCGGACCGGCCTCACCCAGGTCTGTCGGATCCTGCGCAATCAGGACGCGTTGCAGCTGATCCACCCGTTGACCGGCGCCGGCGAGCCGACACGCGCGCGGATCGAGGACTTCCGGCCCGCGACGGACGACGCGCCCGCGCCGACCGAGCCGGCCGATCGCCGGGTCGGGATCGTCGGCTACCCGCTGACGCCGGACATGTTGCGGGAGTTCGACCCCTCGCTCGCCGATCTGGACGACGACCGCCTGCTGGCCTATGCGCGGCGGTCCGAGCTGCTCAAGGATCTGCCGGCGCTCGCACCGGTCCGGTTCGACTCGCCGCAGGGCACGTCGGTGGATCTCACCGTCTACCCGCTGCTGGTGACCCAGCAGCAGCTGCGGGAATACCAGGTCTCCGGGCAGACCTTCCTGATCGGCCTGGACCTGGACCGCCGGGTGCGCGCGGCGAAGGCGGACGGCTGCGACACCGTCGGCCTCGGGTTCGGGCTCGGCGCGGTCGTCGGTCACGGCCGCGCACTGCAGGTTCCCGGGATCACCGTGACCGCGGGTAGTGCGCTGGCGGTCGGCTCGGCGCTGGCCGCCGTCCGGCATGCGGCGGTCGAACGATTCGGCGGACTCGGCGGGTTGACGATGGCGGTCGTCGGCGCGGGCGGGCGGATCGGCTCGGCCCTGGCCGCGATCGGTGCCCGCGAGGTGGCCAGGATCGTGCTGGTGGGCAGTGGCCGGCCGGGTTCGGCCGAGCGGCTGCGGGCCACGGAACACCGGATCTACCAGGAGGCGTGGGCGCGGATCGCGGCCGGCGGCGAGCCGACCGGCATCGCGGCGGGGCTGTCCGCCGAGCCGCTCATCGCCGGATGGCTGGCCGACGGGCGCCCCGGCGACGAGCCCAGCGGCGCGGCCATCGCGGCGTATCTCGCCGACAATCGCGACGCCGACCCGTTCGTCGTCGTGGCCGACGATCTTTTGCCGGTGCGAAATGCGCATGTGGTGTTCACAGCACATTCGAGCCCGGTTTCCGTGCTGGACGAGAAGTATCTCGCCGACGGCGCGATCATCGGCGATTTGTCGTTTTTCGGCACCGGCTCCGAATCCGCCGCAGCGGATTCTCGCGGCGATCTACACTACGTGCGGGCCGGTGTACTTTCCGTGTCCAACGGCGGTATTCTGCCACGCGGAGTCAGCGTTTCACCGGGTGCTGATGAATTGCTGGCGGGGGCGGCGGAAGCAATCACACTCGCGTTGTCCGGCAGCGGTGGATCGATGGGCGGCGGCGCCATTACCCGAGAGCGGGTGGACGCCATGGTCGAACTCGCGAAGCAGCACGGATTCGAGACGATTTCCAGCTGAAGTCTGCCGAACACCGGTTCGCCGGACCATCGGCCGATGGTCCGGCCTGATCAACAGAGGTAAGTGGAATGTCAGAGTCACCAGAGTCCGAGTCGAAAGTGGCGACGGAGGGCGCGCCCGACCCCCACTACGCCAACCGCTGGTTGATCCTGGCGGTGATCGGTATCGCGCAGATGACGATCTTCCTGGATACGACCGTCGTCAATATCGCGCTGCCGTCCGCACAGGCGGATCTCGGGTTCGGCGACGCGGACCGGCAGTGGGTCGTCACGGCGTACGCGCTCGCCTTCGGCAGCTTACTGCTGCTCGGCGGCAGGGTGGTCGACCTCATCGGCGCGAAGCGCTCGCTGATGATCTCGATCATCGGATTCGGTGTCATGTCGGTGCTGGGCGGCGCGGCCAACGGCTTCCCCATGCTGGTCACCGCCCGTGCACTGCAGGGAGCATTCGCCGCACTCGTCGCGCCGGCGGCGCTGTCGTTCCTGCTGACCGTGTTCAAGGACCCGAAGGAACGGGTCACCGCCTTCGGTGTCTACGGCGCACTCGGCAGCGGCGGGCTCGCGCTCGGCCTGATCCTCGGCGGCGCGCTGACCGACTGGCTGGACTGGCGCTGGTGCCTGTACGTCAACGTGATCCTCACGGCGGTCGTCTTCATCGGCGCGTCGCTGACCATGCAGAACCGGCAGGCCGAAGACCGCCCGGAGAAGCTCGACCTGCCCGGCACGGTGACCGCGTCGGTCGGCCTGTTCTGCCTCGCCTACGGTCTCTCCAACGCCGCCGACGGTCACTGGGGCGGCACCGACGTGTGGGGCTTCCTGGTCGGGAGCGGCGTCCTGCTGGTCGCGTTCGTGGTGTTCGAGCTTCGCTCGCGGACCCCGTTGCTGCCGATGCGGATCGTGCTGCACCGCAACCGGGGCAGCGCCTATCTGGCGATGTTCCTGTTGGGGATCGGGCTGTTCGTGCAGTTCCTGTTCCTGACCTACTACCTCCAACTGATCCTGGACTTCTCGGCGATCCAGAGCGGTCTGGCCTTCCTGCCGATGATCGTGGGGATCGCGATCGGCGCGACCACCGTCCCGCCGATCCTCGAACCCAAGCTGGGATCGCGCATTCTGATCCCGGCCGGCCTCCTGCTGGCCGCGATCGGGTCGTTCTGGCTCAGCCGCCTCACCACCGACAGCTCGTACGCCTCCGGCGTACTGGCCCCGACCCTGATCGCCGGCATCGGCTTCGGGCTGGTCGTCTCGCTGGGGGCCGCGGTCGCCACGGTCGGCGTCGAACCGCAGGACGCCGGCGCCGCGTCGGCGTTGGTCAACACGGTGCAACAGGTGGGTGGTTCGATCGGCACCGCGCTGCTGAGCACGCTGGCGATCACCGCGGCGGACTCCTACATCGAAGGCAAGACGCCGACTCCGCAACTTGCCGCGGAGGCCTCCGTGGAGAGCTACACGACGGCGTTCTTCTGGGGCGCGATGGTCTTCCTCGGCGGAGCGGTCGTCTGCGGCCTGCTGTTCGACCGCTTCGTGACGGCACAGACCGACCCGGAGGTCGGTGAACCGGCCGTCGTACCCGGCGTCTGATTCCTTCCGCACCCGTTCGACCGGCAACCGGTCGTCGGCCGGCACCCGGTTCCGTGACTTGGTTCCGAGTACCAGCCCGGCGGCCGGTTTCTGGGTTGTGGACGCTGGGACTCCCCGGCCGGAGCGGATTGACTTGAGGACGGATGCGGTGCGGTGAGTCCACCCCGATCGGGGTCGGCCCGCGACCCACAATCGAAGGAGAGCTCCGTGACAGCAGTGGCCGATGAGCGGGCGGACGCGACGACCGGGCCGGCGGTCGACCCGGCGGAGCTTCTGACCCGTACCCGCGAGCTTGCTCAGCTGATCCGCGAGAACGCACCGAAGACCGAGCAGGACCGCCGGCTCGCCGAGGAGGTCGTGGTCGGGCTGCGCGACGCGGGGCTGTTCCGGCTCACCACGCCGACCCGGTTCGGCGGCTACGACCTGCGGATGTCGGATCTGCTGGCGATCATCGCCGAGGTCGGCAAGTCGTGCGGGTCGGCCGGCTGGAACCTGTCCATCGACACCGCGTCGACCCGGTTCGCGCTGAACGGCATGCCGGAGACCGCGTTGGCGGAGATGTTCGCGGACAACCCCGACGCGTACGTGATCTCCACGGCCCACCTGAGCACGACGAAGGCGCGGCGGGTCGACGGCGGTTTCCGGGTGAACGGCACGTTCCCGTGGAGCTCGGGTTGCGAGATCGCGGACTGGGCCTACATCCCGGTCGTGCACGTCTACGACGGCGACGCACAGACCGCGGACCTGGTCGGCGGCGTCGTGCCGATGGGCGACCTGAGGATCGAGCGGACCTGGCACGTGGCGGGCCTGGCCGGCTCCGGCACCCACACCGTCGTGGCCGAGGACGTGTTCATCCCGGAACAGCGGGCGGTCGCGTTCAGCCTCACGGATCTCGTGGGCGAGGACGAGCGGGACAGCATGCTCCTCCAGGGCAGCGCGCAGTCGCTCGCCGCGATCGTGGGAGCGGCCGAGGGCGCGCTGGAGGTCACCAGGCAGACGCTCGCCAAGAAGCGGCCGATCACCTACGTCAACTACGAGGCGGCCGTCGACGCGCCGTCGGTGCAGATGTGGTTCGGCGAGGCCGCGCACCTGATCGAAACCGCCCGGATGCACCTGCGGGAAGTCGGCGCGGCGCTCGACGGGATACCGGAAACCCAGCCGATGCCGTGGGAGGAGCGGGCCCGGCTTCGCATGCACCAGAGGTCCGCCCATGAAAAGGCGCGAGCGGGTGTGGAGAAGTTGCTCGACGTCGTCGGGGGCAGCGCATTCGCCCTGTCGAACCCGCTGCAGCGCCTGTGGCGGGACATCTCGGTGATGAGCCGGCACACCGCGCTCAACGCGCCGATCATTCTGGAGGACTACAGCCGGGCGACGCTGGACATCCACCCGTCGGTGACCCTCCTGTACTGAGGCTTTTCCTGGGGGCAGCCCTTCGGGGGCCCCTCGTCGCGATCGAACAATGCGTCGGTATTGCTCGGCGGCCGGGTTTTTCCGGTGGCCGCCGAGCAATACCGATGCGCCTTTTTGCGGACGGTGGGCCACCGAGCCCGCAGCGGTTCCCGTTGGTATCGGCCACCAGATTTCCGTCCGCATTATGGGTTCCGGCGACAAGCCAACTCGCCGTCAGGGGCGTTGACTGCTGGATATGAGACGGATCGCCGTGGTCGGATTGGCTTGTCGGTTTCCCGGGGCCGGCGACGGCCACGAATTCTGGCGGTTGTTGCGGGACGGGACGGACGCCGTACGCGAGGCCCCGCAGGACCGGTGGCGCAGCGCCGAGCTGCCGCACCGCCTCGGCGGATTCGTCGACGGAATCGACCGGTTCGACGCGGGATTCTTCGGAATCCCACCGGGTGCGGCAGCCGCGATGGACCCGCAGCAGCGCCTGATGCTGGAGCTGGCCTGGGAGGCGCTCGAGGACGCGCGAATCCTTCCCGCCGAACTCGGCGGCGGCGACACCGGGGTGTTCGTCGGCGTCATGTGGGACGACTACGCGGCGCTGCAGGACCGGCTCGGCGCGGCCGGGGTCGACCGGCACACGATGACCGGCACCCGCCGCGCGATCATCGCCAACCGGATCTCCCACCACCTCGGCCTGCGCGGCCCGAGCCTGGCCGTGGACACTGCCCAGTCCTCCTCGCTCGTGGCGGTGCACCTGGCGTGCGAGAGCCTGCGGCGCGGGGAGTGCGGCGTGGCCATCGCCGGGGGCGTGAATCTGAACATCCTGGCCGAACCGACGCTCGGCGCGGTGCGGTTCGGCGGCCTGTCACCGGACGGCCGGTGCTTCACGTTCGACGCGCGCGCCAACGGCTTCGTGCGCGGTGAGGGCGGTGGCGCGGTGGTGCTCAAGCCGCTGGACGCCGCACTCGCCGACGGCGACGACATCTACTGCGTGCTGACCGCCGGCGCCGTGAACAACGACGGTGCCGGCGAAGGCGAGCACGCCGGCCTCACCGTGCCGAGCCGCTCCGCGCAGGAGGAGGTCGTCCGCCGGGCGTACCGGCGGGCCGGCGTCGCGCTGCGCGGTGTGCAGTACGTGGAACTGCACGGCAGCGGTACGAAGGTGGGCGACCCGATCGAGGCCGCGGCGCTCGGTGCCGCACTGGGTCGTGTCCGCCGTCCGGGTTCGCCGTTGCCGGTGGGCTCGGTCAAGACCAACATCGGGCACCTGGAAGGCGCGGGCGGGATCGCCGGGTTGGTCAAGGTGGCGCTGAGCATCCGGCACCGGTTGTTGCCGCCGAGCCTGAACTTCGCCACGCCGAACCCGGACATCCCCCTCGACGAGCTCGGCCTGCGGGTGCAGACCGAGCTGACGCCGTGGCCGGAACCGAACCGGCCGCTGGTGGCCGGAGTGAGTTCGTTCGGGATGGGCGGCACGAACTGTCACCTGGTGGTCGCCGAACCCCCGACGACCGCGGCGACGACCGCCGGGGTGGTCGCTCCGGCGGCCGTCTCGGCGACGGCTTCCTCGGCCGCTTCGGTGCCCGGTGGGCCTTTGCCGGCCGGCGCGCGGGCGTGGCCGATCGCCGGCCGTACCGGCGAGGCCCTTCGGGCCCAGGCCGCACGACTGCTGTCCTTCGTGGACGAACGGCCCGAATCCGCCGCGGACATCGGGCTGTCCCTGGCCACCACCCGGACCGCGTTCCGGCACCGTGCGGTCGTGGTCGGCGGCGACCGGGCGGAACTGCGGCGACGCCTCGCCGAGTTCGCCGCCGGCGCGGCCGTCGCGGGCGTGGTCGAGGGGCAGGCCACGGCGGTCGGAAAGACGGTGTTCGTCTTCCCCGGGCAGGGTTCGCAATGGGCCGGCATGGCTGTCGAACTGCTGGAGTCCGTACCGGAGTTCGCCGAGTCGATGCGGGAGTGCGAGGCGGCGTTCGCAGCCCACGTCGACTGGTCGCTGAGCGAGGTGCTGCGGGATGCGACCGCGCTGGAGCGGGTGGACGTGGTACAGCCCGCGCTGTTCGCGGTGATGGTGTCGCTCGCGCGGTTGTGGCGCTCGTGCGGGGTCGAGCCGGCGGCGGTGGTCGGGCACAGCCAGGGTGAGATCGCCGCAGCCTGCGTGGCGGGCGCCCTGTCGCTGGAGGATGCCGCGCAGGTGGTGACGTTGCGCAGCCGGGCCCTGACGGCGCTGTCCGGTCGCGGCGGCATGGTGTCGGTGCTGCGGTCGGCCGCCGAGGTGCGCGAGCGGATCCTCGCGTGGAACGGCGCGGTGTCGATCGCGGCGGCGAACGGTCCGTCGTCGGTGGTGCTCTCCGGCGACCCCGACGCGCTGGACGAGTTGGTCGCGCGGTGGACCGAGGAAGGCGTCGAGACCCGGCGGATCGTGGTCGACTACGCGTCCCACTCGTCCCACGTGGAGCAGATCCGGGAGCGGCTGCACACGGTGCTGGCCGGGATCCGACCGCGGTCCTCGGCGGTGCCGTTCTACTCCACGGTGACCGGCGGCCTGCTGGACACCGCCGAACTCGACGCCGCGTACTGGTACCGGAACCTGCGACAGACCGTGGAGCTGGAGCAGGCGACCCGGGCGCTGCTGTGCGACGGGCACACGGTGTTCGTCGAGTGCAGCCCGCATCCGGTGCTCCTGCCCGCGCTGCGGGACACGGTGGAGCGGCGGGATCCGGTCGGGCAGTCCGGGCCCGCCGCCGTGGTCGCCGGCTCGCTGCGGCGGAGCGAGGGCGGCCCGGAGCGCTTCCTCGCGTCGCTCGCCGAACTGCACGTGCGCGGCGTGGAGGTGGACTGGTCCCGCGTGTTCGCCCTGCGCGGCGCCCGTACCGTGGGCCTGCCCACGTACGCCTTCCAGCGCGAGCGCCACTGGCTCGCCGAACCGGCCGCTCGGGCGGCCGTCGCCGCCGACGCGGAACCCGCGTCGGCGCCTCCCGCTCCGGCCGGGGTCACGGCCGTGATCCCGGCCGGGCCCGAGATGTCGGCACTGGTGCGCTCGACCGTCGCGGTCGTCCTCGGCCATGCGAGCGGCGACGCGGTGGACCCCGGGGCGACGTTCAAGGATCTCGGGTTCGACTCGCTGTCCACCGTGGAACTGCGGGACCGGTTGACCGCGGCGACCGGGCTCGCGCTGCCGGCGGGATTGTTGTTCGGCCACCCGACCCCGGCCGAACTCGCCGACCACCTGCGGACATTGGCGGGAGGCGACGAGGAGCCCGTCGAGCCCGCCGCGGGTACGGCAAGCGACGAGCCGATCGCGATCGTCGGGATGGCCTGCCGGCTCCCCGGGGGCGTCGCGTCCCCCGAGGATCTGTGGCGACTGGTCGTGGACGGGACCGACGCGATCTCGGAATTCCCGGTAAACCGGGGCTGGGACCTCGACCGGCTCCACGACGTCGACCCGGAGCGGGCGGGCACGTCCTACACCCGGCACGGCGGCTTCCTGCACGACGCCGACCGCTTCGACGCCGAATTCTTCGGCATCTCGCCGCGGGAGGCGCTGGCGATGGACCCGCAGCAGCGACTGCTGCTGGAGACGTCCTGGGAGGCGCTGGAACGGGCCGGAATCGATCCCGCCGGCCGGCGCGGCGCACCCGTGGGGGTCTTCGTCGGGGCGATGGCGCAGGACTACGGCCCCCGGCTGCACGCCGCGCACGCCGAGTCCGACGGCTACCGGCTGACCGGCAGCACGATCAGCGTCGCGTCCGGCCGGATCGCCTACACGCTCGGGCTCCAGGGCCCCGCGGTCACCGTGGACACCGCGTGCTCCTCGTCGCTGGTGGCGCTGCATCTGGCGGCCCAGGCCCTGCGGGCCGGGGAGTGCACGCTCGCACTGGCCGGCGGCGTCGCGGTGATGTCCGGACCCGGGATGTTCGTGGAGTTCAGCCGCCAGCGCGGGCTGGCCGAGGACGGCCGATGCAAGGCGTTCTCCGCCGCCGCCGACGGCACCGGGTGGGCCGAGGGCGCGGGAATCGTGGTGCTCGAACGACTGTCGGACGCGCGGCGCCACGGACACCGCGTGCTGGCCGTGCTGCGCGGCAGCGCGATCAACCAGGACGGCGCCTCGAACGGGCTCACCGCGCCGAACGGGGTCGCCCAGGAACGGGTGATCCGCCAAGCCCTCGCCGCCGCCGGGATGACCGCCGGGGACGTGGACGTGGTCGAGGCGCACGGCACCGGGACCACGCTCGGCGACCCGATCGAGGCGGAGGCGCTGGCGGCCACGTACGGCCGCGATCGGGAGCCGGGCCGACCGCTGCTGCTGGGGTCGCTGAAGTCCAACATCGGCCACGCCCAGGCCGCGGCCGGAGTGGCCGGCGTGATCAAGATGGTGCAGGCGCTGCGGCACGAGACGGTGCCCGGGACACTGCACGCCGACGAGCCGACCCCGCATGTGGACTGGGCCGGCGGCGGGTTGGCACTGGTCACCGAGACCCGGGAGTGGCCGCGGACCGGCCGGGCGCGCCGGGCCGGGGTGTCCTCGTTCGGGATCAGCGGCACGAACGCCCACGTGATCATCGAACAGGCGCCGCCGGAGCCGCATCCGGAGCCCGAGCCCGGGTCGGGTCCGGAGTCGGCGCCCGGTGCGTCGGCCGATCCGGTGTCGCCGTGGGTGTTCTCCGCGAGCAGCGAGGACGCGGTGGCGGACCAGGCCGCCGCCCTGCTGGCCTTCCTGGACTCGCATCCCGACCTGAACCAGGCGGACACCGGGTTTTCCCTGGCCGCGGCCCGCTCCGGCCTGCCGCACCGGGCCGCCGTCGTCGGCGCGGACCCGTCCGCCCGCCGCCGGGGTCTGACCGCGCTCGCAGCCGGCACCGAGGCACCCGGCGTGCTGCGCGGCACCGCCCGCGAGCCGGGCGCGGTGGTGTTCGTCTTCCCCGGTCAGGGTTCGCAGTGGGTCGGGATGGCGGTGGAACTGCTGCATTCGTCCCCGGTGTTCGCCGACACGATGCAGGACTGTGCCGGAGCGCTGGCCCCGCACGTCGACTGGGACCTGTTCGAGGTGCTGCGCGACGCCGCCGCGCTGGAGCGGGTGGACGTGGTGCAGCCCGCGCTGTTCGCGGTGATGGTCTCGCTGGCCGCACTGTGGCGCTCGTACGGTGTGGAGCCCGCCGCGGTGGTGGGCCATTCGCAGGGGGAGATCGCCGCCGCATGCGTCGCCGGCGCACTCGACCTGGCCGACGCGGCGAGGATCGTCGCCCTGCGCAGCCGGGCCATCCTGGCGCTGTCCGGCGCCGGCGGCATGGTCTCGGTGGCACTGTCCGAGGACGAGGCCGCCGCACGCCTGCGCCGATGGGAAGGCCGGCTGTCCACGGCGGTGGTGAACGGCCCGGGCGCGGTCGTCGTGGCCGGCGACGTGGGCGCGCTGGACGAACTGGTCGCCGAGTGCGAGGCCGCCGGGGTGCGGGTCAAGCGGCTCCCGGTGGACTACGCGTCGCATTCGGCCCACGTGGAGCGGATCGAGGACGAACTGGCCGCGGTGCTGGCCGGCACGGCTCCCCGCCCCTCGACGGTCCCGTTCTACTCGACGGTGACCGCCGGCCTGCTGGACACCACCGGTCTGGACGCCGGCTACTGGTACCGCAACCTGCGCAGCCGGGTCCGCTTCGCCGAGACGGTCGGTGTGCTGGCCGAGCGGGGGCACTCGGTGTTCGTCGAGGTCAGTCCGCATCCGGTGTTGACCGCGGCGGTCGAGGACGTGGTCGAGCACGCGGTCGTCGTCGGCTCGCTGCGCCGCGACGACGGCGGCCCCGAGCGGTTCGTGACCTCGCTGACCGAGGCGTACGTACGCGGCGTGAGCCCGGACTGGCGGGCCGTCTTCCCCGGCGCGCGACCGGTCGACGTGCCCACCTCGGTGTTCCGGCGGCGGCGCTACTGGCTCGAACCGACGCCGGACGGCGAGCCGGCGGACGTGGCGGCGGCCGGACTGACCGCGGCGGACCACCCGCTGCTCGGCGCCGTGGTGGAACTGCCGGACTCCGGCGGCCTGGTGCTGACCGGACAACTGTCCCTCCGGGCCCAGCCCTGGCTGGCCGACCACGGGCTGGTCGATCGTGGGTCGGTCGATCCCGGGCGGGCGGACACGGTGCTGCTGCCCGGCGCGGCGTTCGTCGAGCTGGCGGTGCGCGCGGGCGACGAGGTGGGCTGCGACGAGGTCGCGGAGCTGACCTGCGAGGTGCCGTTGACCCTGCCCGCGCACGGCGGGGTCGACGTGCAGGTCACGGTCGGCGAACAGGACGACTCCGGCCGCCGGGCGCTGGCCGTGCACGCCCGCCCGGCGGACGGTTCCACCGGCTGGACCCGGCATGCGAGCGGGGTGCTCGCGATGGGCGGGGCCGAGGAGTTCGACCTGACCTCCTGGCCGCCGGCGGGCGCGGTCGCGGTGGAGTGGGACGGCGGATACGACCGCTGGACCGAACTCGGCTACCGATACGGCCCGGCGTTCCGCGGCCTGCGCTCGTGGTGGCGGCGGGGCGCGGAGACCTTCGCCGAGGTGGCGCTGCCGGCGGAGATCGCGGCGGACGCCGGCCGGTTCGGGCTGCATCCGGCACTGCTGGACGCCGCGTTGCATGCCGCGGTCGGGGACGGTCCGGACTGCCGGCTGCCGTTCTCCTGGCAGGGCGTGTCGTTGCGGGCCGGCGGTGCGTCCGCGCTGCGGGTGTGGATCACGCCGGACGGCCCGGACACGGTCTCGCTGAGGCTGGCCGATGCGACCGGAGCGCCGGTGGCGTCGGTGGAGTCGCTGGCACTGCGGCCGCTCCCGGCCGGGGCCCCGACCGGCGGGCCGCCGGAGGCGTTGTTCCGGGTGGACTGGGTCGAGGCCCGCGGGCCCGAGACCTCCGGTGACCGGCGGCCATGGGCGCTCGTCGGCGTCGACGAACTCGGGCTCGGCGTACCCTCCCACGCCGATCTCGGCGCGCTGGCCGCCGCGGGACCGGTGCCGGAGGCGGTGTTCGCCGCGCCGACCGGGGAGCCCACCGCGGCCGGCGCGCACGCCGTGGCCGGCCGGACGCTGCGACTGATGCAGGAGTGGCTCGCCGACGAGCGATTCGCCGCGTCGAGGCTGGTGTTGCTCACCCGCGACGCGATGGTCGTGGAGCCCGCCGAGCCGTCCGAGCCGTCCGAGCCGTCCGAGCCGTCCGAGTCGGCCGAGTCGGATGTGCTCGGCGCGGCGGGCGCCGGGGTGTGGGGCATGGTCCGCTCGGCACAACGCGAGCACCCGGACCGGTTCGTCGTCGTCGACCTGGACGCGCACGAGGCGTCGGTCGCGGCGCTGCCGGTCGCCCTGGCCGGCGGCGAGCCGCAACTCGCGATCCGCAAGGGCCGGCCGCTGGTACCCCGGCTGGCCGGGGTCGCCGGCCCGTCCGCGGCGCGACCCGACCTGACGGCGGGCACGGTGCTGATCACCGGCGCCACCGGAACCCTCGGCGGCCTGTTCGCCCGGCACCTGGTGACCCACTACGGGGTCGCGCACCTGGTGCTGGCCGGCCGGCGCGGACCCGACGCACCGGGCGCCGTCGAGCTCGCCGCGGAGCTGACCGGGCTGGGTGCGACGGTCACCGTGGCCGCGTGCGACGTCGCCGACCGGGACGCCCTGGCCGCACTGCTCGCATCGATCCCGGCGGAGCACCCGCTGACCGGTGTCGTGCACGCCGCCGGACTGCTCGACGACAGCGTGCTGGAGGCGATGCGGCCGGAACAACTGGCACGCGTGCTGCGCCCGAAGGTCGACGCCGCGCTGAACCTGCACGAGCTGACCCGGCGGCTCGACCTGGCGATGTTCGTGCTGTTCTCCTCGGTCGCCGGCATCCTGGGCCTGCCGGGGCAGGCGAACTACGCGGCGGCCAACGCGTTCCTGGACACCCTGGCCCAGCAGCGCGCGGCGCGCGGCCTGCCGGCCGTGTCGCTCGCCTGGGGCCTGTGGGCGCCGCCGAGCGGGATGACCGGCCGGCTCGCGGACGCCGACCTGAGCCGGATGCGCCGCGCCGGCCTGAGCCCGTTGTCCGTGGCGGAGGGGCTGGCCCTGTTCGATGCCGCGGTCTGCTCCGGCGCCGCCCTGGTCGTCCCGGCCCGGATCGATCCGGCCGCGGTGCGGGCACAGGGCCCCGTACCGGCGCTGCTGCGCGGCGTGGTCCGCGAGCGGGTCAGGCGCGCGGAGGCCGCCGCGGCGCAGCCGGTCGACGCCGGGTCGCTCGGCGCCGACCTGGCCCGGATGTCCGGTGCGGACCGTGAGGCGGCCCTGCTCGACCTGGTCCGCGAGCACACCGCCACGGTGCTGGCACACGGCGCGCCGGGCGCGGTCGCCCCCGACCGGACCTTCAAGGAACTCGGGTTCGACTCGCTGACGGCGGTGGACCTGCGCAACCGGCTGGGCGCGGCGACCGGGCTGCGCCTGCGGGCCACGCTGGTGTTCGACTACCCGACGCCGTCCGCACTCGCCGGCCGGCTCGGCGCGGTCCTGGGCCCGGCCGAACCGGCCGAACCCGCCGAGCCCGACGTCCCGGTCGCGCCGCCCGCGCCGCCGACCGGTGGGCTGGACGGGCTGGAGCTCGACGAACTCTTCGACCTCATCGACGGCGAACTTGGCATGCCCTGATCGGAGTTCTTGTGAGTAACGAAGAGAAGCTGGTCGAATACCTCAAGCGGGTCACGGCCGAGTTGCAGCAGACCAGACAACGGCTGCGGGAGACCGAGCAGGCGAGTCGGGAACCGGTCGCCATCATCGGCATGGCCTGCCGGTTCCCCGGCGACGTCGGCTCGCCCGAGGACCTGTGGCGCCTGCTGGACGCCGGCGGCGACGCGATCGGCGAATTCCCCGTCGACCGCGGCTGGGACGCGGAGTCGCTGTACGACCCGGACCCGGACACACCCGGCCGCACCTACACCCGGCACGGCGGGTTCCTGCGCGGGGCAACGGAGTTCGACCCCGAGTTCTTCGGGATCTCGCCGCGCGAGGCGGTCGCGATGGACCCGCAGCAGCGGCTGCTCCTGGAGACCTCCTGGGAGGCGCTGGAGCGGGCCGAGATCCGCCCCGCCGCGCTGCGCGGCGCCCGGGTCGGGGTGTTCGCGGGGGCGATGGCACCGGACTACGGGCCCAGGTTGCACCAGGCGGTCGGCGGCGCGGAGGCGCACCTGCTCACCGGCACCGCGAACAGCGCCGCCTCCGGGCGGATCGCGTACACCCTCGGGTTCGAGGGGCCCGCCGTCACCGTCGACACGGCCTGCTCGTCCTCGCTGGTCGCGCTGCACCTGGCGGTCCAGTCGCTGCGCCGCGGGGAGTGCACGCTGGCGCTGGCCGGCGGCGCCACGGTGATGTCCACCCCGGGCATGCTCGTCGCGTTCAGCCGCCAGCGCGGGCTGGCTCCGGACGGGCGCTGCAAGTCCTTCGCCGACGCGGCCGACGGTACCGGCTGGGCCGAGGGCGTCGGCATGCTCCTGGTGGAGCGGCTCTCGGACGCCCTGCGGCTCGGGCATCCGGTGCTGGCCGTGGTGCGGGGCAGCGCGGTCAACCAGGACGGCGCGTCGAACGGGCTGACCGCGCCGAACGGGCCGTCCCAGCAGCGGGTGATCCGGCAGGCGCTCCAGGACGCCGACCTGGCCGGCTCGGACGTGGACGCGGTCGAGGCGCACGGCACCGGCACCGGACTCGGCGACCCGATCGAGGCGCAGGCCGTGCTGGACACCTACGGCCCGGACCGCGACCGTCCGCTGTGGCTCGGGTCGTTGAAGTCCAACATCGGGCACACCCAGGCCGCCGCCGGGGTCGGCGGCGTGATCAAGATGGTGCTCGCGCTGCGTCACGGCGTACTGCCGAAGACCCTGCACGTGGACACCCCCTCGTCGCATGTGGACTGGTCCGCGGCCGACGTGCGGTTGCTGACCGAGCGGCGCGAATGGCCGCTGACGGGCGCGCCGCGGCGGGCCGCGGTGTCGTCGTTCGGGATCAGCGGCACGAACGCGCACGTGATCCTGGAGCAGGCGCCGGCGGGCGAGGCGGCCGAACCGAAGGAGCGGATCCCGCTGCCGCCGGTGCCGTTGCTGCTCTCCGGCCGGACCCCCGAAGCGTTGGCCGCCCAGGCCGAGGTGTTGTCGGCCACCGTGGACGCGCCGGAGGGGCCGGATCTGCTCGACGTCGGGTTCTCGCTGGCGACCACCCGCACGGCCTTCGAACACCGGGCCGCGGTGCCGGCGGGGGACCGGGACGGGCTGCTCGCCGGCCTGCGGGCGCTCGCCGCGGGCGACACGGCTTCCGGGGTGGTGCGGGGTGTCGCGCATCCCGGCCGCACCGCGTTCGTGTTCGCCGGGCAGGGCACCCAGCGGATCGGCATGGGTCGCGAACTGTACGCGGAATTCCCGGCGTTCGCCGCGGCGCTGGACGAGGTCTGCGCCGGGTTCGACGGACTGCTGGACCGGCCGCTGCGGGACGTGCTGATCGCCGAGGCGGATCCGGAGGCGGAACTGCTGCACCGGACCGGGTGGGCGCAGCCCGCGCTGTTCGCGGTCGAGGTCGCCCTGACCCGGCTGCTCGGCTCGTGGGGCGTGCGGCCGGAGGTGCTGGCCGGGCATTCGATCGGCGAGTTGTCGGCGGCGTTCGTGGCCGGCCTGTGGACGCTCGAGGACGCCTGCCGCGTGGTGGCGGCGCGCGGTCGGCTGATGGAGCGGTTGCCCGAAGGCGGCGCGATGGTGTCGATCCGGGCCGGCGAGGCCGAAGTGGTCCCGATCGCGGCGGGTGCCGAGGTCGGCATCGCCGCCGTGAACGGTCCGGAGGCGGTGGTCGTGTCGGGCGAGGAGGGCGCGGTGCTGCGGGTCGCCGAGCACTTCGCGACCCTGGGCCGACGCACGAAGCGGCTGCGAGTGAGCCACGCGTTCCACTCGCCCCTGATGGACCCGATGCTGGAGCCCTACCGCGAGGTGCTCGCCGCCGTGGCGTTCCACGAGCCGGTGTTGCCGATCGTGTCGACGGTCACCGGCGGGGCGCTGACGGCGGAGTCGGTGTGCTCACCGCAGTACTGGGTGCGCCAGGTCCGCGAGCCGGTGCGGTTCGCCGCCGCGGTGCAACGCCTCCGCAAGGACGGGGTGACCCGGTTCGTCGGCATCGGCCCGGACGCCGCGGTGACCGCGATGGCCGAGGGCTGCTTCCCGGAAGGGGACTCGGTATCGGTCGCGGTGCCCGTGCTGCGGGCCGACCGCCCGGAACCGGTCACCGCACTGGCCGCGTTGGCCGCGGCGCACGTGCACGGCATCGAGGTGGACTGGCACGCGGTGTTCGCCGGGACGGGGGCGCGCACCGTGCCGGTGCCGACCTACCCGTTCCGGCGCGACCGCTACTGGATGGACGTGCCGACGCAGGCGGGCGACCTGCGGGCGGCGGGCCTGGTCGCCGGGGAACACCCCCTGCTCGGTGCGGTGTTGGCGCTGCCGGAGTCCGGCGGGACGGTACTGACCGGCCGACTGTCCCCGCAGAGCCTGCCGTGGCTGACCGACCACGCGATCCTGGGCCGGGTGGTGGTACCGGGTGCGGCGTTCGTGGAGATGGTGCTGCGGGCCGGCCGCGAGGTGGGCTGCGAACTGCTCGACGAACTCACCGTGCACACGCCGCTGGTGCTGGCGGAGCGGGCCGGGGCGATGATCCAGGTCGTGGTCGAGGAGGCCGACGCGTCGGGACACCGGGCGGTGTCGGTACACGCCCGCCCGGAGGACGGCGACTGGGTCCGGCACGCCGACGGTTCGTTGTCCGACTGGGCCCCGCCGGCCGGATTCGAGGCCGGCGTATGGCCCCCGGAGGGGGCGCGGGAGGTAGCGATCGGCGACGTGTACGCCGACCTCGCCGCACGCGGGTACGACTACGGCCCGGCGTTCCGGGGGTTGTCGGCGTTGTGGCGGCGCGGGGACGAGGTGTTCGCCGAGGTCGCCCTGCCGCCGGAGGCCGCGGGCGAGGCGGATCGGTACGGCCTGCACCCGGCGCTGCTGGACGCGGCGCTGCACGCGGTGTGGTTCGGGTCCTTCCTCGACGGCATGGACGGTGCCGTCCTGCCGTTCGCCTGGTCGGGCATGTCCCTGTCGGCGGTCGGGGCATCCGCGCTGCGGGTGCGGATGTCGGCCGCCGGCGCGGACGTGGTGTCGATCCGGCTCGCGGATGCGACCGGTGCGCCGGTGGCGTCGGTCGACGGCCTGCGGTTCCGGCAGATGCCGACGAGCGGACCGGGCACGCCCGCGGATTCGATGTTCCGGGTGGACTGGTCGGCCGCGCCCGCCGAGTCGGCGGAGTCGGTTCCGTGGACGCTCGTGGACACGCTCGCGGAGGTGCCCGCCGACCCGGGAGTGGTGTTCCTGCGCTGCCCGACCGGCCCGGATGCCCGGCAGGTCACCGGTGCGATGCTCGCGCTCGTGCAGGAGTGGCTCGCCGACGAGCGGTTCGCCGCCGGCACGCTCGTGCCGGTGACCGAGGGTGCGGTCGGGGTCGAGCCGAAGGAGCCGGTCGACGGGCTCGCCCAGGCCGGGGTGTGGGGCCTCGTGCGGTCGGCACAGACCGAGAACCCGGGCCGGTTCGCGCTGGTGGACGTGGACGCCGAGCCGGTGCCGTGGGACGCGGTGGCGGCGCTGGTCGCACAGGAGCCGCAGTTGGCGATCCGGTCCGGCCGGGCCCTGGTGCCCAGGCTGGTCCGGGCCGAGGTGGGCAGCGGCGCCGCGCCGGCGGCGGCGTTCGGTGCCGGCACCGTGCTCGTCACCGGTGGGACCGGCACCCTCGGCGGGGTCGTGGCACGGCACCTGGTGAACGCGCACGGGGTGCGGCGGTTGTTGCTGGTCAGCCGCACCGGCGCGGGTTCCCCGCGGGGCGCGGAACTGGCGGCCGAGTTGACCGCACTGGGCGCCGAGGTCGAACTGGCCGGCTGCGACACGGCGGACCGCGCCGCGTTGTCCCGGCTGCTCGCCGCGATCCCGGCCGAGGCCCCGCTGACCGCGGTCGTGCACGCGGCCGGTGCGCTCGACGACGGGGTGCTGACCGAGCTGACCCCGCAGCGGCTCGACGTGACGCTGAGCCCCAAGATGGTCGCCGCATGGAACCTGCACGAGCTGACCCGCGACCTGGACCTGTCGGCGTTCGTGTTGTTCTCCTCGATGTCCGGCCTGATCGGCCCGGCGGGTCAGGCGAACTATGCGGCGGGCAACGCCTATCTGGACGCACTCGCGCACTACCGGCGGGCCCGGGGGCTGCCCGGGGTGTCGCTCGCGTGGGGCATGTGGGCCGAGCGCAGCACGATGACCGAGGACCTGTCCGAGGTGGACCTGGCCCGGCTGGCCCGACTCGGGGTGACCCTGTACTCGTCGGAGCAGGGCGTTGCGCTGCTGGACGCCGCGCTCGGCCTCGACGCGGCGCTGCTGGTTCCGGTGGCACTGGACCTGACCATGGTGCGCGCCCAGGCGGAGGTACCGCCGATCCTGCGGCGACTCGCGGGCCGGGGGGTCGTGCCGCGCTCGTCGCGGTCGTCGCGCCCGGCGGCGGCGGCCGGCTCGGGCGCCCTGCTGGACCGGTTGGCCGGTCTGGCGGAGGAGGACCGGTACGAGATCCTGCTCGACCTGGTGTGCACCCGGATGGCCGACGTGCTGCAGTATGCGCCGGGACGGTCGATCGATCCCGACCGTGCGTTCTCCGACCTGGGGGTCGACTCGGTGTCCGCGGTGGAGTTCCGCAACCGGCTCGGCGCGGAGACCGGCCTGAGGCTCGCGCAGACGCTGGTGTTCGACCACCCGACGGCAGCCGCCGTGGCCCGTGAGTTGATCCGTCTGGCGGCGGCCCGCACCTCGGCGCCGACGGGTTCGCTGCTGAGCGAGCTGGACCGGGTCGACTCGGCGCTGACCATGGCGTCGGTGACCGGCCCGGACGGGGACCGGATCGCCGATCGTCTGGAGGGCCTGCTGGTGCGGCTGCGTGCGTTCCGGGACTCCGCCGACCCGTCCGAGGACAGGCTCGACGTCACCGCCGCGACGGACGAGGAACTCTTCCAGTTCCTGGACGGCAAATAGAGCGGGGATCCACCGGCGAACTCGCGGGCGTGTCCCCGATCCCCGTCGGGGGATCGGGGACACGCCCGTGGTCGTACCGACTACCGCGCGGGCACCTACCCGAGCTTCGCCGGTGCCGGGAAGTAGCCGGCGGCGGCGAAGAACTCCGTGTACCTGCCGAACAGTTCGGCGTCGATCTCCGGGCACGCGATGCCCGTGCCGGCGAGTGCGGCCTCCGTCGCGGCGACGTCCATCCGCATGTACAGGGCCTCGCCCGCGGTCATGTAGCTCCGGAAGATGTCGATCGTCGGGAAGAGTGCGTTGTCCCGATCGGCGCGGACGGTGGCGACGAACTCGTCCCAGGGCACCTCGTCCAGGACGTAGCCGGACTCGCGCAGCCGCTTGACCATGTCGGCATAGCCGACCGCCACGGGATTGAACAGGTGGAAGGTCCGGCCGTGCGTGGTGCGGGACAGCGCCAAAACGGCCGCACTGACGTAGTCCACCGGCACCATCGGGAACAGCGCGTTCGCGCCGATCGGCATGGCCCGTGCCTGGAGGCTGCCCTTCAGGCTCAGCCAGACGAAGTCGCGGGTCTGGCACGCGCCGTTGGTCTGTGCGCCGGAGATGACGTCGGCGCGGTAGATCGACACGGGCAGGCCGCGTTCCCGGGCCAGTTCGATGATCTTCTCGGCGACGTACTTGCTCTGCCGGTACCCGTTGGTCAACTCCTGCGGCGGCCCGGTGGGATCCTCCGGAGTCAGGCCGGCTCCGTCCGGTGCCGGCCCGGCGAAGACGCCGGTGCTCGACACGTAGTGCAGCGGAACCGTCCGGTGCAGCGCGGCGAGCCGGAGCGCCTCCTCGGTACCGGTCACGTTGGCCGCCTTCAGCGACGTGTACGGGTGCAGCCAGTTGACCGTCGCGCCGGCGTGGTAGACCACGTCGACTTCGCGGGCGAACCGGTCGAACCGCTCGGCGTCGAGGCCGAAGCGCGGTTCGGCGAGGTCGCCGGTGACGACCGACAGCCGGTCGGCGTCGATCTCGTCCCAGATGCCGTACCAGGTGAGATTGGCCCGCAGCCGGTCGAGCGCGGCCCGCTCGTCGGCGCCGCGGACCAGGCAGTGCACGGTGGCCCCGGTCGCGCGCATGAGGTCCCTGAGCAGGAACGCGCCGACGAACCCGGTCGCTCCGGTGAGGAAGACCTGCTCGGGATCGGCGACCACGGTGGTGACGTCCGCGGCCGGGACCACATCCTCGGCGAGCCGCACCTCGGCCGCGAAGTCCACGGTGGACCGCGTATCGCCCTCGGTTCGGCCGGACAGCTCCACGCGCAGGTAATCGATCAGCGCCGCCGGGGTGTTGTGGTCGAACAGCAGGGTCGGCGGCAGGCGCAGACCCGTCTCGCCCTCCAGCCGGTTGCGCAGCTCGACCGCGGTCAGCGAGTCGAACCCCAGCTCGGTGAAGACGGTCGTGGCGGTGATGTGGTCGGTCCTGCCGTGGCCGAGCACCGCCGCCACGGCGGTGCGCACCAGGTCGAGCAGGAGTTCCCGGCGGCCGGACTCGTCGAGCGGGGCGAGCCGCTCCGCGAGCAGTCCGGTGTGCTCCGCCGCCGCGGTGATCACCCGCCGGCCCGGCCGGCGGACCAGACCGCGCAACACCGGCAGGACCGGCCCGGGTTGCCGCTCGATCAGGGCGACGTCGAGGTGCATCGGCACCGTCGTCGGGTGGGCGGCGGTGATCGCCGCGTCGAACAACTCGGGACCCTCGGCCGGTGCGATCGGTCGCAGACCCGCCTGCGTCGCCCGGCTCCGATCCACCTCGGACAGCCGGGATGCCATGCCGTGCTCCTGCGCCCACGCCGCCCACGCGAGGGAGTGGGCGGGCCGCCCGTTCGCCCTGCGGTGCTGGGCGAGTGCGTCGAGGAACTGGTTGGCGGCCGAGTAGTTCGCCTGTCCCGGCGAGCCGACGACACCGGCGACCGAGGAGAACAGCACGAACATCGCGAGCGGTCGGTCGCGGGTGAGTTCGTGCAGGTGCCATGCGGCGTCGACCTTGGGGCGGAGCACGGTGGTGATCCGGTCGGGGGTGAGTGCGGTGATGATGCCGTCGTCGATGACGCCGGCGGTGTGCACGATGCCGGTGAGCGGGTGCTCCGCCGGGATCGCGTCGAGCAGCCGGGCCACCGCGGCCCGGTCGGTGACGTCGGTGGCGACGACGGTCACCTGCGCGCCGAGCGCGGTGAGTTCCTCGACCAGTGCGTGCGCCCCGGGGGCGTCCGGGCCTCGTCGGCTCGTGAGCACCAGGTTCCGGACGCCGTATTCGGTGACCAGGTGCCGGGCGAACAAGGCACCCAGCGCACCGGTTCCGCCGGTCACCAGGACGGTGCCGGCCGGCGCCGGCTCCGGCCGGGCCGTCGCGGTCGCGCGCACCCTGGCCAGCCGGGGGGTGCTGGCCCGTCCGGCGCGGATGGCCACCTGGTCGTGGCCGGACGCGATCGCGGTGGGAAGTTGCTCGGCGCTCGCCGGACTGCCGTCCAGGTCGATCAGCGTGATGCGGCCCGGATTCTCGACCTGGGCCGACCTGACCAGACCCCACACCGGGGCGGTCCCGAGTTCGACGTCCGCACCGTCGTCGGTGACGACGGCGTTGCGCGTGACCAGCACGAGCCGGGAGGTCCCGAACGCCAGCCCGTCCTGCACCAGTTCCAGCGCCCGTACGGTGGCCCGGTGCGCCGCGGCCACCGGGTCGTCTCCGGCCGGTTCGTCGATCACGGCGACCAGGACGTCCCCGGCGGCGTCCGCGACGCTGTCCACGCGGCGCGCGAGGCCGGCCGGCGGGGTGTTCCCGAGTACGGCCCAGCCGGTCGTCGTGAGGTCCTCCGGGTCGGGCAGGACGACCGGCGACCAGAGCACGTGGAACAGCGAGTCGCCGCTCGCGCCGTCGACCCGACCGGCGTCGGCCGCGGGACGACGCCGCAGCGAGCGGACCTCGGCGACCGGTTCGCCGGTCTCGTCGGCCAGCCACAACCGGAACGCGTCCCGCCCCCTGGGCCTGATCCGGACCCGCAGCGCACGCGGACCGGCGGCATACAGGTCGAACCCGTGCCAGGACAGGTCGGCGGTGTCCGGCCCGGCGGCGAGCAACGGGTGCAGCGCGGCGTCGAGCAGCGCGGGATGAATCCCGAACGTGTCCGGGTCCGTGTCGTCGGGAAGGCGCACCTCCGCGAACAGTTCCTCGTCCCGCTGCCACAACGCGCGCAGGCCCCGGAACGCCGGCCCGTGGGTATATCCCTTGTCGTCGAGCCGTCGGTGCAGGTCGCCGAGTTCGACCGGGTCGGCGCCGGGCGGTGGCCAGGCGTCCAGGGAGATCATCGGTGCCGGCGCCGGCTCGGTGAGCAGGCCGGTGGCGTGCACCTGCCACGGCACGACCGGGTCGTCCCGGTCCGGCCGCGAGCCGATGGTGATCCGCCGGAACCCGTCCTCGTCGGCCGCGCCCATGGTCACCCGCACCCGGACACCACCGCCGTCCGGAATGGTCAGCGGGGTGTCGATGGTCAGGTCGGCGACACCGGAACAGCCGACCTCGTCGCCGGCCCGGACCGCCAACTCGGCCATGGCGGCCGAGGGCAACATCGCGATGCCGCCGATGCGGTGGTCGGCGAGCCAGGGATGGGTGTGCAGCGAGAGCCGGCCGGTGAACACCGCGCCGTCGTCGTCGGCGAGTTCGACGACCGCCGTCAGCAGCGGGTGTCCCGGTGAGGTCAGGCCGAGCCCGTCGGCCTTCCGCCCACCCGGTGACGTGCCGTCCAACCAGTAGCTCTGGTGTTGGAAGGGGTAGGTGGGCAGGTCGGTCAGGGTGGCGGCGGTGCCGGTGAACAGCCGGGACCAGTCGACGGTGTGGCCGTCGGTGTGCAGG
>NZ_JBIBGL010000043.1:0-27662 GCF_042956465.1 Embleya sp. NPDC008237
CACGGGTCGCCCACGAATTGCTCCGCGTCATGGCCGGCTCGTACACCGAGATTCGTCGTCGGCTGCTCCCGTTCGACGAACAGCGAGCTTCGTCACGCGCGTTGGTCTGATCCACGCGCCGAGTCGGACCCCCCAGCGGGTGGTCACCGACGCCAGCGTCCACGCCCCGGCCGTGGTCACGCCTGTCACGGCAAGCTGTACTACGCCGTCACCGGCCGGGACAACAGGACGTACGTACGCACCTTCACCAAGGCCACGTGGTGGAGCGGCGCCTCGCGGCTCTCGGAATCTGTGCGCGCCCCCGCCCTGGCCGCCTACCGGGACCGCGTGTGGCTGACCCTGGTCTCCCCCGAGGGCAAGCTCCTTCTCCACATCCACAACGGCTCCGATTGGAGCTTTCCCCAATCCGACAGCCTCGGCTGGGAGGTGGACGACGGCGTCACCATGGCAGAGCACGACGGCCTCCTGCGGCGTGTCGTCCGCGGCCGGGACAACCACGTCTACACCAGCACCTCGGACGGCGGCTTCGCATCGTCGCGGCACGAGGTGCTCGCGCGCCGGGTGTTCGGTTCCCGACCGGGAGTCCGGTGGGACCGTGTCCTGGACGGTCTCTCGCCCGGCGTCTCCCTTGTCCAGGCCCGCGCGGACCATGCACGACGCGCCTTCGGCTCGGTGCCCGAACAATTGCTCCCGGCACCGGGAAAGGTCCGGCGGGACGACTCCGCACAGTGCATGATCGTGGACGTGACAGGGATCGACACAACGTGGGCCGACGGCGAACTGGAAAGATTTGTCGGGCTCGCCATGAGCAGGGTCACCCCGACCACTCGGGTCCATGCCTGGACGTCCACCCAGGAGCCCGACGACGCGTTCCGGCCGCCGGAGGAGCACCTGGTCGAGTCGGCGCATGTCGTCGAGCAGATCCTCGACGTGGTGCTGCCCCGTTGGCGCAGCGAGGTTCCCGACGACGACAACGACGTGGTCAACCGTTGGTGCCAGCACTACGAGGCGGCTCTGCGTGCCCGGATCGCCCTGCGGCGCGACACCGAGGTCCGTGCGAAGCTCGGGGACACCGCCCCGCGGTTGAGTGCCTCGCGTCTGCATCCGTGGGTCTGGGAGCCGGCGAGGCCGCTGTGGCGGAACGGGCACTACCGCAGCGCGGTGCTCACCGCGGCCGTGAGCGTGAACGACGAGACGCAGAAGAAGGTCGGCCGCAACGACGTGTCCGAG
The DNA here is from genome assembly GCF_042956465.1 of Embleya sp. NPDC008237. Taxonomy (NCBI): domain Bacteria; kingdom Bacillati; phylum Actinomycetota; class Actinomycetes; order Kitasatosporales; family Streptomycetaceae; genus Embleya; species Embleya sp. NPDC008237. Next base: position 1,231 of record NZ_JBIBGL010000043.1, read on the forward strand.
AAGGATCTGTTCAACGAGTGTTTCGTCGTCAAGGACCCACTCCCGGGCAAGTCACGCCTTCTCATCGTTCCCAACGACGGCAGTCCGACGTTCAGAAGCATCCAGGAGGGCGCCAGGGCGTTCGCCGAGGGCTGCTACCGCGCCATCCGCAACCCGCTCAGCCATGTGACCGGTCCGGAACCGTCCGAAGACGAAGCGCTCGAACAGCTTGCCGTCTTCAGCCGATTGGCCCGATGGGTCGACCAGGCGAAAGTCCTCAAAGCGACCTGACAACGAGGCCACGAAGGCGATGGACACGCGAAGGAACGCGTGGGAATACAACGCTGTCGGGGCACTGCCCGATTGACGTCGGGCATGGCCTGGCGAGCGCTCGGACGGCCATCGCAAGGCCGGGCAGTGCGTTGTCTCAACGGCGGGTCAGGGGCGCGGTGTTCCGACCCGGGACGCAGCACCGATTGAGCATGTCGCTTGTGACCCGGGGTTTTGGTGTGTGGTGCCGGGCGTGCCTCTGGCCGAGAGGTTGGTTGACCTGGAGTGCCGCACGGTTTGAGAGGGTCGGGCAACGCCGTTGAGAGTTCCCTTTGGCGAGCGGTGTGTTCGGGGGGCTGTCGGCAGAGCCCGGGTGGTGTCGTCACGGCCGGGAGGAAGCGGCGGCTCACGCCACGCCGGCGAATCCCTCTCTCGCGGTACACCGCGCCGGACGCTTGGTGTCACTCGTTCGAGTGGGTCTCACGTACGCCGCCGCGGCCGTGGAGAGGATTCGGCCATGGCTGGCATCGGCCCCGGTTTCGACGATCCCGAACCCGAATACGACGATTACGATCCGGCCCGGAGCGCCCGGGACACACCCTTCCGGCGATGGCTGATCGACAGGCTCGCCGCGGCCGGCTCCGGCCTCCCCGCCGCGGCCGTCTCCTGCTACGCCCCCACCAACCGCTACCACGGCCTGCGCCACACCGACGTGGAGCTCCTCGCGATCGTCACCGACACCACCGGCGACATGGTGCGGGCCGCGCACAAGGCCGACCTCCGAGGACTGGGCACGCGAACAGCAACTGCGGGAACACCCCGACCTCGCTATCCTCGACGCGGATCTCGACCGCATCCGACACCGCTCCTGACCCGGGCCTCGTCCGGCTACGCCGGCGCCTGCGCGAGCAGGTCCAGGAGCCGGCGCGGCGAGCGCAGGGCACGGTCGCCGTCGTCGACGAGTGCGAGCAGGCGCGGCAGTTGTTCGACGACGCGGACCAGGCGCCCGGCACGCACGTACGTCCCGGCGTCGCGCAGGGCCTGCTCCACGCGTGGGGACGTTTCCTTCCCCACGCATCGCGTGGCGACCGTGCGCCGACGCGCTTCCCGACCGTACGCGTGGGTACGGCGGTGGGTCGAGCCCGCACCGTTCCGAGGGCCGCCACGCGCACGTCAGGGGTGCTCGGCGCGCTTCCCTCGTGGTGACCAGGATCCTCGAAACGGGCAAGAAAAAAGGGGCAGTGGCCGTAGAACGGCGAGTGCCCCTTTGAGTCTGGTGGAAGTATATACCGCATTCCGTCGGGCCGTCGAGATAGCGTCGTGCGGGTGTCGACCACCACCGCTTCGACGGTCCCCGCCTCCGGCGGCGCCCCGGGCCCTCAGGACGCCGCCCGTCACGCCTCCGGCCGGCTCATCGAGTTCTTCAGCGACAGCACCACACCCTGGGCACGCAGGCTCTGGGACATCGGTTCCGTGCTGGCCCTGGAAGAACTGTGGGAGGCCGGATCCTGGCAGGCTGCCGGCGTCCTGAGCGGCTCCGCCTGCGACTGGCAGCGCAATCAGCTGTCCGCCCGGATCGGTCCCGACCGCGGCCTGGGCGACAAACAACTGCGCCGCCAGATCACGGACGTCCTCAAGGCTCCCCTGCCCGACCCCAGCCCCGGGCGACGCACACTCCGACAGCTGATCGACCACGCCCGCCCCGACTACCTCACACGGTGGGCCCAGGCCGCCGCCGACGCCCCCGCGACCATCAAACCCGAGCGTTTCGCCCGCGCGCTCGCCTCCCACCTGCTCGACCTCGGATTCAGCTCCGCCTATCTCCAGCAGGAGGCGTTCGGCCTGTACAACCGCCGCCTGGACCTGGCCGGCATCGCCCAGGCGTGCGCAGAGATCGCCGCCCGGCCCGAGCGCACCTTCGAGGTGCTCGTCACTCTCGACAAGGTGCCCCACCGGGACATCGCCGCGACGCTGGACACCTGGCGCGACAAGGGCCAGGTCTCGGCCTGGCTCAAGAGCAACGGCCACAAGGGACTCCGCAGCGGCGGCGGCTTCGTCTACGCCTGCCGCGCCCGCGATCCCCACGGCGCGGCCGACCAGGCCCGCCGCATCGTGGAGCGCCTCATTGCCCGCGCCGCGTTCCTGCGCAAACACCGCGACGGCGTCGTCCCCCACGACCAGGTCTGGGTCCAGGACCACCCCGACCCCATCACGTGGGCCCCGCCCGCCCGCGGCGCGAACCTGACCTCGCTGACCACGGAGAACCACCTCTACCGCGTCGACGGACCACCCAGCAGGCTCGACGACGCCCTCGAACTCGCCGCCCCCATCAACCTCGGCGCACTCGGGCCCGCCGTCGCGGGCGCCTGGGCCGCCGTCGAGTCACTGCTGTGCCACCCCGACGACCCCCAGAACGAGAACGAACGCTCCGGTAAGGCCATAGCCGCCGACCGGTTCGCGATGATCGTCGCCTGCTCGTGGCCCCGCGCCGAACTGACCGCCCTCGCCTACCGCCACAGCCCCACCACCCCGGACGCGCTCGCCGAGGTCCTGGAGACCTGCACCTCCAACGCGGCCCGATCCCGCGTCGTGGCCGAGGCCCTCGCCGTGTCGGGCCCCCAGGCCCTCGCCCTGGGGAAGAGCCGCATTCCCCAGGGCGATCCCGCGGCGGCCCTGCGCATGACGAACATGCTGGCCAATCCCGGCGTCGTTCTGCGCGACGTCGCCGACACCCTGAAGCTGACGATGCGCCGCCTGTACCGGGCCCGCAACATCGTCCTGCATGGCGGATCCACCCAGGGCGTGGCCCTGGACGCGGCACTGCGCACCGCCGCCCCCATCCTGGGTGCTGGACTCGACCGCATGGTCCACGCGGCACTCGTCGAACAACTCGACCCCCTCGACCTGGCGGCCCGCGCCGAAGTCGCGCTGCAACTGGTCGGAGGAGACACCGGACTCACACCCGTCGACCTTCTCGAAGCGGCGAACGCCCGCTCCTGAATTCCAGCAGACGACGGCGAGCAGGGCGAGGTCCGGGTCGAGCGACAGCGGTGCCTCCCGGGGCGTGGATACCACCGGGGTCCGAAGCCGCCCGGGCCCGCCCTGACGTCGTGGCGCGGTGTCGGACGAGTGGTCGCAGAGTCGATCTACCAGCGGGCGGCCTTGTGGTTTGCGTATCGGATCGCTCGTTCCTCCTCGTCGAAGTCGTCGCGGGTCCCGGTCCTTGCCTTGATCTCGCGTGCCGTCTCGCTTGTTTCGTGAGCCCTTTCCGCGAATCCGCAGATGTAGGTCGGTGGGGGTGTTCGCCGGGATTCCTCGCGGGCGGCGAGTTTGGGGTCGCCGGCCACCAACTCCTCGTGCATGGCCCGCAGTCGGGACCGTGTGGGTCCCGGGACCTTGCAACCGGCGAGAAAGATGTCCAGGTGCCGTGCGCTGGGCGCGCGGGTCCCGTCGAGGATGAGCCGCAGGGTGTTGCGGGGAAGTCCCCCGCCGGGCCGGTTCTCCAGGGTTCGCAGGGTGTGTCCGCGGGCCTTGTGGATTTTGGACAGCTCGGCGGACAGCGTTTGCACCGAGACCTTCGGGGTGCGCTCCCGGTCGGCGGCCTCCCACAGGCGCGCGCCGTCGTTCGGATCGGCGAGACCACAAGCCTGCGCAAAGGCTTCGACGACTTCTCGGCCGGGGACCCGCACTCCTGAGGCGGCACGCAGGAAGGTGGACTCGCCGTAGGGACGGCCACACGCCTGTGACTTCGCGACCAAGTCCTTGAAAGTCATCTTGGAGGCTGTCAGTTGCCCGCGCAGCCACTCCGCCAACGCTTTCAGCGCCGGACCCGCTTCTTCGGGGATTTCCTTCCGGGGGCGTCCCACGGTTGTCACCCCCGCACCGGGATCGGAAGGCGGACGAGCACGGGCCGCGGGGACACTGCCGCGATCCCGATGAGGGCGGCGCCGCCGACGATGCCGAGCACGGTCTCCGGAGGCAGGCCCGAGACGGTGAGGGCAGCGGCCACGACGATGACGACAACGACGACCAGGGCGTCCGGGAACGACAGCCTCCAGTGGGACCGGGGGGCGGAAGAACAGGCCGTCGGGGTGGGGCTGTGCCAAGGCATAGGGAACTCCCGTGGTGAGGGCGTGTGCGCCCGAAGTGTCGTGGCGCGAGACACCGCGCCCGGAAACGTTCCCGGGATCATGGGGCCCGGTCTGCGCTGGTGGACCGATGTTGCCAGCGCCACCACGGGCGACGCCACCCGCGGATCCCCGATCGTCCACGGACGTACATTTCGAGCGTTGTCACGTGGGGCGCTGACCTGGCCACCAAGTGGAATTCATTCACGATGCCGCCATCACGGTCCGGAAGGGGGCGACGTCCCCCGAGTGGTACCGAGCCCCCCGAGATTGCGGCCGGGTCCTTTCCCGCGCCAAGGCACGGACGTCGAGCTCGGCGACGGAGCCCCTTCGCGGTCGGGGCGAGACCTCGCACCCCGTGATGACCCCGACGCCGTGCGCCGGCGCCTCGAACACGCCTGACCCGAGCCAGCGGCCCACCGCCCGTCGCGATCCCGCCCCCCGATAGTGAAATCCGGCTACCTGACTCCGCGGGCTCGTTCCAGGTTGCGTCGAACCTGGACGGTGGACGGGTGGTCGGAGCCCAGCGCGCGTTCGAAGCCGGTAAGGACTTCTTCGAGATGGGGAATGGCCCGCCTGCGTTGACCGGTGGCGAAGTAGGCGGTTGCGAGGTTGTTGCGCGTGGTGAGCGTCTGTATGTGCTCAAGTCCCAGTACGCGCGCGCGGCCGTCCAGGGTGGTCTCGAAGAGGAGGATCGCCTCGGTGGTGTTGCCGGCCTGTTGGTGGGCACAGCCGAGGTTGTTTCGTGCTGTGAGCGTTTGAGGATTGTCGACGCCCAGGGTGCTTTCGAGGCGGACGTGGACGTCTCGTAGGAGAGGGATCGCACGGCCTGGATTGTTGGCCGCCCGGTATGCGGCGGCGAGGTTGTTTCGTGCGGTGAGAACGTTGGGGTGGTTCTTGACGAGCACCGTCTCCAGATCGGTCAGGATGTGCTCGAAGAGTGCCACTGCCTGGGTGGCGTTCCCCGCTTGCAAGTGCGCGGCGGCAAGGTTGACGCGTGCGGTGAGGGCCATCGGATGCTTCTCGCCGAAGAGGCTTGTGCAGTCTGTGGCGATCTCGTCGAAGAGTCTGATCGCGCGAATTGTGTTTCCGGCCGCCAGATATGCACTCGCGAGGTTGCTACGGGAGGCGAGAGTGTCGGGGTGGCGCTCGCCGAGAACGTGCCGACGATCGCTGAGCGTGCTCTTGTAGAGGCCGACCGCCCGTGTGATGTTTCCGATTGCTTGGTATGCCCCGGCGAGGTTGTTGCGTGCCCTGAGTGTGTCGGGGTGGTGCTCGCCCAGGATTTGCCGGGAGTCGACCACGATCCGTTCGAACAACTCGGCTGCGCGCCTCACTTCCCCGTTCGTCTGGTATGCGCCTGCGAGGTTGTTGCGGGAGGTGATGGTGTCGGGGTGGTCTTCGCCCAGGACGCGCCTGCGGTCGGCGAGGGTGCGTTCGTGCAGCACGACCGCGAGGCGGGGGTTACCGGCCTGCGCGTGGATCTGGGCGAGGTTGTTGCGGGAGGCGAGGGTGTCGGGATCGTCCTCGCCGAGAACTCGCGTGCGGATGCCCAGAGCGCGGGCGTTGTTGGCGATGGCTCGTGCGGTGTCGCCCTGGTCGTTCAGGAAGACGGCTGTCTCGTGGAGCAGGCGGGCGGTCATGGCCGTCTCCGCGCCATCGGGGATGTGGCCGGTGTGGTCGGTGACGTGGGGCAGCAGTCTGCGCCAGGTCGGCCACGCGCTCGGATCTCGTGGGTTGGTGGGCAACGCCTGGGCCAAGCGTTCGCTGGCCTTGTCGCGGGCCAGGGTGACGTCCTCGGCGTGGCGGTGGGGGTCGTTCGGGTCGGGGGTGCGGGCGAAGGCCTGCACGAGTCGATGCACGGTGATCAGGCCGTCGTGTTCGGTGATCATGCTGTGTGCGTTGAGGCGTCCCAGGGCCTTCGCGAGGGCGGGCGGTGCGGCGAGGTCGTCGAGGAGGTTTCGGGGGATATCCGTGGGGGCGTACCAGGCGAGTATCCGCAGAACGACACCCGCCAGGGGTGTGTCGTCGAGCCGGTCCAGGGTGATGCGCCAGACTCGCGCGATGGTGTGTGAGGGATCGTGATCCTCGGCGGTCTCGCCGTACATTGCGGCCGGCCACTTAGCGAGCATGTCCAGGTAGGAACGCGGCGGGGTTCTGGTCTCGGCGCAGTAGGCGGCGGCCTGCTCCAACGCGAGGGGTAGGTGGCCGAGTTCGGCGCACACCTCGGCGATGCCGTCGATGTCGCGGGGGCGTTGGCGCCGGAGGACGCGCGTGAACAGGTCGAAGGCCTCGTTCTCGTCGGGGACGTCCAGGCGCAGGGTGTCGGTGGTGTGCCATCCGGTGGCGCGGCGGGTGGTGATGAGGAATCGGCCGGTGGTGAAGCGGTCGAGCAGGGGGCGGATGTGGTCGATCCGGTCGACGTTGTCGAGGACGATGAGCCAGTCGTCGTGGCCGGTGAGCCATTGCACGGCCCGTTCCCGAAGGACCTCGGTGGGCAGTGCGGTGAGGGCGGGTTGCAGGGCGTGGGCGAGGTCGGCCAGGCCGGTGGTCACGGCGGTCTCGCTGTCGGCGGTGATCCACCAGCGGGGATTGCCGGCGCAGCGGGTGCGGGCCCAGTGCGCGGCCAGGGTGGACTTGCCGACTCCGCCCAGTCCGTGCAGAACCTGGACGGTGAGCCCGCCTGCTCGGGCGAAGGTCGTGTCCAGGGTTTCCAGCGTGCGCACCCGGCCGACGAACGAGCCCGGCCGTGGCACGTTGGTCGTGTCCGGGAGCACGTGCACATCGGTGATCGGAGTGAACGCCTCCGGCGGCAAGACGATCGCGTTCTCGTTGTTGATGATCTGGGTGAACGTGGACGCGTTCGCGATGTCCCCGCCTGCGGCGATTCCTCCGTTTGCCGCGGAGACGGTCGGCCCGACGCCCTCGGGAGTGCGGCCGGGGCGTTTCACGGGCCCACGTGGGTGGTGGAGTCCTCGATGTCGCCGCCTGCGGCGATGGAGCCGTTCGTCGCAGTGATCCCGCCAGTGCCGGGCGGTGCTGCAGGTGGGGCTGCGGGCGGCTGGGCGGAGCGGCTCGTGGAGCGTCGTACGTTTCCGCCGGCCGCGATGGATCCGCCGTCCGCCGTCACCGCCGGTGCGGGCGGACCGGCCGGGGGGCGCCACACGTACACCGTCCAGGCGAGCCCGAGCAGAGCCACGACCGCCCCCACCACGCTCGCGATCCGATCGGCCGTGTCCAGATCCCCTGCCGCGGCCACTGCGACCAGACCGATCGCGACCGTCCCGCACACGCCCATCAGCGCCAGGCGGCACGCCTTCTTCCATCCCGTCATGCGACCATCATCACCCCTCGGACGGACAGGTGTTGCGGCGATCGACATCCGAACACCAGTGACCGATGATCGTCAAGGCTCGGAAACGAAGGCCGAGTTCGTCGTCCGCCGCGATCCGCCCGCCCCGATGCCCGCGCACGACGGATGATGGGGTCACGATCGCCCGCTGCGCCCCGGCAGGCGGGCCGGGCCCGTCGTGTCGGCGCGGGCACCGAAGCGATCGAATCGAGGCGGAGGCGCGATGGCTTGGTGGAAACGTGGAAGCGGCTCCGCTCGGGGCGACGAACGGCGCCCGATCGTGGTTACCGCGGACAACGGCTCGATGGCCGCGGGCGGGAACATCAACGCCGACCTCGGACTCACCCGGGCGGAACGCATCCACCTGCTCTCGCCCGAGAGTCGCGTGCCGATCGACCGGGTCGAAGCAGGACCGGGGCTGGACAACATCCGCGACCCGGGCCTGTTCGTCGGCCGCGAGACAGTCCTGGACGACCTCGACCGGCTCCTCGCCCCGCCCGGCGAAGTGGTCGTGCACGTCGTCCACGGTCTGGGCGGCATCGGGAAGTCGGCCCTGGCCGCCCACTGGGCCCGAACCCGCTCCACCCACGCGCCGAAACGATGGATCAACGCCGACACCCCGGCCGCGATCGACGCGGGCCTGGCCGCGTTCGCCCTCGCTCTGCAACCGACCCTCGCCGGCGCCGACACCGACTTCCTGCGCGACCGCGCCGTGCGATGGCTGGCCTGCCACCACGACTGGCTCCTCGTCCTCGACAACGTCGAGGACCCCGACCACATCCGCCCCCTCCTCGCCCACATCGGCACCACCACCGGACGCATCCTCATTACCAGCCGCCGCTCCACCGGCTGGCACCACCTCGCCACCACCCTCACGCTCACACCCCCCACACGCGAGGAGACCGTCGAACTGTTCCACCGGATCCTCCCGCGCCACGACCGCGGACCCGACGACGACACCGCCGCCGTGTGCGCCGAACTGGGCGACCTGCCCCTGGCCCTCGAACAAGCCGCCGCCTACTGCGCCGAGACGGGAACGACCGCACGCGAGTACCTGGACCTGCTGCGGGCGTGGCCGGCCGAGATGTTCGCGGCATCCCCCGAGCAGGGCGACCCCTCGCGCACCATCGCCCGCGTCTGGCGCATCACCCTGGACCGCCTGACCCGAACACCCCTCGCCGGGGACGTACTGCGCTCATTGGCGTGGTGGGCACCCGACGACATCCCCCGCCGCCTCCTCGACGACTTCGCCGGCGCCACCCCACCCCAGGTGAATACGGCGATCGGACGGCTGATCGCCTACAGCATGATCAACCGGAACGCCGACCGCCTGTCGGTGCACCGCTTGGTCCAGGCCGTCGCGCGCACCCCCGACGACGAGGACCCACACCGCCGCGATGTCGATATCGACGCCGCCCGCGTCGTGGCCACGGTCCACCTCGAACGCGCGCTCCCGAGTGACTGGCGCGACCCGGCACTGTGGCCCGTGTGGCGTGAACTCCTGCCGCACGTCGACGCCCTCGTGAACAACGCCGCTCCCGAGACCGACACCGATTACACGGCCGGACTCCTGTCCAGGGCGGGCAACCATCTGCACGATCAAGGAGCGGCGCGCACGGCCGTGGACCGACTCGAACGTGCCCTCGACGTCATGCGAGACCGGGGCGAGGAAGGCGTCCCCACACTCAGATTGTTCAGCGACTTGGCCGCCGCCCACGTCACGGCAGGGGACCCCGACAAAGCCGTCGAACTGCACACTCACATCCTGGCCGTTCGCGCCCGACGACGCGGTGAAGACGACCCGGAGACATCGAACTCGCGCAACAACCTCGCGTCCGCCCTCCAAAGCGCAGGCCGTCTGCGAGAAGCCGCCGAGATGTTCGAGCGCACGCTGGCCGACCGAGCCCGCATCCTGCCTCCGGACGACCCCTACACGCTGAACACTCTCAACAACCTCGCGACGGTCTACAGCGAGCTGGGAAGACACGACGAGGCGATTGTCCTCTTGACGGAGAGCCTGGCCACCCGGGCCCGCACCTTGGGACCCAGCCACCGCGACACCTGGGCATCGCAACATAACCTTGCCTGCGCCTACCGTGATGCTGGCGACCGGGCACGAGCAGTACCCATGCTCGAGGCGTGTCTCCCCGCGTTCGTGACCCTCCTGAGCAAGCAGCATCCAAACACTCTGGACGCACGCGACAACCTGGCCGCCTGCCTCCTGGGCACCGACGCCGACCGCGCCGTCGCCCTGCACGAAGAGAACCTCGCCGCGGCGATCGAGGCATACGGCCCGAAACACCCCGCCACCATCCGGTACCGCCACAACCTCGGCTGCGCGTACGGGTACACGGCGACGCCGACGAAGGCGATTCTTGTGTGGGAGACGGCATACCAGGATGCCACCGAGAGCCTTGCAAACGATCACCCACTGCGCGCGTTGATCGCCGGTCGACTCGGCGTTGCCTACCACCGTGGGAACGACCCCGAGAAGGCGATCCCCAAGCTGAGGGAAGCGGTGGATGGCGCCATCCGACGGCACGGGCCCCGCGCCGACCATACGTTGAATCTTCGGACGATCCTGGCCGACGCCCTCCGGGACGCACAGGAGTCGGCCCAGGCGATCCACGAGTACCAAGCCGTCTTGTGCGCGACCGAACGCGAACTGGGAAAGGATCACGTGGACACGCTGATATCGCGCTACAACCTGGCCGTTGCCTACCAGGCTACCGGTGCTCCCAAACAGGCCACCGGAACCCTTGAGGCACTACTGACGGACTGCCGACGTACCTTGGGGGATCTCCATCCGCTCACTCGGGAAGTGCTTGCCAGGCGCAACGAGTTCCATGGGCAGGACCAACAAGCCGAAACGTGATGACCTCACGTGTTCAAGTGCCGGACCGCCCAGCCCAACGAGACGGGGAGCATACAGGGGAACGCGAGCCGGCCAGACTGGGGGACAAGCGGCGGCCGAGGAAGTCTCGTGACGGAGGGCGGTAGGCCGACGACGATCACCGAGACCCGGGAGATGCTAGTTGGTGGAGTTCGAGGAGCAGCTCGCGAACCTGCCCTTCGACCGGTTGCACGCGAAGATCGCTGGAGTGGGCCCTGACGCCGGAGGAACGCGCCGAAGGGCGCGCCCGGTTCGAGCAACTGCGCTCCGGTGACTTCTCAGGCCTGGTCGACTCCGACGGCATGAGCTTCCCGGTGCGCGGCGCCCCGCAGGCCGAGCGGGAGCTGGACAGGCTGGACGCGGCCCGTCGGGCGGGTTGCGAGCGGGGCATGGCGGCGGTAACCGGCGACCCGCACGGACGTGGGACCGCGCCCGTGCGGCGCCACGAGGACTGCCGCCGGCCGTGGGTTGACCGGGCGGTGGAGGAGGGGACATGACCGCCGTCCTGGTCTGTGTCGGTTCGGGTCGTGTTCGGGTGTGTGATGTGGTGGTTTGTTGTCTGGTTTCGGTGGGTGGGGTTTCTGTGTGGTTTTCCTTACGACATTCGGTGCGAGGGTCCGGGTTCGTCGGCGTGCGTCGGTGTGCCGAAGCATGTTGGTTGTCCCATCGACAGCGTCACGAGCCATCAGATACTTCGGCATCACACTCGCCCGCGAGCAGCCGAAACAGCACCGTTTGACCACTACTTACCCATGCAAAGCGGAACTCGCCACCAGTGGTCCGGGTCGTCCCCGCGTGCGGCGCGCATCGCGCGCACCAGCTCGTCCCGCATGGCCGGCCGGGGAACCCCGTCGTCGTCCGAGCCAGCCACGACCCACCGTCCCTCGGCGACCTCCGCCGCGACGTGAGCGTTGCGAAGATCCGAACGCGCCCCCGTTCCAACGGACTTCCCCAGCCCCTAAGGTGTGCGCATGCGAGACGAGCAGGAGAAGTTCACGGGTGCCGGGTGCATCGGGGTCATCCTGGCGTGGATCGCGTTCCCTCTGCTCGCGATGGGTTTTGGGGGCAATCTCGGTTACCTGCTCGGCGGAGGCGTGTTCCTCGTCCTCGCCGTACTCTGCCTGTCCCGGCACACGCAGCTTCAGCGCGCCCGGAGAGAGGACATCTAGTGTGAGGTTCGGTCTTGGTGTCATGGGGATGTTCGGTTTCGTGTGTCACTGATGTGTGGTTGTGTCTTTGCGGGTCAAAGCTTGTTCGTCGGGTTGATCATGGTGACGGTTCTCCGGATGTCGCGGTGACATGAAGTCGTATTGGTCGGTGTCACCTTCGCCGTGTCTCCTTTGTCTTTGTCGTCTCGTTGCTCGCCGGAGTGCGGGGTCGTCTTTGCTGCGCCGGATCCGTCCAACAGGCGCAGTGCACGACGACGAGAAACCCGGTCCCGCAACCGCCCTTCGGGCTGTTTCGTCCCCACCGGCATGACGCCACCCCCGCCTACGCCCCCTTCGTGGCCCCACTGCGGCGAGGGCGCCGATCCCGTCCTCGACCCGGTCGGCTGCCACGGGATCCATGTCCCCGGACACACATGCTGCCTGGCCCACCTCGCCACCTCCGATCGGGCCGCGTACCTGGCAACCCTGTCCCCGGGCGATGACGTCGACTACCGCGCCACCACGTTCGCCCTCCCCCTGCTCGACGAACTCTTCGACGCCCTGCGTGATCCGACCACCACCCGTCCCCGCCTTGGCAGTGCTCGGTTCGACGCAGCAGTGTTCTCTGCCGAAGCCCGGTTCGAAGGTGTGACGTTCTCCGGGGACGCCGTATTCGACCAGGCGGTGTTCTCTGCCATAGCCCGCTTCGAGGACGTCACATTCTCGGGCGACGCCGAGTTCGACGACGTGCAGTTCTCCGACGAAGCCGTGTTCGACGAGGCGATGTTCTCGGGCATCGCCGCTTTCCGCCGAGCGACCTTCGCCGCCGACGCCAATTTCAGGGGGGCGACGTTCTCCGCCGAAACCTGGCTCTGGGGCGCCACGTTCTTCGCCAATGCCTGGTTGCGCGGCGCGGCGTTCACCAGCGCCACCCGGATCGGGCCGTTGGTGTGCCAGGGGCGCCTGGACCTCACGGGCGCGGTGTTCTCGGCGCCGGTGACCATCGAGGCCGCCGCAGCGTCCGTCCAGTGCGGGCACACTCAGTGGGAGTCGAGAGCCACCCTGCACCTGCGATACGCGAGCATCAATCTGTCCGGCGCCGTGATCACGCAACCGATCGCTGTCACAGCCCACCCGAGTACCTTTCTCACCCCATCGGGAGCCGCCGCACCCGAAGCCCCGCTGGCCGGGGCCGACCCCGGCGTACGCGTGACGTCGCTGCGCGGGGTCGACGCCGCGCACCTGGTCCTGACCGACACCGATCTCACCACCTGTGTGTTCACCGGCGCGTTCCACCTCGACCAGCTCAGCCTGGCCGGCGACACCCACTTCGCCGCGCCCCCCACCGGCTGGCGCCTGCGCAACGGCATCCCCGCCCGACTCGCGCGCCGCCGCACGATCGCCGAGGAACACCACTGGCGCGCCCTCACATCGGGAAACCCACCGCCCCCACACGGCTGGACCCCCGGCCCCCACCACCCGAACACCGCGCTCACTCCCGACCCCGAGGACGTCGGCCCGGTCTACCGCGCCCTGCGCAAAGCGTCCGAGGACGCCAAGAACGAACCCGACGCCGCCGACTTCTACTACGGCGAGATGGAGATGCGCCGCCACGACCACAAACGCCCCACCGGCGAACGCGCCCTGATCACCGCCTATTGGCTCCTGTCCGGATACGGCCTGCGCGCCACCCGCGCCCTCGGTTGGCTCTTGCTCGCCATGACCATCACCATCCTCGCGATGATGCTCTGGGGACTGCCCACCAGCGACCCCAAACCCCGCACCACCGGGGTCCAGGTCGCCACCGGACAACGCGCCGAGTTCGTCACCGACAACCCCGACCCGACCCTGACCGGACCCGTCCACGACCGGCTCACGGCCAAACGCGCGGAGAAGGCCACCCGTGTCGTCGTCAACTCCGTCGTCTTCCGCTCCAGCGGCCAGAACCTCACCAAACGCGGCGCCTACATCGAGATGACGTCACGCCTTTTGGAACCCGTCCTCCTCGCGCTCGCGATCCTCGCGATCCGCGGCCGCGTCAAACGCTGACGATCACGAGGTGGGATCACACCGACTCCACCCCGAACGCCACACCGAACCACCGAATCGGCTCGGGCCGACCCAGTCGTCACCGGACAACCTCACGCCGGATCTCACACCCGACGTCACGTCCACCGCATGCCGACCGCGTCGAGCCCTGTGACCCGCTCGACGGACAACTTCGCGCACCGCACCCGGGTGTTGGTGACCCACACCCCCAACTTCACCTCCTCGACGCCGCCGTCCCACCCGATCGACTCCACATGCCCGCGCGGGACCTCAAGATGGCCCTCCCGCGCGAAGAACGACGCCGCGGCCGCATGCCCGCGCGGGACCTCAAGATGGCCCTCCCGCGCGAAGAACGACGCCGCGGCCGCAACCCCCACTGTGAAATCGCAACCGCTGTGGTCTGCCACCGGCCCGGCGAGCGGTCTCGTCCGATCCACGCGATCCGCGAGTACCGGGGCCGTAAGGACGAGCCGAAGGGCTTCGGTCGGAAGGGCTACCGTGACGCGGGCATCGGCGCCTGTACACGGCTCGGCGGCCTCATCGTGCTCGTGTGGGACAACCTGCGCATGCACTTGGTCGCGCCACCGCGGGAGTTCTTCAAGGCCAACGCCACCCGGCTCAGCGTGTCCCGGCCGTTCACCCACGCTCCGGACCTCGACCCGCGGGAAGGTATCCGGTTCCTGGCCCAACGCGACCTCGACAACTCGCTGCGGCCGACCCCGGACTGATGATCGGTGGGGGTGTGTCGGTGGGTTTGCGGCATGGTTGTGTCAGTCGGGTGTGGGGGTTTCCGGGGCTGGTGGGGTGACTTCATCCGAACATTGGCCGCTGTCATCGGATGCCGAATCGGTGCTGACGTTTTTGATGGATGAGCGGGTCGGTTTCGTACAGATCGGTATTACGGGTGTCCCGTTCGTCGGTACGGCTTCCCGGCGTTGTCGCTCCGCTCCGCGGTTCCTTTTCTCTGGTGTGGGGTGAGGTGGAGGTGGATCTCGTGTGCGTATGCCCGCAGGTCGGCCCCGTCGCGGACGCCGATCAGGGGGAACAGGGAGCGGCCGGGGTCGTTGCCCTCGAGCGTCTGGTGGGCCACGGCGGCGTGGAGCAGGATCCGCGCCCATCGCGGCACGGCATGTACCCGGCACGTGCGGTGGGCGCGGCTGTCGTGTGTCTTGACCGTGGACGCGTCGGGTGTGATGTCGATCCCTCTGATCAGCGCGAGTCGTTGAACGTCCGCGCCGGTGACGACCGCGGCGGCGAGCGCCGCCGCGTGTGTCGGGTGCGCGAGACGCGTGTGGAGCCGGCCGGCAAGCTGCCCGATGGAGGGATCCCAACCCGTCTGCCTGTTCTCGGCGTTCCTCTCGCCCGTCCCGTCGCGCCCGGCGCCGGGCGCGGACACGGTGCCACCGGCCCCTGTGCAGGCCGTGCGCGCCGCTCGCGGGACCACGACCCCCGGGGCGGGCCGCGCCGGGGTGATCCACGCCCGTTCCTCGTCCCCGTTGCGATCGGGACCACTACGGCCGCCTGCGAACCACCCCGGCCCTGATGCCCCGTTGTTCTTCGCAGGCCATGCCAGGGCCGTGCGGGCCTGGTCGAGGTCCTCGACGATCCGGTGTTCGACCCCGCGGACGAAGGCGCCCATCGCGGGTCCGGGTGGGGCGTGCCACACCACCGTGACTCGCACTCCGGTCCGGACCCGTAGGTCGAGGAGTTGCCGCAGGCGCGCCGGGGTGAGGTGGTGACCGCGCAGCACGATCACATGCCGCACGCCCGACGCGATCACCCATGCACAGGCGGCGTTCCACGCCGGCCTCAGGGCGTCGGCCCACGCCCCGCGACCCTGTCCGGACGGTGGAAGGGTCTTGCCGAGCGCGCACAACACGTCCTGTGCCAGTGCGGCCACACCGCCGGCCGCCGGTGTCGGGTGCACGGTGATCCGACCCGCCGCCCCGTCGTGCGCGCCGAGCGCGGTCGCCGTGTACACGGGATCGTCGTGACGGTCGACGATCACGGTCAACGTCTTTGGCTCCGATACCGGGACACGTGCCGAACCCGGTCCCGGCGGGACCGACGGCGCGACGCCGTGCGTCACATGCCGCCGATCTTGCTGTACACCCAGCGCACCAGGTCCTCGTCGACCCGGGCGAGTTCCATCTTCCGCATCCCGGCCAGGACGTGGGTGGTGATGTTGGCCCAGTTGCGGAAGCTGCCGTGGGCGGCCTGTTTGTCGATGGCGTCGATCAACGCGGTGTCCACGTCCGCCCAGACGGGGTGGAAGGCGGGGATCGTCGCCCTCACCTCGTCCTTGGACATGCGGGTGAACTCCTGCCAGATGAAGATCCTCGACGCGAGCATCGGTTCCCGGCGCAGGACCTTGTAGCAGCCGTCGCCGCCGGCGAAGATCACCGCGATGTCGGTGCGTTTGTCGTCCCACAGGTGGCGCCAGAACTCGAACCCGGTCTTCTTCATCCACTGCGCCTCGTCGCAGACCAGGACCCTGAACTCCTCGGCGAGCGCCTCCTTGAGGAGGGTGTCGAACTCGATCGGGCGGGCCGGCGGCTCACCCGGGAGCCCCAGCGCCTGGAACAGACCATGCCGGATGTCGCGCGGGGTCGGCCCGGCACGCAGTTCCAGACGGTGGGTGATGTCCGGGGCGAGATGCCGCAGCGCGGAGTTCACCGGCATCGTCTTGCCCGATCCGGCCGGCCCGTAGACGCACATCATGGCCTTGGCCTCGATGACGGCCTCGATGTTGTCCCGGGTGGTCAACAGCGTGTCGGTGCCGACCAGTTGTGCCTGTTCCAGGCCCAGGAAGTGGTCTTCGCTCTCGTCGGGCAGCAGCCCGTAGTCCAGGTCAGCGATCATCGGCTTGGTCCTTGTCGGGAGTAGGTGTGCGCAAAGGCCTGGGGCGGGCCCAGGTGTCGGGCGCCGGGCCGTGTGGAACGAAATCGGGACGGGCCAGCGCACGACGGTCCGTTCGCGCGGCCGCGCCCAATTCCTCTTCGGCCTGTGCGGAGGTCGGGGAGGTGAGAGGCCGGGGTGGGGAGGCGGTGGTGGAGGCCTCGAAGCGCCGGCGGCGCAGTTTCTCCGCGGCTTTCAGATCGGCCTTGAGTCGGCGGGCGGCCGCGGTGCGTGCGGCCAGGACCGAGCGGATCTGCTCCCGGCTCGCGGCGGCGGCCAGGAACGCCGAGCCGAGATGTCGGCCGGTGGCGGCGTCGAAGACCTCGATGGTGTCGTCGTGATGGGGCAGGTGCCGCACCGAGACCCTGGTGCCGGTACGGCCGTTCATCCAGGGGGCGAGGTAGTCGCGCCGCCGCCACCGCACTCCGCTGGTGCCGATCGTGTAGGTGCGCCCGTCGTCCTCCAGGGCGAAGGTCGCCATCTGCTCGGCGGGCACGTCCGTCAGCGGTGTCGGATCGGCCTGCCACGCCTGGAGGGGGGTCTTGCCGTTCAGGGCGGCCGGCCGATGTTCGGTGTTCCACCAGGCCACCCAGTCCAACAGCAGGCCCACGAACGCCTCGTAGGTCAGCGGCGGGGCGTCCGGGTCGGCGAGCCGGCCGCCGGTGAGTCTCTGGCGGCCGGTGTAGCGGGGGAGACAGACGAGGAACATCTCCTCCACCGCGTCGTTCAACGCCTCGACGGTGCCCTTCAGATGCGGGCTGTAGGCGGGGAGGTCGGTGACGGGGACGGCGAACGCGCCCATCGCCGCGGTGACCGTCGCGCACAGGAACTCCTTGCCCCGGTCGACCCGGATCCGACCGGGCAGCCCTCCCGTCGGCCCGAACGGCTCGCCGCGGGTGATCGCGATCCGCAAGGACGCCAGCACCGCGTCCCGGCTCGGCGCGTGCGCGGTGACCGCGACCCCGGTGACGGCCTTGGTGGCGCAGTCGATGAACCACGTCACCCACGGCGTCGCCGACTCGCCCTCCACGTCGACTTCCACGGGAACGTGCTTGTGGTCGCCCTCCCACACCGCGTTGCGGTGCGTCGGCGGCCGCTGGCCGAACACGTCGTGGGCGCGCCGGGCGGCCTCCCCGCTCTTGAGACCGGCCCGCTCGCCGCGGGTCAGGTCCCGGCGGATCGCCCGGTGCAGCGTGGACAGCGACGGCACCGCCGGCGCGTCCGGATCCCCGGCCGCCCTCCGTACCAGATCGGCGTGGACCCGCGAGGCGTTGCCGCCCCACAGCGCCAACAGTTGCCGGATCTCCGCAGTGACGGTGAAGCGCGACGCCTCCACCCGCGCCAGACGCCGGTCCCGGCGCGCGGCCGCCAGCCACCGCCACACAGTGCGTTCCGACCTCCCCAACGCCCCTGCGACCAGCCGGACATGGGCCGCCGTGAGCTCCCCACGGCCGTCGAGGTCCAAGAGCCTGGGCATCGCCGCAGCCCGCCCCAGGCCCGACGCAAAGACGCTCTGCATCCCGCCCCGGCGGCCCGCGCCGTCCTCGTCCGACATGCGCCGTCCTTCTCGTCGACAACCGCAGCGCGACCCGAAAAGCCGCCCCGACACCAGATGTCCCAGAGATTCGTCACCCGATTGACCGATATCGGCATACCGCTGACAGCGCGGCTCCCGTCGAGTACACCGGCGGCGCGGGTATGCCGAAGCGCCGCCCAACACTCGCCGTAGACCACCGCAACACCGGACGCGGATGTCAAGGCACCTTCGCCTCACCTCGCCACCGGCCGCCGACATCTCCCCGCCCACCGCTGCGCCGCCAACGGATCGATACCCGAGTTCACCGAGTCGTTCGGACTCGAGTTCGGCCTCACGGCCGCGGTGCCGTGTCGCTCTCGAGGACTGCGCGCACCTCGCCTGACCGCCACCACAGGTTCAACTCCGCCTGCACGTCGCGCGGTTCGAGCGGCTGCCCGGGACCCCTGCCACCGATCCCGGGCCGGCGGATGGCACAGCAGTCCTCAGGTCGTGGGCAACTCGACGCACACGACCTGGCCATCCAGCAGGAACGCCCGATCCCCGACGACCGCCTCGACCGAGGCACGAAGCCGTACCAGGTGCCCTGTCGGCGCGTGGACGAGCAAAGACCCCTCCAACGAGGCGGGAAAGCAGACCCAGTCACCGAACCGCCGCTGGTACCCCAACCCCAGACCGCCCGGACGACCGAGATCGTCCGAAGTACGCCACACCACGCGCCCGTCTCCGACGGCCCGTCCGACCCACGCCCCTTCCTCACCCGCGACGACCACTCCGGCGGCCGCAGCCACCGGCGCGCAACCGGGCCCGTCCCGCAGAGCCGTCACCGGCCAGGTCCGCGACGCCCGCGGCACCGACCAGTGGTGCTCCCACACGACGGCGCCCGTACACCGATCCAGGACCCTCACCCCGCCCTTGTCCACCCGACCGGCGCCCGGCGCGCCCGGACCGTACCCGTCCCGGGCACCGAGCCCCATCGGCGGCCACGGACGAAACAACACCACCTGCTCGTCCATGGTGGCCAGGTGGAACCAGTGCGGATCGGCGAACGTCGTCCACACCTGCCGCCCGTCGCGCCGATCGAGCCCGACCGCCCAAGCCCACGCGTTCGGCCCGTCGGTGCCGTACCGGGCCACGACCACCTCGTCCGACCGAGCCGGGACAGCGACACCGGGCCTCCCCGCCACCCCGTAGGAGAACGCCTCCCACAACAGCCGATCACCCTTCCAATCGAGGCCGACCCGATGATCCAGATCCCACACGTCCCGCTCGAGCCCGTCGTCCTGACACAACCACGCGTGCCACACATGCAAAGGGACACGACTGCGGGAAACACCCCCCAACCGCCTGCCGGTACGCAACGCGAACACGCTCACGGCGACGCCGCCCCCACGCGGACGACACACCACGATCCGTCCCACATCATCGAGAACCGCGACACGCGTCCCCGACCAGCCGGTGACCGATTCCGGCGCGGTGTCCATCTCCCGGGGGTACGGCAACGTCCACAAGGTCCGCCCGTCCACGACATCGATCACCGCCGCCGTATCGACCACCACACCGCTACGCGGCGCGGCACGCAACACACCGGTGGACGTCTCGTACGGATGCGCGGGCCGCCTCCACACCACACGCGGCACCTCGCCCCACGGCAACCCCTGCGTCACCCCACGCCGTCCTCTCGCGTCCCAAGCGCCTACGGCACACACGACACGACCACTCTCAGGGAACGCCGGACACACGCCTCAGAATCAGTGAATTCCCCATAAAGGCAGACCGGTTCTGCTAAAGGCAGCACCATCGGCGAGCGCCCACACCCCAGATCATCGCAACTGCGATCCTTCACTCCGAGGAGCCGCTGTCGGGCACGCCGTTCCGGACCACGACAACGACCCGACGAGAACGCGACAGGCGCAAGAACACCCCCAACTGCCAGGCCTCGAACCCCTCGTCGGCCGAACCTCCCATGCCCCGCTTGCCCGGCGAACCACGTCCCGCATCTCTGCCACTCCCGACGCATGGGGAAGTGGGCGCCACGCCACTTCGGACGCAACGCCTCGTTCAGGACTTGGGCAGGTGACCGTGGCGGGTGAGCAACTCGGTGAAAAACCCGGTGACCATGCTCGCGCGGTCCGGTTGTTTCAGTTCCCACGCGCCGAACCGATAGACCTCGTAGCCGGCCATACGGAGCTTGCGGTCCTCACGCACCATCTCGGCATACCGACCCGCGTTCGCCCGACCCTCGGCGTCCGCGTAATGGTGGAGACCGTCGATCTCGACGACGACACGAGCGCGTTCGGACATCAACAACAAGAAGTCCATCCGCTGACGGGGCAACGGCCCGGCACGCTCGCCCACCCGCGCACGACTGTACGGGTCGTAGTGCAGGTAGACCTGCGGGACGAGCGCGGGAAGATCGAAGCCGTGCTCCCCGTACAGCGCGGCGTAGGCCTGGAAGAATTCCGCCTCGACACCGTTCCCGGCCATGGACCGCCGAAGTCGGTGATACAGCCCGAGAGCGTTGTCCCGCTCCGGAGCGGCCGGAAGCCCTTCGCGATCGGCCCACCACCGCACGAGTTCACGCCAGGTCAGCCCGTGATCGGGTAGCGGCCGATCGTAGACGAGGCAGTACTGCTCGTTCCTCGTGATGCGAATGGTGTTGTTCAACGAATCCGTCAGGACGAGTTCGGGCTTGGGACCGTCGGCCGAGAAGATGAGGTTCTTCAACTCGCCGGCGACCCCGCGCACGCCCAAGCGCCCCACCAGCTCCGTCAGTTCGTCCCCACCGAACTCCTCCGTCACCCGTTGGGCTATCCGGGCGAGCTCGGCCATCCCCAGTGTCTGGACCCGACCCAGGACGTACCAGCGCTTGCTTCTATGCGGATCCTCGTCCTCACGCTCCGCCTCCAACCCCAACGACTCACAGACCTCCGCGAGGTTGTACGACTTCACCCGATCGCGCAGCGTGTCCGCAATCGCCTCGCGAAGCATGTGCGGTGTGACCCTGTCCGTCATCCCCTCATGTTCACCCAGCACCACGGCACCACGACGTCCAATCCGCATTCCGTGACCGATCCGCACCCACGACCACACCATCACGACCGACCCAGCCACCACGCCAAACCGGCGAAGACAGCCCCTCCGGCCGCAGTGGCCATGCCATGTACAGCCGCGGACAACAGACTTCGACAACGCCGGCACGTCCGGCACTCGCACGGACGGTGCTTCCGGGGAGAGACCCTGCTCATTTCTGTCTCCCGAACAAAACGACACACGCCGACGATCCGGCGCGTTGACGACCACCGATGTGGTGGGAAGCCGCTGGTCACGGCCTCAAGAACCAGAATCGACGCGCCACAGAGCGGTTGACCCCGCGAGCCGACCCCACGCCGTACGCGGCCGTGCGACGGACCAACCGAGCCATCGCTGCATCCAACCGAGCCTAAAGTTGCCAACAACGGCCATCGCCGTGTTCAACGCGCGACGAGACGAACGGGGGGACGAGTTGCCCAGGATCATGCGCATGCCCAGCCAAAGAGAACTCCCACCAGGCAACCGCCGGGACTTCGTCGAGGAAATCCACTCCCACTACCGAACGGCCCGCAGGCCCGCCCTACGCGCGATCAGCGACCACATCGAACACATGGAGCTACGCAGCAGCGTCAGCAAGGAGACGATCAGGCGCATGTTGGCCGGCCTGACCGTCCCCACGAGATGGGTCACCGTGGAGACCGTATTCCTCGCCCTGTGCGACCTCTCGGGAACCAACCCCAACGACTCGCGCTGGAGCTCCTACAACAACCTCGGAGACGACTGCACCCTGCAGGAGGAACTCGAACGCCGTTGGCACCAAGCCCTGGACGACCCCCCGCCCCCACCACCCATCAACAACGGATGGGCAGAGGAACCACCGTTCTAACGGTGGTTTGTTGACAGCGGGTCGGGGTCGCGGTACCCCGAATCGTTGGCACGTCTGAACTGACAGACTTGACGAAGTGGCAGGTCAGATTCACGCCGAACAATAGATTCACCACCTCATGCCCAACTCCGAAAGAAGTCGCCACCGCTCCTCGGAAAGCGAACTACCCCTCGTGCGCTGGTTGTTGATCCACTTACCCAACCGCACCTCGACCACCCGGCCGTCGACCGCCACCGCGCCGCCCCCATCCGGACCCGTTGCCCCTCCATCCGCGGAACCACCGCCTGCGGGATTGCCGCCCGGCCGCACCGCACGGACGACCTCCACGTGCCCGCGCGGTACCTCCAAGTGCCCCTCCCGTTCGCGGTAGGCGACGGCGGCGGTGAAGGCGCTCTCCCACGCGCCCTTGCCGCGCCGCGCCCGCCCCCCGCCCTCACCGGCCGCCGCTACGTCGCCGGCACCGTCCACCGCGCCGCCTGCTCGCGTCTCGATTCCACGACCGCCAGTCACTACCTTCCCGGCGCCGCCCGCCACTGCTCCGTGCTCGGCTCGGAGGCCGAGTTCGTCGAGTTGCTCGAGTTGTCCGGGCCCGAGCCCGGCCCTCACACTCGCTCGCCGGTGCCGCTGCGCCCAAGTGCCGATGTCCTGCCCACCGGCGACGTGTCCGGGCGTCAGCTCGTCGAGGGCTCCGCCGCGAGCGAGGAAGAGTCGTACCTCGTTGGCGGCCCGCTGCCAGGCGATGGTCCATCCGTCGGGGCGCCACCACGGGTCCAACTTTTCCAGGGCCCGGCGGCGTTCGGGGTAGGCGTCCAAAACACCCGCGCGTCGCTGGTTGGCAAGCCACTGTCCGATCCTGACGCCGTCCTGGACGGCGTTCTGTGGTGCGGCGAGGTGCCCCACACGCTCGACATACCGCCGTGCGACGGCGAGCCCGTCCTCGAACGCGGCGTCGGGGTGCGACCACACCATCCCGAGCATGACGAGCTTGCGCACCCGCCCGGCGTCGAGCCGCCCGGCGGCGTACTCCCTGCGCTGGACCGCGGCCCACTGCCCGACCGGGTAGTCGTGGTCGTGTTCGTCGCGTGCGTCGAGCGGGATCCTCATGTGCCCGTGCGTCCACAGGAACCGCCGCGCGGCGAGGTAGCCGCGGACCCAGTCGCGTTCGTCCGGGTCGATCACCCGCAGCCGCACGAAGTCCGCCACCACCACCGGGTCCCGAGGGCTGGAAAAACGCAGGAACGGCCGCGTCTCGCTTTCGCCGCCGGTGCCCGGCCCGTTTGCATCAGCCGGCCCGGCCGTGCCCTCCACAGCCCCGCCAACGCCCTCCGCGACCCCACCGACGCCCTCCTCGGTCGATCCCGCGCCCCCCTCGACCGCTGTGCCGCCGTTCGCTGCGCCGTGTTCCGCTGTGCCGCCCCCGCCCCCGCCCCCGCCCCCGCCCCTGTCCTCGTCCTGGCCGGGCCCGGCTCCGGCGACCGTCCGTGTCACGCCGTGTGCCCGTGCCTGGGGGACGGCGAGTGCTTCGACCATCTCGGGTGCGTGGGCGCGGAGCGCCTCCAACACGGTCACCAGGTAGCGGTGTCCGTCGGACAGGAGCATGTCGTCGGGCCGTTCGTGGTCGTCGAGGAACACCGGAACGATGATGGCGGCGGTCTTGCCCTGTCCCGGCTTCTGGCGCAGTGCCCTGCCCAGGGCCTGGGTGATGCTGACGATGCTCGAGATCTCGTCGAAGACGGCGACTCCGTCGACGGCCGGACAATCGATGCCCTCCCCGAGGATCCGCACGTTCGCCACCACCGACAGGTCGCCCGGGACCCCGGGTTCGGCGAACCGGCCGAGGACGCGTCGCCGGTGTTCGGCCGGGTGATCGCCGTGGAGCCATTCGGCGCGTACGTCCGTGGGGGCCTGGTCCGGGAGTTCGGCGCGCAGCCGCCAGCCGACATCAGGGAGCCCCAATGCGAAGGCCTTGGCCTCGGCGACGCGGTGGTGGAACGTGATGACGGTGCGCAGCCCGTTCTCGCGGGCGGTCTTCAGGAGTGCGGTCTGCAGTGCGGCGAGGCGTTTGCCGCGCCATGCCTCGACGAGCCTCGGCGCCTTGGGGCTCTTCTCGTCCAACGCCTTGCGCGCGTTGCGTCGGGCCTGGTTGAGCTCGGTGTCCCTGATGTCGGCCACCAGCACCACGAACCGTGCGAGGAGCCCGCGTCGGATGCTCTCGGCGAGCCCCAGATGGAAGATCCTCGGGCCGTAGACGTCGATCGCGTCCATGGACACCGCGAGTTCCTCGGGGAGCGCGGGAACACGCGGGAGCCGGGCCGCCCGGGTCCGCGCCGTCTCACCGTCACCGGTGTCGTCGCCCCCGCTATCTGACGCTTCGTCAGAGGACAGGGGCGCTTCACCGGTTTCGTAGATCATTTCGATTTGCATTTCCGGCGAGAAATACTCGTCTTCCGAATCGAGATCGAATGCGATGTCGTCAGGAATCGGAGGAAGCTCGATGTGCGATCCAGTGTGAGGTTCGACGTGGTCCTCGAGACCGCCGCCCGCGCCGTGCGCCGCGGCCCCGGACCCCATCTCGAACAGCGCCTTCTGACCGCCCGCGCCACCCCCGACACCGCCCCCGCGTCGTTCGCCGCGCCGCCTCCTGCGCCGTCCTTTGAAGGATTCGTAGATGCGGGGTGTGGCGGTCATGTAGAGCCGCCGCTGCGCCGGGACGAGCTGGTTGTCGTGGATGTCGGTCCAGGTCTTGTCGACGTGTCCGGCGGCTCTGTGCGCCTCGTCGCACAGCACCAGCGTCCAAGCCCTCAAAGCGGGGATCCCGTAGGGCCCGGTGTGCGCGTGGATGATGCTGCCCAGCGAGGCATAGGTGCCGAACACCGTGTACCGACCGTGCCGTTGGGCCCACAGGGCGAGACTGGGCCCGCTGGTGGTGGCGCGCACGTTCGCTGCGCCGAGCGCGTCGTCGCCCTCGAGGGAGCACACCGCGAGCATGGCCTCGTCGTGTCCGAGGGTGCGCCAGGCGGTGGCGGTCTGGGTGAGCAGATCCAGTGTGGGGACCAGGACGAGGGTGCCGCCGGTGGGTGCGAGGCGTCGGGCGGTCTCGGCGGCGATCAGCGTCTTGCCGGTGCCGGTGGCCGAGACCAGGAGCCCGCGGTTGCCGCCCGGGCGTACGGGGCCTTCCAGGCCGCGCACCGCGGCGTCGACGGCCTCGACCTGGTGCGGCCGCGGCCGTGGGGCGAATTCGCGCACCGACCCTCCTCGTCATCACTTCCGGAACACCCGACGGGGCTCCCGATACATGTTAAAGTCTACCTGAGTCATTCTTGAGTCACCTCGCTCTCCAATCCTGTCGAAGGAAAACATCAACGACGCACCCGCCTTTCGAGTCGTGCGCCGATCCTCCCGCCACGCCCCAGTCACGTGCGCGGGGCGGGGGAGTGGTCCGCGACCGTGTTTTCACCGCGGTTCGGGTACGCCGAGTTTCCCCAGTCGTGAGCGGATCGCGCCCGGTTGGCGGTCGAAGCGTCGGGCGAGTTCGACCAGGCCGTGGCCGGCGGCGTGGAGTTCGAGGAGCAGCTGCTCGTCTTCGGAGGTCCATCGTTGATAGGCGTTGGCGTGGCGGGTGCAGATCTCCTCCACGGAGTAGGCCTTGTCCGCGGCCTCGTTCGTGCGTGAGGCCGGTTGTCCCACACTCGCCTCCCGGGCGGGGATCAGTTCCACCGAGCCGAGTGCGGAGGAGGGGAAGTCGCACACCTCGACTCCCTCGAGCCAAAACGTGGTGGTGCCGTCCTCGAACGTCAACAGGTCCGCTTCCAAGTCGAGTTCACGGCACATGGCATCGGGGTCCGCGGGATCGGCGACGAACTCCTTGAAACGCAGGCGGAGTACCGTTCGGGGCTTCGGTTCGGTCATGACGGAAACGATGCCGGCCGAACCCACCTCCGGAGCCCGTCGCTTGTACCGATCCGCATCGCGGATCGGTTGCTCCCCGCAACGCGGGGAGCCCGCGCCTCTTCCGAAGGGAACTCCCGCAATCCACCGCCCACTCCGTGCTGCCGGCGGGCCGCAACGCGGCCCCGGTCCGAGCCGCAACGCGGATCGGACGCCTCCCGCAACGCGGGAGGCCTTCACGCCTTTCGATCCGCAACGCGGATCGAGCTCCCCGCAACGCGGGGAGCCTTCGGTGGCGCAACGCGCCACCGCGAGCCGCAACGCGGCTCGCTTCACTCGCAAGCCGCGCAGCGGCTTGGGGACCCGCTCCGCGGG
>NZ_JBIBGL010000044.1:0-11128 GCF_042956465.1 Embleya sp. NPDC008237
ACCACCGACAACCCACCGGCCACATCACCCGCAACCACCACCGCACGATGCGCCAACACCGCACGCGAGTTCGCCAACGAGAAACCGACATCCAGGATGCTCGGATCACCGCTACCCGCAACCGCCCGGACCCGCTCGGCCTGCGCACTCAACGCCGCCTCGCTCTTGGCCGACAAAAGCCAAGGCACCGGAACACCCTCCGGCCACTGCGGCTCCTCCTCCGCGACAACGAGAGATTCGGGCTCTTCCAAGATCACATGCGCGTTCGTGCCGCTGATCCCGAACGACGACACCGCCGCCCGACGCGGCCGACCCACCTCCGGCCACGCCCGCGACTCCGTCAACAACGCAACCGCGCCGGCGGACCAATCCACCTCCGGCGTCGGCTCGTCCACATGCAACGTCATCGGCAACACGCCGTGCCGCATCGCCTCCACCATCTTGATGACACTGGCCACACCCGCCGCAGCCTGCGTATGGCCGATGTTCGACTTGATCGACCCCAACCACAACGGCCGACCCTCCGGGCGATCCTGCCCATACGTCGCCAACAACGCCTGCGCCTCGATCGGATCACCGAGGGTGGTGCCCGTCCCGTGCGCCTCCACCGCGTCCACATCGCCCGACACCAGTCCGGCATTCGTCAACGCCTGCCGAATCACCCGCTGCTGCGCCGGACCGTTGGGCGCCGTCAAGCCGTTCGATGCCCCGTCCTGATTCACCGCCGAGCCGGCCACCACGGCGAGCACCTGATGCCCATTGCGCCGAGCATCCGACAGCCGCTCGACCAGCAACCAACCGACCCCCTCCGCCCACCCGGTACCATCAGCCGCCGCCGCGAACGACCGGCACCGACCGTCGGGAGACAGCCCCCGCTGCGCGCTGAAGTCGACGAACGTCTCGGCAGTGGACATCACGGTGACGCCGCCTGCCAGCGCCAGCGAGCACTCCCCCGACCGCAGCGCCTGGATCGCCAGGTGCAACGCCACCAGGGAGGACGAACACGCGGTATCCACCGTCACCGACGGCCCCTCCAGCCCGAGGGTGTACGACACCCGGCCGGACAGGACGCTGCTCGCCCGGCCGATGCTCGAATAGCCGGCCAGTTCCTCGGGCAGCCGAGTCAGGCCCGCACCGTAGTCGTAGTACGAACCGCCGGCGAACACTCCGGTCGCGCTGCCGCGCAGCGACGCGGGGTCGATGGCGGCCCGTTCGAGGGTCTCCCAGGCGGTCTCCAGGAACAGCCGCTGCTGCGGGTCCATCGCCAGCGCTTCCTTCGGGCTGATGCCGAAGAAATCCGCGTCGAAGTCGGCCGCGTCCGCCAGGAATCCGCCGTCCCGGGCATAGGTCGTCCCCGGGTGCCCCGGCTCCGGGTGGTACAACGACGCCAGGTCCCAGCCCCGGTCGGTCGGGAACGCGGAGATCGCGTCGGTGCCCTCGGCCACCAGGCGCCACAGGGTTTCCGGCGAGGTCACGCCGCCGGGGAAGCGGCACGCCATCGCCACGATCGCGATCTGCTCGTCGTCCGTCACCGCGACCGGCCGCGACCCGGTCGCCGCCGCGGCCGCGTCGTCCGGTCCGTACATCTGCGCCCGGATGTACTCGGCGAGCCGCCCGGCCGTCGGGTAGTCGAAGACGGTGGTGGCGGGCAGCCGCAGCGCGGTGGCCCGGCCGAGGCGATCACGCAATTCGACGGCGGTCAGCGAGTCGAAGCCCAGGTCGCGGAACGCGCGGTCGGCGTCGACGGCGGCCGGCGAGGCGTGCCCGAGCACCGCGGCGGCCTGCTCCCGCACCAGATCGAGCAGGGCCGCGCGCTGTTCGGCGGCGGCCCGGTTGTCGAGCAGGTCGCGGAGTTCGGCCGCGCCGGGCCCGGCCGCGGGGCTGTCCCGGGTCGTGGTGTGCAGCGCTGCGACCTCGGGCAGATCGCCGATCAGCGGACTCGGCCGCGCGGCGGTGAACGCGGGTGCGAACCGGGCCCAGTCCACGTCCACCACGGTCAGGGCGGTCTCGTCCGCGTCCAGGGCCCGACCGAGCGCGGCGATCGCGGACGCGGGCGCCATCGGCGCGAGGCCGTACCGGCGCAGGCGTTCCTCGTCGTCGCCCTGGGCGGCCATGCCCCCCTCCGCCCACGGTCCCCAGGCGACGGCCGTGGCGGTGACTCCGCGCGCTCGGCGGTTCTGGGCAAGGGCGTCCAGGTAGGCGTTCGCGGCAGAGTACGCCCCCTGCCCGCCGCTCCCCCACACGCCCGCGATCGAGGAGAACAGGACGAACGCGTCCAGGTCGTGGTCGGCGAACAGCTCGTCCAGGTTCGCCGCGCCGCCGACCTTCGCCCGGATCGCCTCGGCGACCTCGTCGAGCGTGGTGAGCGCCGCCGCGCCGGTACGGTCCACGCCCGCCGCGTGTACGACGGCCCGGATCGGCTTGCCCTCGGCGGCCATCCGCTCCACCAGGGCTGCCAGTTCCGTGCGCTCGGCGACGTCGCACGCCGCCATCGTGACCTCGACACCCAGTGCGGACAACTCGCCCGCCAGTTCCTCGGCGCCCGGCGCCGCGCCGCCCCGGCGGCTGGTCAGCACCAGGTGTTCGGCGCCGTTGCCGGCCAGCCAACGGGCCACGTGAGCACCGAGCGCGCCGGTCCCGCCGGTCACCAGGACGGTGCCGCGCGGGCGCCAGGCCCCGATGGCGGCGTCGCTCGGCGCCGCCCGCACCAGTCTGCGAACCAGAACGCCCGACGTACGGATGGCAACCTGATCCTCGCCGCCCGCCAGTACGCCCGCCAGGCGCGCCCCGGCGCGCTCGTCCAGCACCTGCGGTAGGTCGATCAGGCCGCCCCAGCGCTGCGGTTGCTCCAGGGCGAGCACCCGGCCGAGGCCCCAGGCGAGGGCCTGTCGGGGGTGCGGTAGCGACTCCGTCGGGGCGACCGCCACCGCACCGCGCGTGGTCGTCCACAAAGGCGCGTCGATCCCGGCGGCGGTGAGCGCCTGGGCCAGCGTCAGGGTCAGCGCGAGCGCGCCGGGGTCGCCTTCGGCCGGCAGCGACAGTACACCCACGACCGACGCGTCACCGCCGACCGCTTCGGTCAGGCGGGCGGTCAGCGTATCGACGTGCAGCTCGGCGTCGACCACCGCCAGCGGTACGACCCGAGCGCCGTGTGCGCGCAGGGCCCGTACCTCGGCGTCCGCCTGCTCGGCCTGGTGGACCACCAGCCAGGTACCCGCCAAGGCGGCGGGGCAACCGATCGCCCGGTCGGTCACCGGCTGCCATTCCACGCGATACAGCCGCCGCTCGACGGCGGCCCGCTCGCGTCCCCGCCGTCGCCAGGCCGCGAGGGCCGGCAGCAGTCCACCGAGTGACTCGCCGACCTGGTCGGCCGACGGGTCACCGCCGGTCAACTGGGAGGCCGCGGACGCGACGTCGCCGTTCTCGACGGCCTGCCAGAACGCTGCGTCGACGGCGGGCTCGCCCGCACCGGCGGGCGCGACCGGCTTCGTCCAGTAGGACTCGCGCTGGAAGGCATAGGTCGGCAACTCGACGCGCCGCGCGCCGGTGTCGGCGAACAGCGCGGCCCAGTCCACGGCCACGCCGCGGGCGTGCACTCGGGCCAGCGCCTTGAGCAGGGACTGCGGCTCGGCTCGGTCGCCGCGCAGTGTCGGGACGAACGCGGCCTCGGTCGCGGCCTCGCTCAGGCAGTCCGCTCCCATCGACGAAAGCACGCCGTCCGGGCCGAGTTCGACATAGGTGGTGACCCCCGCGCGTTCCAGCGCGCGCATCCCGTCCAGGAAGCGGACCGGCCGGCGGACGTGCCGAACCCAGTAGTCGGCGGAGCCCAGTTCGGCGGCGGACGCCGGTTCGCCGGTCAGGTTCGAGATGATCGGAATCCGAGGCTCGCCGAAGGACACGCTCTCCGCGACCCGCCGGAAGTCGTCCAGCATCGCCTCCATCCGGGGCGAGTGGAAGGCGCGCCCGACGTTCAGCCGCTTGGTCTTGTGTCCGCTCGCTCGGAGCGTGGCCACGATCGCCTCGACCGCGTCCTCGTCGCCGGCGATCACCGTCGAGGTGGGTCCGTTGACCGCCGCGACGGACACCCGCTCGGTGAGCAGCGGCAGCACCTCGTGCTCGGCGGCGCGCACCGCGACCATCGCGCCGCCGCTGGGCAGCGCGTGCATCAATCGACCTCGGGCACCGACCAGCCGGGCCGCGTCGTCCAGGGACAGCACGCCGGAGACATGCGCGGCGCTCAGCTCGCCGATCGAGTGGCCGACCAGGAAGTTCGGTCGCAGGCCCCAGTGTTCGAGCAGGCGGAACAACGCCACCTCGACGGCGAACAGGGCGGCCTGGGTGAATCGGGTCTCGTGGACGCTTTCGGCATCCGCCGATCCGGGGGCGGCAAAGAGCACCTCGCGCAGCGGACGGTCCAGGTGCGGGTCCAGGCTCGTGCACACCGCGTCGAAGGCGGCCGTGAACACGGGATACTCGCGGTGGAGTTCGCGGCCCATGCCGATCCGCTGACTGCCCTGTCCGGTGAAGAGGAAGGCGAGTTTGCCCTCGGTAGCCGTCTCGCGGACCAGCCCCGGAGTGCTCTCACCGTTGGCCAACGCCTCGATGGCAGCGCCGAGTTCGTGCGGTTCGTCGATGACCAGGACGGCCCGATGCTCGAACGCGGTTCGGGATGTGGCCAGCGAGTAGGCGAGGTCGAGCGGGGACTGGTCCGGGTGTGCGGCGAGGTGGGCGCGCAGCCGCAGGGCCTGATCCCGCAGCGCGGCGGCGCTCTTCGCCGAGATCGGCACGGGCAGCGGGCGGGGCGCGGCGCGCGGGGCCTCGATACCCGTGCCGGCGGGTGGGGCCTGTTCGAGGATGACGTGCGCGTTGGTGCCGCTTGCTCCGAAGGAGGACACGCCCGCGCGGCGCGGGTGGTCGTTCTGCGGCCAGGGCCGGCCCCGGGTCAGCAGTTCCACCGCGCCCGCCGTCCAGTCGACGTGCGGCGTGGGTTCGTCGGCGTACAGGGACTGTGGCAGTACGCCGCGGCGCATCGCCTGGAGCATCTTGATCACGCCGGCGACGCCGGCGGCGGCCTGGGTGTGGCCGATGTTGGACTTCACCGACCCCAGCCACAGCGGCCGATCCGCCGGCCGATCCCGGCCGTACGTCGCCAACAACGCCTGTGCCTCGATCGGATCACCGAGCCGGGTGCCGGTACCGTGCGCCTCCACCGCGTCCACGTCTGCCGACACCAGCCCGGCACCGGCCAACGCCTGCCGGATCACCCGCTGTTGCGCCGGGCCGCTGGGCGCGGTCAGGCCGTTGGAGGCGCCGTCCTGGTTCACCGCGGAGCCGCGGATCAGACCCAGCACCTCGTGGCCGTTGCGCCGGGCGTCGGACAGCCGTTCCAGCAGCAGTACGCCCGCGCCCTCGCCCCACGCGGTGCCGTCCGCCGCGGCCGAGAAGGGCTTGCAGCGGCCGTTCGGCGCCAGGCCGCGCAGCGCGCTGAACTCGACGAATGTCTGCGGGGTGGCCATCACCGTCACGCCGCCGGCCAATGCCATGGTGCACTCGTCGCGTTGCAGCGCCTGGATGGCCCAATGCATCGCCACCAGCGAGGAGGAGCAGGCCGTGTCCACCGAGACCGCGGGGCCTTCCAGACCCAGGCTGTAGGCGACGCGCCCGGAGACGAGGCTGCCGTTGCCGGTGGTGGCGTCGTCCCCGGAGGCGGTGCCGTAGTCGTGGTAGATGACGCCGGCGAACACTCCGGTACGGCTGCCGCGCAACTCGGCCGGATTGATCCCGGCCCGCTCGATCGCCTCCCACGAGATCTCCAGGAGGAGCCGCTGCTGCGGGTCCATCGCCGCCGCCTCACGCGGGCTGACCCCGAAGAACCCGGAATCGAACTCGGCCGCGTCGTAGAGGAATCCGCCCTCGCGTACGTAGCTCTTGCCCGGCTTGCCGGGCTCCGCGTCGTACAGCCCCTCGACGTCCCAGCCACGGTCGGCCGGGAACGCGGAGACGGCGTCCGTCCCCTCGGCCACCAGACGCCACAGGTCGTCCGGCGACGCGACGCCGCCGGGGAAGCGGCAGGACATGCCGACGACGGCGATCGGCTCGGTGGCGGCCGCGGTCAGCCGATTGTTCTGCTGCCGCAGCCGTTCGTTCTCCACCAGCGAGTTGCGCAGCGCCTCGACGATCTCCTCGACCGATGCCTCCACGGTGACCTTTTCCTTCGTTCGACGGAATTTCGAGTGAATGAGTGGGGCGGGCCCGATCCGGTAACCTCAGTGCAGGCCCTTCAGGAAATCGACCATGACCTGGTGAAAGCGTTCCGGTTCCTCGAGATGCGGAACATGGCTCGACTCTTCGAAGATCTCCCAGCGCACGTCCGGGATGAGATCGTGAAACGGCTGCACCGCTGCGGGAGTCGCCTCGTCGTGACGCCCCGAAATCAACAGGGTGGGTACCCTGATGTCCGCTACGCACTCCGCCACTCCCCAGTCGCGCAGGGTTCCGGTGACGTGGAATTCGGTGGGGCCGTTCATCGATTGGTAAACGGTGGGGTCGTTGTGGATTTCCATGAATGTGGCCAGGTAGTCACGCGGCCACGGATCGAGACGACAAACGTGCTTTTGGTAGAAGATCAGCGACGCCTCCAGATATTCGTCGCTGTCGGTGGTACCGGCGTTCTCGTGCCGGAGTAGCGTCTCGTCCACGCCGGGGGGCAGGAGATCGCGCAGCACCCGCATCTCCCGCAGCCACACCGGATAGGAGACGGGGGAATCGGCGATGACCAGTCCGCGGAGTCCGGCCGGCCCGGCCGCGGCGTGCTTGGCGGCCAGCAGGCCGCCCCAGGAATGGCCGAACAGGACGTAGTCGTCCGCGATGCCGAGGCCGCGCAGCAGGTTGTCCAGCTCGTCGAGGAACAGCCCTACCGTCCAGAACTCGGCGCCCCGCTGCGGCAGATGGCTTGATCCGCCGTTGCCGAGCTGGTCGTAGTGGACGACCGGCCAGCCGGCCTCGACCAGGGAGGTGAGCCCGAGCAGGTAGTCGTGGGTGGCGCCGGGGCCGCCGTGCAGGGCGATCACGGCGGGTCGATCCGCGCCGACCTCGCCGGTGACGCGATACCAGGTCCGGTGTTCCCCGAAGGGCAACGTTCCCTTGGCGCTGGGGGTCGGCGACATTTCAACCACCTCGATCGGATCGTTCCTGCACCGACACGCACGCGCGCATGGGTGGTCGACGGGCTCACCCGTATTCAGGACACCGCTGATATTGGCGACAGTACTGCGGGGGACGGGGGCCCGAAGCCCCTAAGCTGAGGCGACGACCCCTACAAGCGCCGGTCGGTGGGAGCCGAGTCCGCGCCGACTTCCGTCAACCAGTCCTCGATGATCCGCGCGGTCGATTCCGCGTCCTCCTCGACCAGTCCGAAGTGGTTTCCCGGCGAGAGCCGCAAGGTGTGTGCGGCGTCCCAGGGTCGGGCTCGGAGGAATTCGCCGTCCCGCACGACGTCCCCGGTCTCCGGCTTGAAGGATTTCCCGGCGCCGACGAACAGGACGGGTGCGCCGACGCTTTCCCGGGTGAAATCCGGGAGCAGGTGGAAGTAGCGTGCCATGGCCGAGAGTTGGGCACTGTCGTAGGGGCCGAAGGTCTCCTCCATCGCCAGCATCCGGTACGTCATGTGCTCGAAGCCCTCCGGCATCTCGTTGTCCGCGACGGCGTACGAGTCCAACAGGACGACGCCCGCGGGTCGAATGCCCAGCGCCTGCTCCAGGTGGTGTGCCGCCGCATAGGCCAGGACGCCGCCGGAGGAATACCCGACCAGGACGAACGGCTCGCCTTCGGCCGCTTGGAGGACGCTCTCCGCGACCACCTGCGCGGCTGCGGCTGCTGTGGCGGGCAGCAGTTCCCCCCGGGCGAAGCCGACCAGCGGCAAAGCCCGTACCGGCCTGATGCCTCGGAAGTGCGCGGCCAGGCGGGCGTGTTGATGCACGCCCCCGGCGACCATCGGGGTCGACACGCAGATCAATCGTGTTCCGCTCGTCCCGTCGGCGAGCCCGGCGGGCTCCGGGAGCCGTTCGAGTTCGGTATGTGCGCGGAACTGCGGTCGAATGTCGGCGATCGCCCGCAGCATCGTGAACGTCCTGGGGATGTCGCCTGTCTCGACGCCCGCCCGGAACAACGCGGTCAGCGTGTCCGCCGACCCGGCATCGTTGCTCGTCGATCCCCGCGGATCGCCTACTTCCGGGCTCGCGGCCAGCTCGGTCCGGACGAGCCGGGCGAGTTCGGCGGGGGTCTTGCTGTCGAAGACCACCATCGCGGGCAGTCGCAAACCGGTCGCGGCATTGAGGGCGGCGCGCAGTTGCGTCGCGCCGAGCGAGTCGAAGCCGGTCTCCAGGAAGGTCCGGTCCGGGTCCACCGCCGTGGGGTCGTCGTATCCGAGCACCTGTGCGGCGTGGACCAGCACCAGGTTCCTTGTCTCGCGCTCCTGTTCGGTCTCCGAGAGCCGGTCCAGGCGCCGGCGCAGCGAGCGGGGATCGGTCCGATGCCGAGCCGCCGTCCGGCGCCGGGTCGCAGGGACGAGGCCGCGAAGCAACTCGGGGACGTCGGCAAGGTTGGCGACATCCAGGCGAATGGGGGCCACAGTTGCCTGGTCGAGGGTCGCGGCGGTGTCGAAGAGCGCGAGCCCCTCCGGCACGGACAGCGGCAGGACACCGCCGCGCGCGAGGCGTGCGCGGTCGTCGGCGGCCAGGGAGCCCGTCATGCCGCCGTCGGTGTCCCACAGGCCCCAGGCCAGCGAGAGCGCAGGCAACCCGGCGCCCCGGCGGCGGGTGGCCAGGGCGTCCAGGAACGCGTTTGCCGATGCGTAGTTGGCCTGTCCCGCGCCGCCCAGCACACCTGCCGCCGAGGAGAACAGGACGAATGCCGAGAGCTCCATGCCCTGGGTCAACTCGTGCAGGTTCCAGGCCGCGTCGACCTTCGGGCGAAGGACCGCGTCGAGGCGCTCGGGAGTCAGGGAGGAGATCACGCCGTCGTCCAGGACCCCCGCCGTATGCACGACACCGGACAGGGTGCGACCCGCCAACAGCTCCGCCAGCGCGGCGCGGTCGGCGGCGTCACAGGCCACGACCTCCACCTGGGCGCCCAGTTCGGACAGCTCGACGACCAACTCCGCCGCCCCCTCGGCCGCCGGGCCGCGGCGGCTCGTGAGCACCAGGCGACGGACGCCGTACCGGGTCACCAGGTGTCGCGCGAACAGAGCGCCCAGGGTGCCGGTGCCACCGGTGATCAGTACCTCGCCGTCCGAGTGGAACGGGGCGGTCGTCGCCGCCTGTTCGGCCATCGCGACGCGGGCGAGACGGGCCGCGTGCACCACGCCCGCACGGATCACGACCTGCGGCTCACCCGAGTCCAGCGCCGGCGCGACATCCGCCCGGTCGCCATCGAGCAGCACGATCCGACCCGGCTCCTCGGACTGGGCCGATCGCACCAGGCCCCAGACCGCGGCACCGGCGAGATCGGTAACGGTCTCTCCCTCCAGCGCCACCGCGCCGTGCGTCAACACCACCAATGTGGCATCCGCGAAGCGGTCCTGGGACAACCACGACTGGACCACGCGCAAGGCTCGACGCACCTCCGCGCGTACGACATCGGCCGCACATCCCCCGGCGAAGCGCACGACGACAACCGGCGGCACCGCACCTTCGGGCGTCAACGCCTCCCACTCGACCACCTCGCCGGACACCCCCGCCGTAGCGGGGACCTGCCGCCAGTCGATCCGGTACAGCGACTCGTGGAATCCGGTGGGGAGCACTCCCCCGGTGGTGATCTCACGCAGGGTCAGCGAGGCAACCGACGCCACCGGCAAGCCTGCCGCGTCCGCGATCTTCAGAGACACCTCACCCGGACGAACCGGGTTCACCCGTACGCGCAGCGCCGAGGCCCCGGAGGCGTACAGTTCCACGCCGGACCACGAGAACGGCAGGGCCGCCCGCTCACCGACCGCCGAGGTCAGCGTCACCGCGTGCAGGCTCGCGTCCAGCGCCGCAGGGTGCAGGCCGAAGCGGTCGGCGTCGCCATGCGCCGGTTCGGGGAGGACGACGTCGGCGAACACCTCGTCCCCGCGTCGCCAGGCGGCCCCGAGCCCCTGGAACACCGGGCCGTAGCCGAGCCCGGCATCCGCCAACGCGTCGTACAGCCCGTCCACGTCGATCGGCACCGCTCCCGGCGGAGGCCATGCGGTCAAGTCGTCCGGGCTGTCGTCCCGACCGGCGCCTTCCTCCAGGATGCCGGACGCGTTCGTGGTCCAGGGGCCGTCCAGGGTGTCGTCGGGACGCGAGTACACGGTGAGCGCGCGTCGACCCGTCTCGTCGGGGCCGCCGACCACCACCTGAAGCTGCACCGGGCCTTCGTCGGGCAGCACCAATGGGGCCTGGAGCGTCAGCTCCTCCACCCGCCCACAGCCGACCTGGTCGCCCGCACGCACGGCCAGCTCCACCATCGCCGCACCCGGCAGCAGCACCACTCCACCGACCTGGTGATCGGCGAGCCAGGCATGCGTGCGCACCGAGAGCCGGCCCGTGAACACGACGCCGTCGGACTCCGGCAGGGGCACCATCGCGCCCAGGAGCGGGTGTTCGGGTGAGCCAAGGCCCATGGAGGCGGGGTCTGCCGCGTTCGGGGCATCCAGCCAGTAGTGCCTGCGCTGGAAGGCGTAGGTCGGCAGTGCGACGCGGCGGGCGCCGTGGCCGGCGAAGAACGCGTCCCAGTCCACCGGCGCGCCGCCCACGTGCAGCTCGCCCAGCGCCGCGACCAGGGACTGCGCCTCGGGACGACCCTTGCGCAACACCGGCACCACCACGGTGCCGTCCTCGGGCAGGTTCTCCCGCACCATCGCGGACAGGATTCCGTCCGGGCCGAGTTCGACGAAACGCGTC
Source organism: Embleya sp. NPDC008237 (assembly GCF_042956465.1). NCBI lineage: Bacteria > Bacillati > Actinomycetota > Actinomycetes > Kitasatosporales > Streptomycetaceae > Embleya > Embleya sp. NPDC008237. The sequence continues at coordinate 10,923 of NZ_JBIBGL010000044.1, forward strand.
ACACCCCGCGCGGTCAGGGCACGCACCCCGTCCGCGAAGCGCACCGCCTCGCGCACATGCCGAACCCAATAATCCGCCGACACCGGCGCATCGACCAGTTCACCCGTCACATTCGACACCACCGGAATGGACGGGGCCGCATACGACAACCCCTCGGCCACCGCCCGGAACTCGTCCAACATCGGGTCCATCAACTCCGAGTGGAA
>NZ_JBIBGL010000045.1:0-9482 GCF_042956465.1 Embleya sp. NPDC008237
GCGGACGGGGTGCGTGCCCTGACCGCGCGGGGTGTGACGCGTTTCGTCGAACTCGGCCCGGACGGAATCCTGTCCGCGATGGTGCGGGAGAACCTTCCCGAGGACGGCTCCGTGGTGGTGCCGGTGTTGCGCAAGGGTCGTCCCGAGGCGGAGTCGTTGGTGTCCGCGCTGGCCGAGTTGCACGTGAACGGGGTCTTCGTCGACTGGGACGCGTTCTTCGCCGGCCACGGCGCCCGCCGCGTCGCGCTGCCGACCTACGCCTTCCAGCGGGAGCGCTACTGGGTCGAGCCCTCGATGCACGGCGGTGATGTCGCCTCCGCCGGTCTGGACTCGCCCGAACACCCCTTGCTGGGCGCGATGGTGCCACTGCCGGAGTCCGACGGAGTCGTGTTCACGGGTCGGCTGTCGGTGGAGTCGCACCGCTGGCTGGCCGATCACGTGGTCGGCGGATCCGTGTTGTTCCCCGGTACCGGTCATGTGGAACTGGCCGTGCGTGCCGGTGACCAGGTCGGTTGCGGGCGGTTGGCGGAGCTGACCCTCCAGGCACCGCTGGTGTTGCCTGATCAGGGCCATGTGCAGGTAAGGGTGGTGGTCGATGCCGCCGACCGGTCGGGTGGCCGACCGGTGCATGTGTACTCCCGTCGCCCGGACACGCCCATATGGACGTGTCATGCCGCCGGCCTGTTGACGGCCGGGTCCGGCCGAGGTGAGGAAGAACCCGCACAGTGGCCGCCGGTGGGTGCGGCGGTGGTCGATCTTGCCGATTTCTATCCGGAGTTGGCGGCGGCGGGGTTGGGTTACGGTCCGGTGTTCCAGGGCCTGCGTGCGGCGTGGCGGCTCGGTGACGAGGTGTTCGCCGAGGTGGAGTTGCCGGAGCGGGCGGGGGCGGATGCCGGGCGGTTCGGGTTGCATCCGGCGTTGCTGGACGCGGGGTTGCAGGCGATCGCGTTGTCGGGGGCTGCGGGTGAGCGGGCGGCGTTGCCGTTCTCGTGGTCCGGCGTGGAGTTGTATGCCTCCGGGGCCTCGGCGCTGCGCGTACGGGTGACCCCGGTTCGCGCGGGCGCGGTGTCCCTGCGGATCGCCGACGCGGCCGGGCTGCCCGTGGCGTCGGTGGACGAACTCGCGCTGCGGGAACTGTCCGAGGATGGTCCGGTCACGGCCGAGGGCCGCGATGCGCTGTACCGCCTCGACTGGCTCCCCGTTGCCGCCACCGCTCGCGTGATGACCGCGCCGGCGTGGGACGAACTCGATTCGGGCGGAGTGGTACCGGAGGTTGTGGTGCTGCCCGTACCGGGTGGCTCGGGGCCGTACGCCGTCCGTACGGCTTTGGACCGGGTCCTGGGCGTGGTGCAGTCGTGGCTGTCCGAAGACCGCTTCGCAGACGCCAGGTTGGTGGTGTTGACCCGCGGCGCGATGGCGTTGGAGGGGGAGGGCGTCACCGACCTCGCGGGCGCCGCCGTGTGGGGTCTGGTGCGATCGGCCCAGTCGGAGGAGCCGGGTCGGATCGTACTGGTCGACGGCGACCCGGCGGATGTGGGTCTGGCGCTGGACTCGGGCGAGCCGCAGGTCCTGGTGCGTGATGGAGTGGTGCGCGCGGCGCGCCTGGTCCGGGTCGCGGTGCCGGAGCAAGCCGAGCCGGGCGACCGGTTCGGCGCGGATGGCGAGGTGTTGGTCACCGGCGGTACCGGTTCGTTGGGTGCCTTGTTCGCACGTCATCTGGTGACTCGGCACGGCGTGCGCCGGCTGTTGCTCACGAGCCGGCGTGGTCCGGCGGCCGAGGGTGCGGCGGAGTTGGTCGCGGAACTGTCGGAACTGGGCGCGGAGGCGGAGGTCGTGGCGTGTGACGTCGCCGATCGGGCCGCGCTGGCCCGGCTGTTGGCGGGTCGTACCCTGACCGGTGTCGTGCACGCGGCGGGTGTCCTCGACGACGGCGTGATCTCCTCCCTCACCCCCGAGCGGATCGACGCGGTCATGCGTCCGAAGGCCGAAGCCGCGTGGAACCTGCACGAGTTGACCCGGGACATGGACCTTTCCGCGTTCGTCCTGTTCTCCTCGGCATCCGGCGTGATGGGTGCACCCGGTCAGGGCAACTACGCGGCGGCGAACGCCTTCCTGGACGGCTTGGCCGCGCGACGTCGCGCTGACGGCCTGCCCGCGCTGTCACTGGCCTGGGGACTGTGGAACCAGACGGGTGGCATGAACGGAGCCATGGCGCAGGCGGATCTTTCCCGGATGGCGCAGGCCGGTGTACTGCCGCTGACCGCGGACCACGGACTCGCGCTGTTCGACACGGCCCTCGGCGAGACCGCCGTGCTCCCGATCGCCCTGAATCTCGCCGCGTTGCGCGCCCAGGGCGACTCGCTGCCGGAGTTGTACCGCGGCCTGGTCCCGGTGGCGCGCCGCAGTGCCGCGGGGGTTCGGGCCGATGCGGACACGCTGCGGCGACGGCTGGCGAGTGTGCCCGAGGCCGAGTGGCACGACGCACTGGTGCTGCTCGTGCGCACGCGTGCGGCCATGGTCCTCGGCCACGCCGGGCCCGAGGCGATCGCCCCGGATCGCGCCTTTCGCGACCTGGGCTTCGATTCGTTGGCCGGTGTCGAGTTGCGCAATGGGCTGCGCGAGGCGACCGGGCTGCGGCTGCCGACGACGCTGGTGTTCGACTACCCCAACTCGGTGGTACTGGCCGAGTTCCTGCTGGCGGAGGTCTCCGGCTCCGTCGACGACGGCCTGATCGCCGCCGCCGCCGGGCCGGCGCTCGACGGCGATCCGATCGCCATCGTCGGGATGAGCTGCCGCTACCCGGGCGGTATCGAGTCGCCGGATGACCTGTGGCGGCTGGTCTTCGAGGGCCGGGACGCCGGCTCGGAGTTCCCGGTGAACCGAGGGTGGGACATCGAGCGCGTCTACGACCCGGAGGGGCTGCGGCCGGACACCAGCTACGTCAACCGGGGTGGCTTCCTGCACGAGGCGCCCACGTTCGACCCCGGGTTCTTCGGGATCAGCCCGAACGAAGCGCTCATGATGGACCCGCAACAGCGCCTGCTGCTGGAAACCTCGTGGGAGGCGCTGGAGCACGCCGGCATCGATCCGGCCACCCTGCGAGGAAGCAGCACCGGCGTGTTCGCCGGGATGATGTACCACGACTACACGTACAACAGCAGCACGGGCGCGATCGCCTCCGGGCGGGTCTCGTATGTCCTGGGCCTCGAAGGCCCGGCGGTGACCGTGGACACCGCGTGCTCGTCCTCGCTGATCGCCCTGCACCTGGCCGTGCAGGCGCTGCGCTCCGGGGAGTGCTCCCTCGCATTGGCCGGCGGGGTCGCGGTGATGGCCACCCCGGAGACCTTCATCGAGTTCAGCCGACAGGGCGGCCTTTCGAGGGACGGCCGCTGCAAGTCGTTCGCGGCGGCGGCCGACGGCACCGGCTGGGGCGAGGGCGCGGGCATGCTGCTCGTCGAGCGGCTGTCGGACGCGCGCCGCAACGGTCACCGGGTGCTGGCCCTGGTCCGCGGCACCGCGATCAACCAGGACGGCGCGAGCAACGGCCTCACCGCGCCCAACGGCCCGGCGCAGCGCCGGGTGATCCGGCAGGCGTTGGCGAATGCCGGGCTGACCTACGCCGATGTGGACGCGGTGGAGGCGCACGGCACCGGTACGACGCTCGGCGATCCGATCGAGGCGCAGGCGTTGTTGGCGACGTACGGACAGGATCGCCCCGAGGACCTGCCGCTGTGGCTGGGGTCGATCAAGTCGAACATGGGCCACACCCAGGCCGCCGCCGGCGTCGCCGGCATCATCAAGATGGTCGAGGCGATGCGGCACGGCGTCCTGCCGCAGACCCTGCATGTGGACGAGCCGACGCCACAGGTGGACTGGTCGGCGGGCGACGTACGGTTGCTGACGCAGCCTCAGCCGTGGCCGGAGACCTCGCGGGCCCGGCGGGCGGGCATCTCGTCGTTCGGTATCAGCGGTACGAACGCGCACGTCATCCTGGAGCAGGCGCCGGCCGAGGTCGAAACGTCGGCGCGGGCTACACCTGCCGCACCGCCCGTCGTACCGCTCATCGTCTCCGGGCGCGGGCGCGAGGCGATGCGCGGGCAGGCGGCCCGGCTGAGCGAGCACCTGCGCGGGAGCGAGTGGACGCCGGTCGACGTGGGCCACTCGCTGCTGACATCGCGCGGCGTCTTCGAGCACCGTGGTGCGGTGGTCGGTACGGACCCGGCCGAACTCCTGGTCGCCCTCGCGGCATTGGCGGCGGGCGAACCTGCCGACAACGTGGTGCACGGCGTGGCGGCGGGTGAGGCCAGGACGGTCTTCGTCTTCCCCGGCCAGGGATCGCAGTGGTCGGGTATGGCGCTCGAACTGTCGGCCGAAGTACCTGCTTTCGCCAAGCGCATGGATGAATGCGCCGCCGCGCTCGCACCGTTCGTCGACTGGGATCTGTTCGCGGTTCTCCGCGGCGAGCCGGACGCGCCGACGCTGGAGCACGTGGACGTCGTGCAGCCGGTGTTGTGGGCGGTGATGGTCTCGCTGGCCGAGGCGTGGCGGGCCTTCGGGGTCGAACCGGCCGCCGTGGTCGGTCACTCGCAGGGCGAGATCGCGGCGGCCTGTGTCGCGGGCGCGCTGACCCTCGAAGACGGTGCCCGCGTCGTCGCGTTGCGCAGCCGGATCATTCGCCGGAGCCTGGCCGGGAGGGGCGGGATGATGTCGGTCGCCCTGTCTCGATCGCGGGCCCTGGAGCGGATCGAGGGTCGGGACGACCTACAGCTCGCGGTCGTGAACAGTCCGACCTCGGTGGTCGTCTGCGGGGCCCCGTACGCGCTGGCCGAGTTGCACGCGCAACTGGAGTCGGAGGGGGTCCGGGCCCGGATCATTCCGGTGGACTACGCGTCGCACTCGAAGTACGTGGAGGAGATCCGCGACGAACTCCTGGACACGTTGGCGGACGTGCGTCCGCGTACGGGATCGATCGCCTTCTACTCGACGGTGACCGGCGGACTCTTCGACACCTCGGGACTGGATGCCGAATACTGGTACACCAACCTGCGGAACACGGTCCGTTTCGAGGAGACCACCCGGGCGCTCTTGGCCGACGGCTTCGGGCTGTTCGTCGAGGCGAGCCCGCACCCGGGGCTGCTCGTGGGACTCGCGGACACCGTCGAGTCGGCCGGCGCGGCGGCGACGACGGTGGGTTCGCTGCGGCGGGACGAGGGCGGGCTGCGCCGGTTCGTCACCTCGCTGTCGGAGGCGTACGTGCAGGGCGCCGGCGTGGATTGGCGGCCGTTGTTCGCCGAGGCCGCGCCGCGGCCGGTCGAGCTGCCGACGTACGCGTTCCAGCGTGAGAGCTTCTGGCTACGGCCGCCCGCCGACGCCGGCGGGATCGCCTCCGCCGGACTGGACGCGGCGGATCACCCGCTGCTCGGTGCCACCATGTCCGCGGCCGACTCGGATGGCGTGGTCCTGTCGGGACGGCTGTCCCTGGGCACCCAGACCTGGCTCGCCGAGCACGCGGTGGGCGGCACGGTGCTGCTGCCGGGGGCGGCGTTCGTGGAATTCGCCACCCAGGCCGGTGACCGGGTGGGCTACGCGAACGTGGCGGAGCTGACCCTGGAGGCGCCGTTGCTCCTGCCCGAACGGGGTGCGGTCCGCGTACAGGTGGTCCTGGGCGCGGCCGAGGAGTCCGGTGTGCGGCCGCTCGGCGTGTACTCGCGGGACGAGTCCGCCGCCGCGGACCTGGACTGGACGCGGCATGCGACCGGCCTGCTGACGGCGAGCGCGCCGCCGCCGGCGTTCGACCTCACGGCGTGGCCGCCGGCCGGCGCGACCGCGATCGACCTGGCCGGCTTCTACTCGGAGGCGGCCGAGAGCGGGCTCGGCTACGGGCCGGTGTTCCAGGGCCTGCGGGCGGCCTGGCGGCACGGCGACGACGTGTACGCCGAGGTCGCGCTGCCCGAGTCGGCGCACGTGGACGCGGAACGGTTCGGTCTGCACCCGGCCTTGCTGGACGCCGCGTTGCACGCGATCGGGCTGACCGACGGCTTGGTGACCGGGCCTTCGCTGCCGTTCGCCTGGTCGCAGGTGGCGCTGTACGCGGCGGGTGCCTCGGCGCTGCGGGTGCGAGTGCGGGCCGCGGCCGACGGCGGGGCTGCCCTGGCGATCGCCGACGCGAGCGGCCGGCCGGTGGCCGCGGTCGAGTCGTTGGCGCTGCGGCCGGTGCCGGTCGGGTCGCCGGCCGCGGGGCGGTCCGTGCTGCGCGATGCGCTGTTCCGGGTGGAGTGGCCGGTGGTTTCCGGCACAGCCGAGGTGACCGGGGACTTCGTGGAGTGGGACGCGTTGGCGGCCGACGGCGTGGTTCCCGCGTGTGTGGTGCTGCGCTGCGGCGGTGGGCGTGATGCCGCCGCCGTGCATGCGGAGACGCATCGGGTGTTGCGAATCGCGCAATCGTGGTCGATGGACGAGCGGTACGCGCACGCGACGTTGCTGGTGGTGACGCACGGTGCGATGGCCCTGCCGGGCGAGGACGTCACCGATCTGGCCGGTGCGGCGGTGTGGGGTCTGATCCGATCGGCCCAGTCGGAGGAGCCGGGGCGGATCGTGCTGGCCGATCTGGAGGGTCGAGATGACGACCTCCTTGTGGCGTTGGCGTCGGGCGAACCGCAGGTCGTGGTGCGTGAGGGCGTGGCGCATGCGGCGCGGTTGGCGCGGGTGCCGATCGGGGAGACCCCGGACGCGTTCGGTTCGGACGCCACCGTGCTGATCACCGGTGGTACCGGCACGCTGGGCGCCCTGTTCGCGCGGCATCTGGTCACGCGGTACGGCGTGCGTCGACTGTTGCTGACGAGTCGGCGTGGCGTGGCGGCCGACGGTGCGGCGGAGTTGGTCGAGGAGCTGTCCGGCCTGGGCGCCACGGCGGAGGTGCTGGCGTGTGATGTCGCTGATCGTGAGGCGCTGGCCGAGTTGCTGGCAGGTCGTTCGCTGACCGGCGTCGTGCACGCGGCGGGCGTCCTGGACGACGGGCTGCTGGCCTCCCTCACTCCCGAGCGGATGGACACGGTGCTGCGTCCGAAGGTGGACGCGGCCTGGAATCTGCACGAGTTGACGCGGGACATGGACCTGTCGGCGTTCGTCCTGTTCTCCTCCGCCGGTGGCGTCCTCGGCGCCCCCGGCCAGGGCAACTACGCGGCGGCGAACACCTACCTGGACGCCCTGGCCACCCATCGGCGGGCGCACGGGCTGCCCGCCACGTCGTTGGCCTGGGGCCTGTGGGATCAGGCGAGCGGGATGACCGGGACGCTGGACTCGACCGATCGGGCCCGGATCTCCCGGGGCGGCGTGCTGCCGCTCGCAACCGAGGACGGGCTGACGCTGTTCGACGCCGGCGCCGGGCTCCCCGACGCCGCGCTCGTGCCGATCCGGCTCGACCCGCGTGCGCTGGGCGCAGGCGAGGCGGTTCCGCCGATCCTGCGCGGCCTGGTCCGCGGCGTGGCGCGCCGCACGGTCGAGGCCACCGCCCTGTGGGCGGACGGCCTCCGGGACCGGCTGGCGCGGTTGCCCCGCCCGGAGCAGGAGGCTCTGCTGCTCGACATGGTGCGCGCGCAGGCCGCGTCGATCCTCGGGCACGCCGGACCCGAGGCGATCGAACCCGAACGGGCGTTCCGCGATCTGGGCTTCGACTCGCTGGCCGCGGTCGGCTTCCGAAACAGGCTGAACGAGGCCACCGAACTCCGGCTGCCGGCGACACTGGTATTCGACCACCCGACGCCGATTGTGCTCGCGCGGTATCTGGCGGCCGAACTCTCCGGTCGGCTCGACGAACGGGAGGCGGCGCCGACGGCCGGGTCGGTCCGCGCGAGCGACGACCCGATCGTGATCGTCGGCATGGCCTGCCGCTATCCGGGCGGCGTGCGCTCGCCGGAGGACCTGTGGCAGGTGCTGGCCGAGGGACGGGACACCATCTCCGAGTTCCCCGCGGATCGCGGCTGGGACCTCGGCCGGCTCTTCGACCCGCAGGCCGAGCGCGTCGACTCGGTGTATGTGAACGAGGGCGGATTCCTCTACGACGCAGCGGAGTTCGACGCCGACTTCTTCGGGATCAGTCCGAACGAAGCGTCGACGATGGACCCGCAGCAGCGGCTGCTGCTGGAAACCTCGTGGGAGGTGTTGGAACGCGCCGGCATCGATCCGGCCACCCTGCGCGGCAGTAGCACCGGTGTGTTCACCGGGATGATGCACCACGACTACGCCTACAGCAGCAACTCGGGTGCCATCGCCTCCGGTCGCGTCTCATACGTCCTGGGCCTGGAGGGCCCGGCGGTGACGGTGGACACGGCGTGCTCGTCATCGCTGGTCGCGCTGCACTGGGCGATCCAGGCGCTGCAGTCGGGGGAGTGCACGCTGGCGTTGGTCGGCGGCGTGACGGTGATGGCCTCACCGGACACGTTCGTCTACTTCAGCGCCCAGCAGGGGCTTTCCAGGGATGGGCGGTGCAAGTCCTTCGCCGGCGGTGCCGACGGCACGGCGCTGGGCGAGGGCGTGGGAATGCTTCTGGTGGAGCGGTTGTCGGATGCTCGGCGCAATGGACATCAGGTGCTCGCCGTGGTGGCCGGCTCGGCGGTGAATCAGGACGGCGCGTCGAATGGGCTGACGGCGCCCAATGGTCCGGCGCAGCGTCGGGTGATTCGGCAGGCGTTGCGCAGTGCCGGGTTGGTGGCGGCCGATGTGGATGTGGTGGAGGCGCACGGGACGGGTACCACGCTCGGTGATCCGATCGAGGCGCAGGCGTTGTTGGCGACGTATGGGCAGGATCGCCCGGAGGGTCGGCCGTTGTGGTTGGGGTCGATCAAGTCGAACATCGGCCATGCGCAGGCCGCCGCCGGCGTGGCGGGGGTGATCAAGATGGTGGAGGCGATGCGGCACGGCGTGTTGCCGATGACGTTGCATGTGGACGAGCCGACGCCGGAGGTGGACTGGTCCGCCGGCGCGGTGGAGTTGCTGACCGAGTCGCGGGCGTGGCCGGAGGTGGGTCGGCCGCGTCGGGCGGCGGTGTCGTCGTTCGGGATCAGCGGCACGAACGCGCACGTGATCCTGGAACAGGTCGAGAGCATCACGGCCCCGCCGCCGCCGGACGACGAGGTCGTATCGCCGACCGTGTGGGCCCTGTCGGCCAAGAGCGGGCCGGCACTGCGGGCTCAGGCCGAGCGGTTGACGTCATATGTGCGGGGACTTCCCGAGCTTCGTCCGTGGGATGTCGGGTTTTCGTTGGCGACGTCGCGTGCGGTCTTCGAGCATCGTGCGGTGGTGTCGGGGACGGATCGGGACGGGTTGCTGCGGGGTTTGGCGGCGGTGGCCGAGGGTTCGTCGGTGGGCGTGGTGCGTTCCGGGGGGACCGCGTTCGTGTTCTCGGGTCAGGGTGCGCAGCGGGTCGGGATGGGTGTGGAGTTGTGTGGGGCGTTTCCGGTTTTCCGGGCGGCTTTCGACGAGGT
>NZ_JBIBGL010000046.1:0-6014 GCF_042956465.1 Embleya sp. NPDC008237
GGCGGCCGGGCCCGTCGTGGCTGCGGCCAGCAGCAGACCGCCCAGGCCGCCCGCGGCGAGCAGCCGGCGACGGGAGGACGCGGGAGCGGGAGCCCGCGTCGGAACGGTGGTGGAAGTTTCGGGGGACGTGCTCATCGGGACCTCGGCCTTCGGCGGCAGGGGGGTGAGGATGCTTCCCGTGACACGTGCCGATGCGGCGTTCCCAACCGGTGGGAAACGCGCGGCGGATGGCTTGGGGTGGGCTGCTCGGCGCGGTGACGGACCGTCAACCCCAGGGCCGGAAACCGGGCACGATTCGTGGCAGCGAACGTGCGGGCCCTGATGAGTCAAGGAACGTAGACCCGCACGACGATCCTGGTCAAGGCCTCGTGGCGGACTTTCATCGTCCGTGATCGGAGGAACACGATGGGGTCGCGACGGATCGTCCCGTCTCGACCCCATCGGTCCGATTGGGCACCGGCGACTTTCAGCCGGCGTCGACCTCGCCCTCGCCACTCTCCGTGCTGCCCAGCTCGCGGCTGACCCGCAGCGCGCCGGCCCGGACCTGGCGGCCCAGCTCCTGGAATCGCCAGCCGGGCAGGTCCAGCTTGAGGCCGGTGATGCTGATCGCACCCACGCACAGGTCCCGGTGGTCGCGGACCGGGCTGCCGATGCAGAAGATCCCGTCCGCGTCCTCCTCGTCGTCCAGCGCGTAGCCGGTCTGCCGGATGTCGCGCAGGTGCGCGAGCAGGGTCGCGGTGTCGGTGATCGTGTGCGACGTGCGCCGGGGCAGGCCGGAGCGCTCGATCACCGCGCGCGCCTCGGCCTCCGGCAGCGCGGACAGGATGGCCTTGCCCAGTCCGGTGCAGTGCGGCAGCTCGCGCACGCCCATCCGCAGGTCCAGCCGCACCCGCTGCTCTATGCCGACCTGGTCCACGACCACCGCGAGCCCGCCCTCGGGCACCGCGAAGCGCGCGGCCATGCCGGTCTCCCTGGTCAGTTCGGCCAGCACCGGCCGGGCCACGTCGCGCAGGGACACCTGCGACTGGGCCCGATCACCGAGCCGGGCCAGGCCCATCCCGAGCCGGTAGCGCCGATTCATCCCTTCCCCGTCGTCCGAGACGAAGCCGTAGCCGCGCAGGGTCTGGAGCAGTCCGAAGGTGGCGCTCTTGGAGATCCCGCAGGCCTGACCGACCTCGGTGACGCTCATGCCGTCCCCCGGACCACGTGTGGAGAGCACCTCGAGGATGTCCGCGGCCCGGGCGACGGACTTCACCCAGTACTTCGACTCCTCGACATTCTCGTTAACGCTGTTCGACATAGCAGAACACATTACCGGTCCGGACCTCTTGACTGGTTTGTACATCCAAATGTAAGGTCTGGAACTGTTCGGTCCTGCCGAACAGTGTTCAGAAAACACGGTGTAGAGCAAATGCAACACCTGCGACGCGTGCCGAAGGCGGATGGCGCCGGCGATCCACGGCCTGGCAGGGCCGCGGATCCGAACGGTCACGAACGACGCAAGGAGCCCACCGATGAGTGTCGGCACAGCCGCCACCGACTCCCTTCCCGCCCGAGCCCTTCGGGTCATTCCGGGCGGGGTGAACAGCGGTCAGCGCCGGATCCCGGGTCTGACCGAGCTGGTCGTCACCGATACCAGCGGCGCGACCTTCACCGACGCCGAGGGTCGCGTCTTCACCGACTACCACTCCGCGTTCGGCCCGCCGCTGCTCGGCCACAACGACCCGGACGTGCAGCGCGCGGTGAGCGAGGCGGCGAGCCGCCTGGACCTGACCGGCGTGGCCGTCACCGAGGGCGAGGTCACCCTTGCCGAGACCCTGGTCGAGTTGGTCCCCTCGGTGGAGAAGGTGCTGCTCACCAGCACCGGCAGCGAGGCCACCTTCCACGCGCTGCGGGTCGCCCGCGCGGTCACCGGCCGCCGACTGATCGTCAAGTTCCAGGGCTGCTACCACGGTTGGCACGACTCGGTCAGCCTGAACGTGATCTCCTCGCCCGAGGCGGTCGGCGCACACGACCCGATCTCCACCGGCATCCTGCCCGAGGTGCTCGAAGCCACCCTGGTCCTGCCGTTCAACGACCCGGCCGCGGTGCGCGCCGCGTTCGCCGAGCACGGCAAGGACATCGCCGCGGTGATCCTGGAGCCGATCCCGCACAACGTCGGCTGCCTGCTGCCCGACCCCGAGTTCCTCGGCACGCTGCGCGAACAGTGCACCGCACACGGCTCGGTGCTGGTCTTCGACGAGGTGATCACCGGCTTCCGGCACGACCTCGGCGGCTACCAGAAGATCGCCGGCATCACGCCCGACCTCACCACGTTCGGCAAGGCCATCGCCAACGGCGCCCCGGTCGGCGCGCTCGGCGGCCGGGCCGACCTGATGGACCAGTTCAGCACCCTCCCCGGCGCCCCCGCGTTCTTCGCCGGCACCTACAACGGCCACCCGTGGGTGGTCGCCGCCGCCCTGGAGACACTGCGCAAGCTGCGCGAGGAACCGGTGCACGAGCACGTGTTCCGGCTCGGCGACCGGGTCCGCACCGGCCTGACCGAGATGTACACCCGGCTGGGCATCCCGGCCGTGGTCACCGGCTACGGCTCGGTGTTCGTCACCTACTTCATGTCCGGCGGCGTCCCGCGCAGCTACGACGATCTGCTCGCCAACGACGCCGGCCTGTTCATCGGCTACCGCCGCCGGCTCCTGGAGCACGGTGTGTTCGAGCTGCCGCTCAACCTCAAGCGCAGCCACATCTCGTACGCACACACCGACGCGGACGTCGACCACCTGATCGCCGCGACCGAACTGGCCGTGCAGGACGCGATCAAGGACGGCGGAATCGACGAGTTGACCGGCACGTCCACGATGGGCGGCGCGATCGAAGGGACTGCACGCTGATGTTGGTCGTCGACCGAACCCGACCCACCGGCCCGGCGGGCCGGATCACCCACGTCGAGACGCTGCTCCTGGGCACCGCGTGGCGCGACTTCGGCTACGTGCGGGTGCACACCGACCAGGGCCTGTCCGGGGTCGGCGAGATCACCCACCCGTACCGGGTCGCCGAAACCGCCGCGCTGGCCGAGGCGTTGGCGAACCGGCATCTGATCGGCGCCGACCCGTTCGACACCGAGGAGCTGTGGCTGCGGCTCTACCAGGGCGACTTCCTGCGCGGCGGCGACATCGGCGGAATCGCGCTGTCCGGCTTCGACCAGGCCATGCACGACCTGATGGGCAAGGCGCTCGGCGTCCCGGTGTACCGCCTCACCGGCGGCGCCTGCCGGAACAGGGTCCGGGTGTACGCGAACGGCTGGTACAACGGCGAACGCGAGCCCGACGTGTTCGCGGCCAAGGCCAAGGAGACCGTGGCCAAGGGCTACTCGGCGCTCAAGTTCGACCCGTTCGGGGCGGGCCTGCACGAGCTCTCCCGGGCCGAACTGCGGCAGTCCGTCGAGCTGGTCGGCGCGGTCCGCGAGGCGATCGGGCCGGACGTGGACCTGTTCGTCGAGGGTCACGCCAGGTTCGCGATGACCACCGCGTCCGCGCTGCTGCGAGCCCTGGAGCCGTTCGACATCGGCTGGTTCGAGGAGCCGATGCCGTGGACGCACATCGAGCGCTACGCGGAACTGCGCGCCCGCGCACCGTTCCCGATCTCCGGCGGCGAGCACTTCCACAACCGCTACGAGTACAAGCAGCTGTTCGCCACGAACGCGGTGGACATCATCCAGCCGGACCTGTCCATGGCGGGCGGCCTCACCGAGGTGCGCAAGCTTGCCGCGATCGCCGACACGCACGGCATCATGGTCGCCCCGCACAACTCCAACTCGCCGCTGTGCACCACGGTCTCCGTGCACGCCTCGCTCGGGATCACCAACTTCAAGATCCTGGAGACATTCGACGGGCTGCTGGAGCCGTTCGTCTTCGACGCGGTACGCGGCACGTTGCCGGTGACCGCCGACGGACACGTGGAGATCCCCACCGCGCCGGGCTTCGGCGTCGAGTTGGACGACGACGTGTTCGCCGAGCACCCGCCCACCCACCGGTTCTGGAACATGTTCTCGGACGGCTGGGAGAAGAGGAACCGCACGTGAGTTGCCGGCGATCGGGCATCGTCGACGTGCACTCGCATCTGTTCCGCCAGTGCTGCGACTTCGACGACGCGTTCAAGGCCGAGTCGGCCCGCGCACACGACGGCGAGGTCGACCTGACCGTGCGCTGGGCCGACTACGCGGCCTCCAGCCCGGCGGACACCCGGACCGTCGTGGTCGGCGGCAAGGCCCGGCGCAGCGGCCTGTGGGTGGAGGACAAGGCGGTCGCCGAGTACGTGGCCGGCCAACCGGATCGGCTGATCGGCTACCTGTCCATCGACCCGACCCAGGTCGGCTGGCAGGACGAACTTCGGTTCGGGCACCAGGAGTTGGGCCTGCGCGGGATCAAGCTGATGCCGATGTACGCGGGCTTCGACCCGGGTGATCCGCAGTACGACCCGCTGTTCGCCTACGCCGAGGCCAACGGCCTGCCGATCCTGGTGCACACAGGGACCACGTTCGTCTCGGCCGCGCCGATCGCCTACGCCCAGCCCAGGCTGCTGGACCCGGTCGCGATCCGCCATCCGGAACTGCGGATGGTGCTCGCGCATCTGGGCCACCCGTTCGAGGGCGAGTGCATCGCGGTGATCCGCAAGCACCCGCACCTGTACGCCGATGTCAGCGCGCTGCACTACCGCCCGTTCCAGCTGTGGCACAGCCTGCGGCTGGCCCAGGACTACGGCGTGCTGCACAAGTTGCTGTTCGGCAGCGACTACCCGTTCACCACGGTGGACGCGTCGGTGGCGGGCCTGCGTGCGGTGGCCGCGGTGCCGGGCATTCCGGGGCTGCCGCCGCTGGATCGGGACGCGGTCGAGGAACTGATCTTCCGGGACGCGCTGCCGCTGCTGGGGTTGTCGTGACCGGCCCCTCGGCGCCCGGCCCCTCGGCCCCCGGGAACGGGGGCACCCCACCGCTCGGCGGGCCCGGGGCGACCTTCGCGCTGACCGATCGCACCGCCCTGGTCACCGGCGCCGCCGGCGGCCTGGGGCGGGCGTTCGCGGTCGCGCTCGCGGCGGCGGGCGCCGACGTCGTGCTCACCGACCGGCCGGGCGTGGACCTCACCGAGACGAGCGCCCTGGTCGAGGCCACCGGCCGGACCGCCCGGGTCCGGCCGTTCGACCTGGCCGACACCGAGGGGTTGGCCGGCTACGTGGACGGGTTGCGGGCCGAGATCGGGCCGCTGCACATCCTGGTCAACAACGCGGGCACGGCCGCCCTGGAGCGGTTCAACGAGGTCACGGTGGCGAGTTGGCGCCGGGTGCTCGCGGTCAACCTGGACGCGGTCTTCTTCCTGTCCCAGCGGGTCGCCGAGCACATGATCGCGGATCGCGTACCGGGCCGGATCATCGCGGTGACCTCGAAGAACGCACACGTGGCCGAGGCCGGTCTGGCCCACTACAACGCCTCCAAGGCGGGCGTGGACCTGCTGGTGCAGAGTCTGGCGGTCGAACTGGCGCCGCACGGCATCACCGTCAACGCGGTGGCCCCGGGCATGGTCGAGACTCCCATCGACGGCGAATTCCCGCTCGATCGCGAGCCGTTCGAGGCCGCCTACCGCGAGCGCATCCCGCTCGGACGGTATGCGACCCCCGACGAGTGCGCGGGCGCCGTGGTCTTCCTGGCCTCGCCCGCCGCGTCCTACGTGACCGGCACCCGGATCGTCGTGGACGGCGGTGTGCTCGCCGACCAGATGCCCCGGATGCGCTACATGCCGCCGTACCGCAACTCGCTTTGATTCACCGGCGGGTGCGGGCCGCTCCGCTTCGCGGGTGGCCCGCACCCGCCACATACCCCCCTTCGTGCACGGATCGAGAAAGTGAGCGGGACCCCCATGTCCTCACTCGGTTCTTCCCCTTCGTCGTCCCGCCGCCGGTTGTTGGCCGCGGGTGGATTGGGCGGGCTGCTGCTCGCCGGCACGGCGGCCGCGGGTACCGCCTCG
>NZ_JBIBGL010000047.1:1980-3461 GCF_042956465.1 Embleya sp. NPDC008237
GCCGGGCACGTTGTTGGGTCCTGAGGGAATGGGCCCGGCCCCACGGTCTTCTGACTGTTGGGGCTGGTCTGTTGTCTCGGGAAGGTTCCGATCCTCGGATGATCCACGAACCGCCGGTCTTGTGACCGGTAGGCGTCGGTCGTGTGTCTGTGGGAATCGGTTGTTGTTTGAGAACTGCACAGTGGACGCGAGCATCTGTGGCCAAGTTGTTAAGGGCGCACGGTGGATGCCTAGGTACCAGGAACCGATGAAGGACGTGGGAGGCCGCGATAGGCCCCGGGGAGCTGTCAACCGAGCTGTGATCCGGGGGTGTCCGAATGGGGAAACCCGGCAGTCGTCATGGGCTGTCACCCGCACCTGAATATATAGGGTGTGTGGAGGGAACGCGGGGAAGTGAAACATCTCAGTACCCGCAGGAAGAGAAAACAACCGTGATTCCGAGAGTAGTGGCGAGCGAAATCGGATGAGGCTAAACCGGTCACGTGTGATACCCGGCAGGGGTTGCGTGATCGGGGTCGTGGGAGTGTGCTTGATCGGTCTGCCGGCCGGTCGGCGAGTCAGAAACCGTACATGTAGTCGAAGGACATGCGAAAGGTCCGGCGTAGAGGGTAAGACCCCCGTAGACGAAACATGTGCGGCTTGCTTGCGCATTTCCCAAGTAGCACGGGGCCCGAGAAATCCCGTGTGAATCCGGCGGGACCACCCGCTAAGCCTAAATATTCCCTGGTGACCGATAGCGGACTAGTACCGTGAGGGAAAGGTGAAAAGTACCCCGGGAGGGGAGTGAAATAGTACCTGAAACCGTGTGCCTACAAGCCGTGGGAGCGTCGTCATCCGCGTTTAGTCGTGGGTGGCCGTGACTGCGTGCCTTTTGAAGAATGAGCCTGCGAGTTTGCGGTGTGTGGCGAGGTTAACCCGTGTGGGGTAGCCGTAGCGAAAGCGAGTCCGAACAGGGCGATTGAGTCGCGCGCCCAAGACCCGAAGCGGAGTGATCTAGCCATGGGCAGGGTGAAGCGCGGGTAAGACCGTGTGGAGGCCCGAACCCACCAGGGTTGAAAACCTGGGGGATGACCTGTGGTTAGGGGTGAAAGGCCAATCAAACTCCGTGATAGCTGGTTCTCCCCGAAATGCATTTAGGTGCAGCGTCGTGTGTTTCTTGCCGGAGGTAGAGCACTGGATTGTTGATGGGCCTCACCAGGTTACTGAGATAAGCCAAACTCCGAATGCCGGTAAGTGAGAGCGCGGCAGTGAGACTGCGGGGGATAAGCTCCGTGGTCGAGAGGGAAACAGCCCAGAGCACCGACTAAGGCCCCCAAGCGTGCGCTAAGTGGGAAAGGATGTGGAGTCGCAGAGACAACCAGGAGGTTGGCTTAGAAGCAGCCACCCTTGAAAGAGTGCGTAATAGCTCACTGGTCAAGTGATTCCGCGCCGATAATGTAGCGGGGCTCAAGCGCACCGCCGAAGTCGTGTCATTCGTACAC
>NZ_JBIBGL010000047.1:3551-5511 GCF_042956465.1 Embleya sp. NPDC008237
TTCGTACATATAGCCAAGCCTTCGTGGTTCAGGCGTACGGATGGGTAGGGGAGCGTCGTGCAGCGAGTGAAGTCGCGGTGGAAACCAGTGGTGGACGCTGCACGAGTGAGAATGCAGGCATGAGTAGCGAATCACACGTGAGAAACGTGTGCGCCGGATGACCAAGGGTTCCTGGGGCAGGCTAATCCGCCCAGGGTAAGTCGGGACCTAAGGCGAGGCCGACAGGCGTAGTCGATGGACAACGGGTTGATATTCCCGTACCCGCTACGATGCGCCAGCGCTGAACCTCGTGATGTTAAGGCCGTGAAGCCGCCGGGATCCTTCGGGTGAACGGTTTTGGTGGAGCCGCCGAACCAATCGGGTAGTAGGTGAGCGATGGGGTGACGCAGGAAGGTAGTCCAGCCCGGGCGGTGGTAGTCCCGGGGTAAGGGTGTAGGGCGTTGTGTAGGCAAATCCGCACAACACGAGCCTGAGACCTGATGCCGACCCGATTGTGGGGAAGTGGATGATCCTATGCTGCCGAGAAAAGCCTCTAGCGAGTGTCGTGGCGGCCCGTACCCCAAACCGACTCAGGTGGTCAGGTAGAGAATACTAAGGCGTTCGGGTGAACTGTGGTTAAGGAACTCGGCAAAATGCCCCCGTAACTTCGGGAGAAGGGGGGCCATTGTTGGTGAGGAGACTTGCTCTCCGAGCTGGTGGTGGCCGCAGAGACCAGCGAGAAGCGACTGTTTACTAAAAACACAGGTCCGTGCGAAGTCGTAAGACGATGTATACGGACTGACGCCTGCCCGGTGCTGGAACGTTAAGGGGACCGGTTAGCTCTTCGGGGCGAGGCTGAGAACTTAAGCGCCAGTAAACGGCGGTGGTAACTATAACCATCCTAAGGTAGCGAAATTCCTTGTCGGGTAAGTTCCGACCTGCACGAATGGCGTAACGACTTCTCGACTGTCTCAACCACAGGCCCGGTGAAATTGCACTACGAGTAAAGATGCTCGTTTCGCGCAGCAGGACGGAAAGACCCCGGGACCTTTACTATAGTTTGATATTGGTGTTCGGTTCGGCTTGTGTAGGATAGGTGGGAGACTGTGAAGCGGACACGCCAGTGTTCGTGGAGTCGTCGTTGAAATACCACTCTGGTCGTGCTGGATGTCTAACCTGGGTCCGTGATCCGGATCAGGGACAGTGTCTGATGGGTAGTTTAACTGGGGCGGTTGCCTCCTAAAGGGTAACGGAGGCGCCCAAAGGTTCCCTCATCCTGGTTGGCAATCAGGTGTCGAGTGTAAGTGCACAAGGGAGCTTGACTGTGAGACCGACAGGTCGAGCAGGTGCGAAAGCAGGGACTAGTGATCCGGCGGTGGCTTGTGGAAGCGCCGTCGCTCAACGGATAAAAGGTACCCCGGGGATAACAGGCTGATCTTCCCCAAGAGTCCATATCGACGGGATGGTTTGGCACCTCGATGTCGGCTCGTCGCATCCTGGGGCTGGAGTAGGTCCCAAGGGTTGGGCTGTTCGCCCATTAAAGCGGTACGCGAGCTGGGTTTAGAACGTCGTGAGACAGTTCGGTCCCTATCCGCTGTGCGCGTAGGAGTCTTGAGAAGGGCTGTCCCTAGTACGAGAGGACCGGGACGGACGAACCTCTGGTGTGCCAGTTGTTCTGCCAAGGGCATGGCTGGTTGGCTACGTTCGGGAGGGATAACCGCTGAAAGCATCTAAGCGGGAAGCTTGCTTCGAGATGAGGACTCCCACCAACTTCGGTTGGGTAAGGCCCCCGAGAGACGATCGGGTTGATAGGCCGGGTGTGGAAGCCCTGTAAGGGGTGGAGCTGACCGGTACTAATAGGCCGAGGACTTGTCCTCAGTTGCTACGCGTCCACTGTGTGGTTCCCGAACCGCAATCGGTTTCGGGGAACCCGTTTGATAATTGAATCACCGCATGTGATTTCTGGTTCACCGAACGACCC
>NZ_JBIBGL010000048.1:0-5466 GCF_042956465.1 Embleya sp. NPDC008237
TGGGCCGTTCACGAGTGAGGCTGACGTGCGAGAATGGGTCGAACTGATGCTCGGTTTCCCGTGTGTTCAGTGATCGCTTCCCGCCGGCCGTGAGCCTGCTCAGAGTCCGCGGAGTGCGTTCCAGAGGTCGTCGTATGCGTCCCAGCAGTCGACGGTGCCGTCGCTGTTGAGCGAGCCCATGTACCAGTCGTCATCGTCGACGGCCTTCACGACACAGAGGCCATGGAAACCCAGGACGATCTCCGGCTGTAGGACCTCGTCCGGAGCATATGGTTGGCCCAAGTACGTCACGACCCGCTCCGTGTCCAGTACGACGGCCTCCCGATCACCGGATACGTCGCGTATCCGCTGAAGGGTCCAGCCGTCGGGGAGCCCGGTTCGTGTCATGCCACCGATTCTGTCGAACCGCACCGATCACGTATACAACGGGGCGTTCAACGAGTGCGTCCGAGCAGGCGACTTGTGGTGCCTTTGCGGATGGTTTCCCGGCCGCCCGAAGATCGTTGTCCGAGTTGGGCGGCGGAGCCTCGGTCCGTGTGTGGCGTCCTGCGTTCGCGCGGTCAGTCGGAGTTCGACCAGACGAGGATGCCGGTTCCGAGCTCGGTGGTCACGGGAATCCACGCCTCCGTCGCCTCGGACAGGCGGGATTCGTCGACGTGGATGGGAGTTCCCGGGTAGCCCATGACGGGGGCGGAGTCGTAGTCCGCAGGGAACTTGATCGTGGAGATCGTCGCGCGGAGCGAGTCGAGGTGGTCCGGGGTCCACGTCCACATCCGTGGCCCTCCGGAGCCTGAGAACTCCCTCGCGAACAGGTCGGTCAGGGCTGCATACGCGTCGGGGGCTTCGATGGGGATCAAATGACCCTCGACCCGACTCTGGATGCATGAGGTGCCGCACGTCTGGATCTCGTAGACCATGCCGCTCGGGGCTTCGAGGACGACGAACAACCAGTCGTGGTCGAGGCGGTCGAGGTGATCGAGATCGACATGCATTCTGCGGTGGCGCCCCATCCCCGCATCCTGCACCGTGATCGCCGGTGGTGTCCCCTGGTTTCCCACCGGGTGGTCGGCATCGTCATCGATCCCGGGCGGGCTTTCGATCGAGCCGAGGGTTTGTCCGCGTTGGGTCGTCGTAACAGATTCGGCGATTGTCTGGTCCGGCAACTTGTCTGGGCAATTTGCTCCGGAACCACGCCGAGAGCGAGTGATCGGAGCATCTCGGCCGGAATCCCAAGGGCCAACGAGCCTTGTTTGTTTGGCGTTTCCCTGTCTCGGGGCCCTTGCGATCCCTAGGCTGGCCGTTGCTCGTTCAGGTCCGCATGGGCTCGGCAGTGGGAGGGACGTTGGCGCGATTCGGGCAGGACGAGGAGTCCGCGAGGTCGCTTGATCTGCCGTCTGTGGTGGAGACCTACACGCGCAAGGCGGCGGACCTGCGCCGGCGGTGCGGCGCGCTTGCCCACGAACTTGCCTCCACCCAAGCCGAGTTGGAGTTGGTCGAGGCTCGTCGCGTGGTCCTCGCGGAGGTCCTGGACGAGGTGAACACCAAGCTCGTCGAGGACCATTCGGCCTCCGGGGTCGCTTCCGCCGAGTTCGTGGTCGGCGAGGTGCCGGTCGGCGAACCCTCGGATCGGACGGTCGAATCGCCCGAGCGGCGGGTCGCAGCCACGACGGCCCTGGGTGGGACGCGGGCCGGTCACGGGAAGCTGGGTGACGCCATCGTTCGCGTGTTGGCCACGTCCGGTCGGTCCATGCGCGTTCGTGAGGTGACGGAGAGCCTGGGGCGCGAGACGACGCGGCCGAATCTGGAGACGACGCGGGTGACGATCAAGCGTCTCGTGAAGAGCGCCACCCTGGTGGAACTGCAGAAGGGCCTCTATCGGATCGCCTCGACCGAGGCGTCCGAGGAGAGAGGGGTCGCCTGACGCGCCGTCACCCCGAGTATGAGAACGGCCCTCCCCGAGGGGAGGGCCGCCGCGTCGGTCGAGGATTAGGCCCCTCGCCGAGGCGTGGACGTGGTCCGCTTGGTAGTGGCTCACGCGTCTCCCGAGGGTAGTAGATGCACGTCCACCTCGGGGGTCGTGTGGCCTATTTCGTCGTTCCCGCAGGTCGATCACTTCGGGAACGGAGAGGTTGGCTCTCGTGCGCGACAGGCGCATTCCCGCGAGAACACGGATACAGGGCGGCACTGAGGAACGCCTCGAGGCGCGCGACGGTGGCGACGTCGGGCCAGGCGGACCCGGCGAGCAGATTGGCGATGGTCTGCCGGTTGACTCCGGAGCCGAGGGCGGTCTGACGCAGGCTCAACCGCCTTTCGTCCATCACGAGTTCAAGATTTCGGGCGATGCTCTGGACGGCTGCGGCGGCGATGTCGTCGATGGTGGCCTGGGGCCAGGTTTCCGGATCGCGGGCCAGATCGCGCGGCGGCCGTTGGCGCGCCAAACCTCCGACCATGTGGTTGCACTCCTTCGCGTGGATGTGGCGGCCGATCCCTGGTCCGGCCAGTTGACTAGCACCTTTACTTTCGCCATGACTCTCGGCGAGGACGTCTCTCGGCAGATCGTCACCTATCGGCCCCGCACGTCCGCGTCCGTCTGGGCGCGGGTGGGGCCGCAGGTGAGAGCGGTCGTGGCCGCGTCCCGGCCTGCGTCGGCCGACGAGGCACGCCAATCGATACACGCCCTCGCCCGCCTGGCGACATGGGCGGACGCCTCCGGGATCCCGCCCCGCCCCGACCTGTGGTTGCGCACGGAGACGATCGACGCGTTCGTCCTGGCCGGATGCACGGGCCGAAGCCCGAAATCCGTGCTCACCTACCGTTCGCTGCTGCGACGGTTGCGTGACGCCCTGGTCTGGGTGCAACGCGGCGAGGCGCCCGCCGTTCGCATGTCCGCGCCGGTGGTGCGCGACGCCCCATACGAGGCGGCGGAGTTGGCCGAACTCCGGCGTTGGGCCACGCATTCGGCCGGACGGCGGCGGCTCGACGCTCTCGCGCTTCTTGCGCTGGGCGCGGGTTGCGGGCTTGCACCCGGCGAGATCGCCTCCGCGCGCGGAACGGACTTTCGCGTGACGGGCGCGGGTGCCGTCGTGTTCGACCCGCCGGATCAGGGCCGGTTGCTCGTCTGCCGGGCTTCGTGGGAGAGGCAATTGGCGGAACTCGTCGACCGGGCAGGTCACTTGCCGCTCTTCAGACCCGGACGCAAGGTCGCCGCCTCGCGGAACCTGATCAGCAACTGGTGCGCGCGTTCGCGCCCGGACGCGCGGCTGCCCCGGTTGTCGGCGCGCAGGCTCCGGGCGACATGGATCGTCGATCTCCTCACCGACCGCATCGACCACGCGGTGATCGCCGAAGCGGCGGGGATGGCCTCGCCTGCGGCCCTGGCCGCCTACCACCGGTTCGTCCCCGAACTCGGCCGCCGCCAAGCGCTTGCGCTGCTGCGTGGACCACGTCGATGATGGGCCGCCGTCGCGACTACAGCTCCGCACGGCGGCTTCGCCCCGGGGTCTGCTCGGACAGTCCGTGGTTGATCGAGGACTCCAAAGTCGGCAGGCTCCTCGCCCTGCTGGAGCGTTCCGGGGTTCCCTCCGAGTTGGACGACGTGCTCGCCGGACGCCCGGGCCCTCCCGGGTTGCCGTATCGCGCCGTCCTCACCGGTTTGATGCTCTCGTCCCACTACCTGGGGCGCGCGACGCTCGCCGACGCGTGGTGGATCCTGTTCCACTGTCTGCGGCCCAAGGCCCGTTCCTGGCTGGGCGTTCCCGAACACGCCCCGGCGGACGACCACGCACGCGTGGCCACGAGCCGACGCGTCTACCGGACGTTCGACCGGATCACCACAGCCCTGGACCCGGCCCGCCGCGACCGACGCCGCCGACTGCCCGCCGCCGAAGCCGACCAGGTCGCCGCAGCCTGGGAGTCGCCCGCGAACGCCACGACAGTCCACCGTCTGGCCCGATTGGCCAACCGGCTGGTCCTGGCGCCGGTCGTGAGCGCCCGGGACCGCGGTCACCTGCGCGGATGGGAGGGGCACGTGGGCGTCGACGCGACCGCGGTGCCGGTGATGTCCCGGCCGGCGAGCCGCCGCACGGGCCTGGGCTCGATCGAGGCGAGCGCCGGATGGCACTTCAGCGGTGGGGCCACCGAGGGCGTCTTCGGCTACAGCGCCCACCTGCTGGTCGCCGCCCATCGCGGGTGCCAGAACCCCGTCCGCTACCCGCAACTGTGTCTGGGCCTGGCCCTGGACACCCCGGGCAAACGGATCGGCGCGAACGCGATCGCCCTGTTGAACGACCTGGCCGAACTCGGCCTGCCCACAGGAGTCTGCGCGGCCGACCGCGCCTACACCGGCCAACGCCCCGAGGAGTTCCAGGTCCCGGTCCGGCGCCTGGGTTACGCCCTCGCCCTGGACTACAAGGTGACAGAACGAGGTCCCCAGGGCAGCTTCCGCGGAGCACCGATCGTCGACGGACATCTCGCCTGCCCGTTGATGCCCGACGTCCTGCGCGGGGCGACCATCGGGCGCGAGGACAAGGAGATCCGGCATCCCGACGAAGACCTCGCGGCGGCGATCACCGCCCGAGCACCCTTCTGGTTGCACCGCAAGCAGGGCCCCGACCAGCGCGGATCCATCCGGGTCCAGTGCCCTGCGGCCGGTCCGTCGCCGACCTTGAACTGCCCCCGCCGCGAGCACCTGCACCCGCCCACACCGAGCCCGGACACGGCGCCGCCACCGAGGATCGTCCGACTGGCCGACGCCAGAGGGCGCCGAGCCCACCCGGCGGCCCGCCCCACAGTGCTCCTCCCCGACGACGAACGCACGGACCCACCACCTCGCGGACACCAGCCCGCGATCTGCCGCCAGAGCACCATGACCGTCCACGCGGACCAGGCCGCCCCCAAATACCGCCAGGACCAGCCCTACCTCTCGCCCGCCTGGGAAGCTTCCTACAAGTCGGTCCGCTCGCACACCGAGGGCAAGAACTCGCAGGTCAAAGGCATCAAGGTCGACATCGGCAACCCGAAGCACCGCCCGGTGCGCGGACGCGTGGGCCACCACCTGACCGTCGCAGTCCTGTTGATGATCGCCAACCTCGACATGCTCGACCGCTGGCGACACCGCACCGCAGGCTCCGCCGCACCCGACGAACGGGACAGGGCGAAGGCCTGCGAGCCGTATCCCGCGGACCCGACAACGCACGCGTCGGATGCACCGGACCTGCCACCGCCGGACATCGGAAACTGACCGAGGCCCGCCGAACCGCACACCGACCACCACGCGCCCCGCAGCCGCCCGCCTCGGGGCGCTTCGGCACGCTCCGAAACCACGCGACGACGCGATCGGCCCCGACAACGCACGCCCCCAGCCCGCACACCAGCGCGAATAGCCCCTGAAACGCCGAAATCCCACACGAACCAAAGGCTCGTGCAGGATCTCGTCAATTCAACTCAGGCCATTTCAAGAACGGCCCA
>NZ_JBIBGL010000049.1:0-4077 GCF_042956465.1 Embleya sp. NPDC008237
CGGGGCGATGCCGGGCTCGCAGACGTTCGATCTCGGCTCGTAGGTCCGGCTGGTTGTAGAGCCAGGACCGGGAGACGCCCGCTTCGCGGGCGACTGCCTCGAAGGTGATCACGGTGCCGGTGGCGTCCATCCGCCGCAGGGCCGAGGTGGCGCGTCGGCGGGTTGCCGCGGCCCGCCGGTGGGCCGCAGCGACGATCGGGTGGGAGTTGTCAGCTGGCATGGGCGGCGTCCTCCGGGTTGTCCTGGCCGTCCTGGAGCTCGCTGATCATGCGGTCGAGGTTGTCGGCAACCTGCTGGTTCATCTCAGCGACCCGGGTGTGGCCGCAGCCGGTGGCGTTGTCGATCAGCGCCAGGGTCCGGGTGCGCTGTTCACGGAGCTCGGGCAGGAACTCGGGTCCGGTGAGGAAGACCGGGCGGGTCAGGCACGCGTTCGCGTGCGGGCAGGTCTTCTGGACGGGCAGTCCGCAGTAGCCGTTGGGCAGAGTTTGAGTGGCGATGCCGTAGCGGGTCTTGGCCCACTGGACTTGGCCGAGGGGCCCGTCGCTCTCCAGTGCGACGCGCTCGCCCTTGATGTTGACCTTCATCGCCTGCTCCCACCGGCGCCGCACCGTCTGATCGGTGATCCGCGCATAGTGGGCTGTCATCTGGGACGACTCGTGATCAAGGAGGACCCGTACGACTTCCTGGGGGACGTCCCTGTTGATCAGTCGGCAGGCAAAAGTGTGTCGCCATTGATGCGGTGTGAGATGGACGGGGCGGCCGTGCTCGTCGTGGATTTCGCAGGTAGCCAGCCAGCGCTTCAGCATCTGGCGGTAGGTGCTGTAGGGCAGTTGGAGGTTGCCGGAGACGTTCGCGTGGGGCCTGGGGAAGAGGCAGGTGGTGGCTTCGGGCCAGCGTTCCAGGGTGCGTTGTTGCTGGGCGCGGATGGCGGCCTGGAGTTCCTCATCGATGGGGACGGCTGCCTCGCGCTTCATCTTGGTGTTGAAATACCGCAGGTAGGGGGCGCCTTGGCCGTCATGGACGACGCAGTCGAAGTCCAGCGTGAGTGCACTGGAGATCCGCAGCCCGCAGCGGACGAGGATGAGTGTGACGAGCTGGCCCGCCGGGTTGGTCCATCGCCGCAAGTTCTCTTCGGATTCGACCTGGGTCATGACGTGTTTGGCCAGCCGGCGGGAGACCTGCGCGGGGGCGGGCGGCGTGTCACCGGGGTAGAAGGCGGCCGTGCCCGGCAGTGTGTCGTCCCAGTGATGCTGCCGGATGGCCTGGAAGAACAGGTTCAGTCCGCCGATCTTGGTCTTCTTGACAGCGCGCCCGCCCGGCCGCGAGGCGACCCAGGCCAGATGCCGTTCAAGCAGCGGGCGGTCGACGTCGGCCAGCCGATCGACACCGGCGAGGGTCAGGAACTCACTGAAGGAGACCAGGGCGTCCAGTCCTGCCCTTGCCGCAGCGATGCTCAGCCCGGAGGTCAGCCGCAAGCGCATCCAGCGTTTCCCCAGGTCACGGAGCCACGGCTGGGCAATGGCATCGAATCGGAGCCGGACCCGTGGACTTGGGGCGGTGGCTGCGGCACGAGTGATGCTGCCGGGCAGCTTGTGCAGGCGCCAGATATCCCGGCCGTACCCAACCTCCCAGCCGGCTCCGTCCCGCAGTGTCTCGACAGCGTCACGTGTCTCGATCAGGAACAGCACCGGATCACGGATCACGCGGGTCTTGGCGGCCTGCCGCCACTCGGCCTCGTCGAGATCCAGCAACGAGGACACCGCCGCAGATCTCGCGAATCGCACTGCCTGCATCACCCCGCGTGGGGCGGTCGCGCGACGGTGAGCGTCGGCCCGGCACTGCAGCCCGTACTGGAATTCCAGCGTCAGCTGGGGCGGCAAATCACGCAGGTCGATGACCCCACCGCCACTCAACTCGCAGTCGAGGATGAACCGTTCGACATCGTGGTGGCCGGCACGCTTCCACCGGTCGTGATGGTTCTTGCAGAACAGCTTCTGCAGCGTTTCGACCCAAAGGGTGCAGAACGGCAGACGGCACTCAGTCGCCTCGGGGTTGACCAGGGCCGGAGCCTCCCAGGACTCAAGGTCGGGTCTGCCCGATCGTGCCCATCGGTCGTGGTGCTTGGAGCACAGCCCGCGGGAGCTGAGGCCATAGCGGCAGCCGTCGACGCGGCAGGCCGCGAGAGGCGTCCGACCACGAATCGGTGCCCCAGGGTCAGCAAGGAAGGCCGCGAGATCCGGGTGCCCACGGTGCCTCCACCGCACGGCGTGCCCGTTGCAGAGACCGCGCATGCTGACCGGGCGATCGCAGTCGACAACCGTGCAGCCGGGGGACGCGAAGACCGAATCGTCCGGGGCGGGACGGTAGATCTCGGTGCGGAACTCCGCCCGGACCGTGGCCAGTAGCCTCTCCAGCAGGCCGCCTCGTTCGTGGCCGGGGCGAACGGCGCCAGCGGTCACAGTCGGACCTCTCGCCCGGTGAACCAGCCTGCTTCCTCCAGGGTACGGCGGGCGTCCTCGACGGTCAGGTGACCATACGTGTCGATCGTGGTGCTGATCGAGACATGACCAAGAAGCTCTTTGACGTTCTCCATGCCCGCCCCGCGCCTCAGCAGCCAGGTCGCGTAGGTGTGCCGGTACTGGTGCGGCTCGAAGATGATGCCGGTGGTCCGCCGGAGCCGTTGCACCAGGTCATAGACGGCCGGGTAGCCCCAGGGGTGGCCGTGCGGTTCGGCGAATAGGTTGACGAAGACGTAGTCGGAGTCCAGGGCGCCGTACTCGCGGTGCAGGTAGTCGGAGTACAGACGCATCAGCTCCGCGCTGGCCGGGATGGCGCGGGAGCGGCCGGCCTTCGCCCGGGCACGGTTGTCGTTCTGCCGCGGAACGACGGTCACCTGCCGTTCGGCGATGGCGATGTCGTCGTGCCGCAGACCCAGGGCCTCGCCGATGCGGACCCCGGTGTCCAGCAGCAACGCGAACAACAGCCGGTCACGCAAATGGCCACAGGCATCCAGAATTTTTTGGGCCTGGGCGGCGGTCAGGACGCGGGGACGTCGCCGGTCAGCCTTCAGCTTGATGGTGCGCTGCCGCTCGGGCTTGCCAGAGGCGATGTGCTGCAGGAACGGCTTGTAAGAGGTGGCCGCGGCCCGGTGCCGCCCGGCGGGCCGCATCGTCACCAGCAGGTCTGCGACCGCGACGCCGTTCCGGGCGTGGAACTCGTAGAAGGTGCTGACCGCCGCGAGCTTGCGGTTCACGCTGGAGGTCGCGCAGTGGTGCTCGACCGTCGGTAGCACCGAGACGGCTCCGTTTCGGGCCGGCGGTGACAGCCGCAGCCAGGCCACGAACCCGGCCATCGCCTCCAGGTTCACTGTCCGCCAGTCCAGACCCCGACCGTCGAGGTAGGTCCACCAGTCCTTCAGGTCATGGGCGTACGCCTTGACGGTGTTCGGCGACCGCTCCACTGCCGAGAGGTAGGCCAGGAACGACTCCACCGGGCCGACCGGCCGCAGATCGTTCCCCATGAGCGTCCACGACTCCGCCGTCGAGTCGGGTGTCAGCACCCGCTGTACTCGCATCGCACCTCCGGTTCATCCGTGATGGATGGCGGTAGATAACCGCATCCACCAAGCGAACTGGCGGACCTTCAGAGTGCTTCACACACATGAGGGACGCGCTGCTGCGGGCTCAAGATAACGGCCGTTGATCTTCTTCGCCCCGTCGTAGCCGCGCGAGTCCCGGCCGACCGTCTCGGCGGCCTTCACGGACTGGGAGTCGATGACGGTGGCCGCCGTTCCGGGGGCTCGGCCCATCCCGCGACGGACGCGTTTGCGGAGCTGGTCGCGGATCTGCCCGACCACCCCGGCCGCAGCCCAGCGGGCCATGAAGCCGTAGCAGGTCCGCCAGGGCGGGAAGTCCCGCGGAAGGGCTCGCCACTTGCAGCCGGTGTCGACGACGTAGCGGATCGCGTCGACGATCTCCCGCCAGGGGTGCTTCTCCGGGCGTCCGCCGGTGGGAAGCTCGCAGGCCAGCCGGGGCAACAACGGTTCGATCAGGGCCCATTCGTCGTCCCACGTGTCCG
>NZ_JBIBGL010000050.1:0-3185 GCF_042956465.1 Embleya sp. NPDC008237
GGGTTGCATCCGGCGTTGCTGGACGCGGGGTTGCAGGCGATCGCGTTGTCGGGGGCTGCGGGTGAGCGGGCGGCGTTGCCGTTCTCGTGGTCCGGGGTGGAGTTGTATGCCTCCGGGGCCTCGGCGCTGCGTGTACGGGTGACCCCGGTTCGCGCGGGCGCAGTGTCCCTGCGGATCGCGGACGCGGCCGGGCTGCCCGTGGCGTCGGTGGACGAACTCGCGCTGCGCGAGGTCGCACCGGAGGGATTCGCCACCGCGTCGCGTCACCACGACGCGCTGCATCAGCTGACCTGGACCAAGGTCGCTTCCGAGCCTCGCGACGCTCACGTGGTCGGGTGGGACGAACTCGACTCCGACGGGGTCGTTCCGGAGGTGGTGGTGCTGCCCGTGTCGGGTGGTTCGGGGCCTGCGGTCGTCCGTGCCGCCCTGCTTCGGGCCCTGGACGCAGTGCAGTCGTGGTCGACGCAAGAGCGTTTCGCGCACGCGACGTTGGTGGTGGTGACGCGCGGCGCGGTGGCGTTGGAGGGGGAGGACGTCACCGATCTCGCCGGTGCCGCGGTCTGGGGCCTGGTGCGATCGGCCCAGTCGGAGGAGCCGGGGAAGTTCGTGCTCGCGGACTTCGACGAAGGTGCCGACGTCGACGCTCTCGCCGTCGTGGGATCCGGCGAGCCGCAGGTCGTCGTACGCGGCGGTGTGGCACACGCGGCGCGGTTGCTGCGGGTGCCGGTCGCGGAAGTCCCGCACGCCACCGTTCCGTTCGATCCGGATGGCGAGGTGTTGATCACCGGTGGCACCGGCACGCTGGGTGCCCTGTTCGCACGGCATCTGGTCACGCGATACGGGGTGCGCCGGCTGTTGCTGACCAGTCGGCACGGCTTGGCGGCCGAGGGGGCGGCGGAGTTGGTCGCGGAACTGTCGGAGCTGGGCGCGGAGGCGGAGGTCGTGGCGTGTGACGTCGCCGATCGCGCCGCGGTCGTCGAGTTGTTGGCCGGTCGTGCGCTCACCGGTGTCGTGCACGCAGCGGGGGTCCTGGACGACGGGGTGATCTCCTCGCTGACTCCCGAACGCCTGGACACCGTCTTGCGTCCGAAGGCGGACGCGGCCTGGCACCTGCACGAGTTGACGCAGGACATGGACCTCTCCGCGTTCGTCCTGTTCTCCTCGGCGGCGGGTGTGCTGGGTGGTGCCGGACAGGGCAACTACGCGGCGGCGAACGCCTTCCTGGACGGTTTGGCCGTGCATCGTCGAGCGGGTGGGCGGCAGGCATTGTCGTTGGCCTGGGGATTGTGGGACGCCGACGGGGGGATGACAGGTTCCCTGGCCGCCGATGATCGGGCGCGGCTCGCACGTGGCGGTGTGCTGCCGCTGTCCGTGGCGGAGGGCCTCGCGCTCTTCGACGCCGCGACCACACTCGACCGAGCCGCCCTGGCACCGGTTCGGTTCGACCCGGACGCGCTGTCGAGCACGGAACTGCCGAACCTGCTACGCGGGCTCGGGCGCAGCGGCCCGTCGCGGCGTTCGGTTGCGGTGCGTTCGGATGCGGGAGCTACGCTGCGTCGGCGTCTGGACGGGCTGTCGGCGGCCGAACGCAACGATGCCCTGCTGGATGTCGTCCGCAGTCAGGCGGCGGCGACTCTGGGCCATGCCGACGCCGAGGCGATCGAACCCGAGCGGGCGTTTGCCGAGTTGGGCTTCGACTCGCTCTCCGCGGTGGAGTTCCGTAACGGCTTGAACGCGGCCACCGGCCTGCGGCTTCCGTCGACGCTCGTCTTCGATTACGCGAACCCGCTCGTATTGGCCGAGCACATCGGGACCGAATTCGCGCCCGACCCGGAGACCGACGCCGAATTCGCGGCCGGTCGGGACCGGTTCCACGATGCTCTTCGGAACATCCCGCTCCAGCGACTTCGCGATGCCGGCCTGCTGGATCGGCTGTTGGAGCTCGCCGGAGTCGCCGACCCGGGGCTCGGGTTCGACACCGATGGCTCGGCAGACAAGGAGTCCATCGACGAGATGGATGCCGAGAGCTTGATCAGCATGGCACTCGAGGGCTTCGGCCCCGACGACGCGATTCAGGAAGCGTGATTCGGCGATGAGCAGTTCCGACGCGAGGCTGGTCGCGGCGCTTCGCGCGTCGCTCAAGGAAACCGAGTTGTTGCGCACTCGCAACCAGGAACTCGTGGCGACGATCCGCGAACCGATCGCGATCGTCGGCATGTCCTGCCGCTTTCCCGGGGGTGCCACCTCGCCGGAAAGTCTTTGGCAATTGGTCGCGGAAGGACGGGACGGGGTCACCGAATGCCCGACCGACCGCGGCTGGGACATCGAGCGGATCTATGACCCGGAAGGTCTGCGGCCGAACACGACGTATGTGAAGGAGGGCGGATTCCTGCACAGCGCAGGGGACTTCGACTCGGCCTTCTTCGGCATCGGTCCCAACGAGGCGCTGTTGATGGACCCGCAACAGCGGCTTCTGCTGGAAACCGCGTGGGAGTCACTGGAACGAGCGGGCATCGACCCGGCCTCGTTGCGCGGGAGCCGTACGGGCGTGTTCGCCGGGATGATGTACCACGACTACGCGCACAACAGCAGTGCCGGCGCCATCGCGTCCGGTCGAGTCGCGTACAGCCTGGGGTTCGAGGGACCGGCGGTCACCGTCGACTCCGCGTGCTCGTCGTCGCTCGTCGCGCTGCATCTGGCCGCGCAGGCGTTGCGGGCGGGGGAGTGCTCGCTCGCGCTGGCGGGCGGTGTCGCGGTGATGGCGACCCCCGAGACCTACATCGACTTCAGCGCGCAGCGGGGATTGTCCGCGGATGGTCGGTGTCGGTCGTTCGCGGCGGCGGCGGATGGTACGGGGTGGGCGGAGGGGGTCGGTTGGCTGCTGGTCGAGCGGCTGTCCGACGCTCGCCGCAACGGACACCGGGTGTTGGCGACGGTACGGGGTTCGGCGGTGAATCAGGACGGCGCGTCGAATGGATTGACCGCGCCCAATGGTCCGGCGCAGCAGCGGGTGATTCGGCAGGCGTTGATGAATGCCGGACTGGTGTCGGGCGATGTGGACGTCGTGGAGGCGCACGGTACCGGTACGAGGCTCGGTGATCCGATCGAGGCGCAGGCGTTGTTGGCGACGTATGGGCAGGATCGCCCGGAGGGTCGGCCGTTGTGGTTGGGGTCGATCAAGTCGA
>NZ_JBIBGL010000051.1:0-1646 GCF_042956465.1 Embleya sp. NPDC008237
GGGGTGCTTCTCCGGGCGTCCGCCGGTGGGAAGCTCGCAGGCCAGCCGGGGCAACAACGGTTCGATCAGGGCCCATTCGTCGTCCCACGTGTCCGAGGGATAGCAGCGATGCCGCGCCATCGTGCCCCTTCCTGAGGACGGGTCGGGGCCGCCCGCGAAGCGGGCGGCCCCGACGATCAGGCGTCGATGTAGTCGGCGATCACGTCGAGCGTCGACTCCACCGAGTTGAGTTGGGTGTTCAGGTGTCGGATCCATCGGCCCTTGGGTTGCAGGGCCGCGTGCGGGGCGACGACCCCGGTGACGAACCGGCGGATCTCGGTCAGCTTCTCCCGGATCACCGCGACCTCGTATGCCTGGAGTTCGACGGGATCCGTGCAGAACCTGTAGCCGTCCGACCGTGTCCAGATCAGCGGCGGCCACCCCCGCTCGGCGATGGTGTCCCGCAGGCAGGCCAGGCCCGCGCGGGTCTGACTGGGCGACAACTCGGCGCATCTGACCAGCTGGGGAAAGGCCAGACCCGCCGGTCGCGCCTCGAAGAGCGTGCCCCTGACGGTGTCTGCGTGCCGTTGGGCCGCGGGGGATCTGCGCTCGGAGGCCCGAGGCATCGCCTACTCGCCCTGGAGGAGTCGGGCCAGTGCGTCGTCGACGTCGACCCGGCCCGTGTCGACGGCCGTTTCGATCCAGTCCAGCGTCGCCCGAACCCGGGCCACGTTGTCGTGCACGATCGCGCGTTCGTCGTCGCCCAGTTGACGATCACGCATGCCCGGGACGACCCGGCCGGCCGCGGCGACGAACGCGTGGCAGGCCGCGACCAGGTCCAGGAACTCCACCGTCCGCTCGATCCGGCGGACCGCCGGCGCGATCGGGTGCGTTTCCTCGAAGTGCTCGCGGGCCTGCCGGCCGTGCTCGACCTGCGCGTGGTTGACCTGGTGGCGGGCGGTGTCGTCCCTCATCGCCCGGAAGGCGACATCGGGGCGCCGCAACAGACCGGTGGTCACCTCGGCGGCCACGTGGTCGTCACGCGTCAACTCCTCGACCACCCGGACCCTGTCCTCCCGCTTGACCTGCGCGACCACCGTCGGCCGCCGCAGGAAATCGGTGGTGACGGCCGCGGCGACGTTCTCGTCCCGGGCGAGGGTGTGGATCGCGCTGACCTTCTCCTGCGGGGTGACCGGGTGTTCGACCGTCCAGCCCACTCGACGCTTGGCCCCGTCCACGGTCCAACGAGCCCTGCCCTCCGGTGGGGTGAGAATCGCGGCGAACCGCTCCCGCTCGTCGGCGATCCTGCCCAGAACCTTGTGAACGGTGAAGGAAACCCCGCTCTGCCGGCGGTCCTTCGGCCAGCGCGCGGCCGTCCACCGGGAGCTCTTCAGCGAGGAATACGACAGGCCGATGTCCTCGGCCAGGCGGAACAACGACTGCTTGACCGTGAACAACTCGTCGCTTTGCTCCCCGCCACCGGTTCCGCGCAACGGCTCGATCTCCAACGCGTGGTCGCCGATCGTGAACTGGCCTCGCGTGTGGTTCTCCACGATCTCGCGCAGCTCGGCCACGATCTGCTCGTAGCGATCGGCGCTGACGCTGCCGACCTTGCCGGTATTCATGGACTCTTCGGGCATGGGATTCACCACCCAGCGCGAGCCGGG
>NZ_JBIBGL010000052.1:0-1590 GCF_042956465.1 Embleya sp. NPDC008237
GGTGTTGGAAGGGGTAGGTGGGCAGGTCGGTCAGGGTGGCGGCGGTGCCGGTGAACAGCCGGGACCAGTCGACGGTGTGGCCGTCGGTGTGCAGGTGGGCCAGCGCGGTCACGGCGGTGCGGACCTGGGGCCGGTCACGGCGCTGCAACGCCACGAACGACGCGCCCTCCACACTCTCCGGGCCCATCGCGGTCAACACCCCGTCCGGCCCGATCTCCACGAACCGGGTCACCCCCGACGCGCGCAACCGGGCCAGGTGATCCGCGAACCGCACCGGCTCCCGGACGTGGTCCACCCAATACCGGACCGAACACACCTCCTCGACACCCGCGGCCATCGCGATCTCGGGTGCACCGAACACCACACCGCCCACGACCGCCGCGAACTCCTCCAGCACGGGATCCATCAACGGGGAATGGAACGCGTGACTGACCGTGAGCCGGCTGGTCCTGTGCCCCCGCCCGCGCAACTCGTCCGCGAGCGCGAGGACCACGTCCTCGACCCCGGAGACCACCACCGACGACGGCCCGTTGACCGCCGCGATCCCCACCCCCGCCTCGTGTCCCCGCAACACCTCCAGGACCTCGGCCTCGCTCGCCTTGACCGCGACCATCGCCCCACCCGCCGGCAACGCCTGCATCAACGCGCCCCGCGCCGCGACCACCCGACAGGCGTCGTCCAACGCGAACACCCCGGCCACATGCGCCGCCGCCAACTCGCCGATCGAATGCCCCGTCACGAAATCCGGCCGCACCCCCCACGACTCGAGCAGCCGGAACATCGCCACCTCGACCGCGAACAACGCCGGCTGGGTGAACCCCGTCCCGTCCAACCCCACCCCACCGAACACCACATCCCGCAACGACCGCGACAAATACTCGTCGAACCGGGCACACACCTCGTCGAACGCAGAGGCGAACACCGGGAACACCTCGTACAGCTCCCGACCCATCCCCACCCGCTGCGCACCCTGACCGGTGAACAGGAACGCCGTACGCCCCCCACCCGCCACCCCCGACACCACACCCGCCGAGGCAGCGGCATCCCCGGCGGCCAACGCCCGCAACCCCGCGACCAGTTCGACCCGATCGGCGGCCACCACCACACCACGATGCTCGAACACCGACCGCGACACCGCCGCCGACAACCCCACATCCACCGGCGACACACCACCACCGTCCACCAACGACGCCAACCGCCCCGCCTGAACCCGCAACGCCTCCACCGACCGCCCCGACACCACCACCGGCACCACCGGCAACTCGGTCGGTACCGCCGCCGCCACCGACACCGGCTCGGTCTCCGGGGCCTGCTCCACGACCAGGTGTGCGTTGGTACCGCTGACCCCGAACGAGGACACCGCCGCCCGCCTCGGCCGCCCGGTCGCCGGCCACGGCCGCGGCTCGGTCACCAACTCGATCGAACCCGAGGACCAGTCCACCGCAGGCGTCGGCTCGTCCACGTGCAGCGTCGCCGGCACCACCCCGTGCCGCATCGCCATCACCAACTTGATCACCCCGGCCACCCCGGCCGCCGCCTGCGTATGCCCGATGTTCGACTTCAACGAGCCCAACAGAAGCGGCCGATCGT
>NZ_JBIBGL010000053.1:0-1439 GCF_042956465.1 Embleya sp. NPDC008237
TCCGAGGCCTCGCCGGCCTGCTTCTTGGCGTTGATCGAGTCGGTGAACATCACCAGGCAGAACGGGCAGGCGGTGGAGACGATGTCCGGCTTCAGCGCCAGGGCCTCGTCCATGCGCTCGTTGTTGATGCGCTTGCCGATGCGCTCCTCCATCCACATCCGCGCACCACCCGCACCACAGCAGAAACCCCGCTCCCTGTGCCGGTGCATCTCCTCGTTCCGCAACCCCGGAACCCGCGCGATGATCTCCCGCGGCGGCGTGTACACCTTGTTGTGCCGACCCAGGTAACACGGGTCGTGATACGTGACCAGCCCGTCCACCGGCTCCACCGGCGTCAGCCGACCCTCGTCCAACAGATGCTGCAACAACTGCGTGTGGTGGATCACCTCGAAGTGCCCCTCCAACTGCGGGTACTCGTTGGCCAACGTGTTGAAACAGTGCGGACACGTCGTGACGATCCGCTTGCGCGGCGCGTCCTCCAGCGCCGCGTTCAACGTCGCCACGTTCTGCGCCGCCAGCATCTGGAACACCACCTCGGACCCCAACCGGCGGGCCGAGTCACCCGTGCAGGACTCCTCCTTGCCCAGGATCCCGTACCGCACCCCCGCGATGTGCAACAGCTCCGCGAACGCCTTCGTGGTCCTCTTCGGACCGTCCGCCAACGCCCCCGCACACCCCACCCAGAACAGATACTCCAACTCCGCCGGGTCCACGTCCTGCCCCACGATCGGCACCTCGATGCCGGTCGCCTTCCTCAACTCCTTGACCCAGTCCAGCCGGGCCTTGGTCGCCACGCCCCACGGGTTGCCCTTGTTCTCCAACCCCTTGAGCATCGTCGCCGCCTCGGAGGGGAACGCACTCTCGATCAACACCTGATACCGGCGCATGTCCACGATGTGGTCCACATGCTCGATGTCCACCGGACACTGCTCCACACACGCCCCGCACGTGGTGCACGACCACAACACGTCCGGATCGATCACCCCGTTCTCCGCCGCCGTGCCGACCAACGGCCGCTCCGCCTCGGCCAGCGCCGACGCCGGGACCCTCGCCAACTGCTCAGGCGTCGCCTTTTCGTTGCCCTCCTCGTCCTTCCCGCCGCCGGCCAGCAGGTAGGGCGCCTTCGCGAACGCGTGCTCGCGCAACGACATGATCAACAACTTCGGCGACAACGGCTTGCCCGTGTTCCACGCCGGACACTGCGACTGACACCGACCACACTCGGTACACGTGGAGAAGTCCAGCAGACCCTTCCAGGTGAAATGCTCCACCTGCGAGACCCCGAACACCGCATCGTCCGCCGGGTCCTCGAAATCGATCACCTCACCACCCGAACGCATCGGCTGCAACGCACCCAACGCAACCCCACCATCCGCCTCACGCTTGAAGTAGATGTTGAAGAACGCCAGAAAACGATGCCACGCCACACCCATGCTCGG
>NZ_JBIBGL010000054.1:0-1376 GCF_042956465.1 Embleya sp. NPDC008237
ACCCTCACCAACGGTCCTGTTTTCCCGAAGGCATGAAGGCGGTACTGCGATGAAGCGGCACCAGATGGCATTGGCGGCGACAGGACTGTCGGCCGCACTGCTTCTGTCGGCGTGTGGTGGCTCGGACGACAAGAAGGACGACGACAAGGCGGCCCCCGGCGCCTCCGGAGCGGCGGCGGGTGCGCCCAAGGACGGCACGATCAAGCTGGTCGTGGCCGACTACGGCAGCGGCGACGGCAGCATGCAGAAGTACTGGAACGGGGTGATCTCGAGCTTCAACGAGAAGAACCCGGGCATCAAGGTCAACCTGCAGGTCGTCAACTGGGACGACATCGACAAGCAGGTCGCGACCATGATCCAGAACAACGACATGCCGGACCTTCTGCAGACCGGCGGTTATGCCGACAAGGTCGTCGACGACCTGCTCTACCCGGTCGACGAGGTCATGTCGCCCGCCACCAAGGCCGACTTCATCGAGTCGTTCACGCCCGCGGCGACGGTCAAGGGCAAGCAGTACGGCATTCCCTTCACCTCCAGCACCCGGCAATTGATCTACAACACCGATCTGTTCGCCAAGGCCGGAATCACCGACCCGCCGAAGACCTGGGACGACCTCAAGGCCGCCGCGACCAAGCTGAAGGCCGCCGGCGTGCCCACGCCCTTCGGCCTGCCGCTGGGCAAGGAGGAGGCCCAGGGCGAGTTCATGAACTGGGCGCTGGGCAACGGCGGCGGCTACCAGACCAACGGCAAGTACACGGTCAACAGCCCGCAGAACGTCGAGGCGCTGAACTGGGTCAACGACAACCTGGTCAAGACCGGTCTGACCGAGTCGAACCCCGGCACGAAGAACCGCAAGGACGTCTACACGGACTTCTACGGCGGCAGCGTCGGCATGGTGAACAGCAACCCCACCATGATCGCCACGTTGAAGAAGGACTACCCGAACCTCAAGTACGCGACCGCGCCGATCCCCGGCAAGGCGGGTCCGCTGAACGAGACCCTCGGGGTCTGCGACTGGATGATGGCGTTCAAGAAGAACGGCAAGAAGGACCAGATCAAGGCGTTCCTGGACCACGCGTTCGGTACGGACCAGCAGATCAAGTTCCAGGAGCAGTACAGCTTCCCGCCGGTGACCAAGTCGGTGATGGCCAAGATGGCGGCCAACCCGGCCAACGCCGGTCTCAAGCCGTACATCGACCTGCTGCCCAAGGCGAAGTTCTACCCGTTGAACGACGTCGCGTGGGACGTGCTCTCGCCCAAGATCAAGGAGCAGCTCGGCAGCGCGGTCTCCGGCAAGTCGCCCAAGGACGTGCTGGACCAGCTCCAGAAGGAAGCCGAAGCGGCGGTCGCGCAGCAGAAGAGCTGACGCACCACAG
>NZ_JBIBGL010000055.1:0-1335 GCF_042956465.1 Embleya sp. NPDC008237
GGGCACACACGTTCCCCGGCCCGTTCGGCCCTCTCGTACACGGCACCAGCGTAGGCCCCGAACCCCTCACGCAGACGGGATCAGAAACACGCTCTCAGGGCGTCGATGCGTTCGGCGGGGTAGTCGCCGTCGTTGCCGGGGCGTTGGCCAACACGACGGCGCCCTTCACATCATGTGCCATCCCGTCGACGTCGATGGTCTCCATGTGTCCGCGGGGCACGGTCAGGTGTCCCTCGCGTGCGTGGAACGTGGTGGTGGCGGTGAGGGTGGGTGCCCACCGGTTCGCCCGGGGGCCCCGATGGCGCGTGTCGTGTCGACGCAGGCGTGATGGGCCGCTGCGCCGCCTCGGGTGCCGGCTCGACCCGGAGCGCGGTCGGTGCTTCGCGTTGCGCGCGGGTTGGTGACTCCCAGGCGTGGCGATCCACGATCGAGGCACGCGCCCACGCGTTCGCCGTCGATGGTGTGTGTGTTCGGGTATCAGGTCGCCGGGGTCCGCCGCTGTCGGTGTGGAGTCGAGTCAGGGCGAGCGTACGTTGCCATGTCACGGTCCATCGCTCGGCGGGGGCATCGCGTCCGGTGGGGTTCCAGTCGGGGGCGATCGCGGTCAGGCGCGTCCACGGGTCCCGCCACCTGTAAGTGTCCGGTTCTTCCGCGTAGGTGGTGCTGGGCTGGGCTGGGGTTGTGCAGGTGGTGTGGTTCGCCGGCGCCGCGGGTGGTTCTCGGGTGGTCTCCCTCGGGTGGGACTTCGCTGGGTGGCGTGGCCCGTTCGGTGTGTTGCCGCCTGGGGGGATGTGGCAACTCGGTTGCTGTTGTGGGGTTTGTTCATGTTGGTTGGGCGGGGCGCAGTCGATATGGGCCCGGCATAAGGGTGTTGTTCCGGGGCTTTGTCGGCTCCGGGATGTCGAGGCTGGGGGAGATCGCGTGTCGTCTGGTGAGATTGTCCGGCCTGGGGAGCCGGTGCTGTTCGAGCGGTTGGTGGATGCCGCTTTCCGGTGCCTCGGCTCGGGTCCGCCGACGGTGTTGACCGCGCCGTGGGTGGATGACACAGCTCATCCGTACACGACTTCGCCGTCATGGGAGACGGTCCGGGTGTCGTCGTGGGAGTCGCTGTCCGGGACGGTCGCGACGCTCTTGCCGAAGGCCCCGGTCCTGTTGGTACTGCCGTGGGAGCGGTTGACGGTTTCGGTGCCCGACGCGCGAGGTCGTGAGCGCGTCCGGCGGACCACCTCGCAGGAGGTCGTTCTGCGGGAGTGCGTCCCGCAGGGCCCGGAGTCGTTGTTGGCGGTGCTTCTTCCCGCAGGCGATTTGTCGTCTCTATCAGGGGCCGAGTTTCGG
>NZ_JBIBGL010000056.1:0-1232 GCF_042956465.1 Embleya sp. NPDC008237
CGCACCGCGGCCATGCCGCAGCCGATGTCGACGCCGACCGCGGCGGGGATGATCGCGCCGCGGGTCGGCACCACCGAGCCGACGGTCGCGCCCTTGCCCAGATGCACGTCGGGCATGGCCGCGACCCAGGGCCCGACGTGGGGCAGGGCGGCGATGTTGCGCAGCTGGTGCTTGGCGCTTTCGTCGACCGGAACCCCGCGGATCCAGGCCTTGACCGGTGCCACGCCTTCGTCGGCGTGGAGCAGTTCGTAGCTTGAGGTACTCATGATGGTTCAGTCCTTAATTAGGTGCGCCGGTGCGCCACGGCGAACGCCGCTTGCGGCTGTTCGCGCGAGCGGCCGCGGCGAGCGCGTGCGGGTCGAACGGATCGGGCCCGTCGCCGTTGCGCAGCCGGTGGGCGGTCAGTTCGGCCTGGCTCAGCTGGCGTTTGCGGCGCGCATAGACGCCGCAGCGGCCATAGAGGTTCCAGCGTTTGCTTTCGCACTCGCCGATCTGCGCATGCAGCACCGCATCGAACGCGAGCCCCGGCAAAACGACGCCGGACTTACGCTTGGAGCGGCGCGGCTCGGGCACCGGCGCGAGTTCGATCCGGTACCAGATGCCGTCCAGGCGGTGCAGTTGCACATCGCGGTCGACGATGCGGACGCCTTCGCGCCAACCCGCTTGCCGCGCATGCACCGCAAGCCGGTGCTCGTCGCGCTTGCGTACGCGGCGAACGAACGCTTCCTCGTTGCGCATCAGGCAGCCGTTGCGCGGGTCCACGTACAGATCGCAATGGCTATCGGCCAGCGCGACCGCGCCGCGCCAGCGGCGGATGGCGGAGAGCTGGCCCTCGCTTTCGTACACGGCGACCTCGACGAAATCGCGCAGATGCTCATGGATGTGTTGCTGCACGGTGTTGCGTCGATCCACGTTCTTGCACAGTTCCGCATAGACCGCGTCCCAAGGCCGGCCCGCCTGGCGATCCAGCCAGCGTTGCAGCGGGCGCAGGTTTTCGTTGAGCCATTTGCGGCTCATGCCGAGCCGTTCGCGCATGCCTTCGCGGGCGGGACTTTCGTCTGGATCGCGCGGTTCGCGTCCCGGTTTGGTCCAGCCGCCGCCGCGGCGCGGCCGTTCCACGATCACTTTGTACATATCGTTTCGCATAAGGATTTCGTATCCGATAGTCGGCCACGCGCGCGGCATGCGAGCCGCGCACGGGGCCGTTCACCGCCCCGTCGAGGGCGGCGTTC
>NZ_JBIBGL010000057.1:0-1021 GCF_042956465.1 Embleya sp. NPDC008237
CCTTCGGCGTAGCGCACCACGGACTCGGAGGCCGGCGCCGTCATCAGTTCGGCCGCGGCCAGGCCCAGGTCGCGCGTGGCGACCATCGGCAAGTGGAAGCTCGCGGGCAGGAAGCTGGTCACCACGCCGCGTTCGCGCGCGCTCGCCAGCGCGGCGTCCCAGTTGCTCATGTAGTAGGCGGCGCGGATCACGCTGCACGGGATCGGCTGCGATTCCAGCGCGCGCTCCATCGCGTACAGCACGCCCAGATCGCCGGCGCGCTCCAGCGGCTGCGCGCCGTAGGTGGATTCGGCGACGATCTTCTCCAGGCCCGAACCCTCCAGCGCGGCCAGAATCGAGGCCACGCCGGCCTTCTCGACCGCATCGGTGTCGGTGGCCGGGTCGGCCGGCGGATTGAGCAGGAACAGGCGGCGCCCGCTGCGCAGCACCTCGCGCAAGCCGGCGCTGTCGCGCACGTCCGCCACCGCCACCCGCGCGCCGCGCGCTTCCCACTCGCCGCGCTTGTCCGGATCGTGGGTCACCACGGTCACCGGCTCGCCGCGCGCGATCAGCTCGCGGGCCAGCGCGGAGCCGACATGTCCGGTACCGCCCAATACGATATGCATGCGAGCCTCCGTTCGGCCGAAGATGCGCATCAGCTTAGGCGTGCGACGGTAAGGCCGACGGCACAAACGGGTGAAGACAACGTAGCGTGCGCGTAGGCGTAGCGCGGCATTGCGACCGCCGCCGCGCACCCGCGGCAGGCCCGCAGCGGCGACGAACGCACGCGTCGTTGCTTACCGGCCCGGCAGCTGCAGCGGTATCTTCGGCGGCGGGCCGTTGGGCCAGACCGGACTCGCTTCGTAGTGGTCCTTGAACAGGCTGCGTCCCTGCGCCTCGGCGGCGTCCCATTGCGCGGAGGTCAACTCGGTACCCTGGCGGCGCGGGCCATCGGCCCAGAGCGCGTCGAATTCGCCGCTGCGCCGTCCTCGCAGCAGATCGCGGGCGTAGCGATAGGCCTGTTCCTGCAACGGATCGCGCG
>NZ_JBIBGL010000058.1:0-1002 GCF_042956465.1 Embleya sp. NPDC008237
TCTTGAGCCATCGCAATGAGGACGGGGCTGACCAGGGACAATGCGATGTGGACGGTGTCCTCGACGCGGAGGAATCGAGACCTTTCCGGCTGCGGAGATTGTGTCGCCCGGCGTGTCGCTCGC
The DNA here is from genome assembly GCF_042956465.1 of Embleya sp. NPDC008237. Lineage (NCBI taxonomy): Bacteria > Bacillati > Actinomycetota > Actinomycetes > Kitasatosporales > Streptomycetaceae > Embleya > Embleya sp. NPDC008237. Next base: position 124 of record NZ_JBIBGL010000058.1, read on the forward strand.
TCCGGAGGGTCAGCCGGACGATGTCTCGACTGTCACTCCGACGGAATGGTGTCGGAGCCGGGCGGCTATGAGTTCCATCTCGACGAACGTGCCCACGAGGCTGGTCGTCTTCAACTCGTCTGCCAGGGCCCGTGCTTGTGCCAGTGACAGGCCGTGCACCTCTCGAAGGGCGCGAAGGACGGGCACTGCACTCGCCCCGGGCGCTGTCAGCCGGAGCCGGGCGGGTCCGTGTTCCGCGAGGAGGGCCTGGCGGATCGCCTCCGGAGTCGCGTCGCCGAAGTCCTGCTCGCACCAGACGACGGGGCAGGACTGGCAAGCCCCCTCGGTTCCCCACCACAGGCGCCCGCGTTCGATGGACTGGCCGGTGTCGAGTATCAGCACACCGCCGCAGGCTTCGCATCGTGTTGTGACCTTCACGCCCTGGCTTATCACCGTGCTCCTCATCATCGGACCTTGCCCCGGATAGTGCCGTAACAGCGTCCCTCCGTCGACCGCGTATCCTCGCCGACCTCCCGGGTTGGCTGCGGGAACAGCTGCGGTCGCGATGCCGGTGCGTCAGCTCCTCAGCACGGGCCGATCGCCCTTGCAGCTGGAGACGTCGCGGTGGCGCGGATGCCGCAGGTGTCGGCCGTGCGGCGTTCGCCCAACGCCAGGGCGAGGGCCTGCCTGAGCTCGCGATTCTCCGCCTCCAGCTGCCGGTTGCGCTCGGTGGCGGCCTCCAAGCGCCGCAGCAGGGATGCTTCGGAGGCCCGCTGCCGGTCGGGAATCGGGCGGGCAGCGGGGACGGGGCGATGCCGGGCTCGCAGACGTTCGATCTCGGCTCGTAGGTCCGGCTGGTTGTAGAGCCAGGACCGGGAGACGCCCGCTTCGCGGGCGACT